>JAJDTX010000022.1 GCA_022826925.1 Bryobacterales bacterium
CCGACCCGCCCTACGGGATCGTCGACCTTCCGCCCGAAGTCCAGGAACAGCCCATCTGCGGCGTCTACCGCCTCGACACCGGTGGAGATCTCACGCTCGTCGCCGACCGCTTCATCCGCCCAAACGGCCTCGCCTTCTCGCCGGACGAACAGACGCTCTACATCGGCGACTCAGGCGGACCGCGCGACATCTGGGCCTTTGACGTAACCGACGACGGCACGCTGGCCAACCCGCGCCAGTTCGTCGACATGGACCCCTATCCCGAACCCAACAACCCCGACGGCATGACGTGCGACACGAACGGCCGCCTGTGGTCCACCGGACCCGGCAATGCCGTGTGGGTGATCGAGCCCGACGGCGCCGTGGTCGGCCTCGTCAAGTTCCCTGAGCAACCCGCCAACCTCGCCTGGGGCGGCCCCAACTGGTCCACCCTCTTCGTCACCGCCCGCGGCAGCGTCTACCGCGTGGAAACCAACTGCAACGGCGTCCGCGTGCCCTCGTAACCTCTGCTCGATGATCCGTTCATACCCTGAGAAGACCCGGAAGAGAATCGCGCGTCTCGACGACTACATCCGCGAGAACTTGCTCTCAAACGGCTCCTTCATTTGCGGCAGTTTCGATGAGTGTCGCGCGAGCCGCTGTGGTTTCCCGTTCTACGAAGGTCAAATGAGCCACGTTGGCAAGCACTACGATCTGGAAGTCGACGGAAGACCGACGCGCATTGTTGTGGTGGGCCAGGAGTATGGACACAAACCAAGTTGCGTCACGCTCTCAAGCCGCTCCGAAATGATTGCAAACTCGTCGAAAGCAATGTTCAAGGACCGCAACCATCACATGAAAGGCACAACCTTGATCCTGCGCCTGCTCCTTGGTCGTGAACCCGGAGAAGACAAAGAAGGCGAGTCTCTATTGGGCGATCTGAATAGTCACGTATTCGACGGTTTTGCCTTGGTGAACTATCTCCTTTGTACAGTAGTGGAGAAGCCTGGAGTGATGAAGGGATATTCAAGTCGAGAAATGCAGCGTAACTGCTCTCGCCATTTCCTTGCCACACTAAAGATCCTTCAACCGACGGTCATCGTTGCTCAAGGCGTAGGCGTCCGGCACTGGATGGCAAGTGCATTCCAGCCAATAAGGCGCAGCCCTAAGGCCGAGATTGTGGACATTGATGGAACGCAAGTTTCTTTGCTTAGCTTCATGCATCCTTCCGCGGGCGGCAAAGCTGGGTGGTGGGGAAGAGATCCAGAATCGCCTTATATCCAGAATGTTGTCGCTCCTACGATCAAGGAGTATCTCTCAAGCTAGCGGCTCTCCCCTGCCGACCCATGATCAAGCCTGCCTGCGAGTAGCCACTCCTTGGGGCGGTCCTAGCCCACAAGCGGCTGACACCTCGCTATCGGCATCGATCAGCGACGGCCTTCGTCCCGCAATGCCCGAATAGTCTCGTCGCTCAGGTCAATCGGTCCAAGCGCTTCACGTCGCCGCCGGATCTCCTCAAGCAGCGCTAGCGGGTCAACCGGTTCGGGACTGGCTGGCTCCGTCAACCTGGTCAGAGCTTCGCTATCTGGACTCTGAGAGTCCAGGTTACCGGACCCTTCCAGCTGGCGGCGCACGTGTTTCGGGGGTTTTCGCGGGATCATTGTCAGAACGGCACGAGTACTGGTCCGATATCGTAACCACGAAACGCGGCACCAATCATTCGAAACGCATGCCAAGGCCCGCGGAACAAGACGATCACATCCGCATCCGCGTCCGCCCCTACGCCGACCTTGCCCGCTTCTTCCCCGGCGAAGGCCGCATCCGTGTCATAGAGGCCCCGGCCGGCTCAACCGTCGGCGATCTGCTTGACGCCCACGGCCTCGATGAGTCGCGCCGCCTGACCCTCGGCGTCAACGACGTTCTGGCTTCGCGCGAGACGCGATTGCGCGATGGCGATACGCTGGAGGTCCTGGTCCCGATGTCCGGCGGAATGGGAGCGAGCTGATGGCGCCAACCGCGATCCAGAACCGAATCCTGCGCGTGGACCTGACCGAGCGACGCTGCTGGACCGAGCAGCCCGGCGACGCCTTCTTCCGCAAGCACCTTGGCGGCCGCAACTTCATCGCGCACTACCTGCTGACCGAGACGCCCCGCGGCGCCGACGCCTTCGATCCCGTCAACCGCCTGGTCTTCGCCATGGGCCCCACCACCGGCGTCGCCCTGCCCGGCGCCGGCCGCCACAGCGTGGGCGCCAAGTCGCCGCTCACCGGCCTCTTCGGTGAGTCCGAGGCCGGCGGCTACTGGGGATCCGAGCTCAAGCAGGCCGGCTGGGACGGCATCGTCATCCAGGGCCGCGCGTCTAGACCCGTCTATCTCTGGATCAAGGACGACCAGGTCGAGTTCCGCGACGCTACCCATCTCTGGGGAAAGATCACCGGCCCCGTGGAAACCGCCATCCGCGAGGAACTCAGCGACCAACAGATCCGCGTCACCCAGATCGGTCCGGCCGGCGAGAACCTCGTCCGCTACGCCTGCATCGTCAATGACCTCAACGAGGTCGCCGGCCGCACCGGCCTCGGCGCGGTCATGGGCTCCAAGAACCTAAAGGCCATCGCCGTCCGCGGCAGCACCCGTGTCCAGGTGGCCGACCGCGAACCGGTCAGGGACACCGCCCGCTGGGTCGCCCGCGAGACTTTGGGCGAGGGCGGCACCCACCACCGTCTCCACACCTGGGGCACCGGTGCGATGGTCCGCTCCAAGCAACTCGAAGGCCACCTCATCGTCCACAACTTCCGCGACGGCCAGCTCGACGGCGCCGCCAACATCGACGCCATCGCCATGCGCGACAAGGTCATCGATCACATGGACCGCTGCTTCGCCTGCTCCGTGCGCTGCAAGAAGCGGGTCAAGATCGAGACGCCCAAGGTCAAGGTCCGACCCAAGTACGGCGGCCCCGAGTACGAAACCCTGGCCGCCATCGGCACCAACACCGGCGTCACCGACATTATGGCCGTCTGCAAGGGCAACGAGATGCTCAACTACCTGGGCATGGACAGCATCTCCGCCGGCGCCACTATCGCCTGGGCCATGGAAATGGACGAAATGGGCCGCCTGCGCGACTACAATGAAGACGGTCAGTCCCTCCAATTCGGCTCGGCCCAGGACCTTCTGGACCTGATCGAGAAAATCGCCTACCGCGACGGCATCGGCGATCTCCTGGCCGAGGGCGCCCTCCGCGCCGCCCGCACCATCGGTGGCGACGCCGAGGACTACGTCGTCCACGTCAAGGGCCTCGAAGTCGCCATGCACGACCCGCGCGCCATGAAGGACATGCGCGACAACTACCCCATCACCCCCACCGGCGGCGACCACACCGGCGCCGGCCTCAAGCGCACCTCCGTCCGCAACACCGTCGGCCTCTGCCAGTTCCTGGACTACGACGACACCAAGGCGCTGGAGCTCCTCAACGCCGCCACCGGCTGGGACATGACC
>JAJDTX010000036.1 GCA_022826925.1 Bryobacterales bacterium
CATCGTGCGGCATCCAGAACAGCGGCATCGGGCCGATCAGTTGCCGCGTTTCCGCCATGGAGAGCGTCGCGGCCGTCAAGTGCACAGCCGCCGGGACCACGTCGTAGCCATGCAGCGCGTTCTCAAGCAGGAGCCGAATGGTCGCCCCTTGGCTCTCGCTGTCGCCTCCCGCCCGCCGATGCAGCGTGAGCGACTCTTGCAGCGCCGCCATGAGCAGCGTCCCGCTGCCGCAGGCCGGATCCACGATGCGAAGCTTGGCCAGCTCACTCGGCGACATCCAGTCAATACCGCCCCAGAGCGCGTGCCGACCGTCGCAGGCGAGGCTGGCCAGCAATACCGCAGCCGGAATCGTCGTGTAGTTCGTAGCGAGGAACTTCCGCGTTCCGAGCAGGCGGTGGAAAATTCGCCCGGCCACGTCGTGACGCCGAATAACGCCCTTTATCGCTATGTCCTCAGCAGCTGCGATCAACTGACGCAGCGCCTGGGATGCCTCATACGGCGGCGCGACGCGCAGGGACTCGCAGGCGACGTGAAAAATCGGCCACCAGTTGATCTCTAGGATTGCCTCCCACTGCTCTCGGATCTTCCTAGAGTGGCCGCTAGGCTCGGGTCTTGGGATAACTCTGTCTCGGAATTCGCCGGGCAGATTGCTGACTTCCAAGTTCCGGGCAAGCAACTCTTGGAACAACAGCGCATTGAGCCAAATCAAGGCGCTGGTCGCTTCGGGGTCACTGTCAACATCTTGCAGCGGATGCGGGCGGGCGGCTCTGCGCAGAATCGCGCTCGCTTGCTCTATCGCGAGCGAAGCCTGTTCGACCGCATCCTCGACGGACCCTGCCTTGGAGCTTTGAATCCAGAAGTTGTGCAGAAACTCGGCCAGCGTTGCTACCGAACCGGTGTGTTTGGTCCGCATCGCTTGCGCATCCGGGCTATCGACAGACGCATCGCCGCCAGCGCGAGAATCTACGCGTTCAAAGATCAGGTCGGCGCGCTTGGCCAGTTCGGCCCGAGCACGACTCTCCGGCATTCGCTGTAGGTCGTTGGGATAGACCAAGGCAAACACGGAATCAACGGCGAGTCCCCGCCAATGCAGCGGCGTCTCTGGCAGGCGCTTCGCTGCGTCCGCCAGCACTGTCCGCCCGGGTCCGAATTCGGCCTCGATGGCTACGGCGAACTCACCGAGTTCGATCAGGACGTCGACTTGGTGCCGTCTTGGCGGCAGGCGAAGAGACTGTTCGGATTCCGCTTCCAAGCCGTGCCCCCGCAGCAGCGCTGCGAGTTCGGCGTTGAGGACGACCTCGGCCGTATTTCCCAGGCGCTCAGTCATGAAGTGTCCTTGCCGGATCGCTGAACGAGATCAGCCCGACAATTTGCCTCCGCGACTGTCAGCCAGCGCCGTGCTGCTGCTCGACCCGAACTCGACCGGATATATCGGAAGGCGCGGCCAGACCTATCCCGGGCTCCCACCGTTGCAAACCTGCGTGAGGCGGCCCGATGCGGCCTGAAAGCGCATGCCGCGCCCGCGATCAGTCTGACTGAAGCCGCCATTCAGTGCCTCGTCGTCAAGGTCGGCTCCCGATTCAGCATCTCAGCCAATGAATCGAGGTCAGCATTTGCCGAATATCCGAGCACTTCATTGAAGAAGCGGTGTTCCAGCTCCCGGCGAACCGGGTCCGAACCAAGGTGAGCGAAGCCTTGCAACGGCTCGTGGCGGAGGTTTCGGAAAAGGCTGCGGGCTGCGTCCCGTTGGCCTTCCGTGAGCCGATCTACGTCAAGCACCGGAAGCTTCCGAGCTAGTTCGTGCGGCATTCCACTCCGTCCGAGATATGGTCGGTTGGCGTGGACGATTCGTAACAACAGCCCAAGAGTGCCGTTCAGCCACAAGCACAGGGCTTCTTCCTTCCCGGCGGAAGGCTGCTTCGGCGACAGCGTAATCCAAGAACGCACGCCGAGCATGGCGCGTTCCGTCAGTACGGCGGCGACGCGCTGGGGCGCGTGGCCCAAATCCCCGGCCAACTGCAGGCGGCTCGCTCTCGCGAGCATTTCGGCCTGAAGGCTCGCATCTTTGTCCGGGCGCGCTCGCAGTCTCGCATTCGCTACCGTCTCCAGCGTTGTGATCCGCTCCGCCCGGTGATGCCAAAGCGCGGGCGCTCCCTCGCGGGTTGGATCCTCGGTGTCGACGATATCGAACAGCCCATGCGTGGGGTTCCTGACCTGCATATGGTACGGGCCGACGTCACACACTTCTTCCAGCCTCGTGATTGGGATCGGATATTCGTTACCTCCGGCACGCCAAATCCCTTCGCCAGCTAGGGCGTTGGCCACCTCGGCCAACCTGCCCTGCGTGAATGTCGCAAGCGTCCATGCCGCCCCGTCTAGTTCTGATTGCTCGATGGTCAGGACTTCTCCCCAAACGGTGTCCCCCAAGCAGATCTCGTGCCGATCCTCAGCAGGCCTCGCAGACGAAGTCTCAAGCAACGCCCTCGCTAGCGCCATGGCCTCGGTCGGCTCGTCCGGGTTTCGCCGCAAATTGACAAATCTTGCGCATTGGGCGGCATTCGTTGCTTCGTACCCCTTCTTGGTGGCGACGATCAGCGTCTCGGCGATCCTGGTCGATTCGGAAAACGCCACGAAGCGGCGTCCCGGCAGACTCCCGCGAGCATGTCGATTGCGTGCATCATGGCTGACAACCACCCACTCGACTTTAAAATCCCTAAGCAGCATTTCCCGGACCGGGCTCCATCGACTCCCGGTCAGCGCCGTGGCCGGAAGCACGAACGCGATTCGTCCCCCTGCTTTGACTTTCTCGCTGGCCAGCACCACGAACGCCGACCCGAGGCCCGCGTACAGGCTTGCC
>JAJDTX010000087.1 GCA_022826925.1 Bryobacterales bacterium
GGCAAGCCTGTACGCGGGCCTCGGGTCGGCGTTCGTGGTGCTGGCCAGCGAGAAAGTCAAAGCAGGGGGACGAATCGCGTTCGTGCTTCCGGCCACGGCGCTGACCGGGAGTCGATGGAGCCCGGTCCGGGAAATGCTGCTGAGGGATTTTAACGTCGAGTGGGTAGTCGTAAGCCACGACGTTCGGAGTCGACACGCTACGGAGAGCTTGCCAGGTCGACTGTTCGTCGCGTTTTCCGAATCCACGCGGATTGCCGAGACTCTGATCGTCGCCACCAAGAAGGGCTACGAGGCAGTGAATTCCGTCCGATGCACGCGTTTCGTCAACTTGCGACGGAATCCGGATGAGCCGATCGAGGCCATGGCGCTAGCGAGGGCGTTGCTTGAATCCCTCCGCTTGACGCCCAGTGCGGATCAACAGGAAATCCGATTGGGGGATAGCGTGTGGGGCGAAGTCCTGACGGTCAAGCAAGCAGAGCTAGACGGGGCGGCATGGACGCTTGCGACATTCATGCAGGGCAGGTTGGCGAATCTGGCCCGCACCCTGGCGGGCGAGGGGAGGTGGCATGTCGCGGGGCATGAGTACTCTATTCCGATCACCCGACTCGAGAATGTCTGTGAACTTGGGCCTTACCACATGCAGATCAAGAATCCGACGCACGGATTGTTTGAGATCGTGGAAACCGAGGATCCCACTCGGGCAGGCTCGCCTGCAATTTGGCATCATCGATCCGGGCACATCACAACGCTCGAGACCGGAGCAAACGCGCGGCTACAGGCACGCCCGGAGAAGGACGCGCGCAAGCAGTCCGAGATGCTGGCCAGAGCAAGCCGGCTGCAACTGGCCGGGGAGTTGCGTCACGCGCCCCAGCGGTTGGCTGCCGTGCTAACGGACCAAGCGATGCTAGGGGTGCGCTCATGGATTACGCTGTCGCCGAAGCAGCCTTCAGCCGGGAAGGAAGAAGCCCTGTGCTTGTGGCTGAACGGCACTCTCGGACTGTTGCTGCGAATCGTCCACGCCAACCGACCATATCTCGGACGGAGCGGAATGCCGCACGAACTAGGTCGGAAGCTTCCAGTGTTGGACGTAGATCGGCTCACGGAAGACCAGTTGGAAGCAGCCCGCAGCCTCTTCCGAAACCTCCGCCACAAGCCGTTGCAAGGTTTCGCTCATCTTGGTTACGACCCAGTTCGCCGGGAGCTAGACCACCGCTTCTTCAATGAGGTGCTGGGTTACTCGGCGGATGCCGAGCTCGATTCGTTGGCCGAGATGCTCAATCGGGAGCCGACCTTGACCACGCGGCACTGACGGTGCCGGCCGGCGTTCCCCGGTCATCAGGGCGGACGTCTTTACGGAGCAATCTGAAAGCCAAGCTCGCTGGGTCGCAAGCAATGGTCGCTTGGCGAGAACCCTTTCCGGATATGCATAAGCGTATCCCCATCGATTACGCGAACGGCCGAGCTACCCACTTGACCTCGCCGCCGGCCCACACTTTCCCCGCATCAGGTGCTTCCAAGTTGCTCGACTGCCCACGAGGCCCCTTCGCTGCGCGATAAACAAGTACGTTCCGACCAACAAGACGCACGAGACTGCCGCCGATCGCACCGAAACCCGCCGCGGACCCGCCGAAGAACAGAGCCGCCAACGGCTGAACAAGATCGGGAACACAGGCGGTCGACAATGCCGCGACCGCGAACGCAGTGCCCGCGCCGATCAGAACTGCGTTGCGCATCCTTTTTCGGCGCATGACAGATCGAATGCGGTCCCTGGAGATTTCGAGTTTCTGATCGTTCTTCAGGCGGACGACGATTCCGGTGGCATCGCTCGATACATAAGTGGCGAAGACCTTGCTGCCCATTCCTTTGAATGGACGGACCACAATCTGCCGTCCGGGCTGAAGTTCGTGAACTCGCCCCCAGTTATGGAACCGCTCATCGTCGTAGCTGGATTGCGCAATCGCGGCCCCGACCGCCACTAGGGTCAGCACTGCTGTCTTCAACATTGGCATTGGCAGCTCCTCGTTCCATCCAACCAGCCTTTATCACCTGCCCGCCTTCCACGCCGTTTGAACAGCGCCTCCCTCGGCGGACACAGCAGGCCTTGCGAAGCACTATGCGCTGCTCCAGCGCAACACGCGTCTTCACTCAGGGAATCCGGCTTGTCCACATGCTGAATCATCAGAAACCCCAATCCTGGAAAGCCTTGTATTGCGTTCCAGCCATGTCGGGTTCGCACTCCACGGCGTAGTGCAGAGCCGCCGCCCCGCCCTCCGCTTGCACCCTATTCGCGCTGGCTCCCTGCTCCAAGGCGTCGCTCAGAGCCGCGACATCGCACTGAACGAGCACTTCCTCAGGGTCGCTCGCAGATCCGCCCGCCGCGGTACCGAGCGGCAGGACAACAAATAGTCCTGCCAGTGCCGCGAATGCAAGATTGTTCTTCATGCCAAGTTCCTCCCGTTGGGCGAGACAGTGCACCGGCTGCCCCTCTAACACCTAACGCTGGCAGAGCTCCTCCGAGCACAGATTTTTTGTCTGCGGGGTCCTGCACCGCAATCGCCCGCGTCGGCATTGCCGCGAGGTGGTCTGCTCTAATGGAGGGCGGTCGGCAGGGACGCATCCCGCGGTCTTCTCCTGCTGAACTCATGTCTGAGAACCTGCGTGCGCTGTGGTTGCGGGTCGTAGCCGACGCCCACCGCGAGATCGAGCGGCTGCGAAGCGAACGACCCAACTCTCCGCTGGATCAGGATCTGGACGGGCTCCTGGCAGAGCGCTGGCCACTGGCACGAAAAGCCGCCATCGAGAGCCTCGCGAGGGAAGAGGCCGGGGATTGCCAAATCCGCTATCGTGCCGCGCGACGTCGTCTGGACCGCGCCCTTCCCAGGGACTACCCCTACGCTCGGACCGACCGGGATGGCGAACAGTGAGCCGTCGCCCCCCGTTGCTCAGAGTGGCCGAGGCCCCTGTCCAGTCCGGGCTTGGAAACGCCTCCTGAGCAGGCGCAGGGCCCGGTCCAGGCGAGTGGCTGCGTTCGAGCGGGAGACCGCCAGCCGCTCGGCTGTCTCGGCCGTGGACAACTCCCGCTCGAAGCGCAGCTCGATCACCCGGCGGTAGGGTGCGGGCAGCAGTGCGACCGTTTCGCGCAGCACGCGCAGCATCTCCCGGTCGCTTGCACGGGTCTCGGGATCCGCGCCGGGATCCGCTTGCTCCCGGGCGCGCTCGAGTCGGACCTCGCGGCGGCGCAGGGTCCGGCCACGGATGTCGCAGGCGCTGTTGGCAACGATGCGCCGCACCCAGCGGCAGGCCGTCGGCCCGCCCCGGAAGGCTGAAATTCCGCGTAGGATCTTGCACCAAGACTCCTGCAGCGCGTCCTCGGCCAGACTCCCGTCCCCGGTAATGCGCGTCGCCAAGGGTCGGAAGTACCTAGCGCAGCAGGCGGTCCATGCGGCTACCGCCCGGGGATCTTGGAGCAACGGGCAGGATGGCGGAAATCGTTCTTCTTGCATGGCGGTACTGCACCCGGGAACTGAACCTCACAATATGTAAAGAATCTGTAAAGTCAAATCGGGGGCCAACAGAGCTGCCTCCGCAATTCCCAAGGCCTCGCTGGGATCTCTGTCGAGTCCGGTAATCGCCTTGCGCGGACAGGTCGGGCAGCTGCAGGCGGGGGACTTGGCGACCGACTACGCCAAGCGCGCCGGGGGCCGCTCCCTCGCACTGCTACGGAGCGTTCGCGGGCGGTCACTCTCATGGGTCCAGAACTGCGGCGACCTGCCCAGTACTCTGCGAAATCAGCGAACCGGATTGTCTGTGCGCATTGAGGCTGGCGGTGCCTGGTAGATGCGGCACCATCCCTGCCGCCAGAATCCAAGGGCGGCAAGGCCCGTCCCGGTGCCGTAGAATCCGGGGTAGGGGGATGGCTGTTCCCCGCTGAGAACATCCAGGTCACGGCGACGGACACGCCTCTCGTGATCCAGCAGGCGTAGCGCCTCGGGAGGAGTCGTCTCCGCATCCCCACCTTGCGGATCAGGCTTCGCCCGAATGTCCTATCCTGCCGGTCTGGAAGCCTCAACGTAATCGAGCCGCTATCGCTTGACTCCAACCGATCCCTGAAGCACGTACGTCCAGAGGCTAGATCTGGGGTGGACAAGCACACCTTGGTCCGCACCCCTGGTGTAAGGCCTCTTGCCGAAACAACTCCGTCGATTTGTGCATGAGGCCGCCCCGCGATGGGATCGCTCGTGGTCCAGCTGTGCTCCGGCTTGCGCCAGACGAACCGGGCCGTGGTCAGTTTCGAGCGGGTGAATGCCAATCAAGCGCCTGTCTGCCCCGCCCACTCCAGCCATCCACGCCAACCGGCATGCCAGCCGCTCGCCTGTGGCTGCTGCGCTCGACGGTCGGCTAGCCACGGTCGACCGTTAGTCGCTCGGTTGGCCACCCAGCACATCCTGTGCGGCCACCGCCTCGCCTTGGCCAGTCGCGGGAGCTACCTCTGCCGCCCTCTCTGGAACGGCACCGGCGTACGTCGCTCGTGCGGTGATTTCCACCAGCTGCCGGTACAACTCGTCGCTTCGCTTCTGCAGTACTTCGAACTTTCTGTCGCTGCGATCCATCACCGCCCGGATTGCCTCTTCGCGCTTGGCCCCCTCCCGATCGATCCGTTCCTCGCGCCTGGCGGCCTCTCTCTCGAACTGCTCCTCGCGCTTGGCGGCCTCCCGATCGATCCGCTCCTCGCGCTTGGCAGCCTCCCGATCAATCCGTTCCAAGAGGAGTTCAAACTCCCGCTTGCGAGCGACACGACGGCTCGCCCAGATGCTTACGATCAATGCCGCAAGCGCGACCAACGCGGTAACCACCGTCGCTGCGCTCGCAATCCACTGCGGCATCCCTCTACTATACGTCCACCTCCCGCGACCAAGAGTCCAAGCTGCACTTCGCTTCGCACGGATGGCGCGGTGCGACCGGGCGGGTGCCAACAAGGCAGACACCCGGACGGTGAAGTGGCCAGGCCAGAGCGAATACCCGCTCTCCGTGCTCGAGTTGGAACGGGCGGGCAGCTCGGCCCGTGCGCCCGGCACTTCCATCGCCGCTGGGGCCGAGCATGAGGTGTACGAACTGACTCAGAGACGGAGGTCCTCATTTGACCGAGCCGTTTCTAGCCCGCACGGGCAGTGTCCGGTCGTCGGTGATCTCGCCTGAACGGTGAAGCTGTTTCGGCAAGAATCCTAAGCCGCTCGACTTGCGAACAGTCGTCTCCTTGAGCCGCGGCCGGACCGGCTAGGCCAGATAGCGCCAGAAGCCCCGGAGTGAAGGCTACCCGAGCTAGCAATTCGATCGCCGGTGCCGCCCGCTGAACAGTCATTGCAAATCGACCAGTGTCTCTCGGTAGTCGCGTAACGCCCTTCAGGGGCCTCTGATCACAGGGTTTTCGGTGCCGTCCGATTCCCCGCGGTGTGCCTCCCAGCTGCTGCTGCCCAGCCGCTCCTTGGATCGCGGATTCCCAAATCGTCGTCGACTATGGTCAGTGACGCTCGCGACCAGCCCAGTTCCGACACGGAGGCCGAGAGGTTGGCTTCGAGAACAATCTGCCTTGCGGGATCCGCTAAACGGTTGGCGAAGACCTCAGATTCGACTCGAGGCAACAGGCCTCGCAGAGCTTCCACGCAAGGCGGCCTGCGCCTCGGCCTCGGCCTCGGCGGAAGCCTGCTCGGGAATCGCTATGATTGTCGGAAACCGTCCGCGGTTCGGGGCCGTGGCGGGTAGACGAAGGAACGAGCCATGCTAGTCGAAGAACAGATCCAAGCGCGTCAGAAACGTGCGAGCGAAGCAATCAAGCGGATCCTTTCTCGGCCCAAAGGCAAGCCCTTCGGCGACTACCAGGTGCTCTCGGCCAGTGACACCGAGTACAAGGTCGCAATGCGTGGCCCGGGCCTCTTCGACAACTACTGTTCCTGCCCCGATTTCGCCCGCAATACCTTGGGAACATGCAAGCACATTGAGAGCCTGCTTGCACGTTTGCGTCGACGGTACCGCTCCAAGCTGGAGTACAAGCGCTACGAGCGCGAGCGCGCGTCCCTCTCCCTCCTGTACGGCGAGAGCCTTGAAGTGCAGTTGAAGCTTCCCGACCGGCCCGATCCAACGCTTGAGGCGGTCGCTGCCGATTACTTCGACGAATCAGGGCTCCTGCCGAAAGCGCAGTACCCGCGCTTCGCGTCCATCCTGGGGGAGCTGCGGCGCGCCGACGGCACAGCCGTTGTCTACAGCGACGTCCTCGACTACGTAGACCGTGTGAACGAGCGTGACGAAGGCCTCGCGTGGGAGAGCGAGCAGCTCAAGAAGATCGAGGCGGGCCAGTCCGTCCTGCCCGGCCTGGTCAAGGTCTCGCTGTTTCCGTACCAGATGCGAGGCGTCCTGTTCGCGGCTAGCCGCGGCCGGGTTGTGCTGGCCGACGACATGGGGCTGGGCAAGACGGTCCAAGCCGTCGCAGCAGCCGCGCTCTTGAAGCGTCGGCGGGGTATCGAGCGTGTCTTGGTGATCTCGCCTGCCTCCGTAAAGTACCAGTGGAAGACCGAGATCGAGAAGTTCTCCGACCTGTCGGTGCAGGTCATCGACGGTGACAGACGACGAAGGATTAAGCGCTACGACGACCCGAAATTCTTCAACCTCATCAATTACGAACTGGTGCGGTGGGACATGGAGGCGATCCAAGCCCTCGCGCCCGATCTGATCATTCTGGACGAGGCCCAGCGCATCCGGAATTGGGCCACAAAGACGGCGCAAACGGTCAAGCAGCTCAAAAGCCGGTACGCGTTCGTCCTGACCGGGACGCCGCTGGAGAACAAAGTCGAGGAACTCTACTCGGTTGTCGAGTTCGTGGATGGTCGCGCACTCGGCCCCGCCTTCCGCTTCCTGCACGACCATGTCCAGACCACAGAGACCGGAAAGCTGATTGGCTATCGCGGGTTGAATCAGATTCACAGACAGCTGGAGCCTCTCCTGCTGCGCAGGCGACGCGACGAGGTACTGAGGCAGCTGCCGGAGCGAACCGACCAAGTATTCTCCGTTCCGCTAACCGAGCAGCAAGCGGGCCCTTACTGGGAGCAGTACGAGATTCTCGGCAGGCTGATGAACAAATGGTCCAGACAGGGCTGGCTGTCGGAAGTGGACCTGCGTCGCATCACCTGCGCCATCCAGAACATGCGGATGCTCTGCAATTCGACGTTCCTCTACGACAAGGAGACGAACCACTCTCCCAAGCTGCAGGAATTCAAAGAGATCATCCGCGAACTCGCGGTCGAGGAAGGACGGAAGGTCGTTGTCTTCAGCGAGTACGAGCGGATGACCCGCCTCGCCGGACAGGAACTGGCCAAGCTAGGGATCGACTTCGTTTCGCTGCACGGCGGCGTTCCCAGCCCCAAGCGCGGCGCCTTGATGGACCGCTTCCGAGAAGATCCCAACTGCATGGTGTTTCTCTCCACCGATGCGGGCGGGGTGGGCCTCAACCTTCAGTCGGCTTCGGCCGTCATCAACTTCGAGCCGCCTTGGAACCCGGCACGCCTGGAACAGCGCATCGGAAGGGTGCATCGGATGGGGCAGGCCCAGCCCGTGCAAGTGATTCACATGGTGACAGAAGGGAGCATCGAAGTGCGGGTCTGGGAGACGATGCAACTCAAGAGGGCCCTCTTCTCGGGGCTATTCGA
Organism: Bryobacterales bacterium; assembly: GCA_022826925.1. Taxonomy (GTDB): domain Bacteria; phylum Acidobacteriota; class Terriglobia; order Bryobacterales; family UBA6623; genus VXMF01. The sequence goes on from JAJDTX010000087.1 coordinate 7,698, forward strand.
TTCGACCGCCGACGAGGTTAGCTTCGAGAAGCTGGGCCGCTCGACATTTCTCAAAGTGGTCAAGGAGATGATGGATGGAACCTCCGGGGCTGCGGACGGTGGCGAGCGCCAGGCCGAGCCTATCCCACCGGCCGGAGACCCGGAACCTGGCACAGACGGGCACAAGCAGCCCGGAGTCCCCGACCCAACCTCCAGCGCCGAACCCGTCACTCCGCCTACCCCAAAGCCCCCTCCGTCGCCGGTCAGCACGCCAGAGCCACCTCCCGGCGGCAGTACCGACCGGCCCCCAGCTGCGCCCAGCATCGAGGTTGCGCTGACGGGGCTATTTGAAGCTGGCACGAGATTTCTCGAAGCGTTGGCTGGCCCCCCCGTTCAACCCGCTGGCCAAGCCGCGCAGCAGGCCTCTGGCGACGCCCCCACGCCTAGCCGGGCGGGCATCTCGCAACTCGTTCGGACAGACCCGCAAACGAACCGTCCGATGATTGCAGTCCCGCTGCCGGAGAACATCGATGCGGCCCGTATCGAACAGGCACTGGGCGGGCTGGCACGGATGCTCTCCGGCGGTGCCTGATTGGGAATCACGTAGGTGCCGCAGCCAGCAGCCGTCACGGACTGGAACGACATCGGACCGCTCGGAACCCTCAACTCCCGGGGGCGGCAATGCTGCGAAGCGATCTACTTTGCGCTCGGTCGCAATCGCGGGCCGAGTGCAACGACGGGGAGCGGATTTCGGGGAGTGCCCCGGGAATCTCCGATCCCGGAAGAGTCGGCAGTCATAGAGTGTCGCGCCAACAGGCCGTGATTGAGAGATCGGCCAGTCTCGGCAGTCACGTGCGCGCCCCAGCCGGCAGCGGGCAAGTCCAGCCGACAGGTCGAGCGCAAGCCAGCGCGGCACGGACCTCGTGTTGCATCGGACTGGTCGGTCCAGGCAACGCTGCCGTGGTCCATGGGGCCGCAGTCCCGGGCCATTCGGCGTGACGAAGCTCGGCTCGACCGACCGAAACGATATTCGGCCATTGCTTGCGAGGCGCTTCGCCCGTCGCGTCCTGCGCCCCATTTCAGCTTGGTGGGAGCCGTAGTCCTTCGGTCGTGCCACAACGACATGGCCCGGCCCGAGACAGTGAAGCGAACTGCGAAGATGCCTGCCGGTTGTCCATGGCTGTGCGGGATAGTCGAAGAACCGCTCGGAAGTCGGCAGTTCAAGCGGGGCTTTGACGAACGGAGGCCAAGATCCGGCAAGGACCAGCTTCCCGGGAATGTCTGGCAGGGGTTCAGTCGTGCAACAGAAGCGGGCCGAATCGGCGATGCGACCGTTGCTGTGTTCGGCAGAGGGCCCAGGGACGCTGTAGCACGACCAGCCGTGATAGCCTGTTGCGGGGTGGGACGAGACACCGCGATGGCCGAAAACAGCGGCGGGAAGACGGTGGATCCGCCACGAAACGCTGGCGTTGTCGTACAGGACGGTGGTGGCACATCCGAGTTGGCAGCGCCGGACCGAGACCGCGACGTCATCCGTCGGCTTTTTGAGACCGGCGAGTACCCGTACGAGCAGAAGCTCGCGCGCAAGGTCTACGAGCGGGAGAAGGCTGAGCTGCAGGTGGAGCTGCTCAAGGTACAGGACTGGGTGAAGGCCAAGAACCGGAAGATCATCGTCCTGTTCGAGGGCAGGGATGCCGCTGGCAAAGGCGGGACGATCAAGCGGTTTACGGAGCATCTCAATCCGCGTGGTGCCCGGGTGGTGGCGCTCGACAAGCCGACCTCCGGGGAGAGGACCGAGTGGTACTTCCAACGCTACATCCGTCACCTGCCACGGGGAGGCGAGATCGTGCTCTTCGACCGCTCGTGGTACAACCGCGGCGGCGTCGAGCGGGTCATGGGGTTCTGCGGCGGGAAGGAGTATTTGGAATTCATGCGTCAGGCGCCCGAACTGGAGCGCATGTTCGTCCGCAGCGGCATTCTGCTGTTCAAGTATTGGTTTTCCGTCACTAGGGAGGAGCAGAAACGTCGCTTTGAAGCCCGCGAGAAAGACGCTCTCAAGGGCTGGAAGCTGTCACCGGTCGATCGCCAGTCCCTCGACAAGTGGGACGAATACACGGCTGCCAAGGAGGCCATGTTCTTCTACACAGACACGGCCGACGCGCCGTGGACGATTGTCAAGTCCGACGACAAGAAGCGTGCCCGTCTGAACTGCATGCGGCACTTCTTGGCCGCGCTGCCCTATACCAACAAGGATGCCCGCGTCGTAGACCGGCCGGACCCACTGATAGTCGGGAGCGCCGACATGATCAGCTCCGGCGACGCAGCTCTTGGCAAATGAAATTGATTGAAGCAGCAACTAGCTGATCGGAAGGAACTTGCAAAGCTGGCAGCAGTTTGCCGCGAGCGCTCGCGAGGGTGGGTGACAGCCCACCCTCACGCACTGCCGCTACTAAGGTTATCCGCCCGGCTCATGCTGGGACATGATCCAGTACGGTCCAGTACGGTGCTAGAGTGTCTCTCGGGGACAAGTTCGCTCTCCTGCCTTGCTGTGATGGCTTGGCTAGTAACCCCATCATCTAAACAGAGAGCGGACTTGTCCCTAACCGGGACCAAGGCAGCAACTCCCTAGAACCGCAAATCCCGCTGCCTCAGGAATCACATAAGAGGCTCTCACGCGAGGTTGCGCCCGAGCATTCGGAGCGGCTGTGGAAACAGCTCGCGGTGACCACATCCTCGGACGATGCGCTGAACAGAAGCGCATTGCGTGCAAGCATTGCGGATGCTGGTGTCCGGCGAATCCTCTGGCCCTCGCAGGGCCCGCTTGACCGCAACATGGATGCCCGCGACTGCGTTGGAGTGCCCGCCAGCGTCAGCCGGGAATCGGCGCCGGCGGCCGGACCTGCGTCATCAAGGAGTCGTCCCAGTCACCTTCGACAGCGACTTGGGCTAGGGCACCGAGCTCGACCGCCTCGATCAGATTATGCGTGAGGTAGTTGTAGACTCCCGGCTGCCGAAACGTGTAGACGGCCGCGCCAGCCGAGCCGCCGCGGATGAACCACGTCTCGAGCCCGTGGGCGGGCGGGTCCGCGAACGAGCCCTGCTCCCAGACGTAGTCTCCGTGCCCGCCGATCAAGTGTGGCCTCGAGTCGCGGTTGGCTTGGGAGTGGATGAACAGTACTGTCTCCCCGACGCTCGCCTTCAGGGCCTGGTCGCCCGTGAGGGCGCCAGCCCGGCCATTGAAGACCACGTGGGACGGAGTCAGCTTGCGCATCACTCCGAGCATGTCGGCGATTCCCTCCCCAGGCGCGTTGTATTTCCGGAAGTTCCCGTTGGAGTCTCGGGGGATGTAGAAATCCTGTTCGCCGATGTAGTAGGCCCGGTCGTACCGTATCGGGCTCCCGTCACGGTCGCTGAGGCCGCCCCGTGGCAAGACCATGACAGCTCCGTTCATGCCGGAAACCACATGGTAGGGAGTCATCGAACCGCCTGGAGCGCAATGGTAGATGAACGTGCCCGGCTTGATGGCACGCCAGCGCAGCACGACCTGCTCGCCTGGATTCACTTGGGTGAGGGCCCCGCCGCCGAGCCCGCCTGTCGACGCATGGAAGTCGATGTTGTGCATGAAGGCGTTGTCGGCCGGATTCTTCAGCGTCAGCTCGATAAAGTCGCCTTCGTGGCAGATGATCAGAGGCCCCGGGATCGAACCGTTAAACGTAAGGGCCTGGATTTCGGTGCCGATGCCGTCGATCACCTTCTTCACTTCGCGGGCCACCAGCTCGACTTCGACGACGACCGGCGCACCTTGGGCGACCTGGTCGTGCCGGGGAACGGCGGGCGGGTCGACGAGTTCCTGCCGGACTCGACGCAGCCCAGCGATGTCGCCACCGACAATGTCATCGGCACTGTCCTTAAGCTGGCTGGCCGCTGGCATGGCGGCGAGCGCGCCGCCAACCTGCAGAGCCCGCCGCCTGCTGACCTTCGACTTGGCCACGAGCCAATTCTAGCGAGAATCGCGGAGGCGTGGCTTTGCTGGCCTCAACGTTACCGCCTACACGACAGTACGAGCCGATGAATCAGTGAATCGCAACCTAGGTTCGATAGAGGCAGACTTCAGACTCCTTAGCAGAGGTTCCGGCGGGATGCCGGAGCGGGCATCGGCGGATGTTTGGTCGTGGAAACGAACTACCTTGGACGGCGAATATCGTTCTCGCGCCGACCGACGGTCCGTAGTGGGCGGCGACCAGATTGACGGCGGGGCGGCCGAGAGGTCAGGCGCTCGGTCCACCGACTCGAAACTGGCCAACGGCAAAGATACTGAGTGTCTCGGGCGGAGTAGAGCTGAACGGCACTCGCCAAGCGCTCTCGAGTTGCCCGGTCCTCAGGTTCTCCATCACCTCAAACCCTGCCGAGACCATCAATGCGCTCATTTCGTCGATCGCATATGACGCGCGCATGGGTTCGCCGCGGCTCTGCACGAACTCCAGCATCTTGGCGCGCAACGCTATGCCCCCCTGGCCGCAGGAAGCCTCGTCCAAGAGGTACTCGACGACGAGACGTGTTCCGGGTGCCAGGTCCCGCGCGATCGACCGTGCGGTCGCAACCAATGCCTCTCGGGGAAGGTAGTGCGCCACGCCCAGGAGGGACAGGAACGCCCGCCGGGACATGGCAAACGGTGACCCGGCGAGTGCCTCGGTAACCGGCGTGCGGGTCAGGTCCGCCGCGATGAGATGGTGTTGCTGGGGAATCGTGAGGCGGGCCTTGCGGGAGCGGAGCAGCTTCTTGCGCTGCGTGACGGGATGATCGACTTCAAAGGCCTCAATGCGTTGCAGCATCTCCGGACGCCGAAACGCGAAAGAATCCATCCCAGCGCCGATGATGACGTACTGGCCGACGCCCGATGCCACAGCCCTTTCAAGAGCTGTTTCTGCGTAACGGGCTCGCAGAACAATCGACATCGTGATCGGTGCCAGCGCCTCATGGGCGAGCCTGTTCAGTGCGTGTTCCAAGGGAGGGCACGCCAGCGCCAGCCGAAAGGGCCACCCGCAGAGTACGCGTGCGAACGGATCGACGAAGACGGGTTTCTCTGCGCTCGTATGGACCGCGCGGAATGCAGCCGCCAGATCAGCAGTCGAGATGTTCCTGCCGGGAAGGGACATACCGCGCACTTCTAGCACCAGCGAGACGCTACGAGGCTCCGTGAAGGAGCACGCCGACGCTGGTGCGACTGTGGACGCGGACGGCCCCTCGGCCTACGATTCCCTGCCGTTCGAGCACCAGACTGTAAAGGGCTTCGCGAGCGAGTACGTCCGACGCCGGGCTCGCGTGGGCGGATTCGGATCCTTCTGTTCGAGGTTGAAGTGCGCCCACGGGGGAACATTCTACACATGGGGGATTCAAGGCTCTCCGGCTTACCCTAGTCCTCGGATGCGGGAATCGGCAGGTAACGGTCTTGGACATCAATCACGCCCGGGGATGAAGGATCTGGCCCACTTGGAGCGGCCGCCCGCACGCCTGTCCGCAAAGCCCCCCTGGGACAGCGGACTCCACGGCCGCTACGGTGCCACGACGACACCTATCGGTCACAAGCGCGCTATCCCGGCAACCGCCCACAAGCTCGTGCGGACAAATCTATGCGATTCTCCGCGACGGCCACCCTTGCAAGGAAGCTGGAATCAACTGCGAGCGATTGCTGGCCCAGCGCAACGGACTGCGAAAGAGCCGATCTGTGAGGCGACGTTGATGTTCACCGACGAGGATCTGGCACTTGTGCGGGACTGCCCGGGAATACGGTCAGACGGAGCCGCCGGATCCGACCAGGGCCATCGGCTTGGTGGCCCCGTTCGGAGCGCGCCGGGCGAGGAAGATAGCGGTGCGCTCGATGCCAACCCACAACGATTGCTAGTTGGCGTCGGACGCTGGCACGCGGCTCAACGCACCCGTGATGCCTGAAAATATCTCTACCTAGATAATATATGGTCTCTCTAAAGAATCCCCAAAGGCGGCCTGAGCTAGCTCCCGGCCCTAGTTCTACGCCCGTATCTCATTACCACCCAGCAATTTAGAGTGATTGCGGAAACGGATTCACCACAGGAAGAAAAAACTCTCCAAGCCACTTGACAAATATCTATTTATAGAGTATTGTCACTTAATATGAGTTCTGCAATGGCCGCAGCCGCGGGTGCGAGGCATCAAACACAGTGAGACCGGGCCTGACAGCCCCCCGGTGCTGACGCTGCGGAACTCTCCCTTCCACCTGACCGCAAGGAGGCATACCTATGCTCAAACGTTTCCATTCCCGTGCCGGGCACAGGCTCGGTCCGCTGCTGCTGTTGACGCTGGCGCTGCCGCAAGTCGTACTAGCGCAGGGCGTCAGCCCGTGGCTGCAAGCCGTCACCGTGCTGCAGGCGGCGTTCACTGGCCCTATCGCCCGCGGCCTGAGTCTGGTCGCGATCGTGATCGGCGGGCTGATGTTCGCATTTGGCGAGGGCGGCAGCAAGCGCGCCCTGGCCGGGCTCATCTTCGGCGTCGGCATGGCCATCGGCGCTGTCAACTTCATGCAGTGGCTGTTCCCGTGAGCGAGTCGGCGGAGATGCCCGCCCTGCACGGGACCTACCTCGCTCTCAGCCGCCCGCTGACGGTGCTCGGCTGCGAGCGGCGCCTGTTCATGGGCGTCGTCTGCGTGGGCGCGGCGGCTTTCAGCTCATTCAACGCCCCCATCGCCGGCTTGCTGCTATTCAGCGCCGGCTATGGGGCCGGGCTGGCTGTCACCAAGCTCGACCCGTGCTTGCCGACGGTGCTGTTGCGGTCGGCGAATTCTAGCCAGCGCTACGATCCGGCGCTGCGGAGGTGCGGCCCGGAGCCGCTCCAGATCATTGCGAGAGAGTACGTATGACCAAGCGCGCTGCAGCCCCCTTGCACAGCCAGCTCCCGTGGCTGGGCTTTGCAGACGACGGCGTCGTGATGACCAAACGAGGCGAGTTGCTCTCCGGTGCGCGTCTCAACGGAGCGCCCTTCGAGTGCCGCGCGGCTGTCGATCTCGAATACGCGAGCCTGCGCTGGACGCGGGCTCTGAAGAGCTTGGCACCGGGTTGGCGCATTCGCTGGCAAGCCTGCAAGCGGCGGCTCGACTCCCTGCCGCAGAGGATCCCTTCTGACCCATTGGCAGAACGGGCGCGACGCGTGCGGCGGTCCCACCTTCTGAACAAGGGGCTGTATTCGATCGAGGCCTATGTGTTCTGGACGTGGGATCCCAAGCTGGCGCCGGCCCCTTCGTCGGGCACCGCCGGCCGCTCCGCTTTCACGCTGCTTTCGCGGGCGGCGCTGTGGCTGTCGCCGGAGCGCACGAAGCAGGTGCTGGCCTCGCACGTGGAGGCCGCCAGCGTTCGCTTCGAGAGCGCAGTAGCGTCGTTTCGCGGCTTGGTGAACGACGTCACCCGCTTGGAACCGCTGCAGGGCGAGGAACTATTTCGTGCCTTGGCACTGTCTGCCAACTCCCGTTCTGCCGCCTCGACCGCGCGGTCCCACTCGCCGCACGGCCTTGACCGGCAACTTGCGCTCAGTGACATCGAGAGCTACCGCGATCACCTCCGGCTGGATGCCGAGCGCGTCGAAACCTACGCGCTGCTAGACCCTCCGGCCGCATCGCGGGCCCACCTCTTCGGCGAGATCCTCGAGTTGGATGCCGAACTCGACCTAGCCTGCGAATGGCACCGGGAAGACACGGCCAGGTCTCGCCGCCGCATACGATCCGCCCGCAGGCACTACCACCAGAAGCGTTACAGCATGCTGGCGCACGCCTCGGCGGGAGACGCGCCTCCCCAGGCGCAGGGAGCACTGGAGGACCGGGCCGCCGAAGCCGAGGCCACCCAACTCGGCGAGGCGTTGCGCGAGCTCGAGGTCGAGGGCATGCCGTTCGGCGAGCACAGCCTCAGCATCGCCCTGCGGAGCCGCGAGCAAGCCCAGATCGAAGCGGTGCGCCCGGAACTGCTGCGCATCGCGTCGGCTGCTGACGCCCGGTTCCACCGCGAGACCTACAACGGCCTCAACGCGTGGTTCGCAATGGCTCCCGGCAACCACGGTCGGCAGTTGCGCCATAACTACCTCAGCGCCGCTGTCGCGGCCGATCTGGCACCGCTGTGGGCGGTGTCGGAGGGCGAGCCTCGCGACCAGCACCTTGGCGACGAGCATCTGGCGATCTTTGAGACAAGCCGCCGCACACCGTTCTACTACGCGGCCCACGCCGGCGACATTGCCCACACGCTCGTAGTCGGAGCCACCGGCTCGGGCAAGAGCTTCCTGCTCAACTTCCTGCTGGCCCAGGGGCGCAAGTACGACCCCCGAGTGTGCATCTTGGACCTCGGCGGATCCTACCGCCAACTGACCGAGCTGGTCGGCGGCGCCTACCTGCACCTGCAGCTTGACTCTGGCGGGCTGCCCTGCAATCTCAATCCCTTCCGCGCTCTCGAGCCGACTGCCGAGAACCTGCAGTTCCTTGTCTCGTTCGTGCGCATGCTACTGGATATCGAGGGTGCGCAGTGCGACGCCGGCCAGCGCGCCGAGTTGCGCGCGCAAGTCGAGGCGCTGTACGAGCTTGAACCCGAGGCGCGCACGCTGTCGTCCTTGCACGGGCTGCTGCCCGCCAATTTGCGCGGGCCGCTGGGCGCGTGGATCCAAGGCGGCGCGTGGGGTTCGATCTTCGACAACAGCGAGGACTCGCTCACACTTGCGGACTGGCAGGCCATCGACATGGCAGGAGCGGCGGGCAAGCCGGAGCTGGCCCGGGCCTTGCTGTATTACTTGCTGCACCGCTTGGGAACAGTCATCACTGCGCCTGAGGAGCTCGGGCGCTGGAAGCTTCTGGTGGTGGACGAGGCTTGGCGGTTCCTCGCCGACCCGCAGATCGGCGCCTACTTGGGCGAGGGGCTCAAGACATGGCGCAAGTCCAACGCCGGGGTGGTATTGGCCACCCAGTCGCCCGGCGACGCCACCGGCAATGCCAGCCTGTGCCGCACGGTGGCCGAGAGTTGCCTGACGAAGATCTTTTTGGCGAATCCGGAACTCGATCCCTCCGGCTACGCCGAAGCGTTCGGACTGCGACCCGCCGAGGCGGAAGCCATCCGGGAGCTGGTACCCAAGCGCCAGTTGCTGCTGCACCGGCCGGGCTTCGCGCAAGTGCTCGAGCTCAGCGTCGACCGTCACAGCTACTGGTTGTATACGACCAACCCGGTCGAGGCCGCCCGCCGCCGGGAGGCCATTCGCGCTCTTGGGTTCGAGCGCGGCCTCGACTCTCTCATGGAGGACACACAACAATGCAATACCGACTGATCCAATTCCTGCTCTGCGCGGCGCTTGCGGCCATCGCAGTCGCCCCGGACCGAGGCCTCGCGCGGGAGGTCACGGCCGGACCGGACGAGGTGATCGAGGCCCGGGCGCGGATCCGCTTCGCGACGGTCATCGTGCTAGACCCGGCCGAGCGCATCCTCGACTGGGTCTGCGGCGATGCCGAGTACTGGAGCGTGCAGGGCGCGGCCAACCTCGCCTTCGTCAAGCCGAGCGCCGAAGGCATCCAGACAAACGTCACGCTGGTGACCGACAAGGGCAACGTCTACACGCTGCGCTTCCGCGAGCTCGGCGACGCCGAAGGAGAGCCGGACCTGAAGCTGTTCGTGCGGCCGAAGGAGTCTCCCGCGGAGGGCGCGGCGGCATTGGAGCCGTTGCGTTTCGAGCCGCGGGGTGCCGCGGCTGAGTTCGAGCGCCAAGCCCGACAGGCTCGCGAGCAGTCGCAACAGGCGCAAGAACAGGCTTGGCGCGATGCGGAAAAGCGGGTCGAGGCGTACCGCGCGGCATACCCGCGCAGCCTGCGCTTCGACTACGAGTTGGACCGGGACGCGCAAGAGGCGCCTTTCCGGGTGGCCGCGATGTGGCTCGACGACCGCTTCACGTATATCCGGGCGGATCCCGAGGAGGCTCCGGCTCTGTACGAATCGCGCGACGGGAAGCCGTCGATGGTGCCTTACCACTTTTCGGACGGCCTGTATGTCACGCGTCGGCCGCTAGCCGACGGCTGGCTGCAAATCGGCAAGCGCAAGGCGCGCTTCCGTCGGGTAAAGCGCTGAAACGGAGCATGGCGATGAAGCGAATTCTGGACAAGATCCCACGCCCGCCGGGCGCTTTGCCCGCCCGCGCGCAGACTTGGGTGCTGCTGGCGCTGACCGGGGTGCTGGTGTTGGCGCTGCTGCTGTTTCCGGGTGAGCCCGAAGGCCGCCAGTCTCAGGCGGTTGCCGAGGGAGGGGTGCCCGATTCTGCGCGGGCCGGTACTCCCGTCGGTGTCCGATCGACCGAGAGTGCGGCCCGTCGCATGCGCGAAGAGGCCGCTCGCGAGGCTGAGAAGCGGATGCGCAGTGAACTGGGCATGCCTGCCGAGCGAGCCGACGGCCTGCCGCATCCTCCGATCCCGTTGGTGCAGTCGGGCCCGATCTACGCCGACGGCTATGGGAATGCGCAAGGTCCTACGGCAGCAGAACAGATCAAGCGCGAGGAGCAGTTGCGACGATACCGCTCTCTGAGCACCGCGCCGCTGGTCCTGAGCCATCGCGAAAAAGGCGCGACCACAGCCGCCGCTGGGGCAAGTCCGGCAAGTGAACCTACGACGGAAGCGGCCTATGAAAGCTTCCAGGCCGCGCCGGAAATGGAAACCCAGGTTTCGGCGGAAGCGGATCGTACCGAGATCCTGCGCGAAGGCGAGTTCCTCGAAGCAGTCCTGACCAACCGGCTCAGCGGCGATTTCTCCGGCCCGGTCAACGCCATGGTGTCGGCCGACCTCTACAACCGTTCTGGCCAGCGGCTGTTGATACCGCGCGGCACGCGAGCGCTTGGCGAGGCCCTCCAAGTCGAGAACTGGGGCCAGTCGCGGCTGGCCGTGACATTTCACCGCTTGGTCCTGCCGGACGGGCGGGCGGTCCGTCTGGACCATAGCGCCGCGCTCAATCAGATTGGAGAGACCGGCCTGCTGGACTTGGTCGACCGGCACTACCCGTCCGCATTTCTGGCGGCCGGCGCGATCGGCGCGCTGGCAGGCCTCACGAGTGCGGTCAGCCCCGAGCAGGCTCTGGCGTCTCGGCTCGGTGCGACGCGGCAATCGGCAGGAGCGGGCCTGTCGCAATCGGCGGAGCGGATGCTCGAACGATACCTCAACCGCCTGCCGAAGCTCACCATCCGCGAAGGCCACCGCGTTCGCATCTACCTCACGGCGGATCTGGCCCTGCGCCCGTATCACGACCCGCCCGTCCCAGGGGTCGGGCCTGCATTGCAAGGAGAATCACAATGACTCGCAAACTCGCTATCCTTTCTGTCCTGCTGGTAGTGCTGGCCGCACCGGCCACCCCGTTTTGGGGCTCGTTCTTCGCTGGCATCGGCAAAGCTGTCGGCAAGGCGATCGGCATCCCCCAGCTTGGCGGCGGCTTGTCGGGCCTGATGCCGGTGACCGTCAAGGCCGCCAAACCGGTGGTCGATGCTGCCAACCAGCGTCTGGGCGAACTGCAGAACATTCGCAGCATGGCGAGCGGCACGCTCGAGCACTTCTCGGGCGTGGTCGGGACACTGCGCGACCTGGGCGACCTGCGCGCCTTCCAAGCGACCGCCACGCGCTGGCTGCGCAGCTCCACGGCGAATCGCTTCGGCACCTCCGGCGGGTGGGTCGACACCATCAACGGCGACAGCCCGTCCGGCAGCGTGGTGGACGCCTACGGCCGCGCATCCGTGCCGGTGCCGGACTGGAGCGCTGCGATGCCCGCGCTGGACCCGCAGCTGCAGGCTGCGATTCGTCGCGACCATGCTTCATTGGAAATCTCTGACGCGGCCAGCGTCCGCTCGCTGGCGGTCTTGGGCGAAGCGCGCCGCTTGGCTGGCGAGCGGCGAGCTGCCCATGCCAACCTCGAGCGCGCCGCGCTCGACCCCAGCCATGGCTCCCAATCCATGCCAGCATTGCTCGGCAAGCTGACGGTCGGGCAGGTGCGGCAACTCCGCAGCGGGGAGCAGACCAACCAACTCCTCGACGCGATGCTGGAAGCCGAGCTCGCGACTGCGAAACGCCAGCGCGACCAGTTGGCCCGCTCGATGCGGGCCGCCGCCGAATACAGCGAACTGGCCGCCGCCCAGCCCGCCCCGCAGTGGCGCATGCCCTGATCTCTCGCCGCAGAGGAGCCTGATCGTGCAACTGCTGCCCACGCCGCCGCCTGTCCCGCCGACTGACCCGAGCGAATTCCCGCTGCTGTGGGCGTTTGCCTCGATCGACGCAGCGATCGCGGATCTTGCTCCGCTGTTTGTCGGCGAGGGACTGCTGCTGTTCCGCGCTCTGGCCGCGTTGTCCATCGCGTGGTTCGGCATTCAGACAGCTCTTTCCGGCCAGGGCGTGCAGTGGAACCGTCTGCTGCCGCTGGTTCTGGCGATGGCGTTCAGCCTGACGATGCTGCGCTTCTACATCGTCGACGCCCCCGGCCTCGGGATGCCAATCTCAACGCTGCCGATCCGGGCGGCGGACTTCTACTCGCAGCGTATCGATGGCTTCATCAGCTGGAACTTCGCACGGTCGTTTCACGAGGGCTGGACGGAGCTGACCTCGTGGAGCTTCTTCGACTTCTTCATGGGGGCCGGGTCGCTGATCTGGACCTTCGTGGTCCTGCTCTTCAACACCGCCTGCACGGCCCTGCTGATCGCCTCGATAGCCGCCGGCCGGGTCGCGGCCGGCGCCTGCGTGGTGCTGGGGCCGCTGTTCATACCTTGGCTGTTCGTGCCGAGGATGGACTTCCTCTTCTGGGGCTGGTTGCGCTCGTACCTGCAGTTCTCGTTCTACACGGCAGTGGGCTGGACCTTCTTGGCGCTGAGCACCTTCATGCTCGATGGCATGTGGCAGGCCGTGCCGCCCGGCCTCAGCGCCAAGGTCACCTGGTTTTTCTATTCGGCAGCGGTGCTGCTGGTGGCTGTGCTGTCGATGTTCAAGGTGCATGCCTTGACCAACGCGATCTTCCACGGCGGCGGCAGCTTCACCAGCGGTGCCGGCGCTGTGGTTTCTTCGGCGGCGCGCCGAGTAGGACTGTAGGGGGGAATACCGTGAAGACTCACGAAGCTTATGCGGAAATCTGGGCGGAGGTGCTGTCCACGAACCGCTATCTCAAGATCGCGCTGGGGGCGCTGGCGCTGCTGTGCGTCGGCCTGTTGCTGCTGTGCTGGCGCACCTTTGATCGCTTCGAGAACCTATCCCCGCTGGTGGTGCGCATCGACGAGGTCGGCCGCGCCGAGGCGGTCCGTTACGAGGCCGCGGCCTACGTGCCCGATGTCGCCAAGCCGGAGGTGAAGTACTTCCTGAGGCGTTTCGTCGTGCTGCATCGCGAGCGCCGGCGGGATGCAGTGCTCGACTCGTGGCAGCGCTCGCTGCTGTTCCTGGACGGGCCGCTCGGCAGGCGGCTGATGCAGGAGCAGGAGGACAGTGGCGAGCTGGTGCGGTTTCTCGGCGGCGAGGGGCCGGAGATCGAGATCGCGATCGACGCGGTGCAAGTGCAGCCAGCCCGGGAAGAGCCTTACCAAGCGCGGGTCGACTTTAGCGAGACGCTGCGCGACCTGAGCGGTCGAGCGAGCGGCGTGAGGCGCTGGACGTCCGAGTTCGAATTCCGGTTTCTGGAGAAGCCGCCACACGAGCTGCTGGCGGTCAATCCGCTGGGGCTGTCGATCACGTACTTCCGCAGCGACCGGATCGAGGACTGAGCCGTGGCGCGGATCGCCTTCGGGCTGACGCTGGCGATCGGTGGGGCGGCAGCTTGGCTGGCGCTGGACGAGTTTCGCTACTTGGCTCCTTATCGGGATGAGATGCTGCGCAGCTACGGAGGGGTCATCGCGGCCTACGTTCTGGCGCTGGCGTTCGACCTCTTCGCCGTGCTGTATCTGGCTTGCCGCCGGCTCGGCTTGGGCGATGCGGGCCGCAAGCTGCGCCGCCTGGACGGGGAAGTGCGGCAGGGCAAGACATTTGATGCCGAGCTGGCTCGGCGGCTTCGGAAGCAGGAGGAGGGACGAGCATGAGAATGCGATTTGATGCGCGCGAACAAGGGCGCGAGGCCGCAGCCGTGGACATGCATCGCGAGCGGACCGAGCGCCCGCCAGTCACACCCGACCGAACGCCGAGGGATCCCGTGCCGAGAGAAATCCGCAGGGAGGTCTTGCGCGGCACAGTCCCCAACGGCCGCAGAAGGCGCGGGCGGGCGATGGCGCAGTGGGGCCGATTTCGGCTGGCTGCCGATAGCGTGGAGGCGCTGCGCACGACCGGGATCTTTGGCACTGTCGAACTTTCCGACATGACCGACTTATTCGAATCGGTCGGGCGCGCCAAGCGCTCGGTGCAGGAACTGGAGCGAGACAATCTGCTGCGCGTGGAGCGCTTCCAGCGTGGGCGCCGCAGGATTGAGGCCGTGACGCTGACCAGCCCCGGGCGACGCCTGCTCGAGCGCTGTATCGATCCTCGCGAGAAGGGCAACGAAGAGGCCCAAGCGTACCTTTCCGGCTGTGCGCGCTCGGCGCAGGTCTTGCACGACACCGCGGTCTATCGGGCGGCGCGCTGCGAAATGCGGCGCATCTCTGCGAAGGGTGGTGTGATACGGCGCATTCGCACTGAGCGCCAGCTGCGTCGTATCGCCTTGTGTCGCGTCGATGCGGCCAAGCGCAAGGGCGAAGAGTGCTGCAAAGCCCGCGCCGCGGCCGCCGCCGAACTCCGACTCACAGTCACTGGCGGGAAGCTGTCGTTTCCCGATGTGCGCATCGAATGGGAGCGTCCAGCTGCCCGCGGGAGCGAATCAGACTTTGTGGACATCGAGGTGACCACCGCCGACTACCGAGAGAGGAGCCTGTCCGCCAAGTCGGCGGCGGGCTACCAGATCTACGCAATGGCGGCTGACGGCCGCGTTAGCCGCAAAGGGCAGCAGTAGTGGCGATGTCCGGGGCGGCGGAAGTGTCAGTCAAGGCTGCTGGATCCGCAGGGCCGGGTGCGGAGATTGCTGCCGATTTCTTCGAGCGGGCCGAGCGAGTGGAGGCGCTTGGCTACCGCTCGGTCGAGGCGGAGTTCCTGACCGCTGTCGCGCTGCTGGGCGGCTTCTTTGTGCGGAGGCAGTTCCGGACTTTCTCCGCCAAGGGCAAAGGCGGGGCCGAAATCCGGCTGGTGCGCCGGGCCGCCACCAGCGGGCATGTCAAGGCCAACGGTGGCAAGCCACTGTTGTACCGCCTGTGCGGGGCGTCCCTCTTCCAGGCGGTAGGGTGCGAGGATCCTGGATCTGGGACCGGACGGGCACGGCGCACGGTGAAACAGAGGCTGTTGGCGCTGGACTATTGGATCGCCTGTAGTGGCGAGGGGCAGCTGCTGCTCTCCGCTGCCGACAAGACGGCCTATTTCGCATCGCTAGGAATTGCCGAGGACTGCTTTCCAGCGGCAGTCCGGACACGCCGGAACGTCCGAAGGTTCTTCCCGGAGAGTTTTCCGATTCGCGTGGCGGACCAGCGCCATGCTTGGGTCCGATTCACCTACGCACACGCGGGTTCGAGCGAGCGTGGCATCAATCGCCACTTAGAAAGCCACGAGCGCCTGGCGATGGCACTGGCAGAGCGCGGCATTGCGTGCGAGTGGGTGGTACTGGCGGACGGCCAGTCGCAGTTCGCGCGCCTGCGTCACGCTTGGGGGCGCTGGCTGTCCCGCGCGGAGAGGGATTGGTCCGAGGGAGAGTACTTCGAACTGCGGCGGCTGGTTGACAAGCGGCGCTGGAAGGACCTCTCGCGGGAGTCTGTCGAGCGCTATGCGTTCCTGAGCACACAGCACGGCGGTGCCGCCGCAGATAGGCGCTATCGGGACTGGGCCTGCAATGGCGCGCCCGCGCGCAAGCCGGGCGGTGACTTTCCGGAGTCCTGCCGGTACTGCGAAGCACTGATGGAATTCGACTACTCGGCGGCTGATGCCGCCTGTCGCTAGGCGATGGCGTTCGCCCTGCAGACTGCTCAGACCGGTCGCTGGAGTGATTCGTAACGATGGCTGTGACTGTGCTTTTGGCCATAGCGGGCGCGCTGCTGGGCGCACTGGCATGGGGACGGTTCTGGCCGTGGCCGGCACACGATCCCGTGCTGGCGCTGATCACGGTCCAATCGCCGGTTGCCTCCGAGTTGCTGCGCTGGGGATATGCGGCCAGTTGGATCTTGACGCCGTATTTTCTCGCGCTGCTGAGCGCGACAGTCGGAGGACTGCTGGTAGAGAAGCGCGCGCGCAAGGCCTCGGCGGCGTCGCTTCCGCTCTGGCCTCAGACCGAGGAGCCACAGATCGTGGTCGGGGAAACGCATCGCCGCACGCAGCCGGGACCCAGCCAGCAGCCGGGCTGGCTGGTCGTGCAGCGGCGAGGGCTCTACGCCGGGACGGCCGTCTTCGGGGCGGTGGGTTCTGGCAAGACGTCGTGTTGCATGTACCCGTTTGCGCGGCAAGTGCTGGGCTGGCACTCGGACGATCCCGAACTGCGGCCGGGCGGGCTGGTGCTGGAGGTGAAGGGAGACTTTTGCCATCAGGTGCGAGAGATTTTGCGCGAGCACGGCCGGGCCGACGACTATCTCGAGCTGAGCCTAAACGGGGACTGGTGCTACAACCCGCTGGAATGCGACTTGGACCCCTACTCGTTGGCCTACCAGATCGCGTCCCTGCTGAATCAGCTCTTCGGCAAGGGCAAGGAGCCGTTCTGGCAGCAGGCGTATACCAACTTGGTCAAGTTCGTGATCTTGCTCTTTCGCGTCTGCGATGGGTACGTCACGCTGCAGGACGTGTATCGAACCACTCTGGACGACGAATCGCTGCGGCGCAAGATCGACGCTGCGCGCGAGCGGCTCGACTTCTTCTCGGAAGTACGGCTCGGCCTGGAGCAGTACAAGCTGCACGAGCCAACTCTGCCAGACCGTAGCTGGGAATACGACGAGAAGACCGGCGAATGGTTTGTGCGGGGCGACCCGGAGCTGGTGCAAGTCTTGCAGGAGCGCAAGATCAAGTTTGAACAGAAAGAGCCGGAGCCGGCCGATTCCACGCAGAGGCAGCTGCAAACCGTGGTCACGTGGTACCGGCATGATTGGAGCCAGCTCGACGAGCGTTTGCGCAGCTCGATCACCGAGGGCGTGAGCGTGTTTCTTTCGCTGTTCGACCAGCCGGACGTGGCCGACGTATTCTGCCCGCCGCAGTCCGTCTACGGCGAGCCTCGCCCGCACCGCGGGCGCTGGGCGCTTCCGCCGGTGGCGGACGCGCTCGAGGAGGGCAAGGTGTTGGCGCTGAATCTCCCGGTCGGTGCCAATCCGGCTCTGGGACGGGCCATTGGCGTGATGCTCAAGCAGGATTTCCAGCGATCAGTGCTGGGCCGCATACCACGCATGGCGAGCGAACCGCAGCGGCCGTGGCGCGACGTTGCATTCATCTGCGACGAGTATCAGCATTTCGCCACGGTCGGCGAGAGCGATCCTGGCGGGGACGAGAAGTTCTTCAGCCTGTCGCGTCAGGCGCGGCTGGTGGCGCTGGTGGCCACGCAGTCGATCAGCTCGCTGCGTTCTGCGTTGCCGGGAGAGTCGTGGCGGACACTGCTGCAAACATTTCGGACGCGCATCTTCCTTACCTTGTCCGACGAGTCCTCGTGCAAGCTTGCCTCCGAGGCCTGCGGGCAAGTCGAGCGGTTCAAGGAGCAGTACTCGATCTCGGAGTCTTCGCAGTCCGGCGTCGGCTTGCTCAGCGGCCGTGCCGGTGGAGGCAAGGGCACGTTTGGGGTGACCAAGTCGTACTCGTTGCGACGCGAGCCCGTGTTCCAGCCATCGGCCTTCGCGGAGTTGCGCAACGCGCAGGCGATTGTGGCGGCATATGACGGGCGCAACCCTCTGCCGCCTACGTATTGCTATCTCAAGCCGTGGTATTTGCCAGTCGAGCTTGGCTACTTTCAAGCGGCGAAAGAGGGGAAGTTGTAGGCGATGCGGGACCCCGCCGGAACTGTAGGCAGGCGGCGGCGTGGGTGGTCGGACCCGCGGGCAGGCTGGTCGCCTCGGCTTTGGGCAGCCTGCTGCCGAATGCGTCCGCGGCCTCGCAGCGCCCTTGGCGAGTCGATAGTCGCGCCACAACTAACTACATCATCTGGTATGCTATGCATGAGCACGCCGGGTGGCCTTGGGAACGTTGGGTGTTGCCAGGCCAGCCTCCCCGGGGGCCGCTGGTGCGGTCCTCGGGGGCTTCTTTGGTGTGAATCCCAGCAGGATCGGATCCCGCTGGTGAACCTCTCTGACGATCCGGTCGAGCCGGTTCCTCCGCGCCGAGCTCCAAGGCGCGTAGTAGCGCTCGGTGGTGGCCACGCTGCTGTGCCCGAGCAGCGTCGAGACGTCGCCCATCGACACGTCTGCGAGCAGCAGTTCGGCGGCGAAGGTGTCCCGCAGCCGGTGCGGGTGGAACCCCTCGATGCCGACGGCCCGGGCCACGGCGTGCAGGCGGCCGCGCCAGAACTTGGCCGCGGTCTCCGGTTGCGAACGGCCCGTCCAGAAGTAATGCTCCTGTCGGCCGGCGGCGGCCGTTTCGAGCGCGAGCGTCACTTCTTCGGGCAGGGCCACCGTCACCAGCTCCCCGCTATTGGCGCGCCGCAGGACCAGTTCCCCGCCCGGCTGGAGCGCGTCGCGGCGGAGCGTCGCAGCGTCGCGGATCGCGAGCCCGGAGTAGCGCAGCAGCAAGATCAGCGCCTGCTCTCTCGGCTTGGCGGCGGCGGCGCGAAGGAGCCTGCGGACCTCGTCGACGGACAGGGGCAGTGTCGGCCGGGCTTCCGCCTTCGGCTTGCGGAAGCCGTTCACTGGCGACTGCGCGATCCAGCCTTCTTCCGCGGCAAACGCGAAGAAGGCGTTTAACTGTTCGAGAACCCTGCGCTGGGTGCTGTGCGCCCAGCTCCACTGCTCGCGCCACTCGCGCATCGCCTGCTTGTCAATCGCGCCGATGGAATCGGATTCGCGTGTCTCGGCAAACGCTTGCAGCTGGCGGAAAAGCGATTCGTAGTTCGCCAGGGTCGATTTGCGGACGTTCCGGGCCCGCAGCTCGCGCAGGTAGGCCTCGCAGGCCTCGGCAACGGTTACGCGGCGCGCCCCCTGTGCTCCTGCCCGTCGAAGGCGTCGGGATCGCCGCCGGGGAACCAGCGGCGGATGACGTTGCGGCTGACGCCGAAGCGCTTGGCGATCTCGCCGCGCGGGATGCTCGCGTCCCGCAGCATGGCCTGCGCGATGCGCGCGTTCTCCGGGTCGTGGAACACCGACGGCCGCCCCCAGCGCCGCCCGGCGGCCTTGGCGGCGCGGTATGACTCTTCGGTGCGCTCGCGCACCAGGTCGGCCTCGAACTCCGCCATGGCGCCGAAGACCGCGAAGACCAGCCGCCCGCCGGGCGTGGTGGTGTCGATCGCCTCGGTCAGCGAGACCAGCTGGCAGCCGCGCTCGTCGAGCTCGACCCCGATCCGGATCAGGTGGCGCAGGTTCCGGGCCAGCCGGTCGAACTTCCAGACCGCCAGCGCGTCGCCCGCGCGCAGGAATTCTAGGGCGGCCTTGAGCTGGGGCCGCGACTGGGCCCGGGCGCCGCAGCGGTCGGTGAAGACCTTGCCGCAGCCGCGCTGCTCCAGCGCCAGGAGCTGGTAGGCCGGGTCCCGCTCCGGGGTCGAGACCCTTGCGTAGCCGACGAGCACCTAAAGCACGCCCTGCCCGATATGTTGCCAGAGGGCCTTTTCGCCCGGCTTTGGGAGCGCGATATGACTGCTGCGGAGGCCTCCGCAGCGGTGCTTTCGGGCTGCGCCCAAAGGGATCGTTTTGTGGGCAGGGCAAGTTCAACCGCTCGTGGCATAATGAGCGTGCAGTGACGAGCCGATTGCAATCCGGGGCGGTGTGGAAGAGCATGCTGCACTACGAGAGCCTGCAGCGCTACTACACGTTCGTGGGCGAGCGGCTGGCGCGCCGACGCCGCCGGCTGGCGCACGCGGTCCTGACCGCGTCATCGGGCGCGGCGCTGGCGCTGCTGGCGGGCCTGCCGCTCGTTGTGGGTCAGGCCGTGGCCTTGGCAGTGGCGGCGCTGACGATCTGGCTGGAACTGGCCGACTACTCGTCGAAGTCGGCGCGGAGCCTTGGTGTCGCGGCGGATCTGGGCCAGCTGGCGAGCGAGATGCACGCGCTGTGGATCAGCCTTGACGAGCTGGAGGCCGGCGAGGCCCGGCGAGCCTGGCTCGAATTGGACGCGCGGGCGGCCGAGGTGACGCGGCACGTCCCGGCCGAGCTGCTGAAGCATCACTCCCTCCAGGACCGGGCCGAGGACGAAACCTATGGCTACTGGGCGGCAGGGCAAGCCGACGCCGTCGCGGAAGCGTGAGCTGCGGCCCGGAGCACGGTCGGCGGCGAGAGAATCGCTTAGAGCGGCTCCCAGGCGATAGCTCTTAACTGCGTCGGGCACGCCCAGATTGGGGATTAGCACCTCCGAGATCCAGGCCGCGAAGGCCCTGCCCAGCGCACCTTGGCTCTCGCTTGGGGGCCAATTCTTCAGCGGCTCGGCAGCCGCCCGCAACGTCTCGGGATTGTCACAGCGCTGCAGGCGCCCCAGCAGGACCGCTAGGTTCTCCTCACCTCCCGGGTCCGGACAGCGCCACAACTCAAGCAGCGGGCACTCCATCCTCGGGATGTCCCGCTCCTCCTTCAAGCCGCGCGCCCTGATCGCTTGCCCCACCTCGCCGACCGCCGTCCAAGGCTGCTTGCCGCTGTAGATGATCAGATGCTTCACGCGCGGCACGGTCGAGGCCGCATAGCCGGACTCCCGCGGCGGATTCTGGCCCAGGATCAGATACATGCGCGCCGCTGCATGCAGCATTCTGAACGGATGGACGGGTCGATCTCGGCTTGGCATTCGACCAGCAGGTAGACGATCTCACCATCGGCTAGCGTAAAGCGCCAGACAGCGTCGGCCAAGCGCTGCGCTTGGCCGTCCGGAGCGAGATGGCGGATAAAGGTCTGGTGGTGCACGAAGAGCTTGAAAGCGGATCGCGCCGCAGGCCCTGATCGATGGCAGTCATGGCGGGTTGTGGGAGTCGGGCCGGAAACCGTCTCAGCAGGCGGGATTGTAACGTAGCGAGAGAGCCTCCAGCCGGGACCCGCGAGGCCCGGCGTCGATAGCCGGTCCGAGGCCTATTCCCGTGCCGGCGCGGGCCGTTGCGCAAAGCGCTGGCGGCGTGCGCTCCGCCAACGGGCAGCGTATCTCGACCCGCCTGAGAGCGACCGCGCCGCCAGCGGCAGGCGCACACCTAACGGACGCGGCGTCTTCCTTTTTCTGGGCGCCACATCCAACGCGTAAACTGGACTGCGATTTGCAGCAGGTCCAATCGGTTGACCGTTCCAGCAAGTCTGGTCCGCGCGCCAGCTTCGGGTTCCCCCTTTCGTATCCCCAAGGGAAATCGAGTGCGCGAGGCCGATGAGCTTCTCCACCAGCCAGCCAGTGAAGCTGGAAAGTTCGAGGATTACCGGCCCGTCAGGCCCATAGCTCGTCCACCGGCGCGTAGGCGTCTTCATCCGATAGCGGCACGTATCGGAAGCCCCGTCCGAGCGGGTCGTCGAGGCGGACCGTCGTCCAGTCGATTCCCAGCGCCGAGTAGACCGTTGCCTCGATGTCTTCCGGTCGGATCTCGCGCTGCCTCGACCAGCCAAACTCGGTCGTGAATGATCCGGGCCCCCTCCCGCCGAGGTCATTGGTAGACCCGACCACGGTTCCGCCTTTGATACCCCCGCCGACGAGTACGAAGAACATCTGCAAGTAATGATCGCGCCCGTGCCGCGTGGACGAAAGAGGCCCGGGCGTGCGCCCGAACTCTCCGCAGGCCAGCACGAGTGTTTCGTCGAGGCGCCCCGATGCGTCCAAGTCCTCGATGAGCGCCGCAAAGGCGGGATCGAAGACTGCCGTCCTCGAATAGATCGTGCCCTCCGTATCGTCGTCCTGTGTCCCGTATATGTCGGTGTGGTGGTCCCAGCCGTTCAACTCCACCTGGATAAAGCGGGTGCCTTGGTCCTGCTCGATGATCTTCCTCGCCGTGAGCATGGCATCTCCGAAGCTCGTCGCACCGTAGCGCGCATGTTCCTCGTCCGTGTAGCTGAAGGCCGCGCTGACCGCCGGGTTGAACATCATCCGGCGAGCGTCGGCGTACATGCCCGAGAGGCCGGCCGCCCGCTCGCCGAACGGGGCCTTCCCCGATCGGAAGCCCGCTTCCATCTCGTCGAGAATTGCCCATCGACGCCGAAAAACCTCCTGTCCCCGGGGGTGGTCCAAGATCTGCAGTCCCTCGGTGGACGGCTCGACCCGCAACGGCCCAAACCGCGGCGGGAAGTACCCGGACCCCACGATGTTTCCCGCCCGCAGCGCAATGAAGCCCGGAAGCGTCTGGTACTGTGTCCGCTCGCGCTCTTTCTCCAAGGCCACGACGCTGCCGATGTGAGGGGCGATTTGCCCCGTCACCGACGCCGGATCGCGGCCGGCCTGCACCCATGACTGTGCCAACGGATGCGCGCGGGCCCAGGCCAGCCCCGAGCGGATGATTGCGATCTTGTCGAGCACCCTCGAAGTGTTGCCCAGCAACGCCATCGGCACCGTCACGCCGCCGAAAGTCTCCGGCTGAAATTCGGGCGGCGTCACGCCTTGCAGGTACTTGAAGTCAAAGGTGTCGACGTGGCTGGGTGCGCCTCGTAGAAACACGAAGATGACGTTCCGCGCCGTGTTCTGCGTCAGAACCGATCCGGCTGACACCGTCTCCCCGACAGCCGGGACGCCTAGGAGGAAGCTGCCCGCCAGCCCCGTCAGCGAGTCCCGGAAGAAGCACCTCCTCGTGAGGTGGGGACGTTCGAAGAATGTCGGATGCGATCGCTGCTGCCTGTGGACAACTCGCTCGAACCGTTCCCTCTCCGTCATGCCTTCCTCCGTGCGCCGGACCGCATCGCGCTCAGTAGTTCGTGTAGAACTCTGTTCGATTGAACAGCGCCCACATCAAGTCTTCGGCCCGGTCACGGCGCTCCCTGATCCGCCCCTCGCCCAGATACGCAACCGCCATCGCCAGCTCGTCTGCACTGGGAGGACGGCCCAGAGCGCTCAGATACATCCCTGTCACCAAGCCATCATCCGGCTCGGAAATCAGTTCGGCAAGCGTTCCCCCACGGGCGTCGTAGGCAGCGCGGCGGAACACGAATATGTTGTTCATCAGGTTGAGCGCTTGCAGCGGGCTTGCCGCGTCACTCCTTGGGGTTTGCCGGCGGTCTCCGGGAAGGAAGGCCCGCAGGAAACGTCGAGCCCCGACCGCATTCCTGCCCCTGCCGGGAATCACGTCATTCACGTCGGGAAACTGCATCGCGAGCGGCACGTCCTGAAGGGTCGGCGAAACGTCGTAACTCGCCCGCTTGCCGCTTGCGATCAGGATCGCATCGTGCATCTGCTCGGCGCCGAGGCGCCGTGCGTTGTGCCGGACAAAGAATCGCTCGTATTGCGGATTGAAGACGCCGTCGTACCGCGAGGACAGTTGGTACGTCTGAGACGTCACGATCTCCCGCATGAGCCACTTGAGGTCGAATCCACTCGTGCGAAACCCGTTCGCCAGCCATTCGAGGAGCCCGGGATGCGAAGGCTGAACATCCCACTCTCCGGTCGGCGGGTCAGCGGGGTCGAGTCGGTCCGGGTCGAACTGGTCGGCGGGCTCGACCAGTCCCCTGGCAAAGAATTCCCGCCAGATGTAATTGACAGCCGCGCGGGCGAACTGGGGATCGCTGGTCAAGTAGAACCCGACTTGCTCCCTGAGCCGCAATTGAGGATCGACCGGTGACTCCGCGAAGGGGTATGCGGGTGCCACGCGGCGCTCTTCGTGGAACCTGTCTGGCCGGTTGCCACCCTGCGTCCAAGCCAGATAGCGGCCCGGTTCGCCACCTTCGGCGTCGAAGTCCCCCGACGCGGACGGCCGATCCTGTATTAGGAAGTACCTGACAGGCACTCGGCGGCCGTCCCGCTCTACACGCGGCGTCCATTTCCGTATGGCCGGCAGGTCCGAGAAGAACGCGGCCAAGCCCCATGCCTCTAGGCGGGTCGCCCGCGCCCCCCAGGCGCTGACGCCTTCGAGCCGTCCTTCCCCGTCGTGGCAAAGCACGCAATCCATCGTTGACATCCCGAGGAAGTCTCGCGCCGCCCGGTAAGCCAGAGCGTCGTAAGTGTCCTGAGGCGGACCACCGGGCGTCCGAGCGCCGAGCACGTACCCGACGGGCGAGGCCCGCACGGGGTTGGACTCGAGATCCGAGTACACTCGTTCGTACTCCTCGAAGCTGGCAAAGCTCTCCGGATAGTCCCGGCCGTCACTCGTGCCTTCGGCAGCCAGCATTTCCCGCGCCATCCGGTCGTAGGGCTTGTTCGCCCGTAGCGACTCGAGCAGGTATAGGTGCAGCGAGTCGCGCCCGTGCACGCGCCGGTTCACGCCCTCGGTGCGGTTCGTGTTCCGGAACAGGTCGCCGAAGAACAGCGCCCAGCGGTCCGCCCATTCCGGCATCTCGAGCAGCGAGTCGACAAGGCCCTGTCGCTTGTTCTCGGACGAGTCGGTCAGGAATCGGACCACCTCATGCCGGGTCGGTATGCGTCCTGTCAGGTCCAAGCGCACACGCCGGAGGAATTCGGCGTCGCTGGTCAGGTCTGCCAAGGGAATACCGGCCGCCTTGGCGGTCTGCTGTACGCAGTCATCGATTCCCTCGCACGCCATCGGACCGGCTTGGACAGGCGTCGCGTAGCGCTGGAGCCGGAACGGCGCGGCTGCCGAGCGGCGTTCCGGAATCATTGCCATTGCGTCGCGCGTGGCCTTGGCGCGCGAGGTCATGGCCCGCAGGTCTTGGGAGCGGCTCCAATCGAAACGGCCCGCCTGCCCCGGACTGAAGAAAGTACAGCCGGCATGGTCGGGAACCGACGCTTCCCCGTTGATTGGATCAAGTCGTTGGGCCGTTGCCGGTCCGGCAAGGATGATTGCCAGCGTCCATGCTGCCAAAGTATCGCGTGAGTGCCGCCGCATGAGACACGACCCCTATACGCACATTGTAGGGTCCGGTGCAGGTTTCCGCATTCTGGGCATCGTCGACGACGCTGAGCTTCGTCTTGTGGGGTGAAGGCGGGATGGTGGAAAGGAGGCACTTCGTCGGTTGCTCGGTCACCATCGAGGGCAATGCCGTGCGAGACTGAGCCCACAGCTTGGCCGAACGGTTATGTCCGAAGGCTCGGCTGGGGGAGAACGAATGAGGGAGTATTTCGAGGCGTCCAGCAGAGTGCCGGTGCTGTGCGCCACCTTGCTATCCACTCTAATTCTCGTCGTGGCGGTGTTTCCATCCCTGCCGATCGGTGGCGAACTGATCGATGTCAAGGCTGGCTACACTTACGCAGAGGCTCTCGCCGCGCTTGACGGCTACGGCGAAGCGGGGCGGCGGGCCTATGTATGGGCCAGTCTAACCTTGGACACATTGCTTCCGATCGTCTACGCCAGCTTTCTTGGAGGACTTGTCTACCGGTTCCGACCAACGGAAGGGTGGTGGGGACTGGCATACCTGCCCCTTGCGGCGGCAGCGATCGACCTGGGCGAGAACGTCCAGATCGTCCTCATGCTGACGCGCTACCCCGATATCTCCGCTGCGCAAGTGGCGAGTGCTTCGCTGTTCACGTTGTCCAAGGGATACGCGTTCTTAATTTGCCTGGCACTGGCGACCACGCTGGCGGTAGTTGCGGGAGGTCGCCGTGCTCGTGCAGGGCTTCGAGACCTGAGCAGCGCGCGCGGGCGGTGATCGCCTGCCTTCGAAGGGCGTGGCGATGGGTCCAGTCGCGGGCCAAGCGACATCCACGGTGCCTCTGCTCGGACCTGCGTCGGAATCACTTGGGGACCCGAGCGTTGCGGCACCGCCAAGTCGACCAAATCTTGGACCGCGACTCAGGACGTTGAGTTTCCAGAGTCCTTCTAGTGGAACACTCACTAGTATATCATCTCGTTTAATTTGTCGTATTGATGTATGCTGGGTGAGAACTTGAAGGAGGCGTTCTCATGGCAGCACCACGCTATCGCGTCACTCTCACGGCAGAGGAACGCAAGGAATTGACGGCCTTGACCCGGGCCGCCGCCAAAACCACCGGCAAGCGCTTTCTGTACGCCCGCGCCTTGTTGCTGTGTGACCGCGGACCGGATGGCCCCGGCTGGTCCGTGGGGCGCGTCTCGGAAGCTCTGGGGGTTTCCGCGCGCACGCTGGAGCGCTTGAAACAGCGCTTTGTCGAACAGGGGCTGGAAGCCGCCTTGGAGCGCAAGCAGCGCGCACAGCCGCCGCGCAAGGCCGTCTTCGATGCGGCCGCGCAGGCGCGCTTGGTAGCGCTGGCCTGTTCGGAAGCCCCAGAGGGGCGCGAACGCTGGACCTTGCGCCTGCTGGCGGACAAAGTGGTTGAACTGGGTTGGGCCGAATCGGTGTCGCTGATGACGATCCAGCGCACGCTGAAAAAAGCGAACTGCAGCCTCACCTGAAGCAGTACCAGCGAGGCTTCGCCTCAGACCCATGGAGGCACGCAAGGGCGGAACGAGCAGGGGGCCAAGCGCCGCTCGTTTGGTGACCGCACCGAGTGAGACAGTTGTCGTCAGTGGCGGCCGCCGTCGCCACTGAGCGAACCACTGCTGCAATGCGTCGGTTGCGACCGTCGCCGTCTGAACAGGAATCGTATCCGTAGTTGGGACCGGCAAGTCCTGCGCAGTGTTGTTTTCGCGGTTGGCCGGAAACCGCTCAGAACTCTGGAATCCTAGGCGGACTAGTCGGACAACCGCAGTCGCGCTTCCAATTCACGGATCCGTTGATTCGCTTCCTCGCGCTCCCGCACCGCGTTGTCGCGTTCGCTCATCGCTTCCTCGCGCTCCCGCACCGCCTCGTCGCGTTCGCTCATTGCCTCGTCGCGTTGCCGCACTGCTCCGTCGAGCTTGCGCACCGCTCCGTCGCGTTCGCGCACTGCTCCGTCGCGCTGGCTCGCGGCTTCTTTCAGGGCCTCGCTGGTTTCCGCGTGCGTCAGCATGTCCCGGCCCAGCTGTGGATCATGGAAGCGCAGCAGCCACCGCTCCGCCCGCAACTCCAGTTCCAGCGCCTCGCTCCGGTGCCAGCCACCCGCTCGCACAGATCGCACCCGCTCGTAGCGGCCACCCGCCAGCCGCCAGCCCTCCAGCCGCCCCGCAATCAGCTCGCCCAGCGGGTCGAAGCGCCAGTATTCAAGCACCCCCATCCGCTCGTAAATCGCACGCTTGCTCGTCGCGTCGCGTCGGCTCGTGGACGGCGAGGCCACCTCCACCACGAAGCTCGGCACCACGCCGCCCTCCTCCCAGAGCAGATACGACTTGCGCGCCTGCTTGTGC
>JAJDTX010000110.1 GCA_022826925.1 Bryobacterales bacterium
GTTGTCACGGTCGCGTGCAGCCGGTCGCGCGCGAGCTTCGAGAGCGGCACACCGTCGTCCACACCGTGGAATGCATCCTCGAAGGCCGCTTGGTCCGCGAACAGGAAGCGCTCCAGCGCCTCGAAGCCGTTCGCCATGCCCCGAAGCGACCTTGTCCGCTCCGAGTCAACGGGGAGACGGTGCCAACTCCAGAGGTCGTGAGACGAGTCGATATGTCTCAGGAACCGCGAGTATGCGTAGTAGTACTTCCGTTGCCGGAGGAACTCGACGACATGGACCTGCCAAGGTGAGTAGTGCCGCTCGACTGTCGTCAGCCGCTCGGTGTTCCCATCAGGCGCCGCTAGCGTGATCCGGTCGTCGGTGTCCCACGGCTCGAACGTGGAGCAGTCTGGAGTGAGCAGGAGGGGATTGTGCTCACGCTCCGCGTCGAACGGATGGAGACCGTCTACATGGGACCGCCGCAGACTGCGCCAAGCGTCGGGGGGCACGAGGTTCTCAGGATTCGTGACCGGCCAGTCGAGGTTTCTCTGGGTCACCGCGATCAGGTGGCCACATGGTTGGTGTAGGCGCACCGCAGGCAGCAGCAGGCAGTGCCTCTCATAGAATTCCAGTTCGCGGTCGTCGAGAAATCTCACGTTGAGCGAGTTGGCGTGAGACTTGAAGTCCCGGAGGTTGACGTAGCGTTGTCCGTGTCGATTCATGGGCACCGGTCAAGTCTGGCAGTCCGAACCCAAGGAGAACTGGATCCGCTACCACTACCGGGGTTGTATCCTGCCGGGTCGGCCATCTGCTGCCAGCGCAGGCCCGGAAGCCGGAACCCCGCCACACCGCCCGGATCGTTCTGCTTCTGTTTGCTCGTGGACCGACCCCATGAACTGGCGGCGGGACTATGGCCAGCCTTCTGGCTTGAATCTGGTGCCGCTTGTCGGTCAGCAGGCGCTCCCTCAGCTCGGCCATGGTGAGCCTTCCGCCCTGATGCGGTTGCAGAACGAGCAGAGCAGTTGGAGGTTCTCGTCGGCGTCGATGCCTCCCTTGGCGCGCGGCGTGATGTGGTCGAGGTCGAAGTTGTCGTAGTACTTGCGGCGACGGCAGCCGGGGCAGGGCCGGCGCTCCCCGTCGCCCAACTCGGCCCAGCGGATCGCCCGGATGCAGGGCGAGCGCGTCGGCCGGTCCGGGTCGGTGCGAATCGGAGGCCTCGGCGGCAGATTCAGCGACGGCAGACCCTCGCGGAGGCCGTCCAGATCGACGTTGTACACCGCCGCGTCGGACTCGTCTGCTGCACTTGACGGACCAGCGCTGTCAACAGCCCGCCGTCGCCGGTGAGTTCCACGCCCTCGCTGCGCGCTCAAGCCACCAGCAGTTCAGCCTCAGTCATTCATCGCCGCCTCATCAGCAGCCCCGTTCGTCGGCACAGCCGACATATTCTGATCAGCCACAGACATGATCCTTTCCGGTCCACAGCACCCGGCTGCGGACCCTCGGATCACGCCCGATACACAACATTCCCGACAGGCCGGCCACGGGACGCCCCCCAGGTGATTGCAGACATGAGGATGGTCGTCGGTACAACGTGCTGACTAGGTCTTGCATCGCGTTCGGCGTTATGGAGTGGCGTGTTGTGCAGCAGTCCGGTAGGTCGCCAATTCGTGTGGTTCGAGTTCTTCTGGGGGAACGAGGCTGTAGTGGTGTTCGCGGGCGATGGTGATCTGGTTGTTGGATTCTTGGAACTCGAAGAGAGCGATGACGCTTTGCTGCATGAATTGAGCCGCGATTGGGCGAGCTAGCAGGTCGGGGAACTTCTGCTCGACGACTCGAAGGTCCTGCCAGATCTGGACGACGCTCAGCGAGTCCGAGCCGCCCTTGGCCTGTACTGGCAGGATGTAGTGGGCGCCGTGCTCGTCCAGTCCGACATAGACATCGTCAGTTTCGACCTGCGAGCTGCTTGGTGTGCCGTCGATGGCGTTGGGGATTGTGATGGTTGTGCGCAGGTGGCTTTGTAGGGGGTAGCAGGCGAGGCCGGTGAACACATCGAGCAGTCGGTTGTATCGGACCCGTGCCAACAGGGCCTGTTCGTCGGTTAGGGCGTACTTGGAGATGACGCCAGGTGTTGCGTCGGGTAAGCGGATCGTCCGGAGTCCTTTCCGTGGCTCGATGAGATTGAACGGCACGGTCCGCAGCGTGTAGACGGCGTTGCCACCGGGAAAGATCGCCCATTCACGGCCCGGCGGCGCTGTTTGTTGGATGGAGTCGGGGAGTGGCACCCGGTACCGCAGCGAGTACACGATGTCGCCGAGGTTCTTTGGGCGCGACGCTCCCAGCTGCTGCGCGGCGGATTCCAAGTCGTCTCTGGTAAAGGTCACTTCCTGAAGGCCTGGGCTGTGGAGCGCGCGGAATAGTCTCTCGATGATCTGCTGTGCCAGGCTCGTGGTGGGCATGTCAGGCCAGTCCTGCGGCGGGTGACTGCGGCGGCTTCCATCGGCGGGTGCCGGTGGCTACTGCGCCCGTCCATCTCAACACGAGTACTTCTTCGCGGAGTTGCTCGCGCGTGGCTGTGGCGTGGCGGGTGCGGAACAGGTCGATCGACTCAACCTCGTATCCGGCGCGCTCTGCGATCTCTGCCAGGATCTGACCGGTGCGGATCATGACCCTCAGATACGAGGCTTGATCGCCGACCACGTACGCGAGGCGGGCGCCGGGCTTGAGCACGCGACTCAATGAGACCAGATGACGTGCCATCCCCCCGAAGTACAGCTTCGTGACCCGGTGGTACATGCGCTCAAATCCTGAATCCTTGCCGAGTTCGATGCGGCGGGCCTCGATAGCGGTGGCGATGCGCTCGACCTCGGCGTCTTCTCGAATCCAGGCGTCGTCTGCGTCGTCTCGGTAGACACCGCGCGTGTTGGACCGCACCAGGCCCTTCTTCATTGCCTGAAGGTCCGAGCGACTCTTAAGATATCCAAGAAGTACCGATTCGAGGCGCACGGTGCGCGAGTAATCCTTCTCGTTCGGATACGGAGGCGAAGTAATGACCGCATCAACGCTGTCGGGCTCTAGTAGTTCACCGACTGTTCGGGCATCAGCGTCAAAGGCG
>JAJDTX010000192.1 GCA_022826925.1 Bryobacterales bacterium
CGCAACTGAGCGATGTACCCGCGACAAGCCTCCTCGGTTGCGAATCGCTGCTCAAACTCGACCTGTGTCTTCGGGTAATCTCGCTTCATGACCTAACCACAACATATAGTGGTGTGTGGAGTCAAGTACCTAGCCCAGTTCTGGAAAACGTGAAGAACCTCCGCTCGCACGATAGTGGTAGGACGTGGAGGGTGATCTACGAATCTCTTGAAGAGCTCGGCTACAAGGTGTTCGCGCAGATCATCAATGCTGCCGGCTGGGTGCCGCAGCATCGGGAGCGCATCTACATCGTTTGCTTCGACAAGGACGTGTTTGGGAACGAGGTGCCGTTCTTGTTTCCCGAACTGCCAGAGAACGGACCGAAGCTGGCAGAAATTCTGGAGGCCGAACCGGATCAGCGCTACACGCTGACCGACCACCTCTGGAAATACCTGCAGGACTACGCAAAGCGCCACAAAGAAAGGGGAAACGGATTCGGGTTCGGCCTTGCCGATCCTCAAGGTGTTTCCCGCACACTTTCGGCGCGGTATTTCAAGGACGGATCTGAAATCTTGATTTCGCAGGCCGGAAAAAACCCACGGCGGCTGATGCCAGTTGAGTGCCAGCGCCTCATGGGGTTTGACGATCGGCTGTCGATTGTCGTCTCCGATACCCAAGCGTACCGACAGTTCGGCAATGCCGTGGTGCCGAAGGTTGTCGAGGCCATCGCGCGTCGTATAGTGCGAATCGTGGCGTGGCAGCTTACGCGAACGAAGAATGGATGCCTGCTGAAGCGAGGCGGGAATGGCATCGCCGCCTCGTGAAAGAGCCATTGGAAACGCCCTCCGCTGTGGGCATGCGGTCTTGGGATTCGATTCCGCAAACGATGTGGGGTTCACTGAGTTCGACCAGCGGGGCTACTGCCTTTCAAGATTGGATGACGTGCGGCCTATCCTCACGCCGCAGAAACCTGAGAAGAGCCTCGCGTGCGACCATCGGGTGCGCATCGTCTGGCAGAACGGGCACCTGACGCTGCGAATATCAAAAGGCTCAACGAGGATGGCTGGCGGGTGTTCATCGCCTGGGAGTGCGAGATTCGGAACCCGAGGCGCTTGTGACCCGCCTTGTCACGTTCTTGGGAGAAGATGCACGCGCCGTGCGCCCACGCAGGCGGCGCATTGTCTGAACTAGAGGCATGGCAGGGGTCGCACCGCAGTGGGTACTGGACGGAGGACGGCTGAGGCTGCGGGTGGATTCCGGTAGCTTGCTCGACCTGTCTGCGGCGGACGTCGCCGCTGTTGAATTTAAGGGTCGCAGGTCCATCCAAGGACATCCTGTCACCACGAGACCCTCGGAAGTCATTCTGGGGATCGACTTCAACCGTTTTCCCCTAGAGCCATGGATCGTCCTGCGGCCACCTGCTGCAGGCCAAAGTGCGGAGTGCAGCATTGTGCTGAGGAGCAGCGACGGCGCGGTCAACGTCGAATCCTTGGCGGACAATGCCGATCAGGCTGTCATCGGGGATTCCTGGTATCCAATCGCCACTGAATTGATGAGAGAGATCGACTTGCTGCTTGCGGAGAGCGGGGCGGCGGCAGGTCCGATTACCTTGCGCAATTACTTGAAGCTTGCGCGCTCAAGCTCGCCGCGTGTGTTGTTTGAAGAGGCGACTGAGATCGTACCCGCTGCCATCAAAGCCGACCCTGCGGCACCGTCCGCCCTGTTCAAGGGTACGCTCTATCCGTACCAAGCGATTGGCGTGCGCTGGATTACGCTACTCGCGAACGAGGAACTGGGCGGCATCCTTGGCGACGAGATGGGCTTGGGGAAGACCGTTCAGGTGATTGCCGCTCTTACTCAACGGGTTGGCGCAGTGCCTAACCTAGTAGTTGCGCCTGCAACGCTGCTGGAGAACTGGCGGCGGGAATTCGTGAAGTTTGCCCCAGATCTAAAGGTCGTTGTGCATCGCGGCGACGGACGCACGGGATTTCCTTCCGTCTTGCGTGGCCTAGACGTCGTGATCACGTCCTACGACACCGCTGCACGCGATCTCGGATTGCTGAAGACGGTGCAGTGGCACTTGGTCATCCTCGATGAAGCGCAGGCAATCAAGAACGCCGACACGCTGCGCTCGCGCACGATGCGCGAGATTCCGAAGCGCGTGGGCCTAGCTGTCACTGGCACGCCCGTTGAGAACCGGCTTGAGGACCTGTGGTCGATCCTGAGTTTCGCCTGTCCGGGCGTACTGGGTCCTTTACCGGCGTTTCGTAACCGCTTTGAGAACACCGTTGAAGGGGCTGTCGCTCTGCAGCCTGCCGTGTCGCCCTTGATCCTCCGGCGACGCATCGCTGAAGTCGCGAGCGATCTGCCCGAACGAATCGACGTTCCGGTCGCGATCGAAATGCCAGACGTCGAGGCGACGGAGTACGAGCGACTGCGTCGGACGATCATTGACGAATACGGAGCGAGCGCGACGCTGGTAGCGCTCACGAAGCTGCGCCAGTTCTGCACGCATCCGTTAGTGTTGCAGTCTGTCGATGACGACCTAGCGTCTTCCAGCGCAAAGTACGTGCGGTTCATCGAGATCCTGGATGAGATCGTCGCGGCCCGCGACAAGCTCATCATGTTCACCTCGTTCCAGCGCATGATCGATATGATCGTACGGGATATCGCTAGGCGCTTTGGCATTCCATGCTTCTGGATCGATGGCCGGACTGACGTGGATGAGCGGCAGGGAATTGTCGACCTCTTCTCCGAGACCGATGGTGCGGCCCTGCTCGCGCTCAATCCTCGCGCGGCGGGAACCGGGCTGAATATCGTCGCCGCCAATCACGTCATTCACTACAATCTTGAATGGAATCCGGCTGTCGAAGATCAAGCCAGTGCGCGCGCACATAGACGAGGCCAGCAGCGGCCCGTGACCGTTCATCGGCTCTTTTACGCGTCCACGGTAGAGGAGATCATTGACCAGCGGGTGTCACACAAGCGTCGACTCGCGGAGGCTGCCGTCGTAGGCACGGATGGCGACGACGATCTTACCGATGTCGCAGCTGCGCTGCGGCTGTCGCCCGTGCAGGAGGACGAAGGATGACTGATCGCCCAACCCGCATTACCAAGGTGTTGAGCGCGAATGACACGGGCGAGACCGGTGGGCACCAAGCGGGCATGCTGGTGCCGAAGGAGGGACGCATCCTCGCGTTCTTTCCGTCACTCGACCCGAGCGAAAAAAATGGGAATTATAAGGATGGGTTGACATTGCCGCCGGATTTCGCTACCATAGCTGTAGAGGCAAGTCATGGCAAGCGAAGCAGTTAAGTCTCCCGGAAAGGCGCACAGAGAGGGTATCACGCTCGTCGCTCTGATGGACATGTTCCCGAGCGAAGAGGCCGCCACCGAGTGGTTCGAGGCGCAACTGTGGAGCGAGGGCCGGTGCTGCGGCAAGTGCGGCAGCGTCCGCACGAGGCCCGCCAGCCACGCCAAGATGCCGTACTGGTGCTCGGACTGCCGCAGCTACTTCAGCGTGCGGACCGGCACTGCGCTGGAGCGGTCGAAGGTCCCGCTGCGCAAGTGGGCCATCGCGATCTACCTGGAGATCACGAGCCTCAAGAGCGTCTCCAGCATGAAGCTGCACCGCGATCTCGGCGTGAGCCAGCCGACCGCATGGTTCATGCTGCATCGTATCCGCGAGGGCTGGAAGCGTTCCGACGACAGCGGCCGTTTCGCCGGACCGGTGGAGGTGGACGAGACCTACTTCGGCGGCAAGCGCAAGAACATGAGCAACGCCAAGCGCGCCGAGCTGGCGGGCACGGGCCGCGGCCCTGTCGGCAAGACGGCGGTCGTGGGCGCGAAGGACCGGGCGACCAATCAGGTCGCCGCCAAGGTCGTGCAGGCCACCGACAAGGACACGCTGCAGGGCTTCGTCACCGAGAACACGGATCCGGACGCCACGGTCTACACGGACGAGGCGTCAGCCTACGAGGGCCTGCCGAGGACGCACGAGGCCGTCAAGCACTCGGTAGCGGAATACGTGCGCGGACAGGCTCACACCAACGGAGTCGAGTCGTTCTGGGCCGTCCTCAAGCGCGCCCACGAGGGCGTCTTCCACAAGATGAGCCCCAAGCACCTGAACCGCTACGTCACCGAGTTCGCGGGGAAGCACAACGTCCGCGATCTGGACACTCTGGCCCAGATGACGGCGCTTGTGGCGGGTCTGGCAGGGAAGCGTCTGATGCTTCGCGATCTGGTTGCGGATAACGGGCTTCCCTCAGGCGCTCGTTCTTAGTCCGGGGGCGCATCAGCGCTCGGGCGAGGTCTCCGGGCGTGGCGTCGCCGTAGTCGGGTCGCTTGCTCATGGCGATATAATACAGGCAACGCAACCATGGCACCGACCACAGAGAAGGCCCCGCGCCGCCGTTTCAGCCTGCGCCTCAAAGACGTGACAGTCACCGTAACGGCGGATACGATCTGCGAGCCGGAGAGCGGGGGCAACGGCTACTACGTGCTCAAGCGTGCTGGAGAGAAGGTTGGCAAGTTTGACCATCAAGACGTGTCCGGCTGGTGGCTCGAAGAAGATGACGGCGCGTAAGAGTTTAGGCATCCTCGCTCATTCCCCGATCCCTTCTCGCTTGAGTCGCGCCACGAACGCGGCCTGATCCATCGTTCCCTTCATGGAGTTGCAGGCCCCGCAGAGCAGCTGCAGGTTGTCCAGATGGTCGGTGCCGCCCTTGGACTTCGGCACGATGTGATCCACCGTCAGGTTGCGAAACGGGAAGTGATGCCCGCACCCGGCGCAATGCCCCTCCTGCTTGCCATACAGCGTGTGCCGGTGCGTCTTGTACGGCGGCAGCTTGCCGACATCCGTACGAGTCGGTATGTCTGTGCGGTGGTGGACCTCTGGGAGCTTCCCGCCTTGAAACAGCGCGCCATCGTCAGCCGCCTTCTGGAGTCTCGATAGAACCAATTTCACGGCAAGACTGGACAGGTCTATGCCGATCCATTGGCGATTGAGCGTCTCCGCGGCCACCAGCGCGGTGGCGCATCCGCAAAACGGGTCCAGCACTACGTCGCCTTCGTTTGACGACGCCTTGATGATGCGCTCCAGCAGCGCGAGCGGCTTCTGCGTGGGGTAGCCGACGCGCTCCTTGGCCTGCGAGTTGATCGCCGGGATATCGTCCCATACGGTATCGACCTGCGTGCCCTTCGATTCGTCCAGGTAGCGCTTGAGCTGCGGAGTTCCGCCGGGCTTCGTCTGAACGATCAAGCCCTTCTCATGGGCTGCCTTCATCCGCTCCTGAGTCCACCGCCAAACTCGGGTGACTCCCATGAATTCGTACGTCAGATTCGGGCGATCCCGATTCGGGTTCAGCAGGTTGTCGAGCCTGTAGCGGCGACCTGTCTCCGGCTCGATCTTGGTGTAGTGGCTCTCCACGTATTCGCGCTCCAGTGGCCGGTACTGCGGATTCCACGCGCAATCTTGGGTTTTCGCGTAGTACAGGATCGTATCCGCGTTGGCCGGGTAGTTGGCTCGCGCAAGCCCCTTGGCGCTCGTGCGCTTCCACGTCACCTCGCTCCGAAACGCGGACGCTCCGAAGATACAATCCAGCACCAGCTTCAGGTAATGGCTTGCGGTGGCATCGCAGTGCAGGTAGACACTCCCAGTCGGCTTGAGCAGTCGCCTCATTTCCAGCAGGCGAACGGTCATCATGACCAGATAGGACTGCATGCCCTTGCCGTGCGCCACGCCGGCAGCGTCAATGATGCTCGCCAGCGCGAGCTCGCGCTCCGCGATCAAGCCGATCCACGCAACGTCAACGTCGCTGAGCGTCCAAGTGTCCTTGAAGGCCGCTCCCGCGGCCTCCGATCCAATGGGAGCCTCGTAGTTGCGATTCGAGTTGAACGGCGGGTCCGCATAGATCAGGTCTACGGAATCCGAATTGACCCCGCGCATGATGTCGAGGTTGTCCCCGGTGAACAGGGTGCGATTCTTCCAGTTCGGCGCGCTTGCCACTCAGCCAACGATAGCGAAATCCGGCGGCAATGTCAACCCATCCTTATAATTCCCAAAAAAATCCCCGTTGTCTATTGCGCTTTCTAGATGACTGGCAGTGCTGGTGGACATTCGCGTTCATTTACTACAACAACCGCTTCTTCGGCGGCACGCGTAACGAGTTTCGCCTGTCGCGGATGACTAATTTTCTGCGGCAACGGAACGCAGAGCCGGGCGATGCAATAGTCTTGAGCCGCGACGAGAACGATACGTATCGGATCGGGATTGAGCGTCTTCAAGCTCCGGTGGAGACAAGCGCCATGCAAGGACGGCTCAAACTCGGCACGGGTTGGAAGGTAATCGACGTCAAGCGACGTCGTTGAGAAAAGGAGCTCTTGTGGAAAAGGAAATTCTTCCGCCGAATCCTTCGCGCCTTATCGAAGGGTTACGCGACACAGGGTACGACTTCAATACAGCGCTTGCGGATGTGATCGACAACTCTGTTGATGCGGGAGCATCAATCGTCTGCGTAAACATCAACATGGACACGGACGGCGACGTCGTGATCTCGGTGGTGGACAACGGCTGTGGCATGAACCGGCAGACGCTACTCAGTGGCATGACATACGGTGCGCCCGGTCATGCGGACCCTACGCGTCTGGGTAAGTTCGGGTTGGGCCTCAAGACGGCATCGACCGCTTTCTGCCGCAAGCTGTCAGTGATCAGCCGTGATTCGGGGACGGCCAAGCCGCTGAGAGCGATGTGGGACCTCGATCATGTCGAGAAGGTCGGAAATTGGGAACTCTTGCTCGACTCACCGACGAGAGAGGAATCGGCGTTGCTGGATGGCGTTGCGTCCGGGCACTCAGGCACGGTTGTCGTGTGGGAGAACGTCGATCGTCTACTAAAGACCTACAGCGCTCCGGGCGGCGGGCACGCGCGAAACGCGCTCATGCGCGTGATAGACAGCTTCAAGTTGCACGCCTCGATGGTCTATCAGCGGTTCCTCGACCCGAAGGACGCCCGTACCCGTACCATCGCGATGACGGTCAACGGAGCGAAGCTCAAGCCGTGGAGTCCATTCTGCGAAGACGAAACGGAAACGGAAATCGTCGCCGAGGACTCGCGCGAAGTAGAAATGGGCGACGGTAAGACGACCACCTTCCAAATTCGCGCCTTCGTGCTGCCACGACGCGAACAGTTCTCATCCCGGGAAGCGGCTGGGATGGCAAAGATCACAAACCAGATGCAAGGCATCTACATCTATCGGGAGAACCGCCTAATTCATCCGGCCGACTGGCTGGGCATGTTCGCGAAGGAGCCGCACTTTACGCTGCTGCGTGTCGAGTTCTCGTTCGATCACACACTGGATGAGGCGTTCCAAGTCGATATCAAGAAGTCGCGCATTCTGCTGAACGAAGCGCTCTACAACTGGGTTCTCAACCAATTCCTGCCGGCACCGCGCAATGCGGCCGAGCATCGGTACCGAAAGGGGAAGCGTAAGGACGCCAATAAGCAGGCTAAGAACGCGCATCTGGACTCTAACGCGAATATCAGCGCCAAGGAAGCTGATGTGACGCTTGCGAAGGTCAATGTCGTCAATCCTGTGACAAACGAGGTTCAGATCAAGAATAAGACCGGCGAGGTGCGGCTGAAGATAAAGATTGGCACCGCTTCGCCGACCGATCAGATTTACGTCCAGACTGTTGACGGCATTGACGATGGCCTGCTCTGGGAACCGGCCCTTGTTAACGGGCACCATTCGGTGCGCATTAACACAGGGCATCCGTATTATCACAAGGTCTACGTTCCAAATCACAATTCAGGTGTCACCATGCAGGGCATGGACGCGCTGCTATGGGCGCTTGTTGAGGCGGAACTCGGTACCGTTAGCGAGACCACGAAGAACCACTTGCAGGAGCTCCGGTTCGAGGTGTCGCGCCTTCTGCGCAAGCTGGTGGAGAGTCTTCCGGAGCCTGAAACGCAATCGGTTGAAGCCGCCTGACGATGCTCGACGCCCAAGATCTGCAGCTCGCGGTTCAGACGCGATTCGGGATCGCCTTCACCGTGCAACGACGCGTGACGACCGAGGCGACGGTCTATCACATCCAGCCTGCTGATTTGCCGTCGCCGATCGGTTTCACCGTCGACATTCACATCGGCTGGCGGTCCATCGAAGCGCGATTTATTCCCGGAACATTCGCGGCGGAACTGGTTCGTGCGATGGAGCAATCAGACGCTCAGCAGCGGATCGCCTTCCGAATCTTTGCCAAGGCCGCGCAGAACGCTGGAGCCAATCTGACTTTCCGAATCAACTCGGCTCCCACGGATCCGATGTCCGAGAGCTGGCCGCACGGCTGGACGTCGTGTGATCTCTCGCTGCGCCGAGGTAATTTGATGTGGGGCGAGGATGTAGAGAGCGATGACGAGCAGATCAGGTCATGGACATGTCGGTTCGTGGGATTGATCGTTGCTCTGCTGCCGCTGGAGCCAGTCGTGCCTGCCGTTACTGGCGAGACCGAAGGAGCCGTAGTTCAGGTGCTCTCGAAACGCTACGAGCGATCTCGTCTCAATCGCGCGGCCTGCATAGAGCTTAAAGGCAGCTGTTGCATCGTCTGCGGATTCGATTTCGGTGCCACTTACGGCCCTATCGGGGAAGGGTTCATTCACGTTCACCACGTAATCTCGGTATCAGTCGTCGGACAGGGAACTGTGATCGACCCAAGCCGCGATCTCGTCCCCGTCTGTCCGAACTGTCACGCGATGCTCCATACGAGCCGCCCGCCGCTGCTGCCACAC
Source organism: Bryobacterales bacterium (assembly GCA_022826925.1). GTDB lineage: Bacteria > Acidobacteriota > Terriglobia > Bryobacterales > UBA6623 > VXMF01. The sequence continues at coordinate 8,765 of JAJDTX010000192.1, forward strand.
GCGCTCCGTGCCGTTATGAAGGATCGACAGGCATTGACTTGACCGAAAACCACTTCGGAATGGCGACGGCAGCGATGAGGTCCTGTCGACCATGCCTCTTGAATGCCGCGTGTCGCGGAGGCGCGCTGACACACGACTACAAGCCACACTGGACGACAAATCTGTACCTGATTGCCCTGCAATTCCCGCCAGAGTCAGGAGCCTATAGGGCAGCCGAAGAGCATCGAGGATGTCCGGCCAGACGCGGCACGAGATCAACCAACTAATTGCGCCGGTTGAAGCGGTACGCGTTATTCCGAGATCGGGATACATCAAGAGGTGTTTCACGTCGGCCTAATCAGCCAGCTGCTCGACAGATTTTCACCTCCTAAGTTTGGCTGTGACTTCGGGGTAATCAGGCTCAACAATGCACGTGATACAGGAACGACTCCTTATCACGGGAGTCCGAACGCGTTCAATTGCGGCGTTTTCCAGCGCTTGTCGCTTCCGCTATCATCCGATCCCTATTCGAGGCGATATCGCTTCCTCCGGACGAACCGAGATCGAAGACCAAAGAACGGTCAACGCCGCGCGACGGTTCGCTGAGATCGCGGGCGACAAGTCGCCGAACGTACTCGGCTAACGAGACTCCGCACTCGGATGAGCGCGCGCGAAGCTGCGCGTGCAGTTCCGACGTCAAGGATATCTGGATCTTCACCGGCATGGTGGTGCCGTCACGATATCACTGCCCATGGTTCGAGTGGATACTCATCCGGACGGGCGGAAGCTTTCCAATCCAGGGGATCAAGGCCCCTTTGTACGCTCCGGGAATTGTGCGGATTAGCGATGCCGCCAACATCTGTGCTAACTCTGACCGATCGCTAGGGGCAGGGCTCGAGCTGTGCTCAGCCGTGCATCGCCCAAACCAGCAGAGCGGTGAGCAGGGCGACCGCCGCCAGCGCGCTACCCGCCAGGACTTGCCACCGCGGCATCGTGAACTTCTCGCGAGCCTGTTCCTCGGGTGTTTCGGCTGGCGCGGCCTGTTCGATCCTGCCCGGTGCTTCGATCGCTCGGCTGCGAATCGCCTCGAGGGCTTCGCGGTTCGTGATCACGATGGTGCAGGCGTTCGGACCGACTGCGCTGTCCTTGAAGCGGCTCAGAACCTCCGGGGGGCACTGTTTCAGCGAACTGTACGCTTGGTTCCCATCGCCTGTCCCGACGATTAGGCGGGAGGTCTTCATGACCCACTTCATGAGGCAGTCCTCACAGCCGGCAGCCCTAGGCCGGTCTTGGCCGCGAACTCGCTTATCAGCTTGATGAACCCCAGGGATGCCAGCGATAACGCCTTGTCCTTGCGGTAAATCAGCCCGATCGTACGGATCATCGGCAGCGGCAGCAGCCGGATGGCCCTCAGACGGCCAGAGACAAGCTCTTCGCGGGCGCTTGTCACCGCCATGAAGGTCACGCCGAGGCCGGCCTCGGTGAAGCGCTTCTGCATCTCGCTCGATTCCAGCTCCATCGAGATGCGCACCCTGTCTTCGTACGGGTCCAGATATTCGTTGATGCGAGTGCGGGTGCGTCCGGCCTTTGGCATCAGCAGGTCTTCCTCTACGATCTCTTCCGGGCCGATCGTTTTCTTGCGCGCGAACCGGTGGTTGGAGCTGGTCATGAGGCGGATCTCGTCGGAATAGATCTGGACCACTTCAAGTTTCTTTTCCTGCAACGGCAGCTGTGTCACGCCGAAGTCCACTGAATTGTCCACCACCGACTCGATGGTATCGGCGCCGTAGGCGCGGACGACCTGGATCCGCACTTCCGGGAACTGTTCCTTGTAACGGGCGAACACGCCCGGCAGCACGTGGATGCACGTCGCCTCGTTGGCGGCGATGCTCATCTCGCCCTTGGCAACGTGCTCGAGCTCGCGCACTGCGTCGAATCCCTGGCGCCGCAGGTCGAGGATGTTCCTCGCGTATTCGGCGAAGGTGCGGCCGGCGACCGTCAGCGTGATGCGGCTGCCGAAGCGGTCGAACAGCTGCGTGCCCAGCTCCTGTTCCATCTGGCGGATCTGCGCGCTAATGGCGGGCTGGGTGCGGTAGCAAGTCTTGGCCGCCTTGGAGAAACTGTTGAGGCGGACGATCTCGAGGAATGTATGTAGCTGGTCGAAGTCCACGATGTGGCGCTAGCTGGAGGGAGCCAGCGTGGCCGCAAGCCTCCAGCCGCAATATGACGCTTTGGTGATCATTCTACATCAGGACTGCGCAAAGCCGGCTGAACCCGGCGGGGAAGCCAGGCAAATTCAATGTTTGATGCGAACGGGGGTTGAGGCATGTCTTGGAGTGCGCGGAGCTCGGGAGATGGCGTCCGGAAGCCGAGTCGGCGGGGCGTGCGAGCATGCGACAGCACACCCAGGAGCCTTGGCGCGGTC
>JAJDTX010000077.1 GCA_022826925.1 Bryobacterales bacterium
CGCAACTGAGCGATGTACCCGCGACAAGCCTCCTCGGTTGCGAATCGCTGCTCAAACTCGACCTGTGTCTTCGGGTAATCTCGCTTCATGACCTAACCACAACATATAGTGGTGTGTGGAGTCAAGTACCTAGCCCAGTTCGCGAATAACGCGAGGAGCGGGATCGCCGTTGGGCACCGCAACGACGCCTCCGCCGAATCCCCACGAGTCGAGCCGATGGCAGGGGCAGTGCCGGAAGCGACGAGCCAGACAGGATTGCCTGCCTCCGGGGGCCGGCGCAGGTCAGCCCACCGCGCGGGCGGGCAAGCCGCGGGAGATCCCGCCGCCAACGCCCTATGCGAACCGCCACTCGTGCAGCAGTTCTGATGTGCCTCGGCGACGCAGCCTCGCACGTCGGCAGAACGCCACGCTCTCGCCAGCCGGGAAGAGGAGCGAGAACCAAGCCAGCCACCCCTCGCAATCGAAGTCCACGGTGGCAGTCTGCCAGTTCGCCCCCCCTGCCAGGCTGGCATCCGACTCTCCCAAGCCACCCATCTGGGCAGGATTTCCCCAACGCACCTTCAGATCCGTCGCCGCTTCGCTCCGCAGCTCCAGCTCCAGCCTCAGCTCCCCGCCCTGCACGACCCACGGCACGACGACCTCTTGGGGGCGCCGCCCCTTCCCCGTCCATTCCAGGCGGAGCCCGCTGTCTGACTTGCTCAGCAGCCCGTTGTTGGTGTACCAGCCAGCGACCATCGTCCGCAGGTCGTACTCGGCGGGGAGCGGATCCTCCAGCTCCCGGCCGTGATCATCGGTCTCTTCGATCCAACCCGCCAGCCGCTCCCGCAGCCGATCGAATACGTCGGCGTGTTCAGAGCTTTCCGCAAGGTTGTTGACCTCGTCGGGATCGGACTGCAGGTCGTACAGCTCGTACTCGGGCCTGGCAGGGGCCATCCACTGAGCTGGCGGACCGGCGAGCTGGCCGCTTGCATGCAACTGGCGCATGACTTGCAAGGCGGGATAGCTCGTGTCCTTGTAGTGGTTCTTCTGCGAGTAGGGCCGGTCTGGCAGGAAATTGCGGATCAGCTTCCAGCGCTTGTCCCGCACGCAGCGAATGCGGTCCACGGTCTCGTCGCAGCGATCCCTCGCGGAGAACACAAAGTCCGGCGCCGGGGCCCTGCCCGATCCAATGAACACCCGCCCCTGCATGACGTCGGGCGGATCCTCGCCAATGAGGTCCAGCGAAGTCGCGGTGATGTCGATATGTTGCAGGAGTTGGTCGTCAACGGTGCCGGGCTCGTAGCCCGGCGGCTGGAACTGTTCCGGGATCCTGACGATCAACGGGATGTGGATGCCCTGCTCGTAGAGCCACTGCTTGCCGCGATGCAAGGCCTGCCCATGGTCTCCGAAGAAAAAGATGATCGTTTGGTCGTAGAGGCCCTCGTCCTTCAGCCGCTGGATCACCTTGCCGACCTTGACGTCAAGGTGCTGAGCGGTGTCGAGGTACAGCGCAAGATCCTCCCGGACCACCGGGTGGTCCGGATAGAAGGCGGGCAGCGGGACGTCGTCCGGATTCACCGGCGCTTGGTCGAAGCGGCGGAACTTGCGATGCGTCTCGGGGAAGTTGACCTGCGCGTAGAAGGGCGCTCCGTCGGGCCGCTGGCTCCAGTCGCTGCCGTCGAACGGCTCTTCGACGCTGAAGTTGAAGTCGGTCTTTCCGCCGACACGCAGCCCGGGAGCCGGCTCGCGGCAATTCGCTGTGAAATAGCCGGCCTTGCGAAATAGGTCGGTAACGGTCTCGACACCTGCGGGCAGGGCGCGCGGACGGTCCCGGTAACTGCGGTGATTGTGGGCGCCGATCGATGTCTGGAACATCCCGGTCATGAGGGCTGAGCGCGCCGCGGAGCAGACCGGAGCGGTGCAGATGCACCGCGTGTAGCGCACGCCTTCCGCCGCCAGCTGGTCGAGGTTCGGGGTGCTCACGAGCTGGTTGCCGTAACACGCCAGGTCCGGCGAGAAATCCTCGGCCAGTATCCACAGCACATTCGGGCTCGCTTGGGTCGGCCGGCACGCCGCTGCGGCCAAGCCGGGCAGTACTGGCGAAATACGGAGAAAGCTGCGTCGCTGCATGGCCCACATTGTAGGCGTGCAACGGCGCGGCTAGGTCGAAGAAGCTGCGTTAGCGGATCGGCGAGAACGGCAGGCCGGCCAAATGGATGTTCGACACCGTGGAAACGATCTCCGCGTTACTCCAGCCCGGCGTGACCTTGATCCGGTTCCAACCCTCGCTCTTGCCGAACGTCGACCAAGCATTGCCGCGGGCTTCCATGTCGGCGTAGTGCGACATGTAAATCAAGCTGGGCATGTGCGAGCCCACGATCGTCTCGCCGAAGAATACCGGATGGATGCCGCAGTCGCGGAAGATCTGGATCTCTTCCTCGTTGAACATCCGCATTTTCTCCTGCGTGTCCCGCACCGTCTCCTGCTCGTAGATCCGCAGGTCGAAGGCGCGTCCCTTTTCCGCCGCCGGCGGCACCTCGATCGTCTTCATCCCATCAAAGGCACGCAGCAGCCAGCTCTCCACGCGGTCGTAGGGAGCGTCGTCGTGGGATCCGAATTCGGCGGCAGCCTTGCCAAAGTCCTTGTCCGCGCGCTTGGCGGCGAGCTTCTCGCCCATGTCCGCCAAGGAATCGTACGCCGACAGCGTGTAGACTCGCGGCGTGAACTCTCCGAGCGTCACGCGGAAATAGCCCTGCACCAGTCCGACCCGCTTCGTCATCGGCAGGTGTTCCTGCTCCAGGAACTGGGTCAGCCGGCCGAACTGGTCGGACTTCGAGTAGCGCAGCTTATAGCAGCGGACCTCAAAGATCTGGTTCTCGCCGTCAGTCTTGTCGGCCGCGGCGGCAGACCCGGCCGCCAGTCCGGCGGCCGAAGAAGTCGCGAGGAAATTGCGTCTGTCCATGTAGACCGTTATAGCACCTCGGCGGCGGCCCGTCCTCCGGTCCGGGCCGCCCGCGTCGGTTGCCGCCGGGTGCTAGCGAAAGAGCGACCGCCGGCCGAAGAATCCGGTGCGCGCCCGGCCCTCTTGGTCAGCCTCTTGAGCAGCGACGGCAGGCGGAGGCATCAACCCCAGCTGTTCGTCGGCACTCGCGGTGGAGCCGTTGGCCGCGGCTTGCGGCTGCGCGGCGGGCTCGCCACCTGCAGGCAGCGCCACCGCCGGCTCTAGCTCGCCGTCTTGAACCGAGGCCTCGGGAGCCATCTCCGGCAACGGATCGTTTTGGAGCAGTTCGACCGCTCGCTCGGACTGCCACGAGGAGCCCGTGGATGCGTCGGACGCGGCCTTCGCCCGCCCCTCGTTCTCCGGGCGGAGCTGGAAGCTCTGCTGCGCGAAGCCGGATGCGATCATCATGACCCTGACCATTTCGCCCATCGAGTCGTCCTGAACGACGCCGATGATCAACTCCGCGTCCGAAGAAACCTCGCGCTGGACCAGCTGCAGCGCCTCGGTGGCGTCGTGCATCCCGAACTTGGTCGAACCGGTGATGTTCACCAGCACCTTGCGCGCCCGCACCAAGCCCTCGGCTTCCATGACAGGACTTGCGATCGCGTCGCGAGCCGCCTGCATGGCGGCATCGCGCCCGCTGCGCTGGGCGGTGCCAACAACCGCCATGCCAGCTTCCTCAAGCACCGCCCTAACGTCAGCGAAGTCGGTGTTCATGATGCCCCGCTTGCCCAGAATGGCCGTGACGCCTTGGAGCGTGTCGGAAACAATCTGGTGCGCCACCTGGAAGCCCTCGAAGAAGCCCGTGCCGGACTCGACCTGGCCCAAGAGCCGCTCGTTCTGGATGACGATTGTCGTGTCCACGTTCTCGACCAGCCGGTCCAGGCCGTCGTCCGCGATGCGAGCGCGGCGCGAGCCCTCGAACGCGAACGGCTTGATCGCCGTGGCCACCGTGAGCGCGCCCATTTGCTTGGCCAGTGACGCGATCACAGGCGCAGCGCCCGTTCCCGTGCCGCCGCCCAAGCCGGTGACGAGGAAGACCATGTCGGCGTCGCCGAGCAGTTCGGTAAGGTCCTCCGTGTTCTCCAAGGCGGACTGCTTCCCCACCTCTGGATTCGAGCCAGTGCCATGGCCTAGGGTCGTGCGCTGGCCGATCTGCAGCTTGGTAGGTGCGGCGCAGGTCTGCAAGGCCTGCTCGTCGGTGTTGACGGCGACGTAGTCGACTTGGTCGATTCCGTTCGCAATCAAAGTGTCGAGGACGTTCCCCCCGCAGCCGCCGATTCCAACCACCTTGATGCAGATGGCGCTTTTCGGCACCTGCTCGAGAATGAACTTTACCTTGTCATCGGCCGGTGTCTCGGCGGTTTCGACTGGTTCGATCGTCATCGATACCGGTTCGCGAATGTCAGTCATAGTACTCTCTCCTCCTGTCGCAGGCCGCTGCTAGCAAGCCGCTCCTGCTTGTTTGTGTTCCTCTCTTGCCAGTACGCAAGTCGGTGTGCGTACAGAACCGCACCGGCGGCGCAAGCCCAGCCCGGGTGTTGCAGCGCCGGCGGTAAGTTGTGCAACTTGGATGGCAGGCCGACGCGAGTGCTCAAGCGCAGCACGTCCCTAGCCCTCTTCTGGATGCCTGGCAGCGCGGCCATGTCGCCGGTGAGCACGAGGGAGCGTACGGCATCGCCTTGCACGGCGATCTTTCTGATCTCCTCGTGCGCCATCTGAAGGCAGTCATTCACGCGACGGGTGATGATTCTGTTCACCAAGTTGCACGAGCGCATCGCCCCGGAGCCGACCGGGGCCTTCGGGTCGGATCCGGGGACGAAGACCAACGCCCCTTCCTGCCCGAGATCGAACTCGATCCTGCCAAAATCGGTGATCAGCGACGACGCCACCGCAGTGGACGTCTTGAGCGACCGGGCGATGTCCTCGACCAAGTCGTCCCGCCCGATCGGCAGCCCGGTGGCCAGCCGCAAGCAGCCCCGGCGGTAGACCGTCAGGCTGCTGGCAGCCTTGCCGAAGTCGAGGTGGGCAACGCCCTCGACCATTTCTGCCTGCGTGAGCGTGCCAAAGGCGGCGGAAAAGCCACCCAAGACGGTGTCCTTGACGCCAACACCGGCCTCATTCACCAAGGCGCCGATATTGTCGTGGTCGCTCTTGCGCATTGACACGATCCGCACAAAAGCCTCAAGCCGACTGGCCGGATAGCCGATCGGGTCGCGAAGGCCGCTGCAAGGACCGGCGATGAACTCCAGCGGGACAAGCTGTAGCGCCGTCGTGCCGCGGTGCACCAAGCCCTGCTCGGCCTTGGCGATCACGGCTTGAACATCGCGCGGCCGGATCTTGCCCTCGCCGTCGGGCAGCGTGACGCCGGTATGGACCAAGTGGCTTGCCACGCCTGCGGCGCCGACGCCTACCACCGCCGAGACGATAGTGACTCCGCCGCTCTCCTCGGCCTCGCGAACCACCTCGTATACGGACTCTGCCGTGGCATCCTTGGCAGCTGGCTCGCCTTCGTCCCAGCGCGCCGGAGGCATGACCCCGCAACTCAAGTACCTGAGCTGCTCCCCGCTGGCCACGGCGACCAAGCAGCGGGTCAGCGCCCCGCTCATATCTAGGCCTACGAAAGTGTTCGGCTTGTCTGTCATGACTGTCTGTCTCCGCCGAGATCGAGCACTACGGGAATCTGACCTTCCAAGCGCAAGTTGACCGACTTCAATGGGCCTAGAGCGGACTGCCAGCTGTCCACGCCGTTGAGGAACATCTCCACGCGGTGACGCAGGTGCTCGTTGCCCATTTCGAGCCTGACCAGCCGACCCTCGTGCTTAGCGAGGACGAGGGCGTTTCCCAAGTCAGCGACATTGATCTCCGACACCCGCTCGCTGAAACGCTGCACGCTGCAGGCGTCCATCACTGCCATGAAGAGCTTGACGCGATCTTGGCGCGCCCTCAAGTCCATCTCCGCGTCAATGCCCGTCATTACAGGAAGGCCATCGCTGCCTGTGCTGCGGTACTCCAGCAGTACGCCGTCCGCATCGATCATGCGCACCGCTTCGCCCCCGGCTAGCGGCACCAATGCCACGGGCGCGCGCTCGCGCACAGCCACTCGGACTGCATTCGGCCAGACCTTGGAAACGCGGGCCTCCTTGACCCACTGGATAGCCAGCAACTGCTCACGCCGCTCCGAAACGTCTACCGTGGCCAGGCTCTGGCCGTTATCAGGTTCGAAAACAGCCGCCACTTCGGATTCGTCTCTGGTCTCGACCCCGTCGACCGTCAGCCACGACCCGTCCGGGGAAAGCTGGAAGACTGCGCCTCGCAGCACAGTCTCCTGCGCCTGCCACCAAGAGACGCCCAACACTGCCAGCAGGCAAACGCAGAGCAATGCGGCACGCTTGGACCCCGCGCTGGGCTGCGGGTCGCCGCCAGCGCCAGCTGCCGGCGAGACCCGGCGCGGTTTCGAAATATTGGCTGTCTTGGCCTTGCTGTTGACCTGTTCCTTCACGATCGATCCTTCTCCCTCGTCTGCGAAACGCGAACGCCCGAGCCCTTCTCGCAGTCCTTGCGGCGGAGCCGTTTCAACATTTCCTCGCCGGCCATCCAAACGTTCCCGGCCCCGAACGTGATGAGGGCCTCGCCCGGCCCGACGGTGGCGAGCGCTTGATCGACAGCGTCCTCCATCGTGGGACAGTAGTCGACGCTGCGATGCCCGGCTCGCAGGATCTCGCCCGCCAGCCAGGGACTCGACACCCCGGGAATGGGATCTTCCCCGGCGGCGTAGATGTCGACCACCCAGAGCCGGTCCGCCTGGCCGAAGCACTCGGCGAACTCGGCGGCGAGATCTTCTGTGCGGCTGTAGCGGTGCGGCTGGAATATCACGTTGACCGCACGGAATCCGCACGAAGCGGCCGCAGCGAGGGTCGCCCGGATTTCGGTGGGATGGTGCCCGTAGTCATCGATGACCGCGATGCCGCGCTCGACACCACGCGTCTGGAAGCGCCGGTCGACGCCGCGAAAGTCGTCGAGCCCGGCGCGGACCTGATCGGGCGAAATCCCCAGCTCGAGACCGACGGCGATCGCGGCCGTGGCGTTGCGCACGGTGTGCAAGCCCACGCCGCGGACGCGGAACCGCCCGAGGCTCCGGCCTTCCCGCTCGAGATGGAACGACACCTCGCCGTTGCCAAGCTCGACCTGGTCGGCCACGAAGTCCGCGGCGGGCGAGACTTCGCGGAGACCGTAGGTCAGGCACCGCCTGCGGACGCGCTCAGCGACATAGCGAGCGCGCGGGTCGTCCGCGCAGACGATCACGGCACCGTAGAAGGGCACGTTGTTCCCGAAAGCCTCGAAGGCCTCGAGCAGGTCCTCGTCAGTGCCGTAGTGATCCATGTGCTCGCGATCAATGTTGGTGATGATGCCAATGATCGGATCGAGCGCCAGGAAGGAGCCGTCGGACTCGTCGGCTTCGACCAACAGGTAGTCGCCCTGGCCGAGGCGCGCACTGGAGCCGATCGAGGCAACCCGCCCGCCGATCACGACAGTGGGATCCTTGCCCCCCGCGCCCAGAATCGCCGCGCAGATCGACGACGTGCTGGTCTTGCCATGGCTGCCCGCCACTGCGATGCCGTACTTCACCCGCATCAGCTCGGCCAGCAGCTCGCCCCGGGCAATCACTGGAAGCTTCCGGCGGCGCGCCTCCGCCAATTCAGGATTGTTGGCCGGAATCGCGGAGCTAGTGACCACGGCTTCGGCGTCGCCAATCTGGTCGGCGCTGTGCCCGACCCAGATCGTGGCTCCCAGTTCGCGCAGCCGCGCCACAATCGGCGATTCGCGCAGATCCGAGCCGGTCACGGTGTAGCCGAGGTTGAGCAGGATTTCGGCGATCCCGCTCATGCCGATGCCACCGATGCCGATGAAATGCAGCCGCCTCTGTTGGAACGCTTCCTTGTTGAAGGGCATCGCTAGTTCAGTCCTCCTGACCGCGCGGCGGCCTGCGCGACCGCATCGGCCGCGTCCTCGGCCGCTCCTCTGGGAGACAGCCGTGCGAGCGCGCGGGACATACGCTGCAAGCGGACGGGGTCTGCGGATAGGGCGTCAATCTCGCGCACCATGCGCTCGCCCGTCCATTCCGAGTCGTCGCACAATAGGGCGCCGCCCGCGTCGGCGACCGCGGCCCCGTTCGCCTGCTGGTGGTTGTCCGCGGCGAACGGAAACGGCACAAGCACCGCCGGCTTGCCGGCGGCGCACAGCTCGGCAATGACCGACGCGCCAGCCCGGCAGACCACGAGGTCCGCCTGAGAAAACAGCCGCGGCATGTTGTCGAAGAAGGCCGCAGCTACGGCCTCAACGCCGGCTTCGCGATAGGCAGCCGACACCTCCTCGGCGTCCCGCTCGCCGGTCTGATGCAGCAAGCGCGGGCACCGCCGGCCCTCGTCGCGCCAGATGCGAACCGCCTCCAAGGCGGCTTCGTTGAGGCGAACCGCGCCTTGGCTACCACCGAGAATCAGCACCGTAAAGGGCTCGCCCGGCGCCTTTTCCCGCGCTTCGAAGAATTCTCTGCGAACCGGCAGTCTCGCCAGCTGGCAGGACGCGGATCGGAATCTCTTCGCAGCCCTTGGGTGGCATACCAGCGCCCGCCGCGCCACCAGTGCCGCGAGGCGATTGGCCAGACCAGGCCGGGCATTGGGCTCGAGCAGTACAAGCGGCACGTCCATGAGCGCACTGGCCAGCACCAAGGGGCCGGCCGCATACCCGCCCAAGCTCAGGGCGGCCGCGGGCCGGTACCTGAGAACCAAGCCCGCCGCTACGGAGAACGCGGCGGGCAACAGCAAAAGCGTGGTCAGGCGCCGGCGCAGCGACACGCGGTTCAACGCTCCGACAGGCACGTACCGCAGGTCGAATCCGGCTGCCGGGACCAGCCGACCCTCGAAGCCGCGGGCGGTGCCGACAAACACGCACAACCATCCCCGCCGACGCAGCTCCTTGGCCACTTCCAGGCCCGGGATGACGTGTCCGCCCGTACCTCCGGCGGCGATCAGCACGCACGGCTCTGCAGTGGACCTCGTCATGACTGGCTCAACCTGCCGACGGACAGCAACGCGCCTGAAGCTGCGAGTGTTGTCCAGAGCGAAGACCCGCCGTAGCTAATGAACGGAAGCGGCATTCCCTTGGTCGGCAGCATCCCCAGTACCACTCCCATGTTGAGCATGGCCTGGCTCGCGATCATCACCGTGACCCCGGCGGCCAGATAGAAGCCGAAGCGATCGGGAGCGTTCGTGGCCGCGCGCAGGCCGCGCCACAAGATAACCGCAAAGCCCGCCACCAGCAGCGCCGTGCCGATCAGGCCGAGTTCCTCGCCAACCATGGCGAACATGAAGTCCGAATGCGCCTCGGGCAGGAAGTCCATCTTCTGCTTGCCCGCCATCCAGCCCTTGCCCAGCAGCCCTCCCGATCCGACAGCGATCCTGGATTGGATGATTTGGAAGCCACCGCCCAAGGGATCCGCTTCTGGATCAAGGAACACCAGCAGCCGCTTCACGCGGTAGGGCTCAATCAACACGAACACGCTCAGCAGCGCTATCGCGACGAGTGCGGCGGAGGCAAGCTTGTGGAGCGGCACTCCGGCCAGAAAGATCAACGTGCCGGCCAAGAGGACCAAGCAAGCGGTCGTGCCAAAATCCCTGCCGACGATGATCAGGCCAGCCAGCAGGGAAACCACCAGCAACGGCGCCACCAGCGTTCGTCCGAGATGCATCTTCTCGCGGTAACGGTCGAAGTGATACGCCAGATACAAGATGATTGCGGGCTTGGCCAGTTCCGATGGCTGCAGGGAGAGCGGGCCCAATCGCAGGAATCGCCGCGTATTCGCCCCCGTGCCCAAGCCTGCGGCCACCACCAGCATCAGCACGGCGATGGCCAATACCGCGAAGACAACCCTCGGATCCTGCAATGATCGGTAGTTGACGAACATCAGCCCGTACATCAGCGCGAGCCCGATCACAGCGGCGATCAGCTGCTTCGCGAAATGGGCCGAACCCGAGGTTCCCGTGGAGGCCGTGGCGCTGTAGACCATCAACAGCCCGAAAAGCACCATCGAGAGGATCGTCCAGATCAGCACGCGATCGAAGCGAAGCATCAGCGGCATGCTCCACCTCCAAGTCCTGCAACGATCCGGCGGAAGTCGCAGCCACGCTGGATGTAGTTCGGATACTGGTCGAAGCTGGCACACGCAGGCGCGAGCAACACCGTGTCGCCAGGTTCCGCCCGGGCTGCCGCGCGCTCAAGCGCCGCCCGCAGCGTGCGCGCCTCGGCCACGGGAACAGCCCCGCCTAGCTGATCGCGAATCAGCGGCGCCGCTTCGCCGATCAACAAGGCCTCCCGCGCGTTGCGCCGCAAGACCGGCGCCAGCGGGGTGTAGTCCGAACCCTTGTCGTACCCGCCGAGAATCGCCCACAAGCCGCGGGAGAAAGAGCCGCACGCCTTAACGGCCGCGGCGACATTGGTCGCCTTGGAATCGTTGTAGTAGTCGACCCCGCGAATCGTGGCGACGAACTCCATGCGATGTTCGACGGGCTGGAACGACTTGAGGGCCCGGCCGATCACTTCGACGCTCACGCCTGCCAAGGCGCACGCCGCGACCGCGGCCAACGCGTTCTCCAAGTTGTGCTCGCCGCGGATCGGCAGGTCTGTCTCGGCGACGTCTTCTCCCCGATAGCGGATCCGGCCCTCGCTGGCGCAGGCATCAACGCCGTCGGCACAGCGGATTCCAAATCGAACCACCGCACCGCGGGCAGCCGGCTCCATCGCGCGGCAGTGCGGATCTGACGCGTTCAAAACCGCGGTGTCCCCGGAACGCTGGTTGAGCAATATGCGCGCCTTGGCCGCGGCGTAGTCCGCAAAGTCGCGGTGCCGGTCCAAGTGATCCGGCGTCACGTTCAGCACGGCGGCGACGTGGCAGCGGAACGAAGCGGCCGCCTCGAGCTGGAAGCTGGACAGCTCGAGCACATGCCAGTCCTCGGAGCGGGAGCCGTCGGCAATTTCAAGCACCGGGGTGCCGACGTTTCCGGCCAGCCTGCCGGATACGCCAGCTCGGCGCAGCACATGATCGATCAACGAAACGGTCGTGGTCTTGCCATTGGTGCCGGTCACGCCAATCACGCGCCCGCGCAACGCGCCAGCTGCAAGTTCGAGCTCGCCACAGACCGCGACTCCCCGCTGCCGGGCGAACACCAAGCCGGGTAGATCCCACGGCACTCCGGGCGAGGGCACGACCAGATCCTGCTCGACCAGCAGGGCATCGGGGTGCCCGCCGAAGTGCAGGCTCACCGGCAAGTGCTCGAGCGAGGCCACCGCGGCGGCCAGCTCGCTCTTCGCGCGAGCGTCCGCGGCGGCGACGATGGCACCGCGCGCCACGAGAAAGCGCACGGCCGCCAGGCCAGACTTGCCCAGCCCCAAGACCAGCGCTCGCTTTCCTTGCAACGTCATCGCAGCTTGAGGGTGCTCAAGGCCATCAGAGCCATGATCAAGCCCACGATCCACAACCGCGTGATGATCTTGGACTCGGGCCAGCCGAGCTGTTCGAAATGATGGTGAATGGGCGACATGCGGAAGATGCGCTTGCCGGTGAGCTTGAAACTGCCCACCTGCAGGATGACCGACACCGTCTCGATTACGAACACGGCGCCGATCAGCAGCAGCACGACTTCCTGCTTCGCCAGGATGGCCACGGTGGCAAGCGCTCCGCCAAGACTGAGCGAGCCCACGTCGCCCATGAAGATTTCCGCAGGGTGGGCGTTGTACCACAGGAACGCCAGGCTGGCCCCGACCAAGGCACCGCAGAAGATCGTCAGTTCCGCCGCCAGCGGGACGCTGGGCACGTCGAGATAGGCGGAGATCTCGGCGTGTCCTGCCACATACGCGAGAATCGCCAGCGCACCGGCGCAAACGACCGTCAGTCCAATGGCCAAGCCGTCCAGGCCGTCGGTCAGGTTGACGCCGTTGGCGGTGCCGGCCAGCACGAAGAACAGCCACCCGAAGAAACCCACATAGGCGAACGGAAGGGTTACCGGACTGCCCAGCAACGACTGGATGACCAGCTCTGGCCGGAAGTTCTTCGCGAACGGCAGCGACAGCGCCGTCGAATAGTCCCCGCGGCTGCTCAGCGCGATCAGGACCAGCCCGATGAGCATCGTCAGGGCGATCTGAAGGCCGAGTTTCTGCCCCGATGTCAAGCCCAGATTCTGCTTCTTGGCCACCTTGTTGTAGTCATCCAAGAACCCGATGAGTCCGAATCCGACAAACGCCACCAGCGCGATTCCAACGTACACATTGCTCAGGTCGGACCACAGCAGAGTCGGAACGATGGTGGCCATTCCAATCAGCAGCCCGCCCATGGTCGGGGTCCCCGCCTTCCACTGGTGCGACTGCGGGCCTTCGGCCCGGATGTACTGACCGATCTGGGCTGAGCGCAACCGTCGGATCAGCCAAGGGCCAATCAACAGCCCGATCAGCAAGGCCGTGAAGGTCGCCATGGCCGTGCGGATAGTGATGTAGCCAAAGACCCGCAAAGCTCCGAATACGGAGGACAGCGGCTCGAAGAGAAGCTCGTACAGCATGCGGGCTATGCAGCCTCCCTTCCCTCGGAAGCGACGGTGCCAAGACAG
Organism: Bryobacterales bacterium; assembly: GCA_022826925.1. Lineage (GTDB taxonomy): Bacteria > Acidobacteriota > Terriglobia > Bryobacterales > UBA6623 > VXMF01. Next base: position 12,637 of record JAJDTX010000077.1, read on the forward strand.
CCGCAAACGATATCCCGCGCCCGCTCGAGCTGCACCCCGCGCGATGCCTTGAACAGCACCGCATCGCCCTGGCGCAGCATTCCCGTCAAGGCGGAAGCGGCTGATTCGGGAGACGCGTGGAACTCCGCCGAGATCCCTGCAGCCGCGGCGATCTCGGCGGCATCCCCGGCAACCGCGACCAAGTGGTCGATACCGGCCCGTCCCACGGCCGCCCCTACGCGGCGGTGCAATTCCCGCGACCGGGAGCCGAGCTCGCGCATCTCGCCCAAGACCGCGATCCTGCGCGACGCCGGTGTGCCGCGCAAGACCTCCAACATGGCTTCCATGGCGGGCGGGCTCGCGTTGTAGCAGTCGTCGATGAATGTGATGCCTGCGATCTGACGGACGATTCCTCGCATGGTCGAGGGTTGAAGACCTCTCAGCGGCTCGCCGAGGCGCTCGGGAGCGACGCCCAAGGCCGCGGCAGCAGCGGCAGCAGCCAACACGTTGTAAACGTTGTGCCGGCCGGCCAGTGGCGAATGCATCGGATGGCCGTTGATCCGGAAGCGCGCGCCGTCGGAGCCCAACAGCTCGATGTTCCGGGCCCGCAGGTCGGCAGTGCGCTCGATGCCATAGGTCACAACCGTTCCGGAGTGCCGATCGCGAAACGCCGCCACGCGGTCGTCGTCCGCATTGAGCACGGCCGTGCCCGCTGGCGCCAGTGCCTCGACCAAGCGGCACTTCTCCGCCGCGATCTCTTCAACGGAGGCGAAATTCCCAACGTGAGCGGTGCCAACGTTGGTCACGACGCTCACGTCCGGCGCGGCAATCTCCCCGAGCGGGCGCATCTCGCCGACTCTGTTGATCCCGATCTCGACCACTGCCGTGCGAACTTGATCGGGGATCCTGAGCAGCGATAGCGGCAAGCCGTATTCGTTGTTGAGGTTGCCCTGCGACTTTGCAACCGGCAGGATGTCCTGCAACAGTTCCGCAAGGATGTCCTTCGTGGTGGTCTTGCCGCTGCTGCCAGTCACGGCGACGACCGTTCCGCCCCACCGCCTGCGAGCCCTTGCCGCAAGCCCACCCAGGGCGAGCGATGTGTCCTCCACCCGTAGCAGCGGGCCCTCACCGCGGTAGTCACTCTGGACAACGGCGGCAACCGCGCCTTTGGCAAGGGCCTCGGGGACGTAGTCATGGCCATCGTTCGACGGCCCGCGAATCGCGAAGAACAGCTCCCCGGCCTTCACGCTGCGCGAATCGATCGAACACCCGCGGGCCGTTCCGGAGGCACCCTCGTCAGGCAGGCCCAGCCATGCACGAATCTGGGACAGCTGCAGCGTCATGCCCTGAAGTACCCCTTGGCATGCAGAGCCGCCCGAACAGCCTTGCGGTCGTCGAACGGGAGCGTGCCTTTGCGCGTGGTCTGCGTGGTTTCGTGCCCCTTGCCCGCGATCAGTACGATATCTCTGCAGCGCGCCTCGTACAGCACGCCCTTGATGGCTTCCGCCCGGTCAGGGTGGACCGTCCACGCATCGCTGGCCTGTCTCAGTCCCGTGGCCACCTCTTGGATGATGGCTAGCGGATCCTCGCTTCGAGGATTGTCGGAGGTCAGCATGACAAAGTCACTCAATTCCCCCGCAATATTCCCCATGGGAGCCCGCTTGGTCCGGTCCCTGTCCCCGCCGCAGCCAAACAGCGTCAAGACTCTTCCGGGCGGGTCCTTGCGCTGAACGATCTCCCTAGCCGCTTCGATCGAGCGGTGCAAGGCGTCGGGAGTGTGGGCGTAGTCCACGACCACCAAGAATGGCTGGCCGCAGTCGACAGTCTCGAAGCGCCCCGGCGCAGGCGGCACCGCCACCAGCCCCGCTTCAATCTCGGCCGCGCCCAGGCCGTGGCACTGGGCGGCGCCCACTGCGGCGAGAATGTTGTCCACGTTGAAATCGCCGATCAGGTTCGACTCAACTCGAATGCGGCCCGCCGGCGATTCGACGTTGAAGCGGACGCCCCTGGCATCCGACTCAACCCCCGAGGCCCGCACGTGTGCCTCCGAGCCCCGGCCGTAGGAAAGCAACCGCGAACCGCTCAGCTTGAGCAGCTCCCGCCCTGCCTCGTCGTCCGCATTGATGACAGCGTTGAGCGGCGGCCGTGCGCCGGCGCCAACGAACAGGCGCCTCTTCGCGGCAGCGTAGGACTCCATGTCTCCGTGGAAGTCGAGATGTTCCCTGGTGAGGTTGGTAAAGACCGCCGTATGGAACTCGATTCCGTAGATGCGCGCGAGGGCAAGGGCGTGCGAAGAGGCCTCGATGGTGGCGTGGCTGCCACCAATCTCGCGCAGTTCCGCGAGCGATCGGACGATATCCAGCGACTCGGGCGTCGTGTTGACCGACTTTGCGGCCCGATCGCCGATGCGCTGCTCAATCGTGCCCAGCAAGGCCGTTGTCTTGCCGACCGACCGGAGCAGTGCATCGAGCAGATGCACCGTTGAGGTCTTGCCGTTCGTCCCGGTGACAGCTGTGATGCTGACGTCGCGGTCCGGACGCCGATAGGAGCGCAGCGCCGCCATCGCCAGAGCGCGGCGGCCGTGCGACACTCGGGCCCATCGCGTTTCCAGCCCGTTGGGGGCGCGGCGCTCGCTAACGATGGCCGCGGCGCCATCGCGGAGGGCGGCAGGCACGAACTCGTGGCCATCGACACGCTCGCCGGGAAAGGCGAAGAACGCCTCGCCCGCAACGAGCTTGCGCGAATCGTACTGCAGACCGGTGACCTCCAGGTCCGGCACCGGACCGACTGCACTGCCTTCCAACATCGCAGGCAGCCTCATCCGCCACCCTCTCCAGCCAAACGTGAGGCATCGCGCAATTCAACTCTCTGCGTGCCGAAAACGACTTTGATGGGATCGCCCGCGGACAAGGCCTCGTTGGGTCCGGGGTATTGCTGCTGGGCAAGTCCGCTGCCGTGTGGTTCGATCGGGATTCCGTGCTGGGCTCCCAGCGCAAATACCTCGCGCATCGTGAGCCCCAGCACGTCCGGAGCTGTGAGCGACCCGCCGTACGGCTCCTGGGCGAGAGTCTCTACCGCGACTGCTCCTGGCGGCCGCGACACGTTCGCGGCCACAGTTTCGGCAGCGGGAGCCTCCACTGCCGGCCCCGGCCCTGCCTCGTTCCGGCCCGGAAAGATCGGCTCGTCCTCGACATCATTGGCCCTGCCCTCGATGAAGTCCGCCAGCAGAACCGCGTCGACCTCAGCCGGCGGGCGCACGGGGAGCGACGGGATCCGCGACGGCGGCACGTCCAAGACGCGCAGAGCCTGCCGCACGACGGTCGAGAACACAGGTGCCGCGATTCGTCCGCCGTAGTAGAACTGGCCGCGCGGATCGAACAGCATCACCACGCCCACCACGGCCGGATTGTTGACTGGCGCGAATCCGCAGAAGCTGGCCAAGTACATGCCGTCCCTGTAAGAACGGGTCACCGGATTGATCATTTGCGCCGTACCGGTCTTGCCCGCCACGCGATAGCCCTGGATCTGCGCGAGGCGGCCAGTGCCGTTCTGGACGACCTGCTCCAGAATCGCCTGCATCGTCGCGGCCGTGTCCTGGCTGATCACGGGCTCGGCAGGCGGTCGCTGTAGCGGCACTTCCTGCGTGCCGCTCTCCCGAATCGCGCGGACTATCCGGGGCTTGACCCGGACTCCCCCGTTGGCAATGGTCCCGAACAGGCCGGCCATCTGCACTGCGGTCACGCCGATTTCCTGTCCCATCGAAAGAGACGCCAGCGAAGCATCGGACCATCTCGCCAACGGCCGCACCAGCCCGTGGATCTCGCCCGGGAGGTTGACGCCGGTCTTGACGCCGAACCCGAAGCGGCGGATGTAGTCGTGCAACTTCTCCGACCCTACCCGGTAGCCGATCTTGATCGTGCCGATGTTGCTCGACTTCATCAGCACCTGCGGCATCGTCAGGATTCCGTACGGGTGGTGGTCGCGGATCCGCCGACGGTCGATCCACATGCCACCCATCTCGCAATCGAACTCATCGTCGACGCTCACCAACCCCTCCTCCAAGGCCGCCGACGCGGTCAGGACCTTGAAGGTGGACCCTGGTTCGACCATGGCGCTGACCGCAAAGTTACGTAGATTCTCGAGATCCTCCTTGGTTCTCGACAGATCGTTGGGATCGAACCGCGGCCAGCTGGCCATGGCGAGGATTTCCCCGCTGTCAGGGCGCATCAGGACAATCGTTCCCGACCGGGACTTCGTTTCGCGCACCGCGCGTTCGAGTTCTAGGTCCGCCAGCGACTGCAACTCCAGATCGATGTTGAGCAGCACGTCGCTGCCGGGCTTGGGCGCTTGCAGCACTTGCCAGCCGTAGCGTCGCTGAAGAGCGTCGTATTGCATCAGGCCGCGTCCGGGCGTGCCGTGCAATCGGCTCTCGAACTTCTGCTCCAGTCCGGCTTGGCCGGTGTGGTCGATGCCTACGGTGCCCAGCACCTGGGCCGCCACCGAGCCATAGGGATAGTAGCGGCGGCTCTCTTGCTCGAACTGCAGGAAGTCCAGGCCCAGAGCTCGCGCCCGTTGCGCTTCGGCCAAGGTGACCGTGCGCTTGACCCACTGGAACCCACCCCGCTCAATCCGCCTGCGCAGCGCATGTTCGTCCACGGCGACGGCCTCGGCCAGAGCGGCCGCCACAGCCGGCGGGTCGGACACGTGGTCGGAGAAAATCCCGATGGAGTCCATCTGCATGCTCAGGGCCAGCTCTCGCCCGCGCCGATCGATGAGATGCCCCCTGCGCGCGGGAATGTCCACGCTACCGACGTGCTGGCGCATCGCCTTGGCGTAGAGTTGTTCGTGCTGGAGGACCTGCAAGTCGACCAGCCTGGCGAGCACGAGAAGGAACCATCCCGCCGCGACGCAGGCCACGGCCAGCACGCGACGCCTGGTGCGCGAGCCGAGCAGCCGCCTTACAGACGCCGCAGCACCGCCTGCCCACTGCGCTCTGACCACCAAGTTCACCGCCGGCTCTTTGCTTGCCCCCTATTGCCCCCAGCGCTCGGCATGAATCGTTGGAATCCCGCCGCCTCGCTGAGAAGTCACTCGCCCGACCGCAGCAATCGTGCCACGGTCGCATCCGACTCGCCGTCTCCCGGCGGCAGCGCGAACCAGCTATAGCTGTCTGGCTCGGTCTGTCGCAGCCCCATCTGCTCGGCCAGCGCCGCGACACGCCGCAGGTCCTCCAACCGCCCGCGCTGCATCTTCAGCTCGTCGCGCACGGCCTCCAACTGTCCCGCCCGCTGGCGGAGCGCCTCCTGCTTGTAGCCAGATTGGGTGACCAACCTCTGCGGCCCCCACAGCAAGATCGCCAGCACCATCAGGAACAGGCAGAGGCTTAGGCCGACGCGCCAGACTTCCCGGTCCCGCGGGTCGTGCCTGTAGCGGATTCCGCTGTTGTCAATTCGCTTCGGGTACAGCGGCACGCCGCCGATCGACATCGACTGCGCTTGAGCCGCTACAGGCCGGGTGACGCCGCCGGGCGCGGACTGGCTGGGCGTGGCGCGCTGCTTGGGCACGCCACGCCGGCCATGGTGGGACTGCCGTCCCGGCGGCGCCTTCTTCGTTAGTACCTTCTCCATTGCTAACCGATCCTCTCTCTAGGCGGAAAACGCCATCTCCGTGCGCTGCACCGCTCGCAAGCGGGCGCTTCGGCTGGCTGGATTCCGTCGCACCTCTTCCTCGGACGGGCGCATGACCCGGCGCGTCAAAAGGCGATATATTCCGGCCTTGGCAAGCTGCCGGAAACTCTGCTTCACCAAGCGGTCTTCTCCGCTGTGAAAGCTCAACACGACGAACCGGCCGCCCGGAGCGAGCAGGCGCGGCACCTCGGCGAGCAGCTTGCCTAGCTCGCCAAGTTCGTCGTTCACTGCCATGCGCAGTGCCTGAAAAGTCTTGGTTGCGGGGTGGATGCGCCCGGCCGCTTTGCGCGGCACCGCCGCCGCGACCACCTCGGACAAGTGTGCGGTGTCGCGAATCGGACGCGCTCGGACCACGGAGCGGGCGATGCGCCGGCTGAAGCGCTCGTCCGCCAGGCCGTACAGCGTGTCGGCCAGCTCGCCCTCTCCGCCCCGATTGACCAGCTCGTCGGCTTGCAGCGCTTGGCGGCGGTCGAAGCGCATGTCGAGCGGGCCGGGGCTCCGCAGGCTGAAGCCGCGGCTCCCGTCGTCGAGCTGCAGGCGCGACAAGCCCAGATCCGCCAAGATCCCGGCCAGCGGCAGGCAGCCCTTGGCCGCTTGGGCCAGCTTGGAAAAGCCGCCGTGAAAATACCGGACCCGGCTCCCGAACTCGGACAGCTGCGTCCGGCAGCGCCGCAGGGCATCCTCGTCCCGGTCGATCGCGATCAGCGTGCATCCGGCCGCGCGTTGCAGGATGCGCCGCGCGTGCCCGCCCGCCCCCGCAGTACAATCGCAGTAGACTCCGCGCGGGATCGGGTCGCCTTGGCCGAACAGGTAGCGTTCCATCTCGTCTGCCATCACGGAGTAGTGTCCGAGACTTGCCTCCATCACAGTCCCAACTTGTTCGCGCCGTAGGTCAGGTCGTCCGCCGTCGGCTTGTTGGACTCAACGCGCTGCTTGAAGGTCTCCTCGCGCCACACGACCAAGTGGTGGTTGCGCCACTGGATCTTGACCGGGCCGGTGAAATCCGTCTCGTCGCGCAGTGCCGCGGGCAACAGCAACCGGCCTTGGCCATCGATATCCTCGGGCTTGCCGTAGTTGTTTGCCTGCATCAGAAGCCTGTTGTTCGCTTGTCCATCGGTGGCGGCATCGCCCGAGGCCAGCTGCTCCAGGATCTTGGCCCACTCCTCGGACGGAAAGACCTTGATCTCCTCGCCGTCCAGGCTTGTGACGAAGACGTCCGTGTCGGCGGCTGCACCGGGCGTGCGCTCGTCCGAGCCACAGCGCTCCCTGAGCTTGCGATACACCGATGCCGACAGCTTCAGCCGGCCCTTGGCGTCAACTCTGCCTGTCTCCGTGCCCCAGAACATGGTGCGATCACCCTCGTGGACAGAGGCGAGCGTGTTCCGCAGGTTCCAACCGCATCAGCGGGCAAGTTCCCATTTGGACCACTTCGCTCTACTCCTAACCACTTTCGACCACAACATTATCGAAAGCGCAAAATCCCTCTGTCAAGGCCGAATCCCCAAGAAAATTCGGCTCCGTGAAGATTTACTAGATATTGCGTGCAATTGACTGCAAACGACTATCAGTAGTACATCTTGTGCGCTCAAACTAGAGCCGAACCTTAGGATTGGGGCCGGAGCACAACGCCGCGACGACCGGCATCGACCATTTGCGACAATGTGGGCGGCGCATCGAGGCTATTTCCAACCCATCGGCGCACGAGGAGGATCCGACCACCATGAAGCTGGGCCTAGTTACATACAACGTCGGTCGCGACTGGGACATCGAGACCATCATCAAGCAGCTCGAGGCTGCGCGCTTCGAAGCTGTCGAACTGCGCAGCACTCATCGCCACGGAGTGGAACCGGGGCTGCCGCAAGCGGAGGTCGAGCGCGTCCGCTCGCGCTTCCAGAACAGCCGGGTGCGGCTGCTGAGCCTAGGCTCGGCCTGTGAATTCCACTCTCCCGACGAGGCCGAGCGACGGGCGAACGTGGAGCAGACCGCCGGCTTCGTCGAGCTCGCGCACGACCTAGGCTGCTGGGGCGTCAAGGTGCGCCCGAACGGGCTGCCGGAGGGAGTGCCCCACGATGTGACGATCCGCCGGATCGGCGAGGCTCTGCAGACGTGCGGCGAGCACGCGCTGCGTTACGGGATCGAGATCTGGGTCGAAGTCCACGGCCGCCAGACCCAGCAACCCGAAGTCATGCGGCAGATCATGGACGCCTGCGGCCACCCGTCGGTCGGGATCTGCTGGAACTCGAATCCGACCGATATCCGCAACGGGACCATCAAGCCGGCCTTCGACCTGCTCAAGGACTTCATCCGCAACGTCCATATCGTCGACCTGCCCGACTACCCGCACCGCGAGCTGTTCCAGCTCTTGGCCTCGATCAACTACGACCGATACACTCTCGTCGAGGCAGCGCAAAGCTGCGAGCCGGAGCGCTACCTGCGGTTCTACCGAGCACTGTGGCGGGAGTTGGTGCGCAACGACCGAGCCTGAAGGGGCGCGGCGCGGATCAGTTCGGCGCGAAATTGATCGTCGGAGGATCCAGCTCGATCCACAGCGGATCGCCGTTGGCGCCGTTGATGGTGTAGCGCAAGATGACGCCGCCCGGCTGGGTGTAGGAGCGGCCTAGCGAGTACTGCGAAAGCTCCCCGAACGGCGCTTCCGGCCCCCAGTCTTCCAAGAACTCCTCGTACGGGTAATAGCGGCAGGGCTCCTCGACAGAACAGCCCCACATGCGGTAGGCCTCCTCGTAGCGGCGCTCCTGGAGCAGCTCGAAGAAAGCCGTCGCCTGGCGCTCCTCCTGCCAGTTGCGGAAGAACATGTAGTAGAACCCGGCCAGCAGCGCCACCGCCGCCAAGGCGATCAGCGCGGCCTTGACGATTCGCTCGAACAGAACACTCTGGCTGCCGTAGGCACCTAAGTATTCCATGTGAGCGGAGCGGGCAATCAGTTGGCCGGGTGCTTGGCGTCGTAGGCCTGGGTGGCTTCGGCGGTCAGGTTGATCAGAGGATCGCTGGCCAGCACGCCCGAGCTGTCGACGATCAGGTCGAAGCCCTTCTCCGCACGCAAGCCCTGGACGATTTCCCGCATGCGACCGCTGGCGGCGGTGAGGATGTTCTGACGGTCGAACTCGACATCAGACTGGAGGTCCTCCGACAGACGCTGGGCCGTGATCTGCTTGCGCTGGCCCTCGGCCTGCAGCTGGGCCAGCTCGGCACCGGTGGCGCCTTGGATCTTGGCCTGAAGCTCTTGCAGTTCCGCCGAGAGCGCGTTCAGCTCCTCCTGGCGGTCCTGGTACTTGGCTTCGAGCGCCGCCGATTCCTTCTGCATGTCGGCGGTCGAGAGCAATGCCTCTTGGAAGTTGATGACGGCCACCTTCGCCTGGCCTGCCAGCTGGCTCGGCCAGGCGCAAAGCAGCGCAGCCGGTACGAGCAAGAAGGCTCGCATTCCCATGGGATTCCATCGTTGCAGCATGGTCGGTGTTCCTCGAATTCCTATTTTGACATGCCGAGCACGCTCGATTCCACAGGGCGGCCGCGTCCCCGCGCCCGCGGTCCGTTCGGCCTGGCCAGACGGGACGATGGCGGCGATCAAGGCGAAAGGAACTGGCGCGCCAAGTCGTTGTACATCACGACCCCGAACAGGAGGATGAGGAACACCAACCCGGCCTGCGTGATGCGCTGCCTGACCTTCATGCTCACGTCGCGGCGCAGCATCGACTCGACGAACAGCAGCAAGATCTGACCGCCGTCGAGCACCGGCACGGGCGCGAGATTGATGACCCCGAGGTTGACGCTGATCAACGCCATGAACTGGACCAAGGCGGCGAGTCCGAAGGACGCCGCGGCCTGGGTGTGCTCGTAGATCCCAACCGGCCCTTCTAGGTTCGTCACGGCCATGTCGCCCGTGACCAGCTTGCCGAGAGCTCGGAATATGATGCTCGCGAATCCCAGATTCTCCTCGACCGACACGCCGACAGCGGCGCTGAAGGACAGCTCCTCTTCGATCCGCTCGCGGATGGGCCGCATTACGATCCCGAGCCGCCATCCTTCCTCGTGCTTTGCTGGCTGAACCTCCAGAGGGCGAAGCTCGCCCGCCCGCTCGATTTCGAGCAGCAACGGTTTGCCGTCCGAACCGCCAACGATCTCGGCGACCTGCTCCACGGCGATGATCTCGGAGCCGTCGATGCTCGCAAGCACGTCGCCGACCTCGATCCCGGAGCCAGCTGCCGGCGACCCCGGGACTAGCTCGACCAATTCCACCCGATGGGCCGCGCTCCAGCCGGGGTCGGGGACCCCGCGCTCCCCCTGCATCTCGGGAATCGTGATGCGGGTGTCCAGCTCGGCGCCGCCTCGCTCCAGCGTCAAGATCGCCTCGTTATCCTGAACGAGCGTCGAGGCGACGATCAAATCCTTCCACGTTGGCGTCTCCACGCCGTCGATGGAGCGAACCACGTCATTCGTCCGAATCGCGGCGCGATCCGCCGCCGAGCCCGGCCTGACGTAGCCGATCCGGGCGGCTTCCTCCAAGTAGGCGGCCCGCGTGTACTCGTGCATGTAGACGCCGGCCAGCAGGCCGATCGCGAGGATGAAGTTGAAGGCGGGGCCGGCAGCGAGGATGATCAGGCGCTGCCAGCGCGGCTTCGCCGAGAACCCGTCTGGTTCGTAGACTGCTTCGTCGGACAGGGCATGGCCGGCCATCTTCACGTAGCCGCCTATCGGCAGCAGGCAAACCTTGAAGTCCGTGCCGTTGTGGTCGAATCCCAGCAGCTTGGGGCCGAAACCGATCGAAAAGCTCTCGACCTTGACTCCGAAGTATCGAGCTGCCAAGTAGTGCCCCAGCTCGTGAAACACCACCAAGACGCTCAGGACAAGGATGAAATTGACCATAAGGCGACTCCCAGCCTCAGGCTGGCACCTGACCTACGCGGGTCGGGGGCGCGCAATTCGCAACCAAGGCAGCCGCGTAAACGCGGGCCTCGCGGTCGCACTCCATGACGTCCTCGATTCCGGAAACCGACCGCGCCGCGCCCCACTCCAAGGTCCGCTCGACCACGCCATGAATGTCCAAGTAGGCAATCCGGCCCGCCAAGAAAGCCCCTACGGCCACCTCGTCGGCCGCGTTGAGCAGGCAGCCGGACGGCCCACCCAGGCGCAACGCTTCATACGCTAGCGCCAGCAGCGGGAACTTCGAAAGGTCGGGTGCCTCGAAGTCCAATTGTGGCACGCTGCCCCAATCCATGCGCTCGCGCGGACTGGGTTCCCGAGCCGGGAATGTCAGGGCGTAGCGGATCGGCAGCTTCATGTCGGGCGGGCTGAGCTGCGCGATCATCGAGCCGTCCACGAATTCGACCATGGCATGGACGATCGACTGCGGATGCACGACCACATCGACCCGCTCCGGCGGCAGGGCGAACAGATGGCAGGCTTCGATGACCTCAAAGCCCTTGTTCATCATCGTGGCCGAGTCAACGGTGATCCGGCTGCCCATGTTCCATGTCGGGTGGCGCAGGGCGCTGGCTGGCGTGACATGCGCCAGCTGTTCCGCGGGCGTGCTGCGGAAGGGTCCGCCGGAAGCCGTCAGGATGATCCGCTCCACTTCGTCGGGCCGTCCGGCTCGCAAGCACTGTTGGATCGCGTTGTGCTCGCTGTCGACTGGCAACAGGTCCGCGCCGGAGTCCCGGGCGGCCTGCATCACAGCATCCCCGGCAGCGACAAGCACCTCCTTGTTCGCCAAGGCGACGCGCCGACCGTCTCGCACCGCCGCATACGTCGCCGCCAAGCCGGCAACCCCGACCGCGGCCGAGACCAGCACGTCAGAGTCGATCCCGACCGCAGCCTCGTGGTTCCCGTCGGGCCCGCACACGCAGCGCGGAGAATAGCCCGGAATGCCGCCGATGCTGTCGCGCAACGCTGCCAGAGATTCCTCGTCGGCCACCGACAGCAAGCGCGGCCGAAATTCGGCAGCCTGACGCGCAAGTTCAGCGACATTGCGCCCGGCAGCAAGCGCGACCACCTCGACCTCGCTGTCGATCTCGCGCACCACCTGCAGGGTGTTGCGGCCGATCGAGCCAGTGGATCCGAGCAACGCGAGCCGCATCAGGGCTGCACCCCATGTGCCGCATCCCGCCGACGCGGCATGCCGTGGCTAGCCGGGGTCATGGCACAGATCGCAGTCGTTCGGTGCATTGTTGCGAGCGTGGCATTCCATGCAGGCTGCCATCGTGGTGGGCTTCTCCTGGAAGAGGACCTCGCGCTGCGCCACCGGGCCGTGGCACGTCTCGCATTCGACGCCGGCGTCTTCCACATGCGAGGCGTGCGAGAACCAGACGAAGTCGGGCACGCGGTAGATCCGTTTCCAAGGCACGGCCGCGCCCTCGGAATTGAGTTTGGCCAGCAGTTGGATGTGCGGGCTATCCGCCTTGATCGACGCATGACAGGCCATGCAGGTTGCCTCCGGGGGATAGCCGGCGGCAAAGCCGGGATCTGCGATGGCATGGCAGTCGCGGCACTGGATGCCCAGCGCGACATGCGTCTTGTGGCTATACGGCAGGGGCTGCTCGACAGGCACGGGCGCAGCCTGCTCGCCGTCCGGAGCTTCGGGTTCCTGAGGATAGCCTGGCGGCACTGCTGCCAACGCCAAGCCCAGCAGCAGGGCGCAGATTCGCGCCACGAAGTTAACGGTGCTCATTCGGCGCCTCTCGGTCAGCCATCGCTAGCGCAGCGGAAGCCCAGGTTGGCGGTGGCGCTATCGGGCGTGTTGGACGTGCGCGCGGCCACGCGGTAGCGATTGCAATAGGAAGCGTGGCACAAGAACGACCCGCCGCGCATGACCCTGGCCGTCCCGTCGGGCGGGCCGACCGGATTGGAGAGCGTCGCGGTGACATGGTAGGTCGGATCGAACCAGTCTGCGCACCACTCCCAGACATTCCCGGTGATGGAATAGATGTCGAACCCGTTCGGCGGAAACGCGTCGACGGGGCATGGGCCGCGATAGCCATCCTCGCCCGTGTCGTGGTCCGGAAAGCGACCCTGCCAGACGTTGCATAGGTGCTTCCCCCCCGGTTCGAGGTCGTCACCCCATGGATAGAGCTGCTGTTCCAAGCCGCCGCGCGCAGCGAATTCCCACTCCGCTTCTGTGGGCAATCGCTTGCCGGCCCAGCGGCAATAGGCCAGCGCATCCGCGTAGGAGATATGGGTGACGGGATGGTCGGGCCGCTGCTCAACGCCGGAATCGGGACCCTCGGGATGTCGCCAGTCAGCGCCCTTGACCTTGCACCACCACTCGTGGCCGGCCACCGTGTCCTCCGCCAGCTCTCGGTACTGTTCGGCGGGCAGTTGCTTGTGGAACACGAACGACCAGCCGAAACGCTCCGCCTCGCTAACGTAGTCCGTCGCGCGCACGAAGTCCCGGAACGATTCCACCGTGACCGGGTACCGGTCGATATAGCACGGATCCAGCACCACTTCCCGGACCGGGCCTTCCCCGTCGGCGGGGAAGCCCACCTCGGTCTCGGTGCCCATCAGGAAGCGCCCGCCGGCCAGGTGGCACATCTCGGCGGTGGAGGCTGCGCGCGCTACCGGCCGCGACTCCGACATCCTCCTGGACTGCGCCAGCCGCTGCGCCCTGGACACGCTCGGGACACAGCACGGGCTCGGCGTGAACGGGAGCACCGGCAAGCTGGATTCGGTTCCCGGAACATCCCGGGCTGGCGCTTGCGAGTGGTTGGGCTGCACCGGCACGGCCGTAGGCGATTTTAGCACGACGATCCCGCAAATACTTGCCTGCGGCGGGGATACGCCAAGCTCTCGGCACGGCGAAGCGGCCGTGCAGCAATGGCTTAGGCTTCGCTCGCTGAAGCCGGCGCCTCTTCCACGACCGCCCGCTCGCGGAGGCCGTCCAAGTACCTCTCGACCAGCTCCCTGCGCCGGTTCTCAAGGGCTTCTCGCGTTAGCTCGTCCTGGACTTCGGCGAACGGACGCACCCCGGCGGCCTTGCGGTCGGTGAGCTTGACGATGTGAAACCCAAAGACGGTCTTGAATACCCCGCTGACCTCGCCGACCTGCATGTCGAAGACGACGTCCTCGAACTCGCTCACCATCTTGCCCCGCGCGAAGTAGCCCAAGTCGCCGCCCCCTCCGGGGCAATCGGAGTCCTCGTCGGCGAGTCGCTCGAAGGGCTCGCCGGACTGAAGGCGGCTGTAGATGCTCTCCGCGGCGCTCTTGGCCTGCTCCTCGGTCACGTCCTTCTCGATGTGCTTGACGATGTGGGACGCTCGCACCGTCTCCTCGGTGGTGTAGCGCTGCTTGTTGCGCCGGTAGGCTTGCGCGAGTTCCTTGGGCCGCGGCGCCCTGGCCTTTGCCGTTACCGACTCGATCAGCCGCTCCACCTTGAGCTGGGTGCGGATATCGCCGCGGAGCGCGTCTTCGTCGACGCCCGCCTCGGCGAGCTTCTTCGCGCCGCCATAACGCTTGAGCGCGTCGGCGAAACGCTGCTCGGCGGCCTCTTCGTCGACAGGCCGGGAATCCGAGCAGGCCTGCTGCCGCAGCAAGATCTGTTCGATGAGGTTCTCGCGGCCCCACTCGATCGCGCGCTCGCGGATCCCAGCCTGGTCGAGGCCCATCTCCCCGCGCTGATCCGGCGACAGTGTCTCCAAGCGCTGACGGATTGATTCGGCTTCGCGCGCCAGCGCTTCGTCGGAAACCAGTTCACCGTTGACGCGAATCGGCATCGCGGCCATTCTAGCGTGTGCTGTGGGAGGCCCGCAGGGGAGGCAGCTGGCCGGTGCTGGCGTGCGGCGGCGGGGGGAGGGCCGCAGCGACGTTCAAATTCCCAGCTCTTCGATGAACCGCGTGTCGTAGCGGCCCTCTGCAAACGCGGCAGTCTCAAGGATCTTGCGGTGCAACGAGATCGAGGTCTTGATCCCATCCAGCCTGCACATCGACAGCGCGCGCTTCATGCGCTGGATCGCCTCGGGCCGGCTTGCGCCGTGCGCGGTGATCTTGGCAACGAGAGAGTCGTAGTAGGGCTGGACTGTCGAACCTGAGTACGCTGCCGTGTCGACCCTGACTCCAATCCCTCCCGGCGCGAAAAAGTCATTGATCTTCCCCGCGGACGGCATGAACGTCTCGGGATCCTCGGCGTTGACGCGGCATTCGATCGCGTGACCGCGCACCTCCACGGGCTGGGACACCACCGAGTCGAGGGGCTCGCCCGCCGCCAGCAAGAGTTGGCTCTTCACCAAGTCGACGCCAGTGACGGCCTCCGTGACAGGGTGCTCAACCTGGATGCGAGCATTCAGCTCGATGAAGTAGAGTTCCCCGTCCTCGTCCATCAGGAACTCGACCGTGCCGGCGTTCGAATAGCCGATCGCGGACAGGGCCTTGGAGAGGATCACGGCCATCTCTGCCCTGCGGTCGGCGCCGAAGCCATTGGCCGGTGCCTCCTCCAGCAGCTTCTGATGCCGCCGCTGGATCGAGCACTCCCGCTCCCCCAGTGAGAGCGCTGTGCCGTAGTTGTCGCCCAAGACCTGGAACTCGATGTGCCGGGGCCGCTCGACGAATTTCTCGAGATAGACCTCGCCGGCCCCGAACGCCGCCTCGGCCTCGGCTCGCGCCTGCTGAAACGACCCTTCGAGATCCTCGGCGCTGCGCACGATGCGCATGCCCCTGCCGCCGCCGCCCATCGACGCCTTGAGAATCACGGGAAATCCGATCTCCTCCGCGTAGCCGCGCGCCTCGGCGGGGGACTGCAGTGGTTCCTGGGAGCCGGGCAGAACGGGGATTCCAGCATCCTGCGCCGCCCGGCGAGCCTGCGCCTTGTCGCCCATCAGGCGAATCGCCTCGGGGCGCGGGCCGATGAACTGAATTCCGCAGTCGCCGCAGATTTCGGCAAAGTGCGCATCCTCGGCCAGAAAACCGTAGCCGGGATGGATCGCGTCCACGTTGGCGATTTCCGACGCGCTGATGATGGCCGGCACGCTCAGGTAGCTCTGGGAGCTCGGCGCCGCTCCGATGCACACCGCCTCGTCGGCATAGCTGACATGCAGCGAGTCGCGATCTGCCGTGGAGTAGACCGCGACCGTCCTCACGCCAAGTTCGCGACAGGCCGCGATGACCCGCAGGGCAATCTCGCCGCGGTTGGCGATGAGAACCTTTTCAAACATCTCGGCGCGGCCCTAGTCGGCAGTGATGCGGAACAAAGGCTGGCCGAATTCCACGCCCTGGGCATTCTCGACCAAGCGCTCGGCGACCACGCCCTCGTACTCGCACTCGATCTCGTTCATTAGCTTCATGGCCTCGATAATGCAGACCACCTGGCCCTTCTTCACGCGATCCCCGACCTCGACAAACGGCGGCGCTTCGGGAGAAGACGCCGCATAGAACGTGCCGACCATGGGGGACTCGATGAGCTGCCCGCCGGCGCTGGCGGCCGCCCGCGCCTCGCTCTCGGCCTTCGGCGCCGCTGCGGCAGTCGCCTGGGGAGGCGGCGCTGCTGCCAGCGGCTGTCCGGTTCGAGCCACGCGGACGCGAACGCCGTCGGCCTCGTACTCGACCTCTGTCAGCCCTTTCTCGTCGAGGATCCCAACGAGCGCTTCGATCGCTGCTCGGTCCAGCTTGGTTCTCGCCATGTCGCTCCGATCTCAATCCTTACAACACGCGCAGCTCCCGCGGCGTGCCGGTCAACACTTCGCATCCCGTTGCGGTGACAGCCACCACGTCTTCGATCCGCACTCCGGCCAGCCCCTCCAGGTAGACACCCGGCTCGATAGTGACGACCATGCCCTGCCGCAAGCGCTGGCGCTGCCCGGGCGCAATGCGCGGGCCTTCGTGGATCTCCAGCCCCAGGCCATGACCCGTGGAATGCACGAACAGCTCATCAAGCCGGACGCCCCCCACGTGGGTCTTTCTCAGAACATCGCGCGCCCGCCCGTCCACTGTCCTGCATTCTACGCCGGGACGGATTGCGTCGATCGCAGCCGCTTGGGCCTCTAGAACGGCTCGGATCAATGCTTTCTGTGCCGCGCCCGGGTCGCCCAAGGCAATCATCCGGGTCATGTCGCTGCAATAGCCCCCGAGTATAGCACCTTGGTCCACCACCACGAGCGCCCGCGGCTCGATCCGCTGGTCGCGGGGCTCGGCATGGGGGCGAGCGCCATGCTCCCCGCTCGCCACGATGGTCGGGAACGCGGCGCCCTCCGCCCCGCTCTTGCGCATGGCGAATTCCAGTTCGGCGGCCACCTGTGCCTCGCTCCAACGGGCGTCCAACCTGTGGATGACATCTTCGTGGGAAGCGGAATTCAGCGCTAGCGAATCGCGGATGGCCGTGATCTCGGAAGCGCTCTTGATCTGGCGCAGTTTCTCCACGACCGAATCAACGGGCACCAGCCGGCAGCGGGGCAGCTCGGTGCTGAGGTACGAGTAGGTCCCGTAGTCAATGCGGTTGGCTTCGAAGCGCAGGCGCTTCAACCGCAGCCTCTTCGCTTCCGCAACCAATTCCGGACGCGCATCTCCCCGCGAGATGCGGACGGCGGCAGAACTGACCTGTTCCCGCGCCTGGGTGGCGTAGCGGCTATCGGTGAACAGCGTGGCCTCGTCCCTTGTGACCAGCAGGTGCCCGGCGGATCCGGTGAAGCCTGTCAGGTAACGGACATTCGGCAGCGCAGAGACGTAGAAGGGCTGGTCGCGTACGCGACTCCGCAGCGCTGCCAGCCGGTTCGAATAGTCTTGCATCAGGCGTCGGCCGCGAGTTGCCGGCTTCCCTGCCAGCCCATCATACGGGCAACCGCGGCACTACCAAAACAGGCGCAGCCGCACGCTGGCAGCAAAGGGCTGGAGCACGCGGGTACCGACGAACACCGACTGGAAGCTGTACAGAGCCTCTCGATTCGTCAGGTTCGACACGTGGAACGCAACTTCCCACACTCGCCGGTCAGCGCGATAGTGCTCGTAGCCGAGCGAAGCGTCGATGATCGTGCGCGGCCGGATCCGCGGTGGATCGCCCGCCAGGTCGACATGCGGCAGCAGGTCGAAATAGTCAGGATCGGATGCGACCTGCCGGGGGTCGGAGGGATTGGCCACCAAGCCGCTGTCATAGCGCAGCTGCCAGCTCGTCCACCAGTGCTTCGCCGGGCGGTAGATCACGTTTCCGCTCATGCCCAAGGCCTGGTCATGGTCGATCACGAAGGGGCCCTCAGACAGTGCGTCCAAGCTCGATCTGGCCAAGAACAGCCCTCCGGTGAACGGCGGAGTCACGATCGCTCGGAAGTGAGTCAGGCTCACGGAGCCCGAAACGCCCCGCCTCTCAGGCAGGACGATGCGCGCATCGACGCCATTCACCCGCGAAAACGCCAGAGAGGTGGGAAAGACGATTCCGGTGTCGAGGAAGTTGTCGTTGTCCTGGGGGTTCGTCGAATTCTTGTGGTAGTAGGCGGCGTCGACCGACACGACGCCCCCGATGCTCTGCTGCAGCCCGGCCTCGTACACGTTCTGGTACTGCGGCTGGATCGGAATCGATCCGCCGTTCAGGGACCTGCGCACGGCCGGGGGCGCGAGCAGGGCGGCTTGCTGCGAGTTCGCCAAGAGCAGGTTCTCATTGGGCGGCGTCTGGAAGTTGCGGTTGTAGGAAGCCCGCAGCACTGTGCCGGTGGAATCGATGTGGTAGGCCAGGCCGACCCGCGGTTGGAGCTCGCTGTCAACCACGAGCATGGAATAGCGATCCAGCCTTAGGCCAAGGTCGAGCACGAGGTTGCGCCAGCGCACGCGGTCGCGCACGAACGCGGTCAGCAGCTGGCCCGAAGCGCTTTGCCGGAAGCGGAAGCGCGCCCCCCCGCGGGTCAGGTCGAATGGCAGCAAGTTCGGGTTGAACTCATCAGACTGGGGCACGTTCGCGAGCGGGTCAGTCAGCCCGAAGACGAAATCCTCCGACACCGGAAAATACTGGCCGTCAAGCCCCAGAGTGAACTGATGCGAGCCGCGCCGCCAGCTAAAGCGATTGAAGCTGGCCAGCGTCGAGAGCGACCGGGCCAGTTCCGCCGTGACGGGAGTGTCGCCCGGACTCGGCGTTAGGCTGCCGGATGTCGTGCGAAACGATGTGGTGGAATCGAACGTGGCCATCGGCGCCAGGATCCGCACGTAGCCGAGCGAGACGGCCTGATCATCCAGCAGCCGCCTCTGTCGCTGGCCATTGGCATGCTGGCTGCGCAGGTTCGCAAGTTGGAACGAAGACCGCCCGCCCATGGCCGTGATGCGGAACAGATCCCCTTTCGGGCGCTGCCAGTCCAGTCGCAGCGATCCGCGCTGGGCGTTGCCGCCGTTGTGCAGGTTGTCAAGCGACGGCGAGTCGAGAAAGCGATTGGTCTTGACGCTGGAAATCGACCCGAACCAGCCCAGCGTACCGATTGTCCCGCCGGCCTGTGCCGCCTGCGACAGCGTGTCGAATCCCCCGCCCCCCAGGTCAAGCTGCGCGAAAGTGCGGCCGCCGCCGTCGAAACCGGATCGCGTCGTCACTCGCGCAACGCCGGAGACCTTCGCGCCATACTCGGGCGGGATGTTGCCCGTGAACAGCTCGAGGGTCTCGACCAAGTTGGGATCGATCGAGGTCGCGAACTGCCCGGAGAACTGGTCGCTGATGGGCATTCCGTCGATCACGTAGGTCATCTGGTTGTGGGCGCCGCGCGGATGGATCGAGCCGTTGGCGTTCGCGGCGAAGCCCGGGAATCCGAGCAGCACCGACTCCAAGCCCCTGGTGGCGCTGCCGATCGGCAGCTTCTCGATGATCAGCCGGCTGAGTTGGGCCTGCGTCCCGCTGGCCTCCGGGTCCAGCAGCGTGACGCTCGCGTTGGCACCAACGGACACAGACTCCAATCGGGTCAACAACTCCAGCTGGAGATCAACGCTCACCGGCAGGTTGGAGCGGAGTTCGACACGGCGGCTTGCCAGCCGGAATCCCAGCTGGGTGGCCCGCAGCTCATAAGCTTGGAACGGGACGTTGGTGAAGCGAAACCCGCCCCGGTCGTCAGCGGTGACCTCGCGTTCGAAGCCGGACACGGGATGGCTCAGCAATACGGTGGCTCCGGCTACCGCGGCACCGGAGGGGTCGACGACCGTACCATTCAGCGTCGCGGCTGCCTGATTGGCGCTCGCAGGGGCCGCCGAGAGGAGAATTAGCATCAGCAAGATTTCAATCACTGTCATGCTGAACTTAATTTTTAGGCTAACCTAAATTTTGTTCTGCAGTCAATCTGGTTCGTTCTTCAAGCGGGCAGGTTGTCGCGGCTTTCCGCCCAGTCGCGGGCAGTTGCGCCGAGCGCCGCGATGCACCCGCGGCTTCGGTTCCGGCGCCAGGCAGCGCCGGTTCGCAAGCCTGCGCACGCCAAGCAGCGCCGATGCTCGCGAGATGCCTGGGACGAGTCTTGCTTGCGCGTTGAAAACACGCCCGCCATCCAGCCCAGCGAAGGCGCCCCTTGCCCATGACCGCAGGCCGAATCCCGGTCCGTCTCGCGATGATGCCGGGCTCGGACCTCTTCGATCTCTCTTGCACAAGCAACTCATGCGCATTCGGGAGCGGAAACGGTGGTACTGTATTGGCACGCAGCTTGGGCGGGCCGCTCGGTTTCGAGTGCGCGCTCAGCCGCGAGAGTTGAGGAATGGGAGGACTTAGTATGCATCGGAACATCTGGCTAGCGGGAGCGCTGCTGTTGCTGGGCGCTGCCGTCGGACTGGCGCAAACCAA
Organism: Bryobacterales bacterium; assembly: GCA_022826925.1. Lineage (GTDB taxonomy): Bacteria > Acidobacteriota > Terriglobia > Bryobacterales > UBA6623 > VXMF01. The sequence goes on from JAJDTX010000077.1 coordinate 33,028, forward strand.
CGCCACGCTGACCGGAACTGTCAGCGACGGGACCGGCGCGGTGATTCCCGCCGCCGAGATCGTGATCATGAACATGGAAACCGGCGAGTCGTACACGACAACGACGAACGAGACGGGCAGCTACACGATCCCGTTCATCAAGCCCGGCACGTTCGAGCTGATCGTCACCACGGCCGGCTTCAAGCAGTACACGCGAGAGGGCATCCGCCTCGACACCGCTTCGGCGGTCAGGGCTGACGCTGTGATGGAACTCGGCGAAGTCACCGAATCGGTCACCGTGGAGGCTGACGTGCCGTTGCTCAAGACCGAGAACTCCTCGGTTGGCGGCGTGATCCAGAACCGGTCCATCGCGAACATGCCGTTGCTCGGGCGGCGGGCGGCCCAGCTAGTCCGCCTCAGCGGCTTTGTCGTCCAACGCGGCAACGGCTCGCAGTTCCAGATCGCCGGCGGACGAAGCAACAACGCCATGTGGACCCTGGACGGCGGCTCGACGCAGAACATCCTCTTGGGCGTGGCCTCGCTGAACTACGACCCGCCGATCGAGGCGCTGGAAGAGATGAATGTCGAGGTCTCGAACTACAAGGCCGAGATGGGGCGCTCCGGAGGCGGCTTCATCCAGATGACGACCAAGTCCGGGACCAACAGCCTTCACGGAGCGCTCTACGAGTTCGTTCGCAACGACGCGATGGACTCTCGACACTTCTTCTCGGGCGCGAACAAGCAACTCCTCCGCCGAAACCAGTACGGCTGGGCCCTCGGCGGGCCGATCGCCAAGGACAGGAGCTTCTTCTTCGCCAGCCAGGAATACACGAACATACGGACGGCGGCTCCCCGGATCGAGAACATCCCCAACCCTGCCGAGACGCGAGGCGACTTCTCCGGCTTGGGCACGATCATCCGCAATCCGGTGACCATGGAGCCGGTTCCGAACAATATCATCCCTGCAGCCGACTTGGACCCGGTCGGGGCAGCCGTTGCGAAGTTCTGGCCGACGCCGAACGTGGAGGGAAGGCCGTCGCGCAGCCGGAACTTCCAGAACAACGGCCGCAACCTGAATGACAACAACACGCTGTCTCTCCGTGTCGACCACACCGTGAACGAGCGACACCGCTTGTACGGTCGATACGTTCACACCATCGGCAACAGAGAGGACTTCAAGGAATTCTGGCCACAACCGGTCCACACTGCCCAGCGAATCATCCAATACCACTACTTCAACTGGTCGGTGACGACGATCTCGAATCTCACCAACAAACTCGTCACTGAGAACCGCTTCACGTGGAACAAGCGGAAATGGCACCCTACTATCGCTGCCAAGGGCCTGGGCCTATCCCAACAGATCGGCTTCACGGGCAACAACCCGGAATTCTTCCCCGGATTCGGCCTAGCCGGGGGAATCCAGCGCATCGGGCGCGGCGGCGGCCAGGAGCGCCGACAATTCCCGATCCGCGACAACCACATCGTTTCCAACTGGACCTACGTGAGCGGCAAGCACACGCTGAAGTGGGGCGGGGAGTTCCGCTGGTCGATCAACGACGACGTGTTCCTGTCCCAAGCCGGGGGTTCGATGAACTTCAATCAAAACGCGACCGGCGACTCGGTCGCGGCCCTGCTCTATGGCTGGGTGGCGGGCGGCAGCAGACAGGAGACATTCCTGATCCGCAGCCGGGCGAACGCGATGGGCTTGTACGTACAAGACGACTGGAAGGTCACCTCCAAGCTAGCCTTCAACCTCGGCTTGCGCTGGGATTTCGACACGCCGCGGTGGGAGGCTATCGACAACCGCCAGAATTCGTTCGACGCAGCGGGCCACAACCCTGCCTGCGACTGCCCGGGAGTGATCACTTGGTCCGGGCGCGATGCGCGCAATGGCAGCAGGTACGCCCACAACTTTGTCTACGGCAACATTGGACCGCGCGTGGGATTTTCGTATCGTGCCACCGACGACTGGGTGATCCGGGCGGGCGCGTCGATCGTCTACATCGGGCAGTATGACCAAGCGACCCCCGTCGTCACGAATGCCGGGTTCTCGATCCAAGGCACCTTTGGCACGCTGCGCCCGACCGACGCGGCGTTCCTGCTGCGCAACGGCCTGCCCCCGGTAGTCGAGCCGACGGAGGCCGACCTGGTGCCGGGCTTCGGCGCAGTGCCGATTGGCGACCGTCCAAGATTCTCGCCGCAGTTCTTCGAGCCCGAAAATCGGCCGAACCCGTACCTGTTGACCTACAACTTCAACATCCAGCGCCTCCTGCCCGGCGACATGCTGTTCGAGGTCGGATACCTGTCCACTATCGGCAAGAAGCTGACCATCCCTGGCTCTGCGACGCAGAACCAGGTCCACCCGTCGCAGATCGGCCTCGTTGACAGCCAAGGCATCGCGCCGCAGGTGCTGCGCCCGTTCCCGCAGTTCTCGAACGTGGTGATGATCTCGCCGACCTTCGGGGATTCGGAATACCACGGCGTGAACTTCAAACTCGAGAAGCGCTACTCGAACGGACTCCAATTCCAGACAAACTACACCTGGGCCAAGGCGATGGACAACGTCGAGGGCCGTAACGAGTTGGGCGGCGAAGATGGCCGCGTCCCGTTCGCGGACCAATACAACCGGAGGATTGCGTGGTCGGTGGGCGGAAGCCATATCGCTCACCGCGCGATCTTTAGCTTGGTCTACGAACTCCCATTGGGCCAAGGGCGCGCAGTGGCGTTCAGCAGCGGCGTGCTCAACCAAGTCCTCGGCGGCTGGTCGGTCGGTACTATCGTGGAAGCGCGCACCGGCCCCCCGTTCTCGGCGTACTGGGGCAACGCCAGCCAGGTTTACCCGACAGCTGCACGCGTCCGTGCTGATGTGAGCGGAGACTACCAGCGCAACGGCGGTTGGCGGGACAACGTCCGCGGCGAGAAGTTCTTTAACACGTCAGTCTTCCATCGCCCGGCGCGGTTCACTTTCGGCAACCTCGGCCGGAATGCGTTCATCGCTCCCGGAGCGTTGCGCGCCGACCTCTCATTGATCAAGAGCTTCAGCATGCCTTGGGAAGGGCACACCCTCCAGTTTCGCGGGGAGGTCATCAACCTGCCGAACCGGGCCAACTTCGGATTGCCCGTCGGCAACGTGCAGAACCGCGCGTTCGGCAACATCACCGGGCTCACGCCAGGTGCTTCCGGCCGCATCCTGCAGCTCGGCCTGCGGTACGGCTTCTAGCCCGAGCGGCTCGGACGGCTCGGCGGGGCAGTCGCAGAGACTGCCCCGCCCTTATTTCAAACGGAATCCAAATTTGCCGGTCACGGGCCGGCTGCCTGAGCATTCGCAACTGGGCCAAGAGGCGGGGTATGGTCTCGATCGTCCAAACTGCCCTACTGCACCGGCCGGACCCCCGGCAGCGGAAACCGATCATTCGCCACGACTCTCCGAATCCGCGCCCCGCACGTGCAGGCGTCCCAGCCCAGATGACACGAATCGGCTGAGCGCTTTCTCGCCGTACAAGCGGCACCTTGGATATCATTAGCCAGCCATGATCAATCTCAGGCTGTGCCGCCCGATCCTCACGCTTTGCCTAGCCGCGGCGCTGAGTGCATTAGACCTGGCCCCGGCGCAAGTCCTCGCCCCGGCGGCCCCGGAAAGCGAAGCGGTCTCCTCCGAGCGCCTTGGACGGCTCACTTCCACGCTGCAGCAGTATGTTGACGACCGACAACTGGCGGGTGCCGTCGCCCTGATAGCCCGACATGGTCGCGTCGTCTACCACGAAGCCATCGGCATGCGCGACATCGAGTCCAGCGACGCGATGCGAAAGGACGCCATTTTCCGCATCGCGTCCCAGACCAAGGCACTGGTCAGTGCGGCGGTGATGGTCCTGCAAGAGCAAGGCAAGTTGCTCATCAGTGACGACCTGTCCAGGTATCTACCGGAATTCGAGGCAACGACCGTGGCCGTAAGGCAGGATGACGGCGGCTACGAGGTCGAAGCGAGCCGCCGCCCGATCACGCTGCGCGATTTGCTCACCCATACCGCGGGCATCGACTACGGCACCGGTGTGGCCGAGGATCGCTGGGCCAAGGCCGATATCCAAGGGTGGTATTTCGCCCACCGGGACGAGACCGTGCGCGACACCGTTGCTCGGATGGCCTCGCTGCCGTTCGCCGCGCACCCCGGCGAGCGTTTCGTATACGGCTATAACACCGACATATTGGGCGCCGTGATCGAGCGCGTCAGCGGCCAGTCCCTTGACGCTTTCTTGCGCGAGGCAATCCTCGACCCAGTGGGCATGGAAGACACGCACTTCTACCTCCCACCCGACAAGGTGGGTCGGCTGGCAACGGTCTACTCAGCGAGCGGAGACGGTCTCAAGCGGGCGCCGGAGCCGGGGCTCGGCATAGGTCAGGGACACTATGTCAAGGGCCCGCGCGTCAGTTTTTCCGGCGGGGCGGGCCTGCTGTCCACCGCGAAGGACTACGCGCGCTTCCTGCAGATGATGCTGAACGGGGGCAGCTTGGACGGCAGTCGCGTGTTGAGCCGCAAGAGCGTAGAGCTCATGACCGTCGACCACTTGGACGGGATCCCGTTCCGCGCCGGCCAAGGCTTCGGACTGGGATTCTCGGTCGTCACGGATCTCGGCGCACGAGGCCAACCGGGCAGCGTGGGCGAGTTCGGCTGGGGCGGAGCCTACCACTCGACCCAGGCAAATTCAATGTTTGATGCGAACGGGGGTTGAGGCATGTCTTGGAGTGCGCGGAGCTCGGGAGATGGCGTCCGGAAGCCGAGTCGGCGGGGCGTGCGAGCATGCGACAGCACACCCAGGAGCCTTGGCGCGGTC
>JAJDTX010000108.1 GCA_022826925.1 Bryobacterales bacterium
TGGCGAGGGTGCGCTTGCGGACCCTGGAGCCCTCGCGCCAGCCTTCGCGGAGGAGGATGGCGGGGGGCGAGGAGCGGTTGGGGACGACTTCCACGTACATGGGAATATCATAGCATGGCAAACGGCATCAAGTCAAGCAAAAAAAGCAACAAACCAGCACATCAAAAGTCCATTACATGGGAACATAAAACACCCGGCAAGCGCATGGAAAGCAGTCTAGGCCCTTTGGAATCAACGAGTTAGCGCGAGATCGAGCGGCAAAACTGCCCGGAACTTCGGGTTAGAAGATGAGCTTCATCCCGAACTGGATCTGGCGGGCCGGGCAGCACTCCATCGTCGACGAGATCCGCCCGCCGGCCGGCCGGTTGATCGTGCCATTCGGGAAGTTGAAATGGGGCTCGTTGAACAGGTTGAAGAACTCGGTCCGGAAGTCGAGCGAGAACCGTTCGCTCAGATCGAACGTCCGGGAGACCATCACGTCAAGGTTGACGAGGCCCGGACCCTCGATGATCCAGGCCGCCGAGTCTCCGAACGTGAAACGGTCGGGCACTTCGAACGCCCCGACGTCGAACCACCGCTCAGGCGTCCTCTCGCTACGAGGCAGGTTGCCGTCCCTGATCCGGTTCGGACGCTGGCCCCCAGTCGTGTTGGCCGGGTTGCCAGCGACTCCGGGCGTGAGCGGCAGGCCCCGCTGCGCCTCGAAGATCGGAGAGATCTGCCATCCGCCGATGATCTTGGCGAGAGCACCTTGCGTGGCGAACCTGCGGCCGCCTCCGAACGGCAGATCCCATACGCCGGCGTAGAAGAAGCGCTGCGGCATGTGCTGGCGCGAGATGGTTTTCTCTGGGGCCAGATGGTAGTAGCTGGTCCTCTGGCCGAGCTGTTTGACGAGAGTCTTGCTCCAAGTGAAGCCGCTCAGAACGGAGAATCCTCCGCCGAAGCGCCGCTCGAACTTTGCCTCAAGTCCTTGGTAGTTCGCCCCGCCGACCGCAGGGTTCGTGTTGATGTTCGCAAACTGAGGGAACCAACGCCGAGGGTTGTTCGGTCCGGGCCCCGGCTCCGGCTGGTTCAGATTCGCGCCACTCTCGGTACGCACGGTGTTGGACCCCACGTAGGCGAAGGAGACTAGCGAGTTGCCGGGCAGGGACTGCTGGATGTTGAAGTTCCATTGATGCGTCGTGCCGTTCGGGAAGGCGAACGGCCAGACTCCCACGAGAGAACGACCGGCGATCACATTCGGATCCAGCGCGTCGGACGGCACGCCGTCCTGGATGACGACCCGCGAAGTCGAGCTCGCAGCTTGGGTGGGGATGTCGTTCTGCAGGTAGAAGGGAGGGTTAGCTGTGGGGTCAGCCAGCACGGGCAACCTGAACGTCGCGACGTAAAACACCCCGTACCCCGCCCTGATGACAGTCTTCGGAGTCACCTGGTAGGCCAGCCCCACCCTTGGGCCCCAGTCATTGAGGTCGCGCATGCGGAACGACCTGCCCTCCACGCCGCTCCCCGTCGGGATCAATGTCCCGAAACGCGAATCTTCAGGATCGATGATGAAGTTCATCGCGCGATCGTTCTGCTCCACGTACGGGGACTGGTACTCGTATCTCAGTCCGAGGTTCAAGCTCAGCTTCGGCGTCACCTTCCAGTTGTCCTGAAAGTAGGTCTCGTAGGCGTAGGCGTGGCGCCTTACGTTCAGCGGAGTGCTGAACCGCATGTTGCTCGTCAGGCCGAGCAGGCTGTCTGCGAGGCCGTCTCCCCCGCCTCGCACTCCCGCGACCGCGCGCGTGAATTGGTTGTTGAACCAGAACCGCCCTCTTGCAAAGTTCGTGATGCCCGACCAGCGCACGAAATTGCGGACGTTGACGCCCATCTTGAGGGAGTGGCTGCCCTTGGTCATCGAGAAGCTCTCGACAATCTGACGCACATCCTGCTTCCTGGGGTCCGGGGCGAAGTTGCGGTCGCCGATGGTTCGATAGCCGGAGGGCCGGAAGTCCGGCAGGCCGTTGATATCTTCGCGGTCGAACAATCCCTTGAAACCAAACTCTTTCCAGAGCTGCGTCTGCGTCGGAGTGTCGATGCCGCCGACCAGCCGGTTGTAGGCAACTCGGAGCTCGTTGACCATGCTGCCGCCCAGCGCCGCGGTCCAGTTCACCACCCCCGTCCTGGCCCGGGAGAAGCGGGTGGCGGTGTTGCCTCCGCTGGCCGGAAGGGGGAGATTCCCTGGCTCGAGGCGGTCGAAATTCAGGTAGCTGAAGCGGACAAAGATCGTATGGTTCTCGGCTGCACGCCAGTCAAAGCGACTGTCGATCTTGTCGTCGTCCCGATTGCGCGACGGGTTAAAGAGATAGTTCTGCCGGCCGCCCCGATTCGGTTCCGGATACAGCCCGACGATCCTCGCTGATACCGGGTCGATGCGGTTTGCGGGCAGGACGTCATTCTCGAACCGAGTCCGCGTCCCGTCGTCAGCTTGCGAGGCTGGATCATAGATCTGAGCGATTCCCGAGAAGTCGCCACCTACCTGCTCCGGCGTTGGGATGATGCTGAGCCGCGTCAGCTTCTCCCGGATCCTCGTGCCCTCGTAACTGCCGAAATAGAACATCCGGTCCTTGACGAGCGGGCCGCCGAAGGTCGCTCCGTATTGGTTCTGCCGGAACGGGGGTTTCGGGCGCCCGCTGTTGAAGAAGTTGTTGGCATCGAGTACCTCGTTGCGGAGAAACTCGAACGCCGTCCCGTGGATGTCGTTAGTCCCGGACTTCGTCGTCACTTGGACGATGGCACCACCGCCGCGGCCGAACTCCGCGCCGTAGTTGTGGGTTTCCATCTTGAATTCCTGGATGGCGTCGATCGAGGGCTTCACCGCCTGGTTGGAAGCCACCACGACGCCGCTGAAGTAGTTGTTGTTGTCCGCACCGTCGAGCGTGAACACGTTCTGGTCGAATCCCGCGCCGTTAACGCTGAAGGCGTCCTCGACGAAGTTCTGCCGGCGGCTCGGCAGGACTCCGGCCGTCAGAACCGCGAGTTCCTGGTAGTTCCTGCCGTTTAGCGGCATCTGGGTGATCGTGGTGTTTTCGATCGCCTGCCCCAAGCTGGAGGTCTCCGACTCCAGCAGCGGCAGTTCCGCCGTGACCTCGACGGTCTCGGTAACGGAGCCAACCTGGAGTTCCACGTCCACACGAGCGCGCGTGCCGGCACTGAGCGTGACGTTCGGCCGGAACAGGGTCTGGAACCCCGCGCTCGTCGCTGTAAGGTCATACGTTCCGATGGGCAACGCGGTGATGACATAGTTGCCTGTCGAGTTGCTCTCAGCGTTGTACTCAAGGCCATTAGCCTGGTTGATCGCTTGGACGGACGCACCGGGGACGGCCGCCGCCGAGCTGTCAGTCACGATACCGGTGATCGTGGCGGTGTCGGTCTGCGCAGACGTGATCGCCACGACAAGGAAGAGTCCGGCCGCGAAGGCCGAGACAGTGCGAAAGCTTGGTAGTGCCATGCGATATACCTCCTCTTCTGGCATCCCGGTCGTTCGCGGGCACCGCTTAGCCGCCGCTCGCCGACCCCTCAGTTGCAACCGGGCCGTTTGGGTCGCCCTGATCCTAGTACGCTCCCAGCGCAGGGTGGGCCGGATATCTGCGGTTAATTCGTGAAATCGGCAAATCTATGCCGAAGATGGGCAAGCTCACTCTTTTGGCAATTGGAGATTGCGCACATTCTCGGCAAAAGCTGCTGCGGGTCTCGCGGACCTACCCCTGAAGTTCCGGAGGGGCGGCAGGCGCCCGGCAGAGGGAGCGGAGCGAAGACTGTCGGGCTCGCCGACCGCGGTACAGCCCTGGTAGGCCCCCAAGGCCCTAACGTGCGAGTCGATCCAGCTGCCCCGTCCCGGGCTCCAGCTTGCTTCCGCCTACGTGGGGTCGAGTCGCCCGGGGGAGTCTCAGCCGCACGTGATTCGACCCGGCTGAGCACGGCGGCTCTAGTGTCGGTGCGAACGGTGCGAAGATAGTGAAAACCGGGCATGACGGGGACGTGGGGCTCCGCACTTGCTACGGCGATACCGCAAGGAAAACTCATGAAACGCAGAACTTTCGTCGCGGCCTCGGCCGCGCTTGCCGCCAGCGGCGCCGCTCGCGGGGACAACCACGGTGACAAGATCCGGCTGGGCGTGATCGGCTGTGGCCGCCGCGGCCGCAACAACTTGCGCAGCGTGCTCAGGCTCACCGACGACATCCAGGTCGTCGCTCTCAGCGAGGTATTCAAGCCGAACCTCGAAGAGACCCTCAAGATGGTGCCAGACGCCAAGATCTACCCGGACTTCCGGGATCTGATCGCAGACAACGACATCGATGCGGTCCTGATCGCCACGCCCGACCACTGGCACGCCTACATGAGCGTGGAGGCGTGCAAGGCGGGCAAGGACGTCTACGTCGAAAAGCCGGTCTCGGTGACCGTCCACGAGGGCCAGATGATGGTCAAGGCGGCCCGCAAGTACGACCGCGTCGTGCAGGTGGGCACGCAGCAGCGCTCGGGCAAGCACTTCGCGGAAGCCAAGGACATCGTGCAGAGCGGGCGCTTGGGCACGATCAGCTTCGTGCGCACATGGAACTACTCCAATCTTTTCCCGGAGGGGATCGGCGTGCCGCCTGACACCGATCCGCCAGCGGACCTGGATTGGGACATGTGGCTGGGGCCCGCCCCGGAACGCCCCTTCAACAAGAACCGGTTCGGCGTGAACCCCTACCAGTACGCACACTTCCGCTGGTTCTGGGACTACGCCGGCGGCATGATGACGGACTGGGGCATCCACCTTCTCGACATCGTGCTGTGGGCCATGGCCGAGCCGGGCCCGCGGTCGATTAGCACCTACGGCGGCAAGTACGCGTTGACCGATAACCGCGAGACACCCGACACGATTCAGGCCACCTACGAGTTCCCGACGTTTGTCTGTACGTACGAAAACCGAGTCGCGAACGCCTTCAGCGGCGGCCAGCCGGGCTACGGCATCCAGTTCCACGGCACCGAGGGCACCATGTATGTGAATCGCGGCTATTGGGAGATCGCGCCTGAAGTACGCCGCTACCGCGAGCCCGAGCCGCGGGTAGAGGAGCGCATGGAAGCGGCCCGTGGCGAGTCGGCAAACCACAGTACCGACGACCACTGGCGCGACTTCATCGCCGCCGTCCGCAACCGCGATCGACCCGTCTGCGACATCGAGATCGGGCATAAATCGACCGCCATGGCGTTGCTCGGCAACGTCTCATTGCGCAGCCGGCAGCGGGTCGACTGGGACCCTGTCAACGAGACGACCGAGAACAAGGAAGCCCAGACCTATCTGCGAAGCGACTATCGCGAGCCGTGGAAGTTGGAACTCTAGCAGGCCCGGTACGGGACTGATCGGCCATGAGCCGACCGAGCAGTCCCTGCGGTCGATCAAGGCGTCAAGTATGGTAGAAGCGCCGTGGGCGCTTCTACCCACGGACCGACGAAAATGGGCCTCAACGTCAAGAACGACGAGACCTGCACGCTGGCCCGCGAACTAGCGCGATTGACGGGCGAGACCATGACTGGAGCGATCACTGTCGCGTTGCGCGAACGCCTGGAACGCGAAAGGCGTAGACGCGATGCCGAGGAGTTGGCGCGCGAACTCGTCGCGACTGGACAGCGCTGTGCCAGCCTCTTGGGGCCTGGGCCTTCCTCCGAGGAACATGGCGACGTGCTCCACGACGAGCGGGGATTGCCAAGGTAATCATCGATACTTCGGCTACCCTCGCTATTCTGCTGCGGGAGCCGGATGCGATTCGCTTCGCGTCCGCAATCACCCATGCGTGGCTCGTCGCATGTCCGTGGCGAACTTGCTCGAGGCGGTGATCTTGGTCGAAGGCAGAGGCGGACCTGCAGCGCGTCACGAGCTTGAGGTGTTGCTGGAGCGAGCGGGAGTCGAGTTCGTGCCCGTGACGTCGGCGCACGCCAGTGCAGCGCCGCAGGCTTGGCGGCGCTTTGGCAGGGGAAACCACCCAGCAGCGCTCAACTACGGGGATTGCTTCGCGTATGCGCCGTCGAAGTCGACTGGCGAGCCGCTGCTACGTCTCCAATCCGCGGAGTTCTTCGTCGGAGAAGTACTTCGACAAGAGTGCGAGTGGCTCATGTTGACCGGCCCTCGACGCTAGGACGCACGCCGCAGCGCTGGCGGCCAACGACCAAACAAACGGATCCAGTCCAAGGAAGCTCCGTGTGCCGAACAGCGCGTATTGGAGCAGGAATGAGAGGAAGCCCGCCAGGATTCCGGCGATGCAGCCCTTGCGGTTCATGCGCGTCCAGTACACCGCCAGCAGGGTGGGGAAGAGGAAAGTAGCCGCTAGCCCTGTCCCGGAGAAGACCACGATGTACTGCAGGTAGTCGGGCGGACGGAGCGCGAACACCCCCGCCACGACTCCGGTGAGCGCGATAGAGAGATGCGTGGCACGCTTGGCGCGCTCCTCGCTGACTGGTGTACGCGCGTTGCGCTGATAGAGATCACGCGCCACCGCGCCTGCAGCCACCAGCAGGAACGAACTGATCGTCGACATGATGGCCGCCAGCGGTGCGGCTAGCACGAGGCCCGCGAGCGCCGATGGCACTGCGGCGACGATCGTCGCAGGCATGGCGTGGTCGCTCGCCGCGAGTTCCGGCACAAGGACGCGGCCCAGGATGCCCACGAAGATCACCGCTGGATACAGCAGCAGGATGTAGCAGCCAATCAGCAACGACGCCCTGCGCAGGGATGCAGTGTCCTTGCACGCGAGGAATCTCGTGATCAGCGAGGGTTGGCCAGCCACCGCTAGCGGCCACACGAAGAAGAACGAAATCGCCGCAGACAGGGGCAGGAACGCATCGGGTCCTTGCGGAGTGAGCAAGTCCGGTGACTGTGCCGCCAGGCCATCGTAGACGGCCTGCATGCCTCCGATCTTGTAGAGCCCGAATCCGACTGTCAGTAGCACTCCGACAAGCATGACGATGGCTTGAAAGCTGTCTGTCCAAGCTACTGCCCGGAATCCGCCGTATGCCGTGTAAAGACCGACGATTACTGCGAAGCTGGCCACGCCCCAGGCGTAGGGCACTCCCAGAGCCGCTTCCAGAACGCGGGCTCCGGCGATGTACTGAGCGACGATGAAGCTCGTGTGCAGGATCAGCATGGCGGCACCGGAGATCGCCCCGATCGCCTTGCTGCGGAAACGGTCACGTAACAGGTCCGGGAAGGTCAGCGCCCCTGTTCTCTCGCCCAGTTCGGCAATGCGCCTGCCGAGCAAGCCGAATCCGGCCGTGGCGACCACGATGTAGCCGGAGATCCACAGCATCACCGACCAGCCGAAGGCGTGGCCGAGAGAAGGTGCGCCAATGAACGTCCCGCCGCTGGCCGACGTAGCGATCCACGTAAGGCCCAGCACCCACGGCCCGATCGTCCGGCCCCCGACGAAGAACTCGCGCAGGAAGCCGCTCCCGCTTGACTGGCGGCGGGCGAGATAGGCCAGCAGGAAGGTCAGCGCGATGTAGACCGCGAAGGCGACCCGCGCTGACGGCGCTGCCTCGTACATCGGTGGCTCGCCCGGATTCCGCTTCAGCTGCGCCTACGGCAGAAGTGGAGGTGAAGAAAGAAGAACAGCAGCCAAGGGCCGAACACGCCGTAGGCTGCCCAGCGCGGCACGCCCGCGACCGAGCCGGGTTCCGCGGATCCCAGCCAGGAGGACAGACCCACGGTCGTGACTAGGGACAACGCCCAAAGCAGCCCAGCCTCTAAGGCTTCTCGGCGAGCGGGCCTCGAATCAGGACCGCCCGTCTCGCTATTCGGCATTGGCGCTGTCGGTTTCGCCTGTGGCTCTGCCTACTCTTCGAATGCGGCGTCGAAAGCAACCGTGGAAGGCTCGAAGTCGACGCTCTTGGTGAACTCGCAGGCCTCGGCGGCGCCCGCTTCCCGCTCCATGCCGCTGTCCTCCCACTCGATGGACAGGGGCCCGTCGTAGCCGATGTGGTTCAGCGCGCGGATGATTTCCTCGAAGTCAACCCCGCCCCGGCCGAGCGATCGGAAGTCCCAGCCGCGGTCTTGGTGGCCGAAGTTCAAATGCGACGCCAGGATGCCGGACTTGCCGTCGAGCTGCAGAGCCGCGTCCTTCATGTGGACGTGATAGATCCGGTCCTTGAACTCGCGGATGAAGATCACCGGGTCCACCTGCTGCCAGTGCAGGTGGCTGGGGTCGAAATTGAAGCCGAACGCCTCGCGATGGCCGACCGCCTCCAAGGCGCGGTGCGCCGTGTAGATGTCGAACGCGATCTCGGTCGGATGCACTTCCAAGCCGAAGCGGACGCCGACCTCGTCGAAGACATCGAGAATCGGGTTGAACATTTCGGCGAAGTGGGCGAATCCGGCATCGATCATCTCGTCGGACACCGGCGGGAAGCTGTACAGCATGTGCCAGATCGAGGAACCGGTGAAGCCGTTGGCGACCTCGAGGCCTAGGTTGCTGGCCGATCGGGCGGTGTCCTTCATTGCCTGCACCGCCCACTGGCGCTTGCCCTCTGGATCGCCCGCAACTTCGTCGGGAGCGAACAGGTCGGAGCGCGCGTCGTCATTGGGGTCGCACACCAGCTGGCCCGCCAAGTGGTTGGAGATCGCGAACAGTTGCAGGTCGTTGTCCTCGAGAATGGCCTTCTGCTTGGCGCAGTAGTCCAGGTCCGTAGCCGCCTTGGAGACGTCCATGTGGTCGCCCCAGCATGCGAGTTCGAGGCCATCGTAGCCCCATGACTTTGCCTTCGGCGCGAGCACCTCGAGCGGGAGGTCGGCCCATTGGCCGGTGAACAGGGTGACGGGTCTAGCCATGAAGTGTGAGAGTCTCCTTGGAATCGGAATGCGAGAAATCGAAGTTTAGCAAACCGCTGTCCCGGCTTGCCCGCCGGTACCCAGCTGCGACCCAGCTGCGACCCAGCCGCCGCGGCGCTCCGCCGGGGCGCTACCTCCGTGCTACTATCACCAAGTCTCTAGTCCCCCCGAATCGGCATGAGGCTGACGTCGTACTTCAGCTGTCCGGTGCTGGCCGGATTGCTCTTGCTGTTCGCTGTGCCCGCCGCTGCGATCGAAATCGCAACGGGGTCTATGCTCGGGCCACGCTATGGGGCGGATCGCTTCTATGTGCGCGGCGGCCCGTCCGCAGACTGGAGCCCGACGTATGCGGGCGGTCGCTTTCGGGGCAAGGTCAGGGGCAGCTTGGCACTGGTTCGCGTGACCCAGGCTATCTTCGACGACGAGTGGCTCAGCGAGCGGCCGTTTGACCCTGGCGCGAACACTGATCGCGTGATCGAGCGCCTCGATGTCTACAAGCAGCACGGCGTGGCCGGCATCGTGGTTGGCCTGCAAGGCGGAAATCCCCGCTACGAGGGCGAGTCCAACGGCGTTCAAAGGGGCGTAAGCGCCGATCTCGGGGAGAAGGCCGGGGCCTTGGTCAGCGCCTACAATCCCGACGGATCGTTGAAGCCAGATTGGATGGCTCGGCTGGACAAACTGCTCGAGGCGGCCGACCAACGCGGCCTGATCGTGTGCTTGGTGCTGTTTCAGCAAGACCAAGACGAGGTCCTAGAGTCTCCCGAGGCCATCGTTGCCGCTGCTGGCAACGTCGCCCGTCACCTGATCGAACGCGACGCTCGCAACGTCATCGTCGATGTCGCCGACGCATGGGACGAGCCTGAGGGTCGCTGGGACCATCGCCGTTTCGTCCCACGCTACGTGGAGTATTTGATCCGCGCCGTCCGCGAGCAGTTTCAGCACGCCTCGTTCAGCTTGCCGATTGGCGCTTCCAGCGGTTCTGGGATGCTCTACCCGATGTCGCTCGCGCGCCTATGCGATCTGGTCCTTCTGCAGGGTGACGGCCGCACGCCTTCGGAGAAGCTGGCGCGTTCCAAGCAGTTCAAGCAATATGGGCGGCCGGTGTTAATGGTGAGTGACAGCAGCGGCTCGGCCGCGACCAATGCCGAGCTGGCACGCGAGGCGTCGATTGCGCAAGCCTTTTTGGAAGGGGCCGCCGGATGGAGTTTCGTGCCGGCCTTGACGGCGAATCGGTTTCCGTTCGACTACGAGTTGGCGGACAGCGCGGTGTTCGAGGACTCGTGGCCCGCCGACACGCGGCATCGGGCGTACTTCCGGGCCATGCTGGAGGGCATCGCGAGGATTGTGTTGAGGCGGCCGCCGTCTACCTCTGGGAAGGGCAGGAAGAGATAGGGAATCATTGTGCGCCAGGACCCTCTCTGACCGCAGCTCGACCGAATTCAAGCGGCTAGCGGTGCTCTCACAGAGGTCCTGGCTAGGCCGAGGGTGCGCGCGCTCCAACGCATGGCGCCTTGGGAGCGCTCCCGCAGGGCGCGGTTGAGCCGGGAGGCGGCGCGCGTGTCATCGTCGGCGCGCGGCTGGCCCGCGTTCCCTTTTTCGAGTCGCCACGTGTGCCGTGATATTCTCGGCTAACGGCGATGATCGAGTGGAATCGCAGCCGTCAACAAAGCTGCGTTCGGTTGCAAACCGTGGCAACGAGCGCAGAACGAACGGACGAGACCTCGCCGCATTCGATCAGGATCGGCAGACGCTCCGTCCGCGCCCGGGCTTGTGAGTCCGTGTCCGAGGCATGCAGCGTATGAGGCTTGAGCCGGCAGCTAGCGGAGGAGCTCGGTGAACGGCCCTGTCGCATGGTGCGCGCGGAACGGCGTCGTCGGCAACTTGCTGCTGTTTGTCATCGTTGCAGCAGGCGCACTTTCGATCGCCGGTCTGAACTCGACCCTGTTCCCCGATGTCACTCTTGATGTTGTAACGGTATCGGTTCCCTATCGCGGCGCCTCTCCGCCGGATGTGGAAGAGTCCGTGTGCGTTCTCGTCGAGGAAGCGCTTCAGGGGATCGAGGGAGTCAACAAGATCACGTCGACAGCTGACGAGGGGGTCGGCGTCGCAGTCGTTGAGGTTCGATCCGGCTACGACATCGATGAGATTCGCGAAGAAATCAAGTCCAAGGTCGACGGCATCGAGGCCTTTCCGGAAGATGCCGGAAGACCGGTAGTCCGCTCGATTCCGCTACGCGTCGAGGTGATCGGCGTGGTCTTATACGGGGCTGCGGACTTGCCCACGCTCAAGAGAATCGGAGAGCAGGCCCGGCGGGATCTCGAGGCTCTCCCCGAGATTTCCCAGGTCGAGATGGCCAATGTTCCCCCTTACGAGATCTCGATCGAGGTCTCGGAACAGGCAATGCGGCGCTGGGACTTGACGTTCGACGACGTCGCGGCCGCCGTCCGTCGGTCTTCGGTCGATTTGCCGGGAGGATCTGTCAAGACCCCTGGTGGCGAGATCATGCTCCGGACGAGCGGACGGGCCGACACCGGAGATCAGTTCGAAGCGCTGCCCGTCGTCAGACGTCCTGACGGCACCATGATTCGCGTGGGAGATGTGGCACAGGTGGTAGACGGCTTCGAAGAGATCGCGAGCTCGACCGCGCTCGACGGAACGCCAGCCGTAGTTCTCAACGTCTACCGGGTCGGGAACGAGAGCGCAACCGATATCGCGGACGCCGTGTATGCGTACGTGCAGGGCGCCACTGCCAGTCTGCCGGACGGCATCAACATGGCTGCGTGGCAAGACTGGGCCTATACCCTGCGGAGCCGGACCCGCCTGCTCGTCGAGAACGCATTGTCAGGTCTGTTGCTGGTGTTCGTCGTCTTGGCTTTGTTCATGCGGCTCAGGCTCGCGTTATGGGTTGCGATCGGCATTCCGGTTTCGTTCATGGGGGCTTTCGCGCTGATGCCGGCGTTCGATGTGACGATCAACATGATCTCGCTGCTGGCATTCATCTTGGTGCTGGGCATCGTGGTCGACGATGCCATCGTCGTCGCGGAGAACATCGACAGCAAGCAAGCCAAGCTCAAGCATGGCGTGAAGGGGGCCATCGAGGGGACGAGGGAGGTGTGCGTGCCCGTGGTGTTCGGAGTACTGACAACGATGGTCTCCTTCGCACCCATGTTCTTCGTTCCGGGCACTCAAGGGAAGTTGATGGTGGCGATCCCGTTGATCGTCATACCGGTCCTGTTCTTCTCGCTCGTTGAATCAATCTTCGTCCTTCCCGGCCACCTAGCTCACCGCCCGTCCGACGATGACGGCTCGCGCGGCCTAGTGGTCCGCGCTTGGGATCGCTTGAGCGACCGGTTCTCGACCTCGCTCGAATGGATCGCCAGGGAGCTCTACAGGCCAGTGTTGCGGGCCGCGCTCCACTGGAGGTACTTGACTCTCGCGATCGCCCTGACCTGCATGGCCGTAACCGGTGCCTTCGTTGCGAGCGGGCGTATCAAGGTCATTCTCCTGCCTACTGACGAGTCCGACAAGGTCGTCGCATTCGTAACGATGCCACAGGAAGCTCCGGTCGACGCAACGAGGGCCGCCGTCGGACGGGTGGAGCAGGCCGCGTTTGCACTTCGCGAGGAGATCGCCCGGGAGGAAGGCAGCGACCAGTTTCGGCACATCCTCAGTTCGATCGGAGAACAGCCGTACCAGCTTGTGCTTGGCGGTCCCACTGCTCGCATCAACCCACCCAAGGGCGAGCATCTGGCGGAGGTGAACATCGAGCTGAAACGAGCAGAAACCCGGACGGTCCGAGCGGAGGAGATCGCTCGCCGGCTCCGAGAGCGGATCGGCCGGATTCCCGGGGCCAGCGAACTCTCGATCACCCACGCGCTATTCGGAGGAGGGAAGGCGATCGACATCCAGTTCAACGGAGCGGACCTAGATGAGATGCAGGCGGTGGTGAACAAGACAAAGGAGCGGCTCGAGCAGTATCCGGGAGTCTTCGATATTACCGATACCTCTCGTGGGGCGAAGCCCGAAATCCAGCTCTCGCTCGCTCCCGAGGGCGAGACCATGGGCCTTTCCTTGATCGAAATCGGACGCCAGGTGAGACAGGGATTCTTCGGGGAGGAAGTCCAGCGAATCCAGCGGGGCCGGGAGGACGTTCGCGTCATGGTGCGCTACCCGGAGGTGGAGCGGCGTTCGATCGGCGACCTCGAAGGCATGCGTTTTCGTGTTCCGGGAGGGGACGAGGTTCCTTTCTCGACGGTGGCGGAAGCTACGCTCGGTCGCGGGCCGGCGTCGATCACTCGAGTGGACCGGAATCGGTCGATCAATGTGTTGGCGGCGGTCGATTCGTCAGTGACGACCAGCCAGCAGGTGCTCGCCGATCTCGAAACAAGCTTTCTTCCCGGAGTGCTGGAAGACCACGATTCGGTGCGATACGCGTTCCTTGGCGATCAGGCCGAGTTGATCGAGGCCACGGAGGCTCTGGCAGCCGCGCTGGCGATCGCTCTCTGTGTGATGTTCGTGACTCTCGCGGTTCCCCTGAAGAGCTATGTCGCGCCGGTCATCGTCCTCTCTGCCGTGCCGTTCGGAGCTGTCGGAGCGATATGGGGCCACGTGATCATGGGCATCCCGCTGACGTTCATTTCCACGTGCGGTGTGGTGGCACTGGCGGGAGTGGTTGTGAATGACTCGCTAGTCCTGGTGAGCTTCGTCCAAGATCATGCGGGACGAACGGCTTCGCGCTTCGAGGCCGTCCGCATAGCGGGCGAGTCGCGCTTCAGAGCAATCATCCTGACTTCTTTGACCACAACTGCCGGCGTGTCGCCGCTGATGTTTGAGAGCGACCTGCAAGCGCAGTTCCTGATTCCGATGGCAGTCGCGCTCGCCTACGGGGTGCTCTTCGCAACACTCGTGACGTTGCTGCTGGTGCCGGCTCTCTATCTGATCCTTGACGACTTCCGACTTGCGGTCCGCTGGTGCTTGCACGGCGATTCCGAAAGTGACTCGAACAGCGGGTCATCGCGCACCGTTCCGGAATGACGCCGGCACTTCCGTTGCCCGCGCGAGGCAGAAACCGCCAAGAAGCCTGGTCCCGCGACCGCGCCGAGCTGAAGTCTCCAAGACCTAGGCTCCAATCCTGACCGGGTCGGGCCCGGTAGTTGCAAATCAACACCCTCATTACAGTCCGGAAGCAAAATGTTGTGATAGAATCGTGCCACTGAGATTTCTCATTCGTGCGCGCATGTCGTGGACCCCGCCGAAAGGCACAACGGCAAGAGCCATCGCCGTGAATCCCAGGAGTTTCAACAAGAACACTTGTCTAGTTAAGGTCCGGCTGTATTTGAAACGTTTTCCGGATTGGGGCCCCATGCGGAGATCGAGTCCACCACGCTGCTCGGCCCAGGCCGCCCCTGTCGGCGTAGCACGCCGCAGGAATGTGCTTCCGTTCGGCCTTGCGCGCTCGCGCCGGGGCCGCGTTGAAGAGGGACGAGGGCCTTCAGCGACAGCTTGGGCTGGAGTGCAATCCGGGAGGCTCGGCGGGCAGCGCGACAGCCTCTTGCCTTCGTCATCTCTGCACGCCGTTCAGCACCGAGTGATCGGGGCTTCGGAAGAGGTTTGAGATGAGCCTGCATTCCGAGTCGAAGCGAATGCCAACGTGTTACGCCGAGGGGTTTCGAAAAGCGTCCGAAATCGATTCAGACATCGCTTCCAATTACCTCACACATACAACGATTGCGGATCCTGAGGCCGATGCCCTAATCGAGGAATTAGCGACACTTGATCGAACTCTCTCAACAAAATACATCAATGCTGCAATGGATCGACGAGAAGATAAGTTAGTTGGTGCACCATCCATCATAAAGGATTTTTTCGCAGGCGCAAGTGTGGTGCCGGATTGGGTTGACTACGAATCATTCATTCCAGGGATAAAGATGTTTCATCGAAATTCAAAGATTGTTTTGGCCGGGTTCGTCGGGGGTGTCTTAGTCGAAGGTTTTTCGACAAACATAAGCAAATCATTCTTTATTACTGGGCGCGTTCGCGACACAGGCGTCAGGCGACTGAAGCAGAATAACCGACACATGGTCGAGATCTTCATGCCTGGAGGATTGCTGCGGGATGGCGACGGATGGAAGCTCTCTGTCCGTGTACGACTGATCCATGCACAAATTCGACACCTCTTGGAGCACTCTGACGATTGGGACACTGAGTCATGGGGAGTGCCTGTAAGTTCGGCCCATGTGGGCTATTCGATCACAGCGTTTTCCGCGCGATTACTGGAACACATGAAGAGTCTGGGGGCAAAATTTACGGAGGAAGAAGCGCGGAGCTTCCTCGCGATTTGGCGCTATTCAGGTTTACTGATGGGTATACCTGAGACGATCCTGTTTCGCGACATGGAAGAGGCACTAAAGATCTTCGAGGTCGGATACTGCTGTGAGCCGGACCCTGATGAGGATTCGATTTCGATGGCTAATTCTCTTATCAATTCTGCGCCACTAGTTGCCGGAATTACAGACCCGAAAGATCGTCGTGACCTAGCGACATACGTCTACAGCGTATCGCGCGCACTCATCGGTAACGAACTCGCTGACGCTCTGATGTATCCGTCCCAATCGACCTTTGGTGTGCTGCCTTGGTTTCGCTTGCAGGGCCACTACAACCGGCTCGTGGGCAAGCTCTTCCCGGGATTCGTCCAGAACAACAACTACACCAACTTCACCGGCCTGATGGACGTGTCAGAGTTCGACGAGGAAGGCATCAGCTACAGACTGCCCGATCATGTACACGCGGAACGCTCCACCCCATGGTGAGATCGTGTCGACGGCGGCCGGAATCGCCCCCCTCGGTTAGTGTCTGTGTGGTTGCGACCGCAGTCCGGCTGGCATGGTCGCCGCTCTGAATATTCCCCGAGCCGTACGACGCGCCGCTGCGTGCCTGGCCTGGCTCAGGCGAGCCGGGTCTGGCGCACTATAATCCGCAAGAGATAGAGTGAGTCGCCACGTTTCGGAAACGCCGGTCCTGCTGATAGGGGCCGGCATGATCGCTCATGACCAGATCCTCCCCGCGCTCCTGCAAATGCGGCGCGAGGGTGCGGTCGGCGCAGTAACAGTCTGTTCCCAGCGCAACAGTTCGGTTGAGGCGCTGGCGCAGGCCCCCATGCTCCGGCGCGCCTTTCCGGACGTCAACTTCCGGGCGGCGCTAGATCCGACTGCCTTATCGGACGAGCCGCGGCCTGAGCACTATCGGTCGCTGCTCGCAGAGCTGCCCGAGCGCAGCGTGGTCGTGGTAGCAGTGCCGGACCAACTGCATCGAACAGTGGTGCTTGACGCACTGTCCGCCGGTCAGCACGTCTGCTGCGTCAAGCCGCTCGTGCTGCGAGTCGCAGACTCGCTTGAGATCGAGCGCGCGGCCCGCGCGAGCGGACTGCTAGTCGGTGTGGAATACCACAAGCGTTTCGATCCACGGAGCATCATGGCGCGAGACCGCTATCGCAGGGGCCAGTTCGGCGAGTTCAAGCTTGGGACCGCGCGCCTGATGGAGAAGTGGCACTACCGTGACTCGAACTTTCAGAACTGGTTCGCCGCTGACGCCACCGACTCCTTCGTCTACATCGGCTGCCACTACGTGGACTTGGTGCATTTCGTGACCGGATTGTTGCCCACAGCCGTCTCGGTCTATGGAATTCTCGACGAGCTGCCGAACGGTGACCAGGGGTACTTGTGGACCGACGCGCGCGTGTTGTGGGAAAACGGTGCCTGCCTGAATGTCCAGAACTCGTTGAGCTTCCCCGATGCCGCGCCGGGGCCGAACACCCAGGGCATGACCCTGTACTGCACCGGAAGCGGCAGGGGAGCCCTGCTAGAGCACTCGGACCAGTATCGAGGCATTGCTTACAGCTTCGGCGAAGTGGCGTCCGGGCCAGGGGGGACCCAGTACGCCGAGCCCAGCCCGGACTATTTCCTGTACCAAGACCTCGGCGGGCCGGGGCTTGTGCCGACCGGCTACGGGGTGCGTTCTGTCAGGCACATCGTGGCAGAGGCCCTGCGCGTCGAACGCGAGGCTGATTCAGATGACCAGCGGAGGGCCATCATTGCCGAGATAGAATCTGCAGGGATCCTAGCCACCCCTTCGAATAGCCGGCACAACGAGGCAGTCTGCGAGGCTGCGCGGGAGTCGATTGCGGACGGCGGTCGGCTCGTCAAAGTCGCCAGATCGGAATGACCGAGCCGGTCCGTTCGGACCCGGAAGGCGCGTTGCTCGTGATCCGCTAGGCAAGAACCCTGATCGACGATTCGAAGTGACCGGGCCCCGTCCCTGACTATTCGGAACCCCCGTCCGGTACTTCTTCAGGTACCAGCCACCAATCCTGCAAGGCTTCGCGGAGTTCCGCTACTAGATCGGCGTGCTCGGCGGCCAAGTCATTCGTCTCGTACGGATCCTCGAGCACATTGTAGAGTTCCGGCTCGAATCGCATCCAATCGGCGACTTGCCCCCGGATCATGTGCATCACGTCCCTGTTCAACGCGTAGGGCAGAACAAGCTTCCAGCCGTCCTCCCGCACGACCGTGCGGTACTTGAGGTTGGCGACCGGATCCAAGACGTTCACCGCGGTGTGCGCGAACGTGGACCCGAAGACTTGCTTCCGCTGTTGCAGGGCCTTGCGGTCCAAGAGGCTGATTCCCGGCAGATTTGCCGAGCGTTCGATAGCCGCAGCGTGGAGCATCGTCGGAACGAGGTCGATACTGCTGACCAGTGTCCGGTCATCGCGGCCGGGCTCAACTTGTCCGGGCCAGCGGATCATGATCGGCGTACGGACACCCATTTCGTAAGGGGACATCTTCGCCCGTGCTGTGGGCTGATCGGCGCGGTCTTCAGTCGTGATCCAGCCGTTATCGGCAACGTAGAGAACCAAGGTGTTGGGGCGGTTCGCCTTGTCCAAGAAATCCAAGAGCTCTCCAACGGTTTCGTCAAGCCACTCCACCGTCGCGTAGTACTTCGCGATCCGCTCGGGACGGTCCGGTGTCAGATACTTGCCCAGGAGCCGTTCGGGAGGGTTGTGCGGCGTGTGGGGCAGGAACACGCCATACCAGACGAAGAACGGGGTGTCGACGGGCTCGACGAACGACTGGCCCGGTTGCTTGGCCTTCTTCCACCAAGCGGACGTCGAATTTATGAAGTCGAAGATCGGGTCCATTCCTTCGCGTCCGATTGCCAACCCGTCGTCGCCGTGGCGGCCGCCTCGGGTGACGTCGCCGTGCGTCATCGCCTCAGTGAACCCGTGATCTAGAGGATTGCCCTCCCACCACTTCCCGGACTGGTGGCTGGCATACCCGGAGCGCCTGAGCAGCTCGATGACGTTTTCGTTCTGCGAAAAGACCCGTTCCATCGAAGCCCGGCCCTCGACATCGCGTGCGATTGCCGGCCATTCGCCGGGCGGATCGTTGCCGGTGATCTTGTGCTGGTGCGGGTACAGGCCCGTGGCCAGCGTCGCCAGGCTCGGACGGCACACTGGAGCCGGCACATAGCCCCTCGTATAGACCATCGACTCCGAAGCGAGGCGATCCAGATTCGGGGTGTGGATCACGGGATGGCCCATGAAGCCGTAGTCGGGCCAGCCGTGGTCGTCGGAGATGATCAGGACGATATTCGGGGGGGCTTCAGCAACGTCATCTGGAGCGCAGCCAACGCAAGCCACGAGAGCGCCGAACGCGAGCAGGTAGAGCCTCACAAGCGTAATTCTCGCACCGCGGGGCCCTAAAGCAAGCGGCTCGCTAGTTCTTGGCTCTCCAGCGCCGTTTTCGCGGCATGTATCTGCGACGCTCCGAGAGCGCCTTGGAGCGTATGCCCGCTGGCCGCGCACGACACTGGGTTGACAGCTTGGGAAACAATGAGGACTGAGTTGTTCAAGCGATCGATGCTGTTGCTGCATCAAGTACCTCGCAGGGCTCGTGTTACGCTGCCGTGGAAATTCGGCCAGCTGCGCACATTGTTTGACAACGGGTTTGTGCAGCGACGGCGGGAAGGAGTTTGAAATGAGAGACGCAGTTATCACGACAATCATGCTGTCCGCAACGCTGTGCGTTGCCACCGCGTCGTCAGCGGAGCTCCCTGCAGAGCTAGAAGACGTCGCCAGAACGGTGGCGTCCGCACAGCGCGTGGATATGGATTCGCCGGTCCTGACCGGCACAGAAGACCTCGATGTCGACACTGTCCGGCAACGCTACGGCGTGCATGGCGAACTTGCAGTGCCCGGCTACGACACTGCCCAGGGAATCTTGGATCTCATCGCCGGCACCTCCACTGGGGCTTCGAGACTGACGTCTCTCGAGATTGGTCTGGCTGCACTTGAGTACAACTGGTTCGTAGCTACCTTAGTCGGGGACGAAACGCTGTCCGCCGAGCTAGCGGGCGAGATCCGGTCGCTACTGGCGGTCTATGACACGATGGCCGATGACCTCGTCACGCCGACCATCCTGACTCCGTTCGCAAGCGTGTTCTACCCGAGGATTGAAGCCGGCCAGCTCGTGATGTCGCTCAGGAGGATGGCCGGGTCTGCCATATTTCGCATGCACATACCGCAAGTTGTCGATCCCGAGGGATACTTGCGCCAGCGAATGAATGCGACCTATGCCAGGCTCACGAACACAGCGGACCTGATTATGGATGCTGCAGAGGCATATAGCCTCTATTAGCCAGCCGGAGTGTTTCGCGGATCCGGGCGGGACGCGAAGAGCCGGACACTCGACGTGGACAGATCCTGATCTGTCAGGCTGTGGGCGGGCAGGTGACCACGGACAGCGGTCGCTGCGGAAAAGCGGCTATTAGGCGCACGACAGCGTGCTGGGCTCGATAGCAATCTGATGTCCTAACATCAGATGCATGCGCACCACCATCAATCTCGACGATGATGTCCTCCTCGCCGCCAGAGGCTTGGCGCGTCGCAACCAGACCAGTATCGGAGCAGTGGTCTCGGAACTAGCCCGGAAGGGATTGAACGGTGATTCGTACGGCGACGTGGAAGATGCGAACGTCAATTTCTACGGCTTTCGCCCGCTGCCGAAACGCGGAAGGCCCGTCACTAACGACTTGATCGATCAGCTTCGCGACGAGGGCCCGTATTAGTCCGGCGTGATCTCTCCATGCGTGCGTTGCTAGACATCAATTGCCTCTTGGCCCTTCTCGATCGCGACCACATACACCACGAGCAGGCAAGGCGCTGGTTCGAGCAGGAAGTCCGGCACGGTTGGGCATCATGCGCCACGACCCAGAACGGTTGCGTTCGTATCCTGTCTCAGCCGAGCTATCCAAGCCCGGTCGCGCTTCGGAGGGCGCTCCAGTTGGTTTCCTATGCAACTTCCTCCCCGCACCACGAATACTGGAGCAGCGGAATATCCATTCTTGACGGGGCGATTTTCGATCGTTCTCGCATACATAGCCATAGGCAGGTCACTCATGCCTACTTGTTGGGTCTCGCGGCTCAGAACGGTGGCCGCCTTGTCACCTTCGACCAAACGATTGCCCTATCGGCCGTAAAGACGGCGAGTTTAGACAACCTCGTAGTGCTGTGAGGAGCAATGCCGCGGGTAGGCCCGTAGGCCGGCCGTATCGAGGCCCTCGCTTGACCAGGTTGGCCGTGCTGCAATTGCGACGCGGGCGCCGCTGTCGCCTAGCACGTGTGTCTCGATCAAGCCCACGCCCGTTCCGGTCTCGCGGTATTCGGGGGGGCCTCTGGAAAGCCTCCGCTGATCGGCCAAGTATCTGCCGATTTAGGCTTGCCACGCGCCGCACACATCGCTACACTGCCAGTGCCGTAGCGGTGCCTCCCAAGGCTTCAGGCTTGGAGGACCGCCTATAACCGGACCAGGAGGGCGAATCGTATGAAAGATCGCATCGGCAGGGTCGACCGGCGCACCTTGCTCAAGACTATGAGCGCCGCCGGTGCCAGCGCGACCGTCATCACAGCGTGTGGCGAGCAGTCCGCGAGTGCGCGGGGCGTGACAGGCGCGGAGTTTGACAAGACCGTTCGGCTCGCCACATCCGGTCCGGGCGGAAGCAATGCTTGGAAGCCGGGCTACGCCTTGGATTTCTTGCCTCCCGAGGATATGCCCACGCGAGGCGAGGACTCGTCAGTCCTTGCAAGCGAGCCCAAGGAGAAGCTGCTCGAGTTCTATCGCTTGATGAGCACGAGCAGAAAGTGGGAGACCACCATGAAGGATCTCTTCCTTGCCGGCGAGGACGGGCTCTACGGAGCCTTTCACACCTATGTCGGCGAGGAGGCCGTTGCGGTGGGCGTCATCGGGGCTCTGAACGAGGACGACTACATCGCCAGCACTCATCGCGGGCACGGGCACCTGATCGCCAAGGGCGGCGACCTGAATCGGATGTCGGCCGAGATCTTCTTCAAGGAGTCCGGCTACAACAAGGGCTATGGCGGCTCGATGCACATCACCGACATGTCCAAGGGCATCATGGGCATGAACGGCATCGTCGGGGCCAGCTTCTACATGGCTGCAGGGGCAGCCCTGCGCGGCATGATTCGCGGCACCAAGCAGGTCGCGGTTGCGTTCTTCGGGGACGGTGCGGCGGCTTCTCCGTACTACTTCAGCGCAGTGCGGAGTTGCAAGAACCTCGACATTCCCGTGATCTTCGTCAACGAGAACAACTTCCAGTACATGGCCATCCCGGTGGCCGACACCGCGCCGACGAAGTATATCTCCGACTACACAAAGGGCCTCGACCTGCCGCACCACCTCGTGGACGGCAACAGCGTTGCGGCCGTCTACAACGCCACCAAGAAGGCCGTCGAATGGGCGCAAGCCGGCAAGGGACCAAGCGTGATCGAGGCGTTGACCTACCGCTGGTACGACCATAGCGGCTTTGCAGGGGCGCGGCTCGGGCAGGAGGGCGCGGTCGGCCTTCCCTATCGCACGGACGACGAAGTGCGCGGCTGGATGACCCGCGACCCGCTCCCGCGTTACAAGCGCTGGCTGCTGGCCAAGGGCCTCGCAGAGGAAGGCGAACTCGCCAAGATCGAGGAGGATGCGCAATCGGCCGTGGACGCCTCGGTGGAATTCGCGCGCAACGGCGCCGATCCGGATCCGGCCGCCGGCGTGCTCAACACACACGCAGAAGGGGCTGTCCTGGCCAGCCAGTTCTACAACCGCAAGGGCGCGGTCGCAACCTAGCGAAGAGGAGGAAGCACCATGGCCAAGAAGTCGTACTACTACGCCCAGCTCGAGGCGGTTGCACAAGAAATGCGGGCAGACCCGGACATGGTCTACTACTACGAGTACCAGAAGCCCACCACGATCGGTCCGGACGGGAAAGTCTTCGATCTGGTCGGCGTGTTCGGTGACCTGCGGACCTCTGGCCGCGGCTGGCCCATCGACGAATCGTGGATCGCGGGCGTCGCCATCGGCGTGGCTGCAGCGGGATCGAAGGCCATCGCTCGATTGCCCTCGATGGCGCAGATCTTTGCCATCGAGTACGTATACAACCAAGCCGGCAAACTGCGCTCGATGACGGGTGGCCAGGCGAGCATGCCGTTCGTTCTCTGGGTGGATGGCGCGGGGCGCCGACGCGGCAGCGCCGGGCAGCATACCGACGTCGGGGCGGAGGCGATGTTCGCCAACCTGCCAGGCGTCAAGGTCGTCGCACCGAGCAATGCCTACGATGCCAAGGGATTGTTGATCTCGGCCATTCGAGATCCAGACCCGGTCGTCTACCTGGATTACCCGGAAGTCAAGTCAGGCAGCCAGCCGGACGTTCCTGACGAGGCCTACGAGCTGCCGCTCGGCGAGGCTGTCGTCCGCAACAAGGGCAGTCATCTCACTTTGGTTGCTTGGGCGCCCGCGACAGTGGATGCCGGACGTGCCGTTGCCCAGCTGGCCAAGACGGGGATCAGCGTGGAGTTCATCGATCCTCGATCACTGAAGCCGCTGGACGTGGATACCATCGTGACCTCGGCGCGCAAGACGAGACGTCTGCTAGTGGTCGAGCACGGGCACTATACGGCGGGCTTTGGTGCCCATGTCATTGCCGAGGTGGCACAGGCGCTGCCTGGAGTCAAGACGCGCCGCATTGCGTTCCCAGACGTGCCGGGGCCCGGAGCGGCCGGCATGATGTCTTGGTTGCGTCCCGATACGCCCAAGATCGTGGATGCCGCGAAGCAGCTCGTGCGCGCCTGAAGCGGAAGGGGCGGGGAGCGCCGTAGCCGGGTGCTCTGGCGAGCGCTATGCTCTTGATTCGGCGAGGTGGTTTGCTTCGCCGCATTGGATTCGGGACCGGACTTGACGACAGAACCAGCAGCCGAAGCCGTTTGCCCGCGTTGTCAGGCTGCCATGGTCGCCAAGACCATGCGCACGGCCATCTGGCAGGGAGACCGCGTGGCCATCGTCGAAGATATTCCTGCGCTGGTCTGTGGCACGTGCAGCGAGCAGTTCTACGACGAGCCGGTCAGCGACGCGCTTAGGCGGCTTGCGGAGGATGGTTTTCCAGCCGACGCAGCAACCTCCGAGATTGTGGTGCCGGTCTTCTCTCTCAAAGGCAGAATCCAGAAGCCCAAGCAGACGCCGGAGGACGTGTATGTCGATTGACTCGAGAGCCGTCATTGCCCTCGCCGTGTTGATGGCCGCATGCGGCGGGGCGTCCGGCCCGGCTGAGCAGGAAGCCGAGCAGGAATCGGAATCCGCTCCGGTGATCGCCGCAGCGGCATCGCTGACGGACATTTTTCCCGAAGGGCTTGGCCGGTCGATGGTGTTGGACAGTTGTGGGGCCTGCCACGCAGCGGCCTGCGCCGCGATTGGCCAGCGCACCCAGCCTCGCTGGGCCAGCCTCAAGCAGGATCACCGCGACAAGCTGCCCGACATGAATGACGCCGACTATGAAGTCCTCTTCGCGTACCTGAGCGAGAACTTCAACGACGCCAAACCCGAGCCTGCCATTCCGCCCCAGTTCCTTGAAGGTGGCTGCACGCCGTTCTGATGGCAAGCCGGTATCTGAGCGCTCAGCCGGGCGAGCGCGGGATCGAGTTCCGGGTCAGCGCCGCGATGGCCGGCCTCGGCTTTGCGGTCTGGATGGCTCTATCGGCCTGCGGCCAAGTTCAGCCCAGTCCACCGGAGCCCGCAGCCGTCGACGACGCACCTCGGGATTGGTCCGCGTTCAACATCAATGACGTGTTGCCGGAGGGCGCAGGGCGCGACCTCGTCTTGGACAACTGTCAAAGCTGCCATGTGCTGGTGCCGATCTTGGTGCTGCCTTTAGACGAGGCAGCCTGGTACCGCAGCAGCTTGGAGCACCGCGAGCGGGTGGAGGGGCTGACGGACAGCGAGTTCGAGGCGCTTTACGAGTATCTCGCCTCAAATTTCACTCCCGAGAAAGAGCCCCCTGAGCTTCCCCCGGCTCTGTTGGATTCTTGGACGACCTACTAACGCCCGAACGTCGCCCCGGACGAGCGCGGTCCGAGCTGTGCTCACGGGCAGGGCGGCGGAAGCGATTCATGGCCGCGGTCTCAACGGCAGTCAATGCCGCCTTCAATTCCTCGATCACTATCCCCGACAACGCGTTTGTGCTAGCCGGGGATTTCCTACACCTCCCACGGATCGACCGTCTTTAGTCCGGCCGCCTCGAACCGAGAGGTGTCTCGCGTCGCCACCATCATTCCGTTGGGTGTGGCGATCGCCGCAATGTAGCCATCGGATGCTGATACTGCCCGCCCAGCAGACTGAGCCTAGGCCATCAGGTCCGCGTACGCCTGCGAGGCCGCCAGATCGAAAGCCAAGACCCTGCCCGCGAACATCGGCAGGATCCGCCGCTCCAAACCCTCGTGAAGGCGGCGGCGGCCGACCGGCAACGACTCGATGCCGAAACGCAACTCCGCGACAGTCATGGCGGACAGATACAGCGTCGCGAGCGCCTGAGAGGCGAATCACTCGGCGACCTGCGGATCCGGAACCCTGAGTAACGGTTCCGACATTACGTTGGCATCTATCAGTATCATTCGAGATCGAGCGGTCGGGCCGGAGCCGTGTCGCGTTGACCGAAGGCTGCGAACTCTTCATCCGATAACGCCGCGCGCCTGCCGATCGAGGTCAGCAGAGACCCCAGTCCGACCCGCCCGACCGGGAGGACCGTTTCTTCCAATATGGCGCGCACCTCGGCCTCGGTGCTGCGGCCGCGCCGGGCCGCGCGCACCCGCAAGGCGCGATGCACCTCGTCGGGTAGGTTGCGTACAGTCAGCGTGGCCATAGTCAATTACCTGTCGCGCATTCGTTGCATTCATTTTGCTCCATTGCAGGCGAGAGGGCGATCCGATTCTGCGGTTTCCGACCCATACCGTTTCTTGGAGCTAGCTTGCCCGGATCAGTCTACAAATTGCGACCGGACGCGTCGAACGAAGCTGCTTGAGGCATCGATGCCTACGCCAAAACGGAGAGCAGGCTCGTGCGCGGCCTACAGGCCTCACGAGAGCCGTTCCATCGCAAAATAGTGCGACAGTTCCCTTCGATTCCGCAGTTGCTTCAGAAAGGCCGGGTCCGGATTCTCGCGTCAGCCAGGAGACGGGGAGCGCGATTCGTAGAACCGGCCCCCCGGTTGAATGCGTCAGAACTCGAAGCGAAGCGAGATCTGCGCCAGACGGCCGTTCGAGCCGACTAGGATGTTGGCGACCCGTCCGAACGCTCCACGGCCACGGCGCAGCTCAGGATTGGCGAACACAGCGCGGTTGAACAGGTTGTAGAAGTCCCCGCGAAGTTGCAACCGGTGCCGCTCGGTGAAGTGGAACCACTTGTGGACGGAGAGGTCGAATCCGTTGAAGCCGGGCCCGCAGCAGAGATTCCTGGGACTGTTCCCGATTCCGCCGGGCCCGGGTGCCGCGAACAGCGACGGCTCAAAGTAGTTGTTCGCCCTGACGTCGTCCCGCCAGTTGGACAACATCGAGACCGGCCCCATGATGTTGGGTCGCTGCACATGGGCGTACGTGTTCGATCGGTTGGTGTTCTCGACAACGCCGAACGGCACGCCGCTACGGAATTCGGCGATCAGCCCGATGCCCCAGCCCCCGACAATGGCGTCCAAGGCTCCGCTCTCGAAGTCTATGGGACGGCCCTCGCCGAAGGGCAGTTCGTAGACAGCGCTTCCGATGAAGCGGTGCCTCACGTCGTTGCCCGAGAGCGCCTTGTCGAGGTGTCGCAGCGCGATGTGGGTGTATCCGTTGCCGACCTCGCCCCCGAGTTCCGTTGCCGCCTCGACGTCGTCGATGAACTTCGACCACGTGTAGTTCATCAGGAAGTTCATCCCCCCGGAGTAGCGCTTCTCGGCTTTCACATTCATCGAGTGGTAGGCGGAGTTGCCCCACGGCGGGCTCTCGTGCCAGACCGCGTTGAATTGCGGGAACGGTCTGGCCGTCTGCGACTGCTGTTCGGGCCCGCGGCCGCCCACAAGAGGAATCATGTTGATGTTGACGTTGGCCCCGCCCAGGTTGTGGCCAACGTTGCCTATGTAGCTGATTTCGGCAAGCAGGTTGCCCGGCAGCTCCCTCTGCAAGCCCAGGTTCCACTGCTGGTGCATGCCGTTGTGCTGGCTTTGCTGGAAGAAGTCGGGAGCTAGGCGGGGTCTGTCTCCGATCTGTACGGCGCCAAACGCAGGGGTTAGTTCCTCGCGCGGCACGTTGGGCATGCCATCGCTCAATCGGAACGCCCTGGTGAAGCCACCATCGGCCGACGTGAACGACCCGCTCAGGCTGAATCCGTTGAAGAGCGTGAATGGCACGGCCCGTGCGTACATGCCGTTGTAGTTGATGCCGTATCCGCCGCGGACCACGAATCCGCGAGCTGCCTCCCATGCGAAGCCGAACCGCGGGCCGAAGTTGTTCGCGTCAAAGTCGTGGGCGTACTTGCTGCGGCCGTCCCGTCCCGAGAACGTAACCACGCCGGGACAATTGCAGACCGGATTGATTTCATCGAGGTCGAAACCGCTCTGGCGGTTGTCCTGTCGCTCCCACCTTGGCGTGTCGAGTTCCCACCGGAGGCCGATATTCAGCGTGAACGTAGGAGTGACCCTCCAGTCATCCTGGACGAAGACCCCATAAAAATCAGTCCGGCTCTCAAGGATATCGGCGTCGACGAGCTGTCCCGAACCCACGTGGCCGAGAAGCAATTCGGCGAGGCCGACGCCAGTGGCCCGGTTGCCAAAGTTGAACCGTCCTCCGGTCGACTGGTTGAAGTCGTCCACGTTCATCGCGAAGCGCCACTCGCCGCCGAATTTGATCTGGTGGTTGCCTCGGATCCAAGTGTAAGTGTCGACGAATTGCCACGTCTCGATCGGTGTCTGGATCCTTTCGTGGTTGCCCGCTCCCAGATTGGTCAGGCCATTGACCGCGATGCGGGCGGAAGCTTCCGGATTTACGCCCGGCACGTTGAGCTCGCCGTTCTTCCCGGAAAACCGTCCGGCAGACCGGTTGATGTGCAACCGGCGGCCCCAGTTGATGCGCACGTCCTGGATCAGGGTGGGAGAGAAGTGGTGGATCCAGCTTCCCGTCACATTGGTATGCCGGTTGGCGCGGGTGCCCGCCCTGGGGTCCGCAAAGTCGTTCGGGTAAACGGCGGCGACTGTCTGCGGATTCCGAGAAAACTGGAAGCGGCCGTACATGCGGTCGTTGACGCCAAGGTTGTGATCCACCTTCCCGGTGTAGAAGTCCTGTGTCAGGGCGTTCGAAGCGTTGTTGACGAAGTTGTTCGCCGGAGGTGTCGAAAGATCTCCTGGCTGGTTGGGGGCGGGATACCAGCCCGCGAACTGCCTGCCTAGCGAATCGATCCGGCTTTGGGGAATGATGTTGTTGGGGAAGACCCCTCCGCTAGGGTCATTGAGCACCAAGCCGGCACGGTTCGAGAAGTCGCCTCCGATCTCCGGCAGGTGCGGAACATCGTCGCTGGAATAGGTCACGCCGTTGCGGCGCCGCCCCCCTTCGTAGTTGAAGAAGTAGAAGGTCTTGTTCTTCGCGATCGGACCGCCGGCCGACGTGCCGAAGATGTTGTAGCGAAGCGGTGCCTTGCCCGGAGCGAAGAACGTCCTCGTGTCGATGGCCTGGTTGCGGAAGAACTCGTAGGCCGCACCGTGAAAGTCATTCGTCCCGGAGCGGGTCGTCATGACGATGAATCCGCCCCCCGCTCGGCCGTACTCGGCCGAGTAGTTGCTCTGCTCGGCCTTGAACTCCTGCAGCGACTCCGCAGGGGGGTTCAGGCCGAGTTGGGCGATTCCCAGGGACATGTTCTGAATGACGGTTCCGTCAAGAGTCCACATCTGGTTACGGGACCGGCCGCCCGCCATCGAGAAGAACGGCAGCGCCTCCGCGCCACCCTCGTTGCGGTATGTGACGTTCCCCAGCAGGCGCACCAGCGAAGCGCTTCGCCGGCTCGCCAGCGGCATATTGAAGACGGTGTCGCGCTCGATGAACTGGCCAACCGTCGAGCTCTCCGTCTCCAGGAGGGGCGCAGCCGCCTCGACTTCGATCGTCTCGTTCACGTCGCCGACCTCCATTTCTATGTCGACGCCACGGACGCTGCCGGTCTCCAAGACGATGCCCGACTGGCTGTAGGTCTTGAACCCCTCGAACTCACAGACGAGTTCGTACTGTCCGGCCGCCACGAAGGGGAAGTTGTAGCTGCCCGAGGTATTGGTTTCGGCCGACATGGTGACCCCGGTATTGATGTTCGAAATCGTGACTTGCGCCCCCGGAATCACCGAGCCGGTGTTGTCGGACACCGTTCCTGTCAGGCGCGTCTGGGTCTGGGCTCCCAAGGGAATGGATGCCAAGACTAGGGCTGCTGCGAGAACAGCGAGTGTCGATTGCACTTTCATTGGGGTTGCCTCCTCGACCAATCTCCCTGCGGCGCAGGGTGGTCGCGCTGCGTGGCCGGATTCTAGCCGTCGTTGGTCCGGGTGTCAAGGACGGGACGCGGATTTTCGGTTGGCCGGCGAACTGTCTCGAGGAACGGAATTTGACGGTAGTTTGGTCGCCAGAGACAGAGGTCCCTGGCTCGCGAACTGCGATTTTCCGCGGATCCCGGATCAAGCCTCAGGGCCTCACGGGCGACCGACCGGGCCTCATCGCCCCTGCCCTACAGCGCGAGCGTCTGGACTTCAAGCACGAGCGGTCCGGGATCGGTAGGCAGCAGGTCTATCTCGCCGGATCGAAGCCACGGCTGCGCCGAAAACTTCCGTCTGCAGCTGGTGGCCGGCGAGGTTGAGATGAGTGCCTGGTGAGTCTGGGTCTCATTCGACCGCCACTAGGAACGCGTCCCGCGCCCGCTTCTATCGCGGACTGCTTTACGCTGGATGTTTATGACCGGCGACAAGGACTACCGCATTGAGATCGATTCGATGGGGGAGGTGCGCGTGCCGCGCGCTGCTCTCTATAAGGCGCAGACCCAGCGAGCGATAGAGAATTTTCCGATCAGCGGGACACGCTTTTCGCGTACTTTCATCCGCTCCCTGGGCCTGGTCAAGTCCGCGGCCGCGGCGGTGAACTGCGACCTAGGCCTAATGTCTGCGGACATGGCGCAGGCCATCCAAGCAGCCGCGGCTGAAGTGGCGGATGGCGAGCACGATGACCAGTTTCCGATCGATATCTTCCAGACCGGCTCGGGGACCTCGACCAACATGAACGCTAACGAAGTCATCGCCACTCTGGCTAGCGCCAAGCTGGGCCAGCCCGTGCATCCGAACGATCACGTCAACATGGGGCAGTCGAGCAATGACGTGATTCCGACAGCCATCCACGTCTCGGCCTACTTGGAGACCTCGGAGGTGACGCTCCCGGGCATGGCTCAGCTGCACTCGTCCCTTACAGCCAAGGCTGAGGCGCTGGACCACGTGGTCAAGATGGGCCGCACTCATCTGATGGATGCGCTGCCGATTCGGCTAAGCCAAGAGCTGGGGGGGTGGGCCGAGCAGATCGCACAGGGCCAGCAGAGGGTGCGCGCGGCGCTTTCGCGGATTTCGC
Source organism: Bryobacterales bacterium (assembly GCA_022826925.1). Lineage (GTDB taxonomy): Bacteria > Acidobacteriota > Terriglobia > Bryobacterales > UBA6623 > VXMF01. The sequence goes on from JAJDTX010000108.1 coordinate 29,838, forward strand.
CGCTCGCCCTCGGCGGCACGGCGGTTGGCACAGGAGTCAACGCCCACCCGGAATTCGGCCCGAGGGTGGCGAAACGACTATCGGCCCAGACCGGCCTCCCGTTTATCTCCAGCCGCAATTACTTCGTCAGCCTCTCCAGTCAGGACGCAGCGGTCGAACTGAGCGGGCAGTTCAAGACGGCGGCGGTCTCGCTGCTCAAGATCGCCAATGACCTGCGCTGGATGAACAGCGGCCCGATCGCGGGCATCTCCGACATCGCCCTGCCGTCCCTGCAGCCCGGCTCTAGCATCATGCCCGGCAAGGTGAACCCCGTGATACCGGAAGCCGTCGCCATGGTCTGCGCCCAGGTCATCGGCAACGATGCCACGATCACCGTGGCCGGCCAGTCCGGGAACTTCCAGCTCAACGTCATGTTGCCAGTGGTCGCGCACAACCTGCTCGAGAGCGCTCGGCTGCTGGGCAACGCTTCGGTTGTGCTGGCGGAGAAGTCCATCGAGGGCTTCGTTGCGAATGAAGACCGGTCTAGGGAACTGGCGGAGCGCAATCCGATTTTGGTGACTGCGCTCAACCCAGTGATCGGCTACGAGAAGGGGGCGGCGGTGGCCAAGCGGGCGTATGCCGAAGGTCGGCGCGTCAAGGAAGTGGCGGCAGAGGACACCGACCTTAGCACCGAGGATCTCGACCGGCTGTTGGACCCGCGAGCCATGACAGAGGGCGGGATCGCCGAGTAGCGCTGGGCCGCGCGCGTTCCGGGTCAGACGGTGCGCAGCGCGAGGAGCTCTTCCAGCAATTCTTCCGCGGCATCGACTTCCAGATCGACGCGCAGGGCGTAAGTCGGAATCGGCGGCGCGGCCTCTCCCAGGTTCATGACGTCTTTGGATGTGGTGAGCAAGGCTTCGGCTCCGGCGGCGTCGGCGGACCGCGCCAGTTCCTCCAGATCGCGGCGCGAGTAGCGGTGATGGTCTCTGTACGCCCGTTCCAGCACTACGTCGTATCCCAGTTCCCGAGCTTGCAGGAAGAACGCCGAAGCGTTCCCGATCCCGCAGAAGCACGCGACGCGTTTTCCGATCAAGCTGTCGATCTGATGGATTCTCTCAGTGGCTACTGCGACTAAGTCCTTGGCTACGGTGCGGGACCGGAAGATCTTGGTGCCCGGGTTGGCCTCGCGAATGGCTTCGTGCAACGCTGTGTGCTCGTGCCTGGCAATGTTACGGGTAATCATCACAATGTCCGCGTCTTGGAGGCTAGATACAGGCTCGCGCAGGCGCCCCAAGGGCAGCGTGTAGCCGTTGCCGAACGGCCGGCGGCTGTCCAGTAGCACGATATTGAGCGACCGCTGCAGCTGCATGTGCTGGAATCCGTCGTCGAGTATCAGGTACTCGGGGTCCGCTCGATCCGCGATCATGCGTCCCGCTTCGTAACGATCAGCACTCACTGCCACGAATGTGCTCGGAGCGGTCTCGGCGAACCGACGCGCCAACATTGCCGGCTCGTCGCCGCACAGGCGCGGATCGACAGCCTCGCCGGCGAGCACCAGTTGCGTCCGGTGGCTTTCTTCGCGGCCGTAGCCCCGTGTCAGCACTGCAGCCGGATATCCCCGCTCGGCCAGCCTCTCTACCAGCCATGCCACCATGGGCGTCTTGCCCGTGCCGCCCACTGTCAAGTTACCGACCGACACGGTCGGAAGCGCAAGCCGCCGGGCCGTCAGCAGCCCTCGGCCATAGGCCCAGCGACGCACTCTTGCAGCAGCGGCCCACGCTGCTGTCGGCAAGGCCAGCCCGAGGCGGGCCGTGAGCGATGGCGTGTGAGTCGGCAGGGCGCCGTGGTACAGGCGGGTCGCCTCGTCAACCGCGAGGTCCGACGCGCCCCGCTTCCGATTCAGAAGCTCCTTGCCGGCAGCGCCAACCCTCTGTCTCCGGGGGGGATCGGCGGCCAGACTCAGAATGGTCTCGCCCAGCTCTTCCGCGTCTTGCACTTGGACGAGGCCGCCAGCCCGCAGCAGGTCGGAGGCGATGTCTCGGAAGTTCTGCATGTGAGGCCCGACCACGACGGCTTTGTCGTGGATAACCGCCTCTAGCACGTTGTGGCCGCCCCAGCCGTTCAGCGAGCCGCCGACGAAGACCAGATCTGCCCTCTCGTACAGGGCCGCCAGTTCCCCCAAGCTGTCCAGCACAAGCACCGCTGCCTCGTGCGAGATCGGAACTGTATCGAGACGAGAGCGTCGGTATACCGGCAGGTCCGCCGCTTGCAGCACTGCGGCGGCTTCGTCGAAGCGATGCGGGTGCCTCGGTGCGACGACGGCAAGCAAGTCAGGCACGGCCTCGGCCAGCGCTCGAAGCGTCGGCACGAGCATCTCTTCCTCGCCCGCGCGGGTGCTACCAGCGATAAACAGCAGGCTGCGACCGGACCGGCTCAGCGCTGACTCAATGTCATCCGACAGCTCGGTTCGGCCTGCGGCGACGTCGATGTCGTACTTGAGGTTCCCGCCGACACGAGTGGTCGAAGGCGTAGCGCCGGCTGCAACGAACCTTTCCCGATCCGTCTCTGATTGCGCCAGTATGAGACGGGCACAGCGCAGCACGGGTCCGAACAACAAGCGCGACCTGCGGTAGCTTGGTGCCGCTCGGTCGGAGATCCGACCGTTGACGATCAGCGCCGGGATACCCAGGCTGTTGGCTTGGAAGAAGTAGTTCGGCCACAACTCCGTCTCGCTCACCAAGAGCAAGCGCGGCTGGAGTCTGCGGAACACTCGCGACACGCACCACGGCAGGTCAAGAGGGGCGCGGAAGACGAACTCCACGAGTCCTGCGAGCTGGCCTTCGGCCAGCTTCCGGCCTGTTGCGGTGCCGGTGCTGACTACGATGGGAACGCTCGGCTGGGCGTCGCGCAGACGCCGCAGCAGCGGCAGGGACGACTGCACTTCGCCAACCGATACGGCGTGAAACCAAATTGGATCGGCGCCGGTCGTACTAGTCTGGGCGGGCAGGAAGCCGAGGGCTTCGCCGAGACTGCTCCAGCTGTGTCCCTTGGCCAGGCTGCGCACGATCCAGTAGGGAAACGCCAGCGGCGTTAGGAGCGTAATCAGCAGGTTGTACAGCAGGCGGATCAAGCGGCAGCAGACAGATGGGTATTATGGCAGCAAGCATGCGACGCACATTGACTGTGGCGGTGGCTCTCGCGGGCATCGCGCTGGGCTCGGCGGTGGCCGCGGGCGAATTCCGCGCCAAGACGGCGGACAAGTACCCCGCCAAGCAAAAGCAGGGCGATCTCATCGTTGCCGTCAAGCCGTTCGTTTCGAACAAGGACCAGCAGAGCGCATTCGGCAAGGTGCGCCCGTACCAGCACGGGATCATGCCGATGCTGCTCGTGCTGTCCAATACGGGAAAGAACATCTACTCGTTGGAGAACATGCAGGTGCGCTTCATCGCCGCCGATCGGCAGAGTTTGGACCCCATCCGGGGCGAAGACCTCGCGAGCTTCAATCCAGATGGACACCAGCCAACGCGGAGGAACGTTCCGGGGGTGCCCGGACTCAGCAAGACGCGGGTCAAGAAGGGTCCGCTGAACCGGCCGCAGATCACCCAGAGCGAGTTCGTGACCCCCATCGTGACGCCCAAGAGCACGGCCAGCGGATTCGTGTACTTCTGGACCGGCACGGAAGCGTCTCTGGCGGGCGCGTCGGCCTATGTTTCCGGAATCTACGACATCACGAACGGGCGGGACCTTTTCTACTTCGAGATCCCGCTCGGAAGGGGCAGGTAGCAGCGCTCGAACGTGGGCTCCGTAGGAGTCGACGTGCCAGGCTCTCGAAGCCAGCTCGGATGTTGCTTGTCGGCTGAGTGCCCGCTGCAAACGGACCTGTCGGCTGTCGAGCGGAGCAGTTCAGCAAACTTGCGAGCCTGCGGCTGTCGCAATGCTTGTCGAGCACGACTGCCCCGGGGCGACGGAGGCTAGTTCGACACCGCCTTGAGTCCGACACCCACGATCGCCAGGATGCTGGCCCAGAGCAAGAGGTCGTACGCACGGGACGGGCGGAGAGCCCGCGGCAGGCGCCGGTAGCGGAATTGGTGGGCCGCGAAGACCACCTGCAGCAGAAGGGCGGCCAGGGCGATACCGCCCAGGCTCACCATGAACAGCGGGGCGCGAACGTACAGGTACAGAACCGTCCAGATCAGCGGGAGAGCCCAGGCCAGTGCGCCGACCCACCGCCGTCGCGACTCCGTGTTGGCGTAGTCGAGCAGGCCGCACTGTGCGAATGCATCAGCGAACATGCGGGTGCTGGAAGCGCATGCCACGAAGAGCGTGGAGTACAGCGCCGTCACCGCGCCGGCCAGGAACAGGCCCATTGCGCCAGGTCCGAGTGTCTCGGTATAGATGCCAGACAAGGCTTCGATGATTCCCGGTCCCTCCGGTACCGGACCGCGTCCGTGAAGTACCGCGGCTCCCAGCACGTAGAACGCTGCTGTCGTGGTGGTGTAGATCAACAGCGAGGCGATTGCGTCCACGTACATCACTCGAATCCAACCACGAGCGCGCGCAGCCCACTCGGAGGAGCCGTCATTGGGCCCGGCATGTGCCGCGTAGCCCTTTTCGATGCACCAGTAGGGGTACGAGATGATCTCGTCCGCGCTCACCCCGGTGAGCCCGAACGCAGCCACGGCTACGCCCACGGCCGCCGCGGGCAGTTCGAAAGTCAGGCCTTCTGCCAGCATCCCCGCGCTGATGCGGTAGGGCGTCCACTGCAGCAGCAGAGCGCAGACTATGGTCACTGTCGAGAACATCGCGGTCAGCACCATCGCTGTGCGCTCGACGAAGCCGTAGCCGCCGCGCCACACGAGCATCGAAGTGGTCAGGCCGCAAGCCCACGCCCAAACACTCGCGGGAGCCCAGGGGAAGGCTAGGTGCAGTGCGAGCGCCACCGCGCCTACAATGCCGCCGTACTGGACAAGCTGAATCAGCTTGACGCCAAGCCAGACGACCAAAGACCACGACACTCCGCGCCATTTCGGGCCGGGCAGGCGGTTGAAGGAGTGAAGCGTGGTCTCGCCGGAACCGATTGCGTGCTTGCCGAACTCCAGCTGCACGACCACCTTGACGGCGCAGCTGACGAAGATGACCCACAACGCGACGAAGCCGGCCGAGGCTCCGAGAGCGGTGGTCATGATGAGTTCGCCCGAGCCGACGATGTTGGCGGTGAGGATTAGCGACGGGCCGATGTTGCGCAGCGTGCTGAGCAGGCTATGCGGCGGTTCGCGAACAGGAGAAGAGTTCATGGTGGGCGGCGGCCATGCCTGTACATGGGCCTTTGGCGGGGATCTTAGGTCCCTGGGAGCAGAACCCGTGAGTTATCCGAATCCTCGATCGGCCCTGTCCGCTCATCCGGCTCACGTCAAGACATAGCGGCTGCCGGCGAAACGTAACGATTGTATGGGACAAAGCATCCTATCGCGGAAGAACGAGGCAATGGGTGCACTCGGCTAGACCTGTACTCCAAATGCCACCGCCACAGTCTGGCGCAGACGAATCAGAATGGAGGGCGCGCGCCCCAGATCCGTCCGGAAGCAGGGTGCCCGAGGAGCGTCGACCACTCGAAGAAGCCGCGGTTCTTTGACCGCCACATCGTTTCGCGCCCAGGTCTGAAGTCGATCAGATAGCGGAAGCTGATTCTGATTGGTCCTGAGCAGGATTGGGCGGATACGGGTATCGTGAATGGGCAGTGCGCCACGGCGCTCATGCCGGGCAGCTTCGAACGAAATGATCACCCGCAGAGCACTCCTACGAGCCGCGCTGGCCGCTCCCGCCGGCGCTTGGATGGCGAACTACCGCACCCTCGCCGCTCCCTTCGAAGGCCAGGTAAGGATCACCGCCATCAAGGCGATGCAGCTCGACTTTCAGTTTGACGGCTGCCTGATCAAGATCGAGACCGACGCCGGCTTGGTCGGCTACGGAGAGACCGGGACCAACTCCGCGATGGCCCGCGCGCACATCGATCACTTGGCCCTTCCCGCCGCGTTCGGAGGCGGGCGTCATCCGAATGGACTGGCTCAGTTGACGGGCGCCGACCCGCTGTCCATCGAAAAGCACTTCTACCGCATGACGGCCGTGCAGCATCCTTACACGTCCCTGACCGGCACCGTCAGCGGCATCGACATCGCGCTGTGGGATCTGGCGGGCAAGATCACGGGCCAGCCGGTCTACAAGCTGCTCGGAGGCCCCTTCCGCGACGGCTGCCCGATGTATTCCCACGGCGACCGCCTGAGAGACATGCACGACAAGTCGGCCTGCCGCGATTGGGTCGCCGAGATGAAGGAGCAGCCCGAAGGGTTCGACTTCTTCAAGCTCAATCTCGACCAGGCATTCCGGATCGAAAAGCCCTACCATCCGACGCTCCGCTCCGAGGAGCTGCGCAAGACCCATCAAGGCTACGCGAACGTTCGAGAGGCTGCCGGCGACGCCTTCGACGTTGCTGTGGCCTGCCACGGGGAGTTCGACACGCCGAGCAGCATCGGGATCTGCAGGGCGGTCGAAGACCTCGGGCTGATGTTCGTCGAAGACGCCTTGAACACACGCTACTCCGACGCATGGAAGGAGTTAAAGCGAGCGTCCCGCGTGCCGCTGCTGACGGGCGAGAAGCTGGAGCTGCTGCGCGAGTTCAAGCCGTTCCTCGACGCTCAAGCGGTCGACATCATTCACCCGGACATCTCCTTCGCCGGAGGAATCACGGGCTGCCGCAAGATCGCGGACTACGCCGCATTGACCCGGACGCCGGTGGCTCTGCACAACGTGGGCACGCTGGTGCGCACCTACGCTTCGGCGCACCTGTCGATGGCGATCCAGAACTTCTATCGTTCGGAGAGTTGGCTCGGCCGGCCCGGCAGGCTGCGGGAGCAGATGACCCAAGGGGAGCCGCCCGCCGTTCGCAAAGGACGTTTGCGCGTTCCCGAGAGGCCGGGATTGGGGCTTGACATCAACGAGGACTTCCTGCGACGCCAGAAGCCCGCCGACGAGCCTTGGTGGGGCTAGTGTCTTTGTTCATCACTTGGCGGCGGCGGCATGTAATCGGCCAGCCTCGGCTGCGATCGACGCATTGGGCGGCCAAGACGGAAATCCCAGGCCGGAGTCGCGTCGGCGGCCCCATCATCCGACTACCGGCTCGCGCCTGTGGGCTGCATGTTTGGATCAGAAAGCGGATATAATGCCCACGCCGTGAGGCTTGGGATTCTGACCGCGCTTACAGGCGTCGTCTGTTTCGCCGCCGACTATACTCCTGCAGCCGTCGAGGCAGGCAAGGCCCAGTTTCTCGACGCCTGCGCCGCGTGCCACGGAACGAACGGCGAAGGCGGCTTCGGCCCCAGCTTGGTCGACGGCCGCGAAGTGCGGCGCGCCGACGACGAACAGTTGTTCAAATCCATCCAGCAGGGCGTGTCCGGAGCAGACATGCCGCCGTTTTCGTTTCCCGACGAACAGATTTGGAACCTCGTCGGCTTCGTTCGCAGCCTGAGCGCGCCGGCGGTCGAGTCGAACGTGGACGGGGACGCTGCTGCTGGAGAAGCGCTGTTCTTCGGCGCGGGCGGCTGCGTCGGATGCCATCGGATCCGCGGCCGCGGCGGGCTACTCGGGCCGGACCTCTCCGTCATCGGCTCGAGCCGACGCATCGATCAGATCCTCGAAGCGCTGCTGGACCCGAACGCCCGGATCACCGCCGGATTCGCGGCGGCGACGCTCGACGGAAACGTTCGAGCCGTGGTCAAGAACCACACGAACTTTTCCGCGCAAGTCCTTGACTCCTCTGGGCGGCTGCACTTGCTGCGCGGTGATGAGCTCGAACGACTGCGCTTTGAAGGCGAGTCTTGGATGCCTCGGGATGTCGCGACTCGCCTCGAGGACCACCTGGTGCGTGACTTGGTAGCGTTCCTTAGCCGACAGGCGGCTCGATAGATGCGACTCCTTCTCTGCGCTCTCGTACTCTCCGCCGCGGCGATCGGTCAGATCGATGAGGCCGCCATTCTCGAAGGAGCGGGCGACGACTGGCTGACCTACTCCGGCGACTACGCCTCGTTGCGGCACAGCTCGCTAGATCAGATCAACCGCGAAAACGTCGGCTCGCTGGTGACGAAGTGGGTCTATCACGTCCCCGGCGCGCGACGGCTCGAAACCACCCCGCTTGTCTACGACGGGGTCATGTACCTGACCAACACGAACGAATTGCACGCGCTCGACGCCGGAACCGGCCGACGGATCTGGACCTATGTGGCTGAAGCCCCTCGCAGGGCCCAGAACCGCGGAGCGGCGCTATGGGGAGACGCGGTCTTCTTCTTGGCCGCCGACTGCCATTTGGTGAAGCTCGATCGGCTCACGGGAGCCCTGATCTGGACACGCGAGTTCGCCTCGTACGAGGAGGGCTACTATACTTCGCTCGCTCCGCTGATTGTGAAAGGACAGGTCCTGGTCGGCACGGCCGGCGGAGGGACTGGACAGCGCGGGTTCGTCGCGGCGCTGTCGACCGACACGGGCGAGGAGCTTTGGCGCTTCTGGACGGTTCCAGCCGAAGGCGAGCCGGGCTCGGAGACGTGGGGCGGGTTCCCGTCCAAGTGGGGAGGTGCTCCCACTTGGACCACTGGCTCCTACGATCCCGAGCTGAACTTGATCTACTGGCCGACCGGCAACCCTTGGCCGGACTTCTACGGCGGCCGCAGGCGCGGCGACAACCTTTACTCCAATTCGGTCCTCGCGCTCGACGCCGACACCGGCGAGATGAAGTGGTACTTCCAGTTCACTCCGCACGATACCCACGACTGGGACGCCAACGAGCAGCTCGTCCTCGTCGATCGCGAGTACAACGGCGAGATGCGCAAGCTGATGTTGCACGCCGACCGCAACGGTTTCTACTACTTGCTCGATCGCGAGACGGGCGAGTACCTGCAGGCGACGCGGTTCGTCGAACGACTCGATTGGGCGACCGGGATCGATGAGAGCGGGCGGCCGATCGAGGTCCCCGGGCTTGAGCCGACGCCGGCCGGAGTGAAAGTCTGCCCGTCGGTGCGCGGGGCGACGAACTGGATGTCCCCTTCGATCAACCCCGAGATCGGGCTGCTCTACGTCGTCACGCTCGAGATGTGCGACATCTATACCGGCTCGGCCAAGGAACCCGTGCCGTCGAGCGGCTTTCGCGGCGGAGGGAGCCAACAAATCCCCTCGGAGCCAGGACAGTTCTACTTGCGGGCGCTTGACTCCCTGAGCGGAGAGATTCGCTGGGAATACAAGATGACCGGCCCGGCGACGATGTGGGCCGGCACGGTCTCGACCGCGGGCGGACTCGTGTTCACCGGCGACGACGACGGCGCGCTGGTCGCGTTGGACGCGCGAACGGGCGAAGCGCTGTGGCACTTCTCCATGGGCAACACCCTCTACGCCTCGCCGATGACCTTCACAGCCGACGGCAAGCAGTACGTGACCATCGCGACGGCGAACGACGTGTTCACGTTCGGGCTGTTCAGCGACTAGCGCATCCCAGCTTGTCATTTGTCCAGCCCGTCAGCACTGGAGCCGCTTGGTCCCTGCCGTGGTGAAGTCCGTGAAGTCATTGGGTCCGGACAGCATGAGCTTGGAGGTCAATCTGTGGGGCAGCGAGCGGCTGTGCCGCGCAGGGCGGGCTGAATCGCGCGTGAGGTGCCGGGCCGGACCTTGAACATGCAGCCTTTCCCGCGAAGCCGACGACACAAGCATCCTATAATCCAACCGCACGACGGTTGGCTACCATGCACAGTCGCCGAAGATTCGTCCGACGCACTCTCGGGCCGCTGGTTGTCGGTGTCGCCAGCCCCCTCCCGAACCAAGTCGTTCATGCGCAAAGCAGGGGCCGATCCTACCGCTACTCGCTAGTCGTCAAGGGCGGCCGGGTGATTGATCCGTCCCAAGGACTCTCCGCTCCTCGTGACATCGCGGTTTCAGGATCGAAGATCGCCCAGATAGCGGATTCGATCCCGGAGAGCGACGCGCTCCATGTAGTTGATGCATCGGGCCGAATCGTGACGCCAGGCTGGATCGATATCCACGTCCACGTCTATGACGGTGTCGCTCCCTTGGGGATCCCAGCGGATCCCAGCTGCATCGCCAAGGGCGTCACCACGGCGATTGACGCGGGGTCAGCGGGAGCCCATACGTTCCCTGGGCTCCGCAAGTACGTCATCAACACCGCCGACACCCGCATCCTCGCTCTCCTAAACATCTCGGTGGTCGGACAGTCAACCCTGTCGCAGGACAATCCGTGGGGCGAGTTGCTTGACCTGCGCTACGCCAATACTGCCCTCGCCGCGAAGACCATCGAACGGCATCGGGACGTAATCGTGGGAATGAAGGTCAGACTGACTCGCAACATAGCCGGGAACCACGATCTCGAGGTGCTGAGACGTGCCCGGGAGGCTGCCGATGCGGCCGGACTGCCGGTTATGGTCCATATCGGCGGCTCGCATTCCACGGTGCCGGAAATCCTGTCACTCATGAAGCCCGGTGACGTGATCACCCACAGTTTTCGGGGCGGGGAAGGCGGGATCCTCGATGATGATGGCCGGGTGCATGACGAGGTTCTCTCGGGCGTCGCTTCGGGCATCCACCTCGACATCGGACATGGTGCTGGAAGCTTCTCCTTTGATACGGCGGAAACAGCCATGGAGCAGGGATTGTTACCCGGCACGATTTCCAGCGACGTACATCAGTTCAACGTGCATGGTCCGGTGTTCGACTTGGCGACGACCGTTTCCAAGTTCCTGCACCTAGGCCTGACCCTAGAGGAGGCCATTCGGAGAGTCACCTCGAATCCCTCGCAGGTATTCGGACGGCTGAACGAGCTCGGAACGCTGCGAGAGGGTGCCGAGGCGGACATCGCTGTCTTCTCGCTGGAGGACGGGAAGTTTCGCTTGGTAGACGCCCTTGGAGCAACGCGCACAGGCCACCGAATGCTGCAACCCGTTGCCACGATCAAGGCTGGACAGCTCTACGGGTCGGCCAGCATCCCGACGCAGCGCCTATGACCGTTCCCGTTGATGCGGCGGGCGTCTCAGCAACAGCCGTGCTACCGGTAAGGGCCTTCTGGTGAGACGCTCCATTGCCATGCGCGCCGGCTTCTTGGGCGCGATCGGTCTGGCCGCGATGGTCTCGTGTTTTGAGCAGGTCGAATCCCTCTTCCCTCGCCACGCAGTCCAGCTTCACGTGACCGCCCGGCGGTCTGACACGGGCGAGCCGATTCCGGTGCGCGTTTACCTGTTCAAGGGAGACCGCGAATTCCGGCTGAGCCCGGTCGATGCGATGCTGCCGTTGCGTCCCGACCTGTTCTACCGGGAGCGCATCTGGCGTCGGGCGGACGACTCGCGCGTGCTGGAAGTCACCGCTAGGGACAGTTCCCATTTTGTCCTGCTCGAAGGTACGGCAAGCTTCAACTTGCCCGCCTCCGACGGATACCGGATCGAGGCGTACCACGGCACCTTCTTCCGGCCGGCCGAGGAGTCGTTCTCGCTGAAATTCGGCGAGGATTCGGAAATCACTCTGAACCTCGATCCGATTGCCCCGGGCCGTCAAGAGCAGTGGCTCGCAGGGGACGACCATATCCATCTCGTGCGCGCCCAGGAAGACGACCCGATCTTCCTGCGATGGATGCAGGCCGAAGACCTCGCGGTAGCCAACTTCCTGGAACTCCAGCGGCAACAGCATGCCGCCATGCAGTGGGGATTCGGGGAAGAGGCCGAAGCGAGGAGTGACGGCTTTTCGATTCGGTCGGGGCACGAATCGCGCAGCCGCTTCTACGGCCACACCCTGTTCCTGGGTCCGAGCCGAATGATCGAGCCACTCAGCATCGGTCTGGAATACGCCAACTCTCTCCGGGCGTCTCCCAATCCCCTGGTACTCTTCGCCCAGGGGCGAAGACTCGGAGCGCTAACGGGTTTTGCGCACTTCTACGGCAGCCAGCCCAACTCGACGCTCCTGATGAACTTGGTCCACGATGCGATCGATTTCGTGGAGGTGTTCCAGTTCGGAGTGCTGAAGACCGACGAATGGTACGAGCTGCTCAACGCTGGCTTCCGAGTCGTGGGTCTCGCGGGCAGTGACTTCCCGGCGAATGTCTCCCGATTCGCGTCCTGGCCTAGGGTTCTGCCGCTACTGGGTCCGGAACGGGCCTTGGTGCGAGCCGAAGCGGGCCAGTCCGCGTATGCCGCGTGGGCAGACGGGGTCCGCCGAGGCGCGGCCGTGCTGACGAACGGCCCCCTGCTCGAATTCTCGGTTGACGGCCAATCCCCGGGCGACCTCACCGTATGGAACGAAGACTCTCGCGAGGTCCAGGGGAGCGCGAGAGCTGCGTATTTCCGGCCGATCGAGAGCATCGAGATCGTACGCAACGGAGAGATCGTTGCGCAGAAGACCGGTGACGGGGCAGGGCAGGACCAGCAACTCGACTTTCGGCTGGAACTGCACGAGAGTTCTTGGCTGGCCGCACGTGTCACCGCTCGGACCCTGGCGGGGGAACCTGTCGTGCAGGCGCACACTAACCCAATCTATTTTCATCGCGACGGAGAGCCCGTCCGCATCGGTCCCGCCCGGCAGGCGATTCGAGAGCGATGGCGCCAAGAGGTTGCGTACTACCGGTCCGGGGCGTTGGAGTTTCCAGACGAGAGGAGCTTGCGGGAGTTTTTGGCCGGTGTCGAAGCAACCTCCCGGGCCCTCGAGCACTGACGGAATGCCGGCTTCGCCGGCTCCGTAGCCCCCCGACCCACCCCTCCGTCGAGGCCAATGAGTGAATGGACGGCAACGTCGGAGTTGGACCCGCTATCATCAAGACCGGCGGTGACCTGGCGAACGATCCCGGCTGCTCTCAATCGCAGCGCAAGGGGTGCCGCACAGGCACTCTTGTCAACGAGGAGGCACCATGGCGTTTGATCGACGAGAAATCCTCGCAGCCTCCGTCGCCGCGACCCTTGCGTCACTGCCGGCGCGAATGGCCCGCGCACAGGGTCCGGAAGCTTCGAATGAGGGGAAGCCAGGCATTCCAGGTCCGTATCCGGGGCGCGTCGTTGCGGTTCACCATCCCAACAGCATCGTCTCTGGCACCTACCAAGCCGATCCGGTCGAGCAGATGATCGATCGCGGGATGCGGGAACTCACGGGCACGGAGATTCCGCTCGACGCCTGGCGAAAGTTCTTCCAGCCCGGCGATGTCGTCGGCATCAAGCTCAACCCGGTCGGGATGCCTCACGTGATCTCCGCCCCGGAAGTGTTGCACCCCATCATCCGGGCATTGGAGGCCGTCGGTATCCCGCGGCGCGACATCGTAGCCTATGACCGCTACGGTGAACAGTTCCAGAGGGCCGGATTCGTGGAATGGCTGCCGGAGGGTGTCCGCTGGACCTCGGGTTCGCCCACCTTTCAGAGGATCCAGCTCGACATGGACGGATACGATCCCGACGTCTACATGGAGATGCCGCTGGTGCACCCGGCTTATGCGCCTGAGTACGACTTGAGTGACGCGCACGCCCGGCGGTCGTACGTCGCCAGGTTCTTGACCAAAGAGGTCAACAAAGTCATCAACCTCTGCGTGGTGAAGCATCACCAGTCCGCTGGCGTAACCCTTGCCCTCAAGAACATGTCGCATGGCCTGGTGAACAACGTCAGTCGTAGCCACGCGACGACGACTGCGAATGTCTGCGGCATCTTCATCCCGGCTGTTGTGGACCTGCCGGTGATTCGAGAGAAGGTGGTCCTGCACATCCTAGACGGCGTGAAGGCCGCATACCACGGCGGGCCGGGCAGTAGCGTGGGGCAGTACACCTGGGAACACAAGACGATGTACTTTGCCACGGATCCCGTCGCGCTCGACAAGACCGGCTGGCAGGCGATCGACAAGAAGCGGGTCGAAGTCGGGAGAGCCCCGATCGCCCTGCTGAAACCCGACGAGGACAGCCTGTGGCTCAATGCCCAAGTCGAGCACATCGAGCTGGCCTCCAACTTCGGCCTCGGGGTGTTCGACGACGACAAGATCGAGCTGAAACGGATCAACCTCGCGTAGGGCGGAGAGCGCTGTACGATCGGGCACATCAGCCCCGAGGGGTCCACTTGGCTGGCGGCCAAGCGCCGGGTGTCGGCTCATGGACCGCTTTGTTCATCGTGTGTCCTCTTTTCGGATGGATAGCGCGCTGGATAGCTTGTTGGGACCTGGCGCTCGGGATCATGGTCCGTTGGGCTCATTGCATAGCGCCAATGGGTTCATGATGCGTGGGGATCGCATTGCGCATCTTGGTTTTGATAGCCGCGTATTCAGGATCATTCGCGAGGTTGTGCCATTCCCACTTGTCGACTTGGTGGTCGTACAGTTCTTCCGAGCCATCCTCGTACACGATATATCGATACCGTTCGGAGCGAACGCCGTAATTCTTGAAGCCAAAGGTAGTCAAAGAGACTTTGTCCCAAGCGGCGTCAGGGTCTTTCATCAAGACAGAGAGGTCGTTCCCTTCCAGCTGTCCCTCAGGCGGATCGATTGCAGTCAGTGAGGCCAAGGTCGGATAAATATCCAGCAGGTTCGCCGGCTTGGCCGTGGTCGAGCCAGGCGTGGTCACGCCCGGCGCCACCCATATCATATTGACCCGCGTGGCCCTTTCCCAGAGGGAATATTTTGCCCAACGTTCTTTTTCACCCAGCTGAAAGCCATGGTCGCTCCACAACACGATAATCGTATTTTCGGCGTACTGTGACTTCTCGAGCGCCCCGACCATCTGACCAATCAGCTCATCGGTCATGGCACTGGACGCCAGGTAAGCCTGAATGGCGTGCTTCCACTGACCCGCAGCCCTGATCGCCTTGGCCCACGCAATGTGCCGCTGCTTTGAACTCGCTGCAGGCACATCTTCCAAGTCATCTTCCAGGTAGCCTTCCGGGATCTCTATCTCATCCAGAGGGAATCGATCGAAATATTCCTGAAGTGCGTAGTTGGGCAGATGTGGTTGGAAGATGCCGGCGCCTACAAAAAAGGGTTCTTTCAGCTCACCTCCCAGCAAGGTCTCTGCCGCCCATTTCGCAGTCTTCCCATCGTTGACATCCTCCAGGGCGACATCGGGAGCATAGGGACCCCAGTCGGCGTGTGTTGCGACTCCCTTCGTCATCCCATTGAGAGGTCTCGGAGATGCGAATCTGTCTATGAACGGGAATAGGTCCTGCGTCTTACTCGGGTAATAGTCATCAAAGCCCCGACCCTGTACTTCGTTCTTAAAATGAGCGCCGTGAAACAACTTGCCGGAGCCGGCCACATAGTAGCCATTCTGTTGCAACAACTCAGTCAAGAGCACCGAGCGATTCAGGATGGGGTTTTTTGTGAACGAATTTCGATTCACGTAATTACCCGACGTCGAAGGGCGCATCCCAGTCATAAGGGCAGACCTTGAAGGACCGCAAGCTGGAGCCGCGCAGTGCGCATTGGTGAACACCATGCCCTTGGAAGCCAGTTTGTCCATGTGCGGCGTCCGGGCCTGAGGGTTGCCCTCAAGGGCGCCCGTCCAGTCATTCAAATCATCGATCGCGATGAAGAGGACATTGGGTCGGTCGGTCTGTCCTTGCACCGCATCGGGAGACGAGAGCAGAGCGAGGACCAGCGCGGCTAAGACGACCATCGCGGCCCCCTGTGAAACTTCACTGCAAGTTTCCCCACGATCGTTCCCATCCCTATGCTGTGAATCGCTTGAACAAGTTCTGCGTCATGCGCTGCACGCGCGAATCCACACCTTGCGGCTGAGCGGCCTTGTGGGCGGGAAGCACGTGGCCTGGGGGCGATGACAAACCTTGCGCCCACCAGATGGTCCCGGCGTTGAAGACGACGTTGCCTTTGGGGCCGTCGTAGATCGTTGCTTCATGAGGCGTTCCGGGCGCTCTGCCGGCTTTCGTCTCACCATGAGTCAGGACTTCCATGCCGGGCAGGTCGAGGAGAGGATAGCCGTGCCACTCCCAGCCCACGAGGCCTTTGATTGCGTCGCCTTCCTTCATCCCCGTGCCTTCACACAGCCAGTGATCGGGCTTGGTGCAAACCCAGTCGCCGCCGCCGACGCCGCCGGTCCGTCCACCCATGAGCAGCGCCCCGTCCGGTCCCGGTTGGTTGTTGAATTCAAAGCCTCGTCGCTTGTAGAACAGCTGGGCGAGTTTCTCGCCAAGAAAATGGCTTTCCCGTCGAATCACCCGACAGGACTGGCCCTCCGCGGAGGGCAGTAAGGGCACAACGCCCCACACCGAATTGCCGCTTAGGAACGCGAGATTGACCCCGGCGTCGCGGGCCGCGCTGACGTTGTCGTACATCTCGCGCGTCCAATACTCGTCATGCCCCACTGAGATGAAGCCCTTTGCCCGCTGTAGTCCGGGCCCATCCGTATGCGTGTCGACGTTTGATATGTACGACACGTCGTAGCCATGCTGCTCGATCCAACAGGAAAGAGGGAATTCCCAAAGAAGAAATTCGCTCGAACCCACCGAAGAGGGTCTGTCGATCAGGTGATCCTGGCAGTACTGCGCGTAGGGACGGTCAAAGCTCACCCACCCGGTGTCGCTGGGATCGGTACTCCACTTTTTCCTTTTCTTGTATCCTGTGTAGCCATTCTTGTCGTTGTGATAAAGAGAGAACTCGTTATTCGGCCAGCTGTTGTAGGCGGCCCAAGTCATGTCGCTGCATTGGAAGAGCAGGTCGCAGGCACGGTCGTCTCGCACGATGAAGATGACGTAGCTCTGTAGGCCCTCTTGCTTGGCAGTGAGCTTGCCGAGGTAGACGCCGCTCAACCAGTCGTCTGGAATCTCAAATTCCACTGACGGCTCCCACTTGCATTCGCGCAGGCGGTCGGCGCCGATCGACGGATCGGGTTGAGTCTTGCCTTGCAATGAACGGAACCGCTTCATGCTCCGCCCGCCGTCTCCCCCGTAGTAACCGGTCCGGAAGATTTCCAAATCGAATTCCGACACGGGGTTCGTGCTCACCATCACTTTCAACGTGTCGCCGGTGCGAACGCTCGTCTCGGAGCAGTAGCCCTCAATCGCGGGAGAACGCCACAAAGAGTCCGGCTCGACGTGGGTGATGTTTGTCTTGGTGAGCAGCCAGTCCCGCGTACCGGGCTTGGCGTTCTCCTGGCGAATGAGATCCGATGCGGCTCGGGCGGCGTTCGGGCCGCGCCCGAGTGCAGACAATCCCAATCCCGCCGCTGCAACGCCTTTGATGACGTCGCGACGAGGGAGCCCGCTCGGTTGATCGTTTGGCTGTTTCCGCATCTTTGTTTTCGTTGCAGATTCCTTTCGGGAGCAAACTGGCTCAAGCCTTTTGACCAACAATGCGCCTAAACAGGTTGTGGGTGATTCGCTGCACTCGCTCGTCTACCCCTTGTTGCGTCACCCCGTGTCTCACGGGAGTGACGTGACCCGGCGGGCTCGACAGACCGTTGGCCCACCAGATGGTCGCGGCATTGAAGATGATGTTGCCCTTGGGTCCGTCGTAAATCGTAGCGGTGTAGTGGCCCGGCTGCTTTCCATTGATTCGCGTCTCGCCTTCGGCAACGATCTGCATGCCGGGCAGGTCCATCATCGGGGCGCCGTGCCACTCCCAGCCGATCAGGCCTTTGACCGAATCCCCCTTCTTCATCCCGGTCCCCTCAAACAGCCAGTGCTCCGGCAGGGCGCACGTCCAATCGCCGGCGCCCCTGACGGGCGGGGTCGTCCGCGCTCCCATCAGCAGGGCGCCGTCGCGGCCCAAGGTGGGTTCAAACCCTTTCTCATAGGGCGACTCCATCCGGCCCCTGTCGCCGAACTCGGATTGCTCAGGGAAGAACCAGCCTTCCCGGCGCGTGGTGCGATAAGGCCTGCCGCTGCTGGACGGATGTAGCGGTACGACACACAAGACGGCATTGGCGCTCAGGAACGCGAGGTTCACGCCTTCATTGCGTGCGTGCATCACGTTGTCGTACATGTCCTCGGTCCAGTACTCGTCGTGGCCGACCGAGATGAAACCCTTCGTACGCAGCAAGCCCGCTGGGTCGGCGTGCGTGTCGATGTTGGAGATGTAGGAGACGTCGTACCCGTGCTGCTCCAGCCAAAACGCCAACGGGAACTCCCAGGGCAAGTATTCGCCCGAACCGCCTGACTTCTCGATCTTGTTGACGGGGTGCGTGAACAAGGCGTAAGGACGATCGAAGCTCACCGTGCCGCTGGGCGCGGTCGTGCTGGGGCGTCCGTCATGCTTTGTATAGATGCAATAGTCGGTTGGCCAGCGGTTGTAGGCGGTCCACGTCAGTTCGCTGCACTGGAACAGCAAGTCGCAGGGGCGGTCATCGCGGACGATGAAGATGACGTAGCTTTGGATCCCGCTGATCTCAGCGGTCAGCTTGCCCAAGTAGACGCCGCTGAGCCAATCGTCGGGGATCTCGAACTCCACCGAAGGCTCCCACTGGCATTCGCGGATGTAGTTTTCGCCAATGGACGGTTCCGGCTGTACGACGCCTGGAAGCGATTCATACGTTCTGACAAGCCGGGCGCCATCCCCGTTGTAGTAGCCCGTCCGGAAGATCTCCAGCTTGAACGCGGACACCGGGTTCGTGCTGACCATGACCTGCAACGTCTCGCCGGCCCGTACGCTGTTCGCGGAACAGTAGCCTTCGATCCACGTGCTGCGCCCGCTGGGCAGCACATTCACCTTCCCAGGGACGGTGCGTGTCTTGGTGAGCAACCAGTCGCGCGTGCCAAGCTTGGCGTTTTCTTGGCTGACGAGGTTGGAGCGTGACTGAGCGTTGGCTTGTTTCGCGCCGGTGGCAGCCGATAGGCCCAAGGCGGTCGCGGCGGCGCCGCGGAGCAGGTCACGTCGGGGCAGCTCGCGCCGGGGCAAGCCTGATGGGGAATTCGATTCGTTCATTGCGGGCGCCTCCTTGGCTGCGGCGTGTCGGGGCCATGGGTGTCGGTGATGCTGATCAATCGCAATTTGACGCTCTTGACGTAAGCCACTGGGTCGGCGACATTTTCGGGATTTAGTGTAGAGGATCTTGTAGTTGGCTATCACGCTGAGAACACCTGATGAGAACACCTGATGCGGATTCTTTGCGTTGACCAGAGCTTCTTTGCGGCGCTGTGAAGACCATAGAGGGGCTCAGGGGCTTTCCATGGGGGGCTCCCGCCAGTGTGACGGCCCCGACCGCGCGTGGAACGAGACGATTCGATGCCTAGCGACGCGCTCTGACTAGGAGCGAACCCGAAACTCTTCAAGAGCGTCGGCGTCGACATCGAGACCCAATCCTGGGATCTCAGGCAGCTTCACGTACCCGTCCTCGATTTCGAAGACATGCTTGGTCCGCAGGACTTTCAACGCCGGCGACCATTGCTCCTCAGGCAAGTTCGGCTGGCCGATCATTTCCTGGTACTCGCAATTCGGCATCGCGCAGCCGGCCTGGATGTAGCCGGCGAGCGACAGGCCTTGCGTACCGTGCTGTATGCAATGGACGTGGAACGCCTCGGCAAGGATGCTGATCTTACGGGCGTTGAGAATGCCTCCGCAAATCCGCGTGTCGGGTTGGAGCACGTCGTAGGTCTTGTGAGTCAAGAAGGCCAGGAACTGGTGGATGCTCTTACCTAGCTCGCCGCCGGTGACGGGGATATCGACTTTGGCGGCTAGCCGGGCCGGGCCTTCGAGGCCGTGTCCGTCGAAGGGCTCTTCGAGCCAGCGCGCGTTGTAGCGCTCCATCCCGCGCGCGACCTCGAGTGCCGTATCGTAATCCCACACCCAGCCGGGCCGCACTGCGGTCTGGTCGAACATAATTTCGAAACCGTCGCCGCCATTGAGACGCGCGGTGATCGCACGCGAGAACTCTCCGAAGTAGTCTGCCGATACCATTCCCGCAGGGATCTTCCCGACGTAGTGCGGGAATTAGTTGGTTAGAACGGCAAGCGGTTGCCCCGCGACCGACCTTATCGAGAGCGCTACGGCCTCAGTATCTACGGGCCCAGACGGCTTGACGAGATCTGGGCTGGCGGCGGGAGGGTTCATCCGCACCTGGTCGATCGTGCCGCCAAACGGGTCAGGAGGGATAGTCCCCTCCTTCATAAACCAGCGCCGATTGAACACCTCGTCCGCAAGCTCGGTGCTGGCCCACCCGATCTCGGCAGGCTCGAGTCGCTCGAAGGCTTTGGTGATCGACACGGCGATGCCATCAATTAGTTGGCGGGAGTACCGCTCTTCGTTTTGGACGCTTGGGGCCGGTTCGGGTCCACGCAGCCCAACGCCCGGAGCCGGGGGCGGGGCGGTGTGAGTATCCGCGATGGTATCCGTCAGCTCATCTCCAATCAGCAGCCCGAGTTCAACGCCTAGTTCCAGGGCTGTCCGGATTACAGCTGATCGAAGGCGTATAACCTGCCTTGGATCAGTAACATAGATGGGATTCCTTAATGGGAACGACTTCAGCGGCCAATGCGAGCTATCGTTGGTGCCGCACCCGCCCTCCCGGCTGGCGCGGAGAACGTATGTATTGGGTCACCTCAGGTGAGGAACGGCAATCCTTGCCTTGAAACCTTGGTGATACACTGGACAGCTTCATGCTCGAAGTGACCTCCCTCGATGGTTCCCGCGAAGTGTTCGAGCGGGCCCTGAGATTTGCTCAGGGGCAAGTGCGCTCCACCGTCCAGCGTGACCCCGACTTTTACCCGATGTACACAGAGCAGGGTCGCTGGCGCCACGACAAGCCGGCTTGGACCCACTGGTGCGACGGTTTTCTGCCGGGCATGATGTGGATCTTTGCCAAACGCACCGGCAGCCCCGAGTGGATGAAGCTGGCGCAGCGGTACACCGAGCCTCTCGAGCCCCGCAAGATGGACCGCGATGTCCATGACTTGGGCTTCATCTTCCTGTCGACGTATCACCGCTGGTACAAGCTCACCGGGAATCCCGATCTCGATGCCATAGTGATCCAGGCCGGTCGCACGCTGGCGCTGCGCTTCAAGCAGAAGGGCCGGTACATGTCCTCGTTCATGGGGCCGGAATCGATCTTCATCGACATCATGGCCAACGTAGGAATCATCTTCTACGCGGCCCTGCGCACTGGTGACCCTCAGCTGATGGATGTCGCCATGCAGCACAGCCTCACCTCCGCGCGGGTGCTAGTGCGCGGCGATGGCAGTTCTTCCCACGAGGGCATCTATGACCTCGAGACCGGGGAGTTCTTGCGGCAGTCGACCCAGCAGGGCTGGCGGTCGGACTCGTGCTGGGCGCGTGGCCTGGCGTGGGCGATCTACGGCTTTACGTCGGCCTACAAGTTGGTGCGCGATCCGCGGTTCCTGCAAACGGCTGAGCTGTGTGCTGACTACTTTCTGCAAAACGTCCCCGCCAACGGCGTGACGCCGATGGACTTCGATGCGCCCAGAGAGGATCGGCGGGACGAGACTTCGGCCTCGGCCATCACCGCGGCTGGTCTATTTCGGCTCGCGAAGTTGAGCGCGGACCGCTCCAAGGGCTTGCTCTACGACCAAGCGGCCCGCCGTGTCCTGCTGACGCTCGCGCAGCCGCCGTACCTTGCTTCTGACACAGAGGGTTGGGAGGGCATCCTTAAGGAAGGGATTTACCATCTCAATCTAGGCCTCGGCGTCGGCGAGTCGGTCATGTGGGGCGAGTACTTCTTCGTCGAGGCACTGGATCGAGCGCTTGGCCCCGCCTAGAGCCCAGCCATGCGCATGATCTGACCGCGGCCGCGCCAAGGTCAACCTCGCCGAACCACGGCTCATCTCCGCTGGTCCGATCCCTGACCCAGCCGCGGTCGGCCCTTGTGACTGCTCGGGGCTTGCGCCCTGGCACGCTATTCGATCCCAAGCCTCCGATTTCCAGCTGGCCAGAATCTGGGCCGGGCCTGATACTGCGAGTGGCTCGTTCGTCACCCCAGCCTACGGCCGAGAGCAATGGTTCGGGGTTGGAGAGGAGCCCATGCCTTGTGGCCTTTCTCGCTTCCCGGCTGGAGGCGGACCAGCGTTCGCGGGCAGCCGGCGGGCGATATTGTGACGGACCGACGGACTGATACACTGCAATCGGCCCCGCAAAGGCCGGACCGATGCGAGCGTGGCAATTCTACGGTTTCGGGGACATGCGCCTCGAGGAGGTGCCCGAGCCCGAGCTACGAGACGGCCACGTCCTCGTCGAGATCCTTTGCGTTCAGCCGAGCGTGACGGAGGCGCAGCTCGCCTTCGGCATTCCCACGCTCGCCTTTGAGGAGATCAGAAGAAGACTGGAGACCGAAGCGCCGATCCGGCTCTTCGGCCATGAATTCTGTGCGCGCGTCTTGGAAAGCCCGCCCGGGTCGCGCTTCCGTCCTGGCGCTCGAGTGGCAGCGCGGGCGAAGCTGCCATGCGGGGATTGCCCGCTTTGCAACGACGGCCAGGCCATCGCTTGCCGGGCCGGGCCGATCATAGGGTTTCAGCTGCCGGGTTGTTTCTCGGAGAGGGCGCTGCTTCCCGAAATCGCGCTGGTCCAGGTCGACGACTCGATCAGCGACTGCGAGGGGGCATGCCTGCAGTCGCTGAGCGACAGTCTTGCCGCGGTGGAGACAGCGGGTATCCAGATCGGCGAGTCGGTCGCGGTTTTTGGCCAGGGAAGCATGGGATTGGAATGCATGCAGGCGGCCCGTAGCGTGGGCGCCGGGCTGGTGGTCACTGCGGACATTCGCGACGAGGCGTGCAACATCTCGTTGGAGCTCGGCGCGGACGTCGCGATCAATGCTCGCAGGAACGATCCGGTAGAGGCGATCCGGGATCTCACCGGCGGTCAGGGCGCGGACGTTGTATTCGAGTGCGCGGGGGGCAGCCCGAGACAGGGCCTAGCTGGGTCGAGCACTCTCGATCAGGCGATCCAGTCCGTCCGATCGGGAGGCAAGCTGATAGTGGTCTCCTGGTTCGGTCAACCGCTCGAGATCGACGTCGACGGCCTGCGCGAGCGGAGCCTGCGCGTGCTCTTTCCCGACATCAGCTCGTACGCCCACCTGGAGCACACGGTTCGGCTGGTCGCGTCGGGTCAGGTGCGCCTGGGCCCTATGCTTACGCACGGCCTGTGCGGGCTCGAATCGGTCCGCGAGGCGTTCGAGATCACGGCCAATAAGGCCAAGTACGGAGCGATCAACCCCGCTCAGGTGATGATGCCCGCGGGCCAGGGGTATATCAATTCCGAGTGACCGGCCGGCATTGCATCGATATGGAACCCAAAGGAATTCCCCCGCCACCATCCCGACGCAGAGAAGGGATTCCGGGCACTGCCCGCCGCTTTCTGGCGTTGTCCACCGGGCTGGTGTCCGATGCTCTCGGCAAGGCGGGGGCAATGGATCATGGCATCCAGTGCCGGTCCGCGACAAGCTCGATGGCCGGCCCGGCCTTCACGGCACGCGTGCATCCATGCGACATCCTGATGGTCGGCAAGGCACTGTCGGAGTGCCCCCCCAAATACGTCCTCGTGATTGACGGTCGCGGCGACCGAAACACTGCCCTCTGGGGCGGCATCACTACCCACGCGGCCCGCCTGAAGGGGCTGGCCGGTGTCGTCGTCGACGGCGCGATTCGCGACAGCGCCGAGATTGCCCGGGACACCTTCCCGGTGTTCGCCCGGGCAGTCGTGCCGAACGCAGGCGGGGCCGAGTACCTTGGCGAGCTCCAAGTGCCGGTTCAGTGCGGGGGGCTGCCGGTCAGGCCGGGGGACTGGGTCGTGGGCGACGATGACGGTGTGGCCGCAGTGCCAGAGGAGCGGGTCGAGGAAACCCTGGATTCTGCGGAGCGCCTGCACGAGATTGAGGCCCGGATCACGGAAGCTGTCCTGAGAGGCGAGGATCTCGGCGCCCTGCTGCGCTATGACGAGTTGGTTAACCGCAAGCGCAAAGCTGCTTCGCTGCCGCAACTTCGTTACCGGGACGAAGGCTGAAGCGCCCTGGCCCGACATCGGCTAGGCGGAGGACTGCATGAAGAGGTTGCCCCCGTGGGAAACCCGCGAACTGCCGGAAGCCCCTCCCTTCAACCTGCGGAATCTTTTCCGAGTGATCGGACCGGGGGCGATCCTGCTTGCCTCCTCGATTGGCGGGGGCGAGTGGCTCGTGGGGCCGGCCATCGGCGTCCAGTTCGGCCGGAACCTGCTCTGGATCGCTACGTTGGCGATCGTGCTGCAACTGCTCTTCAATCTCGAAGCGGTTCGCTACACGATGTACACGGGAGAGCCGGTCATCACTGGATTCATGCGGCTGCGGCCAGGCCCGCGGCTTTGGGCTCCGGTCTACGCGGTTCTGTGCGTCGCTCAAGTAGGCTTGCCGGCCCTTGCCGCCGGCACCGCTGCCACGGTCTTTGCGACCTTCGCGGGACGCATGCCTGGCGCGCAGGACAGCGACTCCCTTCTGGTTGCGACCTACGGAGTGCTAGCTCTCGCATTGGTAATCCTGCTGTTCGGCGAAACAATCGAACGGACCCTCGAGCGCGTGTCCTGGGTAATGGTTGCATTCATCTTCGGATTCCTCGCGTTCGTCAACTTGTGGTTCGTTCCGCTCCGGGACTGGGTGTCAACAAGCGCCGGATTCTTCTCGATCGGCGGGCTGCCCGAAGGGATTGACTTGGCCTTGGTTGGCGCGCTCGCCGCCTCCTCCGGTTCGGGAGGCTTCGGCAACCTCGCAATCTCCAATTGGTTCCGAGACAAGGGCTTTGGCATGGCCGCTCACTCGGGAGCCATTGCGTCTGCGACAAGTTCCCTCGTGGTTCACGTCGCCCCGACTGGCAGTGTGTTCCGGCCCAGCGCAGCTAACTTGGCCCGCTGGAAACGGTGGTGGCAGTACGCTCGCGCCGACCAGGTCTGGCTATGGGCTGTCGGCTGCTTCGTCGGAATGTTCCTCAACGTGAACCTTGCGGCCAGTGTCGTGCCGCCCGGCACGGACCTGTCCCAGATCGGCGCTGGCGCCTACCAGGCTGAATACCTCGCGCTCAATGTCTGGCACGGATTCTGGTTCCTCGCCCTGCTCAACGGCTTCTGGGTGATGTTCTCGACGCACTTGGGAAACACGGAGGTTCTAGTGCGGATGCTGACCGACATAGCGTGGGCCGGCAGTCCGGCGATCCGCGGGCTCGTGCGGAACCATGCGCGGACCCTTTACTACGCCCTGTTCCTCGGCTTTACGGCTTGGTACGCGATCGTTGTCCGCTGGGGAACGGCCATGGACATGATGAAGTGGCTCGGCAATGTCGGCGGGCTCGTCCTGGCCTTCTCCAGCGTCCAACTCCTGATTGTGAACACGCGGCTGCTTCCCCCGGAAGTACGCCCGCCGCTTTGGCGCCGGATCGCCCTCCTCATCAGCGCGGCCGCCTACGGCACGATGTTCGTCGCCGTGGTGCAGAGCCTGTTCACCTGACCGGATCACGAAGAGAATTCTGGAAGACGGCCGGGTCGCTGTCGGCATTGCCCATTCCCAGCTGCCGACCTGCGAGATTCCGAAGATGTACGGGGCGGCCAACCTCGACTGGGTGTTTCTGGACTCCGCGCACAGCCCGTTCTCCAGCGATGTCCTGCATGACTTGATCAGGGCCTATCGCGTGACCGATATCACCACGGTCGTGCGCGTCTGCGGCTTCCAGTTCGTCGCCGCCGTTCCTAGCCGATTCTGGCGGCGAGGCGGCCAGAGAGGCGTACCGCCGCTACACCGCAACCACGGCAGCCGATCTCGGCGAAGTGCTGGTGCCGAGGCGTCGGCCAAATTCGAGATGCCCGTGATGCTGAGGTTCGAGAAGCTCAGAGGCTCTGACGTATAAGGCGCTGCTAGGGCCGTCAAAGCGCTCGTAGACGGCGGCACAACGTATGAGGACGCAATCATTAAGGCCGGGCTAGGCTAGAGGCCGTTGACTCGCTTGTAGGCCGCTACGAATTTATCCACAAGGCGCAAGGTGACAAATTCAACATAGCCAGCATCACCGTTGTGCGATACGGTATCGGTGAAAATGTAGTCTGGATTGTTGAGGGCTATCGGAACATCAGTTCGCCAGAAGTTGCCGAATTCATCCATGAACATCTTGAACAAGCTGCACTTCACGAATAACGTATCGGGAGAGGGAAACAACAGGGTGACGTGCAACCATGCGTCGCCCGATTCGGCTTTGCTGGCAGTCCACAGACCAACCGACCGCAGCCGATCGGCAACGGCGGCTTGCATCTTGGCCTTATCCAGTTCAAGGTCGCCAATCGAAGTTGGACTTACACCTATCACATCTACCTGCATGGGCCGACCTGCATTGAACAGCGCGAACCGCAGATGAGTATCGAGTAGAGCATCGGATTGCGCGGTAGCGGCTGGCAGCAGCAATGCAGCGAGAATCAGGAATCGAAACATAGCGAGACCGTTGTAGCACAAGCTAGCGGTCAGAGTCGCCGCTAGCGGCGCTGTGAGGCCCGTAGCGGGCTTGCTGGTGTCTAGGACGCTGTAGAAGGGGGGCTGCCCGCGCCCTCGGCGGCTTCCGATATCTCCAGAGCCTCGGCCAAGCCCTTGAGGTCCTCTATGACGCCATCAAGCACTAGCGCCCGGTTGCAATCGCCCTCCACGTTCAATTCCCGATGGACGCCCTCCAGCCTCTTGGCTAGGTTGTTTAGCTGTACCGGCAGCGGCAGTGAAAACGGCAGTTTGTTCGACATACAAACACGTCTAGCACACGGCGGCACACGGCAGCGGTGCCAATTCGATTCGGAAGTGACCTTGCTAGGCGGCCTTAAAGCGTGTGCGCCGGCCGTCTTGAGAGTCAATCTCTAGCAGCCCAGCGCGTTAGAGAGGCGGGCGGCGGCGCTGTATACCACCTTGAGGCCTCCAGCGCCCACAGCCTCTTGCGCCGCTTTCCATGTGTGCGCCCCACCCTTGACGGCCCCTAGCAGCAACTCGCGGCGGCCCGCCCGGGTTCGCCTCATGCCAGCAGAGACGCCTAGGCCGCGCCGGGCTGTCGAAGCCCAGCACTTCGGCGGCCTCGGCGTCGGCGAGTCGCTCATCTGGGGCGAGTACTTCTTCGTCGAGGCGCTGGATGGGGCGCTCGGCCCCGCCTAGAGCCCAACCATGCGGATGATCTGACCGCGGCAGCGCCGAAGGCAGCCTCGCCCGCCCGCGGCTAATCTCTGCTGGTCCGATTCCCGACCCAGCCGCGGTCGGCCCTAGTGACTGCTCCGGGCTTGCGCCCTAGCGCGCTATTCGACCCCAGCGTTGTTTGGCCGCCACACTGGCATAGAATTCAGCACGCCTCGCAGCTTGGCCTTGATCTTGGCGGCGGCCGGAATGTGGCTGATGTCTGACAAGGGCCGCTTCTCCTCCCAGTCGTGTGGCACATCGTAGAAGCGGCCGTCGGCATAGAGTTTGAAACGCTTGGTCCGTGCGAATCTGACCCTGGGGAACTGCACGGTCTCCAGAGATGGGTCCCGATCATAGTGCACGAAGATCGAATCCCGCGGGTTTCCGGCTCCCCCGAACAGTTGTGGCAGGAAGCTGCGGCCGTCGAAATGCTCTCCAGCTGGCATCTCCCAGCCGGTCAGATCGGCAAGTGTGGCGAAGAAGTCGCTGAACTCGATCAGGTCGTCCGATACCAGACCCGCTGGTACGTGCCCGGGCCAGTGCGCAAACATCGGCACGTGGGTGCCGGCGTCCTCCGGGTACGCCTTGCCGCCGCTCACTACCCTGTCTCCCAGCGTGGATTTCAGGCTGCGGTGAGTGCCGTTGTCGCCCGTGAATAGCACCAGCGTGTTCTCTGCCAAGCCCAGCTTGTCCAAGTGATCGATCAGCCGTCCGACCAAGTGATCCGCGTACTCGACCATATCTGCGAAGTACGCGGGATCGCTCTTGAACTTGGTCTTCTCGTTGATCGTCGAGCTGTGAGGCGTGGCAACGAACGGAGAATGCGTCAGCACCATGGGGTAGTACAGGAAGAAGGGCTCTTCCTTGTGGCGCTCGATGAAGTCCAGAGCGAAGTCGGAGAACAGATCGGGCCCGTAGTCGTCCATTGAAGTGTGGAGGTATTGGCCGTTCTTGATCACCGCCGGGTGCCAGAAGCGCGAAGTCGTCTTGGCACGCGGCAGGCCGACCGCGCTGTATCGTTCCATCTCCGCCGCCGAGAGTTCGAACGGGTAGGCCCAGTGCAGGTACTCATCGAAGCCGGCCTCTTCCGGGGTCGTGCCGCTCTCAAAGGAAGCTGTGTCGGGGCCGCCCCACAGCTGCCACTTGCCCGTCAGGGCGGTCGCGTATCCGCCGTCTCGCATCAGGTGCGCGAACGTGGTCTGGCCCTTGGGCATGTGCCCGAACCGATCGTAGTTCCGCCAGTTGTACTTCCCGGTCATTATCTTGATCCGAGAAGGCGTGCAGACAGGCTGGGAGTAGCAGTTCGTGAAGCGCATGCCTTCAAGTGCGATGCGCTCGAACACTGGAGTGGAATAGCTCCTGCCGCCATTGGCCGAGATGCATTCGTAGCCCATGTCGTCGGCCATGATGAGCACGACATTCGGCTTGGCAAGCAAGGGCAGGGTGCTGAAAATGGCAATGATCAGGAGCTGGCGCATGGATCGACCATTCTAGATCGGGTTGCGGCGGACGTTCATCGCT
Organism: Bryobacterales bacterium; assembly: GCA_022826925.1. Lineage (GTDB taxonomy): Bacteria > Acidobacteriota > Terriglobia > Bryobacterales > UBA6623 > VXMF01. Next base: position 58,445 of record JAJDTX010000108.1, read on the forward strand.
AGACTACTGTTCGGCATGCGGTTCCGGTGCGATTCGGCCCTTTTTCTGGCGACAGCATTGCTGGCTTCCTCCGTCTCCTGTCGCACGCCGGACGAATCTGCAGGCCAATGGCCGGACGGCGCATGGGCGCGGCACACTATCGACGACTCCTCCTTGGGAGCCGACGGTGTCCGTCTAGCAGACATCAACGGCGACGGCCGCTTGGACATTACCTCCCCGTGGGAGCAGGGCGGGCAGGTCCGCGTCTACCTGCACCCCGGCCCCGACGGACTGCGGGAGCGCTGGCCCGCTGTCACCGTCGGCGAGGTGGGAGATCCCGAGGATGCGGTATTCGTGGATCTCGACGCCGACGGCAACATGGACGTGGTCAGCTCGTGCGAAGGAGACACGCGGTCGATATTCGTGCATTGGGGCCCTGCGGACCGCGAGAAGCTGCTGGAGCCAGACGCTTGGATCACCGAGGAACTGCCGGCGGCCAGCGGCGCTGCCAAGTGGATGTTCGCACTGCCTGCGCAGGTCGACGGAAAGCATGGCACCGACTTGATCGCGGGGGCCAAGGGAGAGGGAGCGCAGATCGGCTGGTTCGAGGCTCCGCCGGACCCGCGGAATCTGGCGGCATGGGAGTTTCACGCTCTCTACGACGCGGGCTGGATCATGACGATCCGGCAGCAAGACGTCGACTTGGACGGCGATTCGGACATCGTGGCCACCGATAGGACAGGCGAGCGGCGCGGCGCGTTGTGGCTGGAAAACCCCGGACAGAACAGCGCCGTCAGCAGTCGATGGAACGAGCACCGCATCGGGTCGGTGGGGGACTACGAGGCGATGCACAACGCCATCGCCGACTTGGATGCCGACGGCTTGGAAGACCTGCTGGTGGCAGTCAAGCGAGAGCCGATTCGGTATCACAGACGGACCCAACGGCAGCCGCCGAGTTGGGAGACCCACTTGATCGATACCCCGGCGGGCGCCGCGGGGGGCAAGGCCGTAAAGGTGGCAGACGTCAACCTAGATGGACAGGCTGATCTGATTGTGTCTTGCGAGCATGCAACTGATGGGAAGATCGGCGTGTACTGGCTCGATCATGGTGGTTCTCCCACCAAGTCACAGTGGATGCCCACCTCGATCAGCGGCCCCGAGGGCTTCATCTACGACTTGCTCCAAATGACGGACTTGGATGGCGATGGGGATCTTGATGTACTCACGCTTGAAGAGAAGGGGCCGTATCTTGCGGAGGGATACCAGGGCAGGGAACTGGGAGTGATCTGGTACGAGAATCCCGCTCGGTGAGGCGGGCTCGATGCATGGGCGGCGTAGCCCCGCGCCCTTCCGCCTAGCGGGAGGTGGGATCGCTTCGTTCGCTGGCTTCGGAATCGCTGTCCGGCTTGCCTGAGAGGAAGGACTGCATCATCCGTTTGGGCTCTGGCGTTCGGTAGGCATTGGCGAAGAAATCGACGCTGGCATCGATCGCATCCTCGAGGCTGGCGGCATCCCAGTGCTTGAACAGCGCCTTCTGATCGCGGATCGCCGACGCTCCCGCCGCTAGGACCGACGCCAAACACCGCTCGACGGCGTCATCAAGGTCGCCGAGTGCAACCGGACGCCGCACAAATCCCATCGAGTAGGCGTCATCTGCGCTAATGATGTCGCCCGTGAGCACGAGATCCCGTGCTCTGCCGGCTCCGATGATCCGAGGGAGCAAGGCCGCTTCAATCACTGAGGGAATACCGACTCTCACCTCGGGCATTCCGAATCTCGCATTCGCGGATGCCACGCGAAGGTCGCAACTTGCCGCGATCTCCATGCCACCGCCGAGGCAGTAGCCATTGATCCGGGCGATCGTTGGCACCGGATGCTCTCGCAAGCGAAGGCAGAGCTCGTGCAGGCTGGTGATGAACTTTCGCGCCGTGTCTGGATCGAACCCGGCCAGCTCACGAATGTCTGCCCCTCCGATAAAGGCTCGTTCGCCTTTCCCAGTGAGCACGACAGCGCGGACGGACTGGTCAGACGCAAGCTGTCCCAAGTGTTCGATCAGCAGGCGGACCAGCCCGCTGTCGAGAACGTTGAGTTTGCGCTGGTTGTCTACGCTCAGACGGACGACCGTTCCGGCCGGGTATTCGCTGCGAGCAATGTGAATGGTTGGTCTCACCATGGCCGTTAACCTGCCCAATTATCTGAAGTGCCACCTCGTTCGCAACGCAATTCGCATGAACTGCGCGAGCCGCATGGACCTGTACGGTGCGACCGATGATTTGATTCTACCAGTTTGATATTCGATCTTAAGAAGTCTATCTTATGGTGCAGATTGATCATTATTCTCACTTTTTCGTGCTAGAATCCAGATGTGTCCATGGTTATGGGGCTACATGCCATGAATCCGTCTGGACTCTCCGGCCGATTGCGCAATGCACGAGTGGCTCGCGGTCTCAGCCAACAGGCTGTTGCGGAAATAATTGGCGTGCCACGGACCGCAATCACTCAGATCGAGGCAGGCAACCGATCCGTCTCTACGCTCGAACTCGCAAAGATGGCTTCGTGCTATCGGTGTCCGGTCGAGTACTTCCTGTCCGCCGCCAGAGAGGATGAAGACATCTTGGTGGCCTTGCACCGAGTCGCTCCCGGGTTGGAAGCAGAGAACGAGGTGCGCGATCAAGTGGACCGGTGCGTTGCCTTGTGTCGCGAAGGTGTCACGCTCGAGAGCCTATTGGGCTGGGACCGACGATCTGGGCCGCCATCGCGTGATCTGCGTTCGCCCCGTTTGACAGGAGAAGCAATCGCTCAGGGGGAGAGTGTCGCCGACGAAGAGCGGCTGCGGCTGAACATCGGCTATGCGCCCCTCGCAGACATTTCGGAACTCATCAATTCGCAAGGAATCTGGGCGTCGGGGGTTGACCTGCCCGATCAAATGTCTGGTCTGTTCCTCCGGCATCCGTCCATAGGCATGGCAATTCTGGTCAACGCCTCGCACCCTCATGTCCGCAAGCGGTTTTCCTTCGTTCACGAATACGCACACGCCTTGTTTGATCGAGACCGAACCATCAGTGTCTCTAGCTCGGACAATTCAAAGGACCAAGTGGAAAAGCGTGCCAACGCCTTTGCCGCGGCGTTCCTGATGCCTAGAAACGGCGTGCATGAGGTCTTGCAGCGATTGGACAAAGGGTCTCGAGGGAGATCTGGAAACTTGGTTTACGACGTCGCTAGCGACGGGGCTGTAGAGGTAGAATTTCGCTCCTCGTCGAATTTCCAACGCGTCACGTATAGGGATGTCGCGGTGGTGGCCCAGCGTTTCGGTGTCAGCTATCAGGCGTCGGTGTTCCGCCTCAGGAGTTTGAGGTACATTTCACAAGTCGAGTGCGATGACCTGCTGGAACGCGAAGAACTCGGTAGAGAATACCTCCGGGTTCTCGGCCTACGCGAACAAGACGACGAGGCTGTGCGTGTAACTGAGCAACGTACTCGGTACCGTGAGCTGCGGAGCGAGGTCACAAGCCTAGCCATAGAAGCCTACGGTCGCGAAGAAATCTCGCGAGGGCGACTTCTCGAATTGAGCGGCCTCTTGGGAACCGATGGTCGGGAATTGCTGGAACTTGGCGAAACCCTGCGCTTGCAGTGACAAGAATGGACGGAAGTCAACAACTCAACCCCCGTAGTGGTGGACCCGTCGGTGCTTATCAACTTTCCTTGTATCGATCGACTTGATCGCCGGGCACAGCCATAGCCTCATACTCACCGTAGTCCCTGTTCAGACATATAGACCCCCCTGCACTCAGTAGCATGCTCTCTATGGTTCCTTCGTGCTCTCGAGCGCTCGCTGCATGCGGCTGAACGTATCGGACACTCCCTTGTTGAAGTACTCAGGAAGGCCGTCAGGATTCTGGGAGCCTTGCATCTCGCCAACCTGTCTCGCGAGTTCTTGCATGGAGATGTCATCGTTCGCGGTCGCGATTACCAACATGCACAGGGAAACGATCTGCTTAAGTGCATGGATCTCTCCGCGCGCATAGTGCACCCGCTGCCCGTCGGGTATGACATTGATGACTCGCTTCGAGGGCTGCGGCTTGGTTCTCGCAGACTCTTGCTCCCGGTTGACTAGCTGGAGCTCATCTTGTTCGCGCTGCATCACGCAGTTGTGCGCGCGGGTGAAACCGATCAGGCTGGAATCATAGTGGTGGGCGTTGCCTTCCGAAGAGTGAATCGTGACCGACAGCTTCAGCCCGCGTCTCAGTGCCGCAGCGAGTTCAGCGTCCAATTCGATCTCGGGGAGGCCGTAGCGGGCCGGTCTCGAGTAGTGCGCCCCATCGATGCCCAGCGCCACTTCTGATATCTCATTGGCCATTTGCCAGTCGCGATCCTGAATGGTGAACCCGAGCACGGTCAGGCCCTTAGTGCGAGTCAGCATCATGCGCTGGCTCCGGTTCTCCGCTTGAGAAATCGAGAACTCTAGATCAGGCTCTAGGCACTTCCAGCCGTCCTGCGCCGCTGGTGCCGCAGCCGCGCTGGGCGTTCGCGTCGGCGCCCTGTGGAATTCGATCTCGAACGCCGGCGTTGTATCAGCAAGGCCGTCAATCGTCGCTGTCGCTGTTGCTATGGGCTGCTTGCCCGCATAGTGGCGATGCGTCCCGGAAAACAGCCTCACCTCGACATAGGTTCCCTTGTACCCGTGCGCTTGCTGCAAGTGTCCCAGAAACATGATCACGATGCCCTTGGCCAGATTGATGGCCGACTGGTCTCGCGCACTGAGCATGGCGTCAAAGTCGCTCGGAAGGCCGACGTCGATGGCCATGACGGAGCAATAGGTTCTCGCGCTCATCCCGTTTTCGCAGAACAGGTCTATGGCATCTTGGGGAAGGTCAACGGTCCCCATGATGCTGTCGTTGTTGTGGATTTCGCAGCCCCCCGGAACAACTGTCGCTCGGGCTGTCATGCCCGAGATGAGAATAGCTGCCGTTACGGCGGCCAAGCACTCCATCCGCACGGTCCACCTCCCCTGATTCTTTTCAGAGAGAGCGAAAGCTCCCTGATATCATGAGGATACAGCGCGATTGCAGATAGCGTCAATATGCTATAACCTCAAGGGGGCGAGAGCAACGACACAGGCTAAGCCGCACACAGTAAGAGTCCCCGACCGGAGTTACCAGCTGAGCCGCGTTGATCTGCGCGAAGACCTGCGGCTCGGGGGAACGTCCGAGGAAGCGATCAAGGCCCCGGTGCGGCCGGTTAAGGTTCGCAACGTCATGTCGCCCAAGCGTTAGATGCAAGGAAGGAAAAGTGAGTGAGAAAAGCTCCACATCCAAAAGCTTCGCGGGACCAGCTGCGGTCGTCGTGCTAGTGGCTTGCATTGCGGGAATTGTCATTCTAGGATTCGCCCCAGACACGGAGCCCGCATCACGGGCAAGGTCGATTCTCGCAATGGCAATAGGCTTCATTATTGGTGGCAACTCGGGTTGGCTGGCGGCATACAGCTTTATGTCTAGACGCTAGATGTTGGGCTATCGCTACTTTTCAATATAGTTCCCTTAACTATCGCGCCTCCGGACCCTTCGAACCGCAGACTCATCCTTCGGATCGCCTACTTCGTGCAGTAAAGAGTTCCAAGCACGTGCGTCCTGAAGATCGCCTCCCAGCGAGCGCTGTCCATGTCCTCCAGGCGAGATGCGGGCGCCACTTCACCGGCGTTGTTGACGACCCCGGCCAGACTCCCGCCCTGAGCGTCGACTGTTTCGAAAAGCCTCGCAACGTCTGCTTCTTGGCCTACGTCCGCTTGAACAGCGACGCCATTCCCGCCCCGTTCTCGAATCTCTTTGACGACCGACGTGGCCGCTTCAACGCTCTGCCGAGAATTGACACAAACGAAGTAGCCGCGCGCTGCCGCTTGCACTGCAGTCGCCGCACCTATGCCGCGACTTGCGCCTGTGATCAATAACACTCGGCTGGATCCCATTTCTCTCTGTCGCAGCACTTCGCAAGGGCTCTCTGCTGCTACGCCAGCCCAGTCTCACTTCCGATGCGTCCCCCTGCGAAACGGTGCGGACTCTCTTGAGCTCTGGAGCTCACTTGTGTTGACAACCAGGCTTAGCCTGACGCCATCAAGCTCGGACGATCGAACTACTGCCTTCTGCCGGGCCTAGTTTCTCCGATTGTAGCTGCCGGCGTTTCGGTCGGAGGAATCGGTCTGGAGCTCCCTCTTGCAGCGTGCGCTGCGCCCGGTAACGCCTAGTGCCGAGCGACCGTCGCGACTGTTTTGCACAGTCTTTACCAAGTCTGCGGAATTCCTGTCACCCGCGTGGCGAACCGGTGCGCCTTGTAGATCAGAATGGAGGAGTCACATGGCTAAGCCGCAGGCAGTAGTGGATCTTCGCAAGCGCGCTGTTGAGGGGGCTCAGGCACTTGAGACAGCTCTCCGCCCGGAACTGCTTCCCGATGACAAGCCAACTCCTCCGCCGTTGCCGAGGGGGATTGTCGCTGCGCTCGTTGCAGTCGGCATCGCCTTGGGCTTGTTCGCCTACCGAGCCATGCAGAGCCAAGCTGGCCCCGCTGGCAGCTCAGGGCCGGCCGAGGTTCCTACGGCGATAGTCGAATCCAAGAGGTTTGAAGCATCGCTTCGGGCTGGCGGCACTCTCGGAGCCACGAACTTCGCGGTGATTCGCGCACCGCGCATGCGCGGCGCTAGGGATCGCGGCGGCGGTGGCGGCGGCGGCGGCGGCGGTGGTGGCGGCGGCGGTTCCAGCCTTACTATCGAATCCCTAGCCGAGCCTGGAACGATGGTCGAAGCTGGCGAGGTCGTCGCTGTGTTTGAGTCCAAACAAACCGGGGACATGCTGGACAACTACAACTCCACGCTGGCTCAGACCCGCAGGCGTTCCGCGAGTCGAATCGCATCCCTGCTGATCGACGCTGCCAACTTAGAGCAAGACCATCACAAGGCTCTGGCGGATGCAGACAAGTCCAAGCTTGAACTGCGCACCGCCGAAGTCAGGTCAAAGATCCAAGCCGAGATCCTTGGGTTGCAGGCGGAGCAAGACGAGGCTTCCGCAGAGCAGCTCACCGAAGAGGTGCGCTTGAGCCGGATCGCCGACACCGCTGAGAAGCGCGTCTACGAGATCGACATCGAAAAGGACGAGCGACGGCTTTCTAGGACCATGCAGGACATGGAAAAGATGCGCTTGCGCACGCCTGTCTCAGGCCTCGTAGTCGTCGAGACGATGTTCCAGCGCGACGGGTTCTCGCAAGCTTCGGCTGGCGACACGGTCAATCCCGGCTCCACCTTCCTGCGGATCGTGGATCTCTCCAAGATGGCTGTGTATGCCGACGTCAACCAAGCCGATGCACAGCTTGTGGAGCTCGGATCGCCAGCCACCATCCATCTCGATGCCTATCCTGGCGCAGCGTTTGAGGGGCGCGTCGCTGCGATCGGAGCGGTCGCTTCCGCCGGACAATCCACTGGCGGTGGCGGCAGGGGCGGGCGTGGCGGCTCGCGGGGTGGTTCGTCCGGCCAGTGGGTTCGGCAAGTTGCGGTCCGGATCGAAGTCCTCAGCCAGGACGAGCGCATCAAGCCTGACCTTTCGGCCAGCGCCGATATCCTGCTGGCGGCCGAGGATCAAGCCTTGGTCGTGCCGCGCTCGGCACTGGGAGAGATCGATGGCGAGGATACCGTTTGGGTGCAAGATGGCGGCAAGTTTGTCGCGCGAGAAGTTCAGGTCGGCCAACTCAGCGACACCGAGGCCACCATCCGATCGGGCCTGAGCGAGGGCGAAGTGATCGCCGCACAACCGGTACGGGACGCGGATCTCGCGCGTGCGTTGTAGCTGGCCCAGGCCGTTCGGGTCAGCCTCGCTGACCGGCTCAGAGCCCGGTTAACGTGTTCTGAATGCGCTCGACCTGCGATTCGTAGTCGCTGAGCTTCTGCCGCAGAGAGCTCACGACGTGCTCGGGGGCCTTCTCGACGAAGCTCCGGTTGTCCAGCCGACCTCTCGCCGAGGTTTCCGCCTTGACCAGTGAGGCGAGTTGCTTTTCGAGCTTGGTGCGAAGCGCGATGCGCCGTTCCTCCGGCAACTGCACGGCCAAGTCGAAGTCAGCCGTGTGTCCCAGGGCTTGGCCGGCCCCGGCTGCGCCCGAGCGGGCCTCGGCTTGCAGGTTGGCCAGCCGACGCAGGGCTCCGTGTTCGCTTCGCACCACGTCCCGCGTGACTTCGTCCTCGCTGAACACCGTGCCGTGCAGGATTTCCCGCGGTGGAAGATTGAGTTCCGCCCTTAGGTTCCGGGCCGTAGTGACTAGGGCCTGAAGGACTTCAACACGCCGCTCTGCGGCCGGATCTGCGTCGCTTTCAGCCGATTGCGGATAATCCGTGAGGGCGATGGACTTGAACCGTCCGGGCGTGTTGGCCGTCAGCCGCTGCCACAGGTCTTCGGTGATGAACGGCATGATCGGGTGCAGCAGCCGCAGTGATCGCTCGGTGGCGGCGAGCATGTTCTTCCAGCCGTTGGTCAAGCCGCTCCCGTCCTCGAACGAGAGCTTCTTGAGCTCGATGTACCAGTCGCAAAACTCGTGCCAGAAAAAATGGTACAGGGTGCTCGCGACTTCGTGGTAGCGGAAGCTGTCGATCTGTTCGTTGGCTTGGGCCGCCACGGTGTGCAGTCTCGAGAAGATCCAGCGGTCGGCGAGAGACACCTCTCCGGTCTGCTCGTCCGGCAGCGGGCGGTACTCGGCCAGGCTTGCGGGCGTCCACACGTCGGCACCGGCCTTCTCCAAGCTCATTCCGACGAAGCGCAGCGCGTTCCAGATCTTGTTCGCAAACGTGCGGTAGCCTGCGATGCGCTCTTCCTTGAGCACCACGTCCGAACCCTGTCCGGCCGAAGCCACCAGCGCGAATCGAACGGCGTCCGTGCCGTAGCGCTCGGTCATCTCGATCGGGTCGATCACGTTGCCCTTGGTCTTGGACATCTTCTGCTTGTCGGCATCGCGCACGAGGCCGTGAATGAAGACCTTGCGGAAGGGCACCTCGTCGGTCATCGCAATGCCGAGCATCATCATCCGCGCCACCCAGAAGAAGAGGATGTCGAAGCCCGTGTTGAGCAGCGCGGTGGGGTAGAAAGCCTTTAGGTCGTCGGTCTTGTCGGGCCAGCCCATGGTCGAAAACGGCCAGAGCCCGGAACTGAACCACGTGTCCAGCACATCCGTTTCTTGGTGAGTCACGCGCAGCCCGCGCCGCGCGGCCTCGGCCCGAGCCTCGTCCTCGTTGCGGGCCACGACGAACGAGCCGTCCTCGAGGTGCCAGGCCGGGATGCGGTGGCCCCACCAGAGCTGCCGCGAGATGCACCAGTCGCGGATGTTGTGCATCCATTCGAAATAGTTGCGCTGCCACTGGTCCGGCAGGATCTCGGTGCGACCCTCTTCTACGGCTTGGATCGCGGCTTCAGCCAGTGTCTTGGTGCGGACGAACCACTGCGTCGAGACCCGCGGCTCCACCGCCAGTCCGGATCGCTGGCTGCGCCCGATGTTGTTGGTGTACTCCTCGACCTTGTCGACCAATCCCAGCGCCGTGAGATCCTCGACGATCTGTGAGCGGGCGTCGTAGCGGTCCAGTCCCGCGTAAGCGCCGCCCTTGGCGTTGATCCTGGCTTCTTCGTCCAGCACGGTGATGCATTCAAGTCCGTGTCTCTGACCCGCCGCGAAGTCGTTGGGGTCATGCGCAGGCGTGACCTTGACGATTCCGGTACCGAACTCGGGGTCCACGAAGTCGTCGCAGATGACCGGGAGGCTGCGGCCCACTAGCGGCAGCTGGACGGTGCGTCCGTGCAGTTGCCGGAAGCGCTCGTCGTCCGGGTGGACCGCAACGGCTGTGTCGCCGAGCATGGTCTCCGGACGGGTTGTGGCGACCACGATGAAATCCCCGTCCGCCCCCTCGACGGGATAACGGAGGTGCCACAGAGAACCTTCTTGGGTCTCGTACTCGACTTCTAGGTCGGAGATCGCCGTGAGTGTGCCCGGATCCCAATTGATCATGTACTCGCCGCGGTAGATCAGGCCGCGCTCGTAAAGGCGGACAAAGCACTCGGCCACGGCTCGCGACAACCCGGGGTCCATCGTGAACCGCTCCCTGGTCCAGTCGCAGCTCGCGCCGACGCGCTTGAGCTGTCCCACGATCGTGCCGCCGTAGGTCTCCTTCCAGTTCCATACGTGCTCGAGGAACTTCTCGCGCCCCAGATCCCGGCGGTCGATGCCGTCCTTGGCCAGTTGGCGCTCGACCAGCATCTGGGTGGCGATACCGGCGTGATCGGTGCCCGGAAGCCAGAGAACATTGCGTCCGCGCATCCGCTGCCAGCGCATCGTGATGTCGACTTGCGAGGTCTCGAACATGTGCCCCATGTGCAGCGCGCCAGTGACGTTGGGCGGCGGGATCACCAGCGAGAACACGGGTCTCGACGAGGCAGTGTCAGCTTTGAACAGACCCTCGCTGACCCACCACTCGGCCCACGCTGGTTCAATCTGCGAGGGATCGTAGGCTTTCTCTAATTGCATGAATTCGAGGGCGGGTAACTAGACCCACTGTACAACACGCACCTGAGCCGACTCGTCGGCGGCCGGCGGCCGAAACGACCGCTCTCGGAGGCTGCGCGCCCGCTTGTTCGGGACAGCGCATCTCGGCCCGGCAGAACGTGACTTGAGAGTACGAACTGGGCCGGCATGCTTCGACAGGAATGGTTTGACGGCACTTGTGTCGCAACCCTGCCGACTTCCATCCCAGCAGTGGTTTGCTCGGTGATTCGGACGGCAATGAGGCCCGAAACGCATTCCCCTCGCCCCGAGACTCACACGCCTGGATCGGTCGAGAGTGGCACTGACACGCACTTCTCTGCGACCGGCTCTCTGTGCGAGCACGCGATTTCGCGGCGAATTCCCATATCATGTAGGAACATGCCGCGTCCTATGGATGTGTACGAGGAGCTGGTAGAGCTCCGTCGCTCCGGCGAGAAGTGCGCGGTCGCGACGATCGTCGAGGTCGCCGGCTCGATTCCGAGCTTTCAGAGCGCCAAGATGCTGATCCGCCAGGACGGTACCATGGTGGGCACCATCGGAGGGGGCTGTACCGAGGCTGAAGTTTGGCAGGCGGCACGCGATGTCATCGAGACCGAGAAGCCGCGCATGCTGCAGTTCAGCCTTGGCCAGGAAGCGGCCTACGACAATGGTCTGATCTGCGGCGGGCAGCTCAACGTATACGTGGAACCGGTCTTGCCAGTGCCCACAGCGCTGATCTTCGGCGCGGGACACATTTCGAAGAGCCTGTCCAAGGTCGCCACGTTGGCGGGATTCGCCACCACCGTAATTGACAACCGTGACAGCTACGCCAACCGCGAGCGGTTTCCCGAAGCGTCCGAGGTGATCGCTGCCGAATACGAGGATGTCTTCCCGACGTTGCCCTGCAACGATGCGACGTACGCGATCATCGTCACGCGCGGCCACAAGGACGACATGCGCGTGCTTCGCTGGGCGGCCGACCAGCCGTTGCGCTACGTCGGCATGATCGGATCGAAGCGGAAAACGATCGAAGTCGCCAAGCACCTGCTCGCCGAGGGTGTCGCGCTTGAAAAGCTCTCGCAGATCCACGCGCCGATGGGTCTCGATATCGGGGCCGTCACGCCTGAGGAGATCGCCGTTGCCGTGGTAGCCGAAATGATTCGCAGGCGCCGCAACTCGCAGGACGGATGGAGTCCGCTGTCGAAGTCGATCTTTGCCGAGGGTGTGCCGCGGGCGCTTTTGGCGGCAGGCGTGGCCGATGCGGAGTCGGTGTCTGAGACGGAAGCTCTAACCGAGACGCGGTGAGCACGGCGGGCTTGATCCTGGCCGCTGGTCGCTCCTCCCGGATGGGCAGCGACAAGGCGCTCCTAGACTTTCGAGGACGCCCCTTCCTTGGCCACTTGGCGCACCTGCTGCTGCCTCGAGTCGATGCGCTTGTAGTCGTTTTGGGCCATCACGAGGAGCGCATTCGAGAGGCACTACCGGCCTCGCCGCGCATCCGGGCCGTGGTCAACCGCGATTACGACCGGGGAATGCTGACCTCCTTGCAGTGCGGGCTGGCGCAGATCGGGCAGCAGGCGGACGCGGTGCTATGGATGCTGGTGGACCATCCGGTCGTGCGGGGCCGCACCCTCGACAGATTGCTCGCAGCCGCCGCAGATTCCCGCGCCCCGCTGGTGATTCCCCGGCATGGAGGGGAGCGTGGCCATCCGGTTGTGCTTTCCAAGCGAGTGATGACGGATTTGCTGGACCTCGATCCCGGCCGCAGTCCGCAAGATGTCGTGCGCGGCTACTATAGCGAGGCGCACTTCCTTGACACAGCCGACAAGGGTGTTCTGCTGGACATTGACCGTCCGGAGGACTATCGCGCGCTCGCCCCGTCCGAGCAAGACCAGTAGGTCGGCTCTAGATTCGCTAGGTCTTCAACCCCTCACGCGCGTCGGGAGCTGAGTCGGAGGCCGGGACCCCTCCCAGCCTTCTCGCATCATGTGGGCAAGGCCGTTCACCAGGGACACGTGTTCCGGCCGGTTGGCGATATTGCGCAGCTCGTTGCGCGAGTTCTTGTAGTCGTAGAGTTCGACGGTGCTGTACGGGCTGTCGATCCCGGACCACTCGGTGTAGCGGTGACGCACCGTGCGCATGGAATAGCCCATCCCGGGACCCACGCCCGGAATGATGCGGGGATGCTGGCTGAACACTGCTCTCTTCCACAGCCGCTTCGGATCGTCGAAAATACCTCGCCAGCTGGAACCCTCCATGTTCGGCGCTAAGGGAACGTCGCAAATCGCGCACAGGGAAGGGAACAGGTCGACCGACTCGACAAGCGCCTCGGTCTTGCGTCCTGCATTGCGCTGACGCGGAGCCCGCACGACTAGTGCGGTGTGGGTGGCGGCCTCGTAGTTTGAGTGCTTGTTCCAGAGGCCCAGCTCTCCCAGGTGCGAACCGCTGACCCCTGCGATTGCAACCGCTGTGCGATTTGCGATCCCGTTTTGGTCCAGGGCGTCGAGCAGCATGCCGATCTGAGAGTCCGCGAAGGTCACACAGGCGCGGTACGCCCGAATCAGCTCGCGCGCCTTGGGTATGGGGATTGGTCCTTCGGCGGGAATGTCGTCGTATTTTCGGATCTCCTCCGAACCATGGAGTGCGAATGTGGGCGCATCGCGCGGCGGGTCGGGGGCTTTTGGGATGTCCGACCTCCCGGTGGGGTAGAGCTTGAAGAAGCGCTCCGGCGCGATCATCGGGAGGCTGGGCCCGCGCAGGCCAACTGCGATGAAGAATGGGCGGTCCTTCAGTTGCGCGATTGCTTCCGCGGCCGCCGCCGCTGTCTGTCCGTCGGGCAGCTGGGACGCATCCGCCGAGGATGCCTGCCAGCTCTTGGAGGTTGTCGCCTTTGTGGCTGCGCCGGGTCCGTCTTCCGCGATGCGCCAACCGCCGCGCCGCAGTCGCCTCCAATTTGCCTCCGACAGAGCGTCGTTCTCGTCGCTGCGCCAGGCAGGCCCGCCCGGGGTCCACGGGGCAATGCTCCAAGACCGCTGGTCGTCGAGCGCGGGAGATTCGAAAACCTTGCCGAACGCGGTGGTCTCGTACCCGTGGTCGCGGAACTGCTCCGGCAGGGTGATTGCATTGGGCCGGAAGGCTCGGAAATGGATCCGGTGGTCGTAGACTCGGGTCGTGTCCGGCCGAAGGCCCGTCAACAGGGTCGTCCTAGAGGGGCTGCTGGCAGCCTGCTGGCAGTAGCTTCGCAAGAAGGTCATGCCGCGCTCCGCCAAGCGGTCGATCCGCGGCGTCTTGACCCGCGGGTTGCCATAGCAACCCAATTCCGGCCGCAGGTCGTCCACAAGCACCAGCAACACGTTGAGCCGCGGCTGCGGCTCCTCGGTCTGCTGAGCCAATCCGGCGGCCGCAGCCGCGAGCCCCGACAGCGACGCTCCGCCAGAGCGCAGGAACTTGCGGCGCGAGGTGTGCGAGCGATGGTTCACGGCGGAAAGCGGTTTGGCGGGGCAGCCGCTCAGACGTGCAAGCCCGTGGCGTCCGGCAGATGCTGCGCGGAAAACCGGGGAGGCCGCTTCACTCTGGCCTGGCTCAGGCCACGTGGGCGTCGAGCCTGTCCGCCACCCGAGCCTCGGGAACGGCCCCGACGATCTGTTCGACAGGCTGGCCCGCCTTGAACAGCAACATCGTCGGGATGCCGCGCACGTTGAAGCGCTGGGCGGCGCCCGGGTTCATGTCGACGTCAAGCTTGCCGATCTTGACCTTTCCGGCGTACTTCTCGGCCAGCGCGTCGATGACCGGGGCCATCTGCCGGCATGGGCCGCACCAAGTCGCCCAGAAGTCAACCAAGACGGGCTGCTCGGAATTCAGGACCTCAGAATCGAAATCCGAATCGGTAAACGTAAGTGTGTGGGAACCAGCCATCAAGCACCTCCAATGGATCGAAATCTCAGCGTAGCAGACTGAAACGCCACTACCTCTAACGATCGAGATCTGCCTTCCAATCGTGCAGCAGCGAAAGCGCCTCGAACGGGCTGACCCGGTCCACGTCAAGAGATCGGAGCTCGGCGAGGATGCTCTGCTCGGCCGAGGCGGGTTTCGAAGTCTTGGCCGGGGGAGGGGAGTCGCGGGGCGCGCTGTCGAACTGCTCGTGATGGGCCAGCACCTCCCCGGCGCGGACCACGACGTCGGGCGGCAGCCCTGCCAGCCGGGCGACTTCGATGCCGTAGCTGCGATCCGCCTTTCCCGGTTCGATCTTGTGGAAGAAGACCAGTTGTTCGCCGGACTGCTTGGCCGACACGTGCAGGTTGAAGATGCCCTTGCGGGCCTTGGGCAGGGCGGTCAGTTCGTGATAGTGCGTCGCGAACAGGGTCTTCGCGCGAACCTTGCCAAGGATATACTCGGCGACGGCCCAAGCAATGGCCAGGCCATCGTACGTCGAGGTGCCGCGCCCGATCTCGTCCAACAGGACCAAGCTGCGCTCGGTGGCGGTGTTGAGAATCTGGGCCGTCTCGGTCATCTCGACCATAAAGGTGGAACGCCCCTGCGCGACGTTGTCGCTGGCGCCGATGCGGGTAAAGATGCGATCGATCAGCGGCAGCGACGCCGATCTCGCCGGCACGAACGAGCCGATCTGTGCCATCACCGCGATCAAGGCGGTCTGTCGCAGGTAGGTCGACTTGCCGCCCATGTTGGGACCGGTGATCAGGGCTACCAGGCGCTCGTCGTCGTCGAGATGCACGTCGTTCTCGATGAATCCCTCGCCGCGCTCTTCCTCCAACGCGCGCTCGACCACGGGGTGCCGTCCGCCCTTGATCTGGATCTTGCCGCCCGGGGCGAAGCGCGGCCGCGAATAGTTTCTCTCGACTGCGACCTCCGCCAAGCCGCGCAGCACGTCGATCTCTGCAATCGCCGCCGCGCTCGTCCGAATCCGCCGGGCTTGCTCCGCCACGTCAGCCAGTAGCCCTTGGAAGATCGCCACCTCCCTTGCGGCGATGCGTGTCTCGGCATCGAGCACCTTGGCCTCGAGTTCCTTCAGCTCGGCGGTCGCGAACCGCTCGCCGTTGACCAGCGTTTGCTTGCGCTCGTAATGCTCCGGAACCTTGGGCAGGTTGGGTTTTGACACCTCGATGAAGAAGCCGAAGACGTTATTAAATTTTACCTTTAATGAGTCAATCCCGGTGGCGCGTCGCTCGCGCTGTTCCAGGCCTGCGATGAAGGTCCTGCTGTCGCGCTGGAGCGCACGCAACTCGTCGAGTTCGGCGTCGAAGCCCTCGGCGACCGCGTTGCCCTCGCCCACCGCTAGCGACGGCTGCTCGGCGATGGTGGCCGAGATCTGCGCGGCAACGTCCGCCAACTCGTCCATGCGCTCTAGCAGGGCGGCTAGCCTGCGCCCCGAGAGCTTTTCGGCGAACGCCCGCAGCTGCGGAATCCGCTTCAGCGACGTGCCCAGATTGTACAGATCGCGCGGGTTCGCCGAGCCGAGCGTGATGCGCGCCACCAAGCGCTCGATGTCGTGCAGTTGCTTGAGTTCCGATTGCAACTCGCTGCGGATGATGGTGTCGGAGCAGAGACTCTGCACCGCCTCCAGCCGCTGCTCGATCTCTTCTTGGTCGAGGCTGGGCCGCAGGAGCCAGCCGCGCTGCAGCCGGGCCCCCATCGGCGTGGCCGTCCGGTCGAGCGTGAACAGCAGGGTGCTCTGGACCTGCTCGTAGAGCGAGTCGAACAGTTCCAAGTGGCGGACGGTAACCGGGTCGAGGATCATCCAATCCGCCTGCTGGACGAATCTCGGTCGTTCCAGGTGCGCCAGTCCGGAGCGCTGGGTGTCCTTGAGGTAGTGCAGCAACGCTCCGGCGGTCGCGACTGCCAGCGGGTGGCCTGAGATCCCCAGCCCGTCGAGGCTGTGCAGGCCGTACATATCGAGCAGCTGGCGTTCGGCGTAGTCTTGGTCGAAGACCCACGGGTCGATGCCGGTGACGGTATAGCGCTGCTCTCGTCGGTCACCGTCGAAGCGCAGGCCGAGGTCGGGCTCCGGCTCGGCGCGAAGCAGTTCCTTCACGCCAAGGGACTGGAGCATGTCCTGGACTTCTGCCGGGCCTAGCTCGGTCGCGCGGAATTCGCCGGTCGAGACGTCCACGTAGGCGAGGCCGGAGACCGACCCGTTCGAGTGAACCGCCGCTAGGTAGTTGTTCTCGCCGGCGTTCAGCAGGTCTAGGTCGCTCGTTGTCCCGGGAGAGAGCACCCTGACGACCTCGCGCTTCACCAGCTTGCGCGCCTGCTTGGGATCCTCGACTTGGTCGCAGATGGCGACCCGGTGGCCTTTCTTGAGGAGCTTGGCCAAGTAACCGTCGACCGAATGGGCGGGCACGCCGCACATCGGGATCGGATTCCCCGTGCGGTCGCGCCGCTTGGTCAGGGTGATCTCCAGGTCTTTCGCGGCCCTGACTGCGTCGTCGTAGAAGAGCTCGAAGAAGTCGCCGAGCCGGAAGAAGAGCAAGCAGCCCGGATGCTCCTGCTTGGCGGCGAAGTACTGCCGCATCACAGGGGTGGTAGACGAGTGTTGGGCCATCCGGGGGCGTTTGCGACCTTTCGAGTATAGCGCCACGTTCGGCGCGAGAACCGGCCGCTTCCCCTCGCGAGCGGCCTTGCGTTCTAATGAAGTCATGGCTCGAGATTTCGCCTCTCCGCCCACGATCGCTTCCGGTGTCGCACCCCTCGCGGGGCCGCGGGCCTTGCCGCTGGCCGCGATGGCGTTGTCTTTGGCGGCCCTGATTTCCTGCGGCACGGCGGGAGAGCCTGCCGCCGTGTCAGAAGTCGGCATCCAAGGGCTGTGGGAGGTCACTTCGGTCCGCAACCTAGCCAAGGGCGAGGACCAGCCCTACAGGCGCGAGTACCACCAGTTCGGCGACACCCACCAGATGGTGATCCTGGCAGGCGAGGACCGGCCCAAGCTCACCAAGTCCCTCAGCGACATGACGCCGGAAGAGTTCCAGAGCCAGCAGCCGCTGGGAGCGGGCCTCTACCGCTACGAGTGGGACGGGGAGAGCAAGGTCGTGCGGACGAACGTCGTGGCGCTGTCCGCCTATTACGAGGGCCGCTCGTTTCCCGGAGAGCTGGTGCTCTCGGGGGACACGCTTGTGCTGCGGGACAGCCATTCGGCTGATGGCGACGAGCGCGAGTGGTCGATGAGGCGAGTCAAGTGACGCGAGTCCTGGATGGCGACCGCGGCCTCGGCCGGGACGGTGCGTTTCCCATGACCGCTCGCGCGCGCCGCACCTCCGCAGCACTGTGGCTGGCTTTGGCGAGCCTGGCATTGCCGGGAACCGTTGTGCCGCCCCTCTGCGGGCAGTCCGATGCCACCCTTCAGGGAACCGTCACCGATCCGCAGGGTCGGGTGGTTCCGCGTGCGGAAGTCACTGTGACCCACAGCGGCACGGGCATATCGCGCGAGGTC
Organism: Bryobacterales bacterium; assembly: GCA_022826925.1. Lineage (GTDB taxonomy): Bacteria > Acidobacteriota > Terriglobia > Bryobacterales > UBA6623 > VXMF01. Next base: position 76,404 of record JAJDTX010000108.1, read on the forward strand.
ACCACCAGCGGCGACGGGCGCTATGTCATCGCGGCACTGCAGCCGGGCAGCTACTCGGTCAGCGTCTCCCGGCGCGGCTTCCGGCTGCTCGAGGCTGTGGGGATTCTGCTCACCAGCGGCCGAATCGCCGAATACGACGTGCGCTTGGAACTGGGCATGACGCAGGATGCCATTGAAGTGGAGGGCGATCTCTCCTTGGTCTCCACCAACGCCGCGGACTGGGGCGGACTTGTGCCGGAAGGCAATCTGCGCGACCTGCCGTTGAACGGTCGCGACCTGTTTGAGCTCTCGGCCCTAGAGCCCGGCGCCACGCTGCCCGCTTCGGCGCGGGTCGGGCTGGCGCAAGGCATCGGGCGGCAGATCTCGGTGCTCGGGTCGCGCCCGAACCAAAACAGCTTCCAGCTCGATGGGGTCTACGTCAACGACGCCGCTTCGGCATCTCCCGCCAGCGCTACCGGCAACGTGCTCGGGCTGGAGATGGTCCAAGAGGTCCATCTGGTAACGAGCCCCTACAGCGCCGAGTACGGCCGCACTGCGGGCGGAGTGTTTACGGCGGTGTCGCGGTCAGGCGAGAACCGATTTCACGGCAGCCTCTACGAATACCTGCGCAACAACTCCTTGGATGCGCGGAACTTCTTCGATTCCCCGGCTGCCGGGGCCCCTCCGCTGCGGCGCAACCACTTCGGGGCCCTGCTGGGCGGGCCAGTGGTGCTAGACCGGGCGTTCTTCCTGCTCAACTACGAGGGCCTGCGCGAGCGGCGCGCCCGGACGGCGCGCCCGGCCGTGCCCACGCCGGAGGCCCGCCTCGGCCACCTGCCTGGAGAAGACATTCCCGTGGCCTCCGAAGTGCGCCCCTATTTGGACCTGTACCCGCTGCCCAACGGGCGCGACTTCGGCGACGGCACGGCCGCTTCGATCCGCCAGCTGAACGATCGCGTGGACGAGACCTACCTGTCGGGAAAGCTGGACCTGGTCCTCGATTCTGCGACCCAGCTGGCGGCGCGCTACACGTTCGACGATGCCGCGGCCCGCACGCCGGACCCGATGGACCTGTGGGTGTTCGGGCTCGACTCGCGCGACAATTTCCTCCACACGCAGCTCAAGCGAGTGCATTCTCCCGCGATGCTGTCGACCTGGCGGGCGGCCTTCAGTCGGGTCGACAACTTCGAGAACAGTTCCACGTCCGTGCCGGACTCGCTTGCGTTCGTCAACGGCCAGCCGATGGGCTCGATCACCGTGAACGGGCTGAGCAACATGGGCGGCTTCCAAGCCCGCGCCCGGCCGCGCCGCTTCATCCTCGAAAGCTACCAGTTCGCGACTTCTCTCGTGCGCACGACGGGCAAGAGCACCTTGCGGATGGGAGCGGGCTACGACCGCGTACGCTTCAACCAGCGCTCCGATCTCAGCGCGGTTGGCTCGTACACCTTCGACTCGCTGACCCTGCTGCTGCAGGCTCGTCCCCGCATCGCCGAGGTGATGCAGCCCGGCTCCGACACCGTCCGGGGCTGGCGCTACAACCAGTACTTCGGCTATCTCCAGCACGAGTTCAGGGTCTTCGACATCTTCAGCGTCAGCATGGGCGTGCGCTATGAATCGGTGTCGACGCCGACCGAGGTCAACGGCAAGATCGCCGTGCTGCGAGACTACGTCAACGATTCCCAGACGACTCTCGGCGGCCCGCTCTGGAAAAACCCGTCGAAGGACAACTTCGCGCCGCGGATCTCGGTGGCGTTCGACCCCGTCGGCGATTCCCGCACGGTTGCCCGGGGCGGCTTCGGGATCTTCTACGACCAGCTCGGCAGCCGCGAGCTGACCATCGCCGGCGTCCGCACGCCGCCGCTGTTCAACCGCATCTTGGTGTTCGGGCGCCCGGGCTTTCCGGACATCCTTCAAGCGGCCCAGGGGCGCAACCCTTCCACGTCGATGGACGGCGTGGACTACGACCTCAACCAGCCGTATGTTGCCCGCTGGCAGGCGTCGATGGAACGCCAGCTGAGCCCGAGCACGGTGATCAGGGCCGGCTATAGCGGCGCCCGGGGCATCCACCTGTTCGGCCAGCTGATCAGCGCCAACTCTCCGATTCCCGAGGTCCAGAGCGACGGCCGCTATTTCTTTCCCGAGGGCAGCCCCTACGTCAATCCGGCCTTTTCGCGCATCGGGCTGCGCCGGACCCAGTTCAACTCGTTCTACCAAGGGATCACCTTCAGCCTGCAGAGCCGGCTGGCCAAGCGGCTCTCGATGCGCGGCAAGTACACGTGGGGACGCTCGATCGACGAGGCCTCGAACCATACCTTCAACGACTTCGTGGCCAGCGACCAGGTTCCGACCGTGTGGAACTACCGCGCCAACAGGGGGCTCTCGGACTTCGACCAAGAGCACGTCGTGGCCGGCAACATCTCGCTGGAGCTGTGGAGGGGGAAGGGCTCGCCGGCCGCAGCGGTGTTTGGAGGCTGGCAGCTGCACGGCATCATGCAGGTACTGTCCGGGACGCCGTTCGCGCCGCGCGTGGGCTTCGACCGGGCGCGCCTCAGGCCGGGTTTCGGCGATGTCGGACAGCGCCCGGACCTGGTCGCGGGCCGCGCGGCCCCGGATATCGTCCTGGGTGACCCGGCGCGCTACTTCGATCCGACCGCGTTCGCGCTGCCCGAGGCGGGCTATCTTGGCACGCTCGGTCGCGGCACGCTGCGCGGGCCGGGGATTTTCACCATGGACATTGCGCTGCACAAGGCGCTGGTCTCGACCGAGCGCCAGAGCCTGAAACTGCGCGCCGAAGCGTTCAACGTGACCAACCACCCGAACTTCCAGGTGCCATCCGGGCGTGCGCTGTTCACCCGGTCCGGCGGCCGCATCGGCAGTGCCGGACGCATCACGTCGACCAGCACTTCGTCGCGGCAAGTGCAGCTCGCGCTGCGTTGGGAATTCTGAAGCTGGAAAGGGGCCGATTGCTAGACTAATCGGGATGCTGCAAACGATCGCGCGGGGCCGCGACGCCTACGATGCCGTCATCGTCGGTTCTGGCGCAACCGGCGGCGTGGCCGCTTGGCAACTTGCCGAAGCTGGCCTGAAGGTCTGCGTGCTCGAGGCCGGTCCGAAGATCACGGACGCGGATTTCACCGAGCATGTGATGCCCTACGACCTGAAGTATCGCGGGAACTCCGCGCCATACGTCGGCGGGATCCCCAAGTCGCCCGATCTAATGCGCAACCGCCCGATCCAGGGGCTGGTGTACGCGTGCCGCGAGTCGAACTACAAATGGTTCGCTGACGATATCCGGAATCCCTACCAAACGCCGGGCGATAGCTCGTTCCACTGGATCCGCATGCGCGTGCTTGGCGGACGCTCCCTGTCTTGGGGCCGCCAGTCGTACCGTATGGGCGACATCGACTTCCGCTGCGCCGATCGCGATGGCTATGGCGAGAACTGGGGGATCGAGTACGCCGACCTGGTTCCGTACTACGAAAAGGTCGAACGCTACATCGGGCTCAGTGGCATCGCCGAAGGCCTTGACCAACTCCCTGACAGCGTCTTCATGCCGCCGATGCCGTTCAGCTGCGGCGAAGAGCTCTTTCGCAATCGGCTGCGCGCCCGCATGGGACGGGTCGCAACCATCGGTCGCAGCGCGATCATTACCAAGCCGCACAACGGTCGCCAGCCCTGCCACTATTGCGGCCCGTGCGAGCAGGGCTGCGTGACGCATTCGTACTACAACAGCCCCACCACGACGCTCAAGGCGGCTCTTGAGACGGGCAATTGCGACTTGGTCGTGGATGCCGTCGCAAGCCACGTGACGAAGGACCCGGCCACTGGGAAGGCCGCGGGCGTTGCATACGTGAACCGCACGACCCGGCTGCCGCGGGAGGTCCGGGGCAAGGTGATCGTTCTATGTGCGTCAACGCTCGAATCGACCCGTCTGATGATGCACTCCGCCGATCACGGCCTTGATTTCAACTCCAGCGGCATGCTCGGCCGCTACTTGATGGACCACATTTACCAAGGCGGAGCGTCCGGCCGCATGCCGGAACTGAAGGCCAAGCCATGGGCTGGCCCCCCGAGCCGCCCCAACGGGATGTACATTCCGCGCTTCCGCAACATCGAACGCACCCACACGGACGGGATGATCCGCGGCTATGGCTACCAAGGCCGCAGCGGTCCGAGCTTCAAGCTTGGGTCTCCGGGTTTCGGAGAGAGCTACAAACGCGCCGTCCACGAGCGCGCGGAGTGGCACACGAGCTTTGGCGCTTGGTGCGAGTGCTTGCCGCGATACGAGAACTACGTGGCGCTTAACCGAGACCGGCGGGACGCCTGGGGCATTCCGACGCTCGATATCAACTTCTCTTGGTCGGACAACGACCTGGCTCTGTGGAAGGATGCCCGCGTGCAGGCGGCCGAGATGCTCGAAGCCACCGGCCATAAGGACGTCCGGTTGACTGGCAGGCCCTCGGTCGGCGGATTTTGCATCCACGAGGTCGGCACGGCCCGCATGGGCAAGGATCCGCGCAAGTCGGTTCTGAACACTTGGGCGCGGGCCAACGATGTTGACAACGTCTTTGTCACGGACGGAGCGGCTTGGCCGTCGATCGGCTGCCAGAATCCCACGCTGACCATGATGGCGATCACGGTTCGGGCCGCCGACTACATTGCCGAAGAGGGCAAGAAAGGGCGCTGGGCCTAGCCGTTCGCACGAACGGCCAGCGCACGATCGGTGCGTCGGCGCGCGCAGACACTGCTCGCAGGCGAACGCGGCGCAAGCTTGACGGCTGATGGCGCAGGTTGGCTTCCAAGCGTTCAGCGCCCAGCACATTGCAGCGATCTTGCTCACGTTGATCCTGCCCATCGGGCTGGCTTGGATCGTTCGCCGTTCCAGCCGGCCTCGGCTCGGCATCACGATTGCGCGGTTCTTGGCGGCCGCCCTGCTCCTCAATGAGGCTGCGTCGTGGGGTGTCCGGCTGGCGGAGGCCGGCTTGGCCGGTTTCGCCCGCTACCACCTGCCGTTGCACGTTTGCGGGATTGCGCTGTTCGCAACGGTTGCGACCCTGTGGTGGAAGAGTCGCCGCGCCTACGAGATCGCCTATTTCTGGGGCCTGGTCGGGGCGTCGAACGCCGTCATCACACCAGGAGGACTGTACGCCGGCTTCCCGGAATACCGCTTCTTCCAGTACTTCATCGCACACTCCGGAATCGTCGTGGGATGCCTCTTCGCAACCTGGGGCTTGGGGCTGCGCCCGACTCTCGCAGGCCTCATCCGGGCATTTGCCGCCCTGAACCTGTTCGCAGCGGCGGTCGCCTTGATCAATCTGGTGCTGGGGTCGAACTACATGTACCTCTCCGCTCCGCCTGACGGTACGCTCTCGCCCTTCTTCATCGGACCGTGGCCTTGGTACATCGTTTTCTTGGAATTCGTCGCACTGGCGATGTTCTTGGCGGTCTATGCACCCTTCGCGCTCGCCGAAAGGGAGTCAGCGCGGCAGGAGCCTAAACGATAGGGGGGGTGGCCCCTGGCCCTTGGAGCTTGCGTACTTGGGGGAGCAGTTCATACAGGCGTTCCCACGTGTAGATACCTGTGGAATGCCCGTCGCTCCAAAAGATCTGGATCGCGTAGCGGCCCACAGGTTCGATCTTGGTGGGGTAGACCAAGATTGGCAGGACACTCTCGCCGACGATGCGCTTTCCGGTGACTTCGTCAACACAGGTCGCGCACGGGCACTGGCCGCGCAGGAAGCGAGCCGGGTAAACGGCCTCTTCCCCCGAACTCCAGCGGATCTGGATGTCGTGCGCACCGTGGCGGCTGATTTCCAGCGGCCGGCTGCCTACGTTGTCTGCCATGGGTCCCGAATTTCAGAGTACGGCAGGGAGCGGGTCGGCTTCAGTAGTTCTTGAACGGCCCCCTGGGCTCGGCAGCTGCCATCTCCCGCACCCAGTCCCGGTAGGCGCGTCTTACGCGTTTGAGAACATCGGGGAGTTCCTTGGTGAGGTCGTTGCTCTCCGCAAGGTCTTCCGAGAGGTCGAAGAGTCCGCCGCCTCTCCTGGAATGCACCAGTTTCCAGCGGCCCAGCCGTGCCCCGAATTCGCCTTGGCGCTCCCAGAACATGCTCTCCCGCTCCGATTTGGCTTGCCCTTGAAGTATGGGGAGCATGTCAAATCCGTCAAGTTCGACATCCTCGGGCAGGGAGGAGCCCGCAGCCTTGACCAGCATTGGGAAGACTTCCAGGGCGGTGAGAAATTCGTCGGACACAGTGCCGGGGGCGATCTTTCCGGGCCAGCGCATCAGGAACGGCACCCTCACGCCGCCCTCGAACATTTGTCCCTTGCGGCCCCGCAGGGGGCCGGAGTCGCCGCCTCCTCCGGCGCCGTTGTCAGAGACGAAGATGACGATGGTGTCCTGTCGCAGCCCGTGCTCTTCGATCCGATCCAGGACACGTCCGATGGAACTGTCCATGCAGGTGACCGCCGCCATGAACTTGTGGCGGCGCTCGGCCGCGAGGCCATCCGGTGATGGGTATTGGTCCAAGCACTTGCCCGGGGCTTGCACGAAGCCCCTGATGCCGCGATCCAGGCTCGATGCTCCGTGCGGCGCGTTGTAGGAAATGTAGACGAAGAAGGGATCGGCCTTGTGCTCGTCGATGAAGCGCAGCGTCTCGCGTTCGAACAGGTCGGTGGTGTAGAGGCCCTTGTCCTGCTCGGTAGGGGCGTTGCGCAGATACATCGACGGCACGCCGTAGCGCTCGTGCGTCCAGTAGTCGATGCCGGTATTGACGAATCCGTAGAAGTCGTCAAAGCCCCGTTGCAGCGGCAGATAGCGCTGGAGGGAGCCGAGGTCCCATTTGCCAAACACACCGGTGGCGTACCCAGCCTCGGAGAGCACTTGTGAGAGCAGCACCTCGCGCGTGTCGGTCCCCAAGATCCGCTCGGGGCTGATCGCGTATTCGTAGAGCGGATAGCGATAGCCATCGTTCACCCTGTCGTTGCGGAAGTTGTCGTAGGTTCCGTTGCGCTGTGGATAGCGGCCGGTCAGCAACGCGACTCGGGACGGGGTGCACACGGGGAAGGCTGCGTAATAGCTGGTGAGCCGCACTCCCTCCGCTGCGAGTGTGTCAAGCCGGGGCGTGAGGATATCGCTGCTACCCATCGAACCAAGGTCCATGTAGCCTTGGTCGTCCGAGACGATCAGCAGGATGTTGGGCTGGCGGGCCGCCGACACACTCGCGGCCAGCAGCGCGAACACGGCGAGGTAGCGCTTCATCGAGCCCATTGTAGGCAGCCGGCGCGTGAAGCCTATCGGGCCGGATGCGGGGCTAGCCTGTCCCGGCCGCCATTTCCCTGAAGTACCTGCGGGCTTCCTTCATGACGAAAGGCGCGAGAATCAGCGACGAGGTCATGGTGGGGATGGACATCAGGCCGTACATGCCATCGATGAAGTCGAGCACTGCCGTGACCGATGTCACGGACGAGATCAGGATCGATGCCACGTAGATGTAGCGGTACAGGAACTGACGCTCCGCCCCGACCAAGAATCCCAGGGACTTTTCGCCGTAGTAGCCGCACGACAGGGTGGTTGAGAAGCCGAAGAAGATCGCGCAGGTGAGCAGCACGTAGGTTCCAACGCCGGGCAGAACCTGCTCGAACGATGCGAGCGTCACCGAGACGCCCTCGGCCTCGAAGTTCGTCCACGTGCCCGTGCTGAGGATGATCAGCGCCGTCGAGGTGCAGATGATCAACGTGTCGATGATCGGGCCAAGCATCGCCACCAAGCCCTCTCGGACGGGCTCGTCAGTCTTGGCAGCGCCGTGCGCGAGCGCCTCGGATCCGACCCCGGCTTCGTTCGAGAATGCGGCCCGGCGCACGCCGGTCACGATCACGCCCCAGACGGCTCCCCCGGCGACGGCCTCTCCGGTGAACGCGTCCTTGAAGATCATGGCCAGGGCCCCGGGGAGGGATGACAGGTTGGTGGCCAGGATCACGGCAGCGCTGGCAACGTACAGCGCGACCATGGCCGGGACCATCTTGGCCGCGACCAATCCCACGCGCTTGATCCCACCGATCTGGACCGCTCCCGCCGCAATCGCTACGACGATGCCGAGCGCGAGGTTGAAGACCCAGGCATCGGACGATTCAGCGACCCAGCCGAGCGGCACTGCCACGGTCTCCCGGGCGATGCGGACGAGCTGGTTGACCTGGAACATCGGCAGCGTGCCGCACAGTGCGCAGAACGAGAAGAACAAGGCGAGCGGCTTCCACCGCTTCCCGAGGCCGTACAAGATGAAGTACATCGGACCGCCTTGGATTTCGCCCCGGCTGTCAGGGCCGCGGTACTGAATCGCCAGCGAGCAGGTGAAGAACTTGGTGGCGATTCCGACGAGGGCGCAGACCCACATCCAGAAGATCGCGCCCGGCCCGCCGGTTTGGATCGCGACTGCGACGCCGGCAATGTTCGCCATCCCGATCGTGCCTGCAAGGGCGCTGCTAAGTGCCTGAAAATGCGATACCTGACCAGTGGCCGAAGCAGAGTCGTAGCGCCCAAGCAGAATCTTGAGGGCGTGCTTGAGGTGCCAGAACGGAAGCAGCCGGGAATAGAGAAAGAAGTAGCACCCGCCCCCGATCAGCAGCAGCAGTACTAGGGGTCCCCATGCGAAGGCGGCGAATGCCGCCAGAGCGTTTTCGATCCCCGCCACCCCATCAGGATATACGCCAGCATGGTCGCCGGACCCGGCGTCGACTTCCGGCCGGCTGGTGCGCTAGGGAGTTCGGCTCCCGGAGCTGTCCGTGCGTGACGGCCCCATTTCGCGTAGACTCTTGGCAGGGAGTTCGGCGGTGCCGGCGCGGCCTGCATGAGATCGAAGTTCTGCCGTTACGGAGCTTGGCCCGCAACGGGAAGCGTGCTCGAGGGGACCGGAGATCGGGGAAAATCTATGACGCATCGAATCACTTTGGGACTGAGCCCCTTGCTGCTGGGATGGACGCTTGCCGTGGCGGCGGACATCCCGCGGACTCCATCGGGCAAGCCAGACCTGTCCGGGACGTATGACATAGCCACGCTGACGCCGCTGGAGCGCCCCGAAGAATACGGCGAGCGGCTAACGCTGACCGATGCGGAGGCGGTGGAAGTCGTCGATCGCGAGCTGGAGCGAAGGGCAGAGCGGAACGCGCCGTCCGATCCCGAGCGCGGCGCCCCTCCCGATGGCGGGGACGGATCGCCCGGATCGGCGGGAAATGTAGGCGGCTACAACTCGTTCTGGCTGGACAGGGGCAGTGGCGGATTCAAGCTGGACGGCACTTGGCGGACCTCGATCATCACCGAACCCAAGAACGGCCGCAAGCCGCCCATGACTGTAGCGGCAAAACAGCGCGCGGAGGCGCGGGCCGAGCTGTCGCGTGCGAACACCGGCGTCGCTTGGTGGGTCGAAGAGGGTCTGGAGCAAGGGCCTTACGACGATCCGGAAATCAGGCCGCTGGCCGAACGCTGCCTGCTCGGGTTCGGCTCGACGGCCGGGCCGCCCATGCTGCCGGTCGCGTACAACAACGTGAAGCGAATCGTGCAGACCGAAGATCACGTGATGATCTTGGTTGAAATGGTTCACGATGTGCGCATCATCCGCATGAACGCCGAGCACGCTCCCGATGACGTGAGAAGCTGGTTCGGCGATTCGATCGGTCGTTGGGAAGGGGACACGTTGGTCGTGGAGACCACGAACTTCAACGACAGCCCATCGCTGTCGGGTGCATCGCGTGACCTGCGGGTGACCGAATGGTTCACTCGGCTGGACGGGCAGACGCTGCGCTATCGCTTCCGTGTCGAGGACCCGAGCGTCTGGACCGCGCCGTGGAGCGGGGAATACGTGTGGCCTGCGACCGGAAACCGGCTGTACGAATACGCCTGCCACGAGGCCAACTACTCCTTCGGCGGGATTCTTCGAGGGGCACGGATCCTCGAGAAGGAACTGCTCGGCAAGAAGGGGGACGATTAGACGCGAACCGCAGAGCGGCTCGCGAATCGCAGTGGAACAGCTGGTGGAATCGGCTTGGCTGCAGGTCGCCGTCAGCGAGTGGTCTGGCCCGAATCCGTCACCGCAAACCAATCCGGCTAGGTTTTGTCGCAATTCTCTGGCAAGGCAGTGAGGAGCACTTCCTCTCCAGAATCCAACCCCGAAGAGACCAGTGCCTCGGTGTCATTGAAGGCCTGCACCCGGACCGGACGCTTGTGATAGGTCCCGTCCTCGGCAACATGGACGAACGAGCCCCCATCAGCCCCTAGCTCCGATTGAATCGCCTCCCTTGGCACGATCACCCCTGACTGCCGGCCCGAGTAGATGACATCAACGCTGGCTGACAGATCCGGCAGGATACGGTCATCGTTCGATTCGATCAGAATCCGGACCGGGATCAGCTTCCGGAACTGGCTGCGACCTCCGTGGCTGTACTTTGCTGACCCGGCAACGGCACCGATATCAACGACACGACCCTCGAAGCGCTCGCCGGGGTACGCGTCGAGCTCGATGACTGCTTTGTCCCCGATTCCAATTGTCAGCGCGTCGACCTGATTGAGACGGGCATTGACAATCATTTCGGATACATCAACGATGCGCATGAACAGGGAGCCTGGATGGAGTCGGTCGCCAGACTTGGTCTGGGCGTACACCCCAGCACTGCCTGCCTTGTACGTCGCCTCAAGCACGACCATGCCCGCAATCGGGGTCTTCACTTGAAGGCGCTCCAAGTCGTGCAGATGGCGCTCGACCTGCAGCTCCGCCTTCCGGACTGTCAAGTGCTCGCTGCGGAGATCCGCACCGTGCACGATCTCCACGAATTGACGCTCCCGCTCCTTTTGCTGCCATGTTGCGCGAGCCTGGTCAGCGACATTCCGCAGGATCTCCCCTTCGATCTTGGACCGCACTGCGGCGGTACTGACATCCAGCTCCGCCCTGCGGGCCCGAGCCTTGGCAGCGAGGCGCGACTGCCGTTCGGTCTCCTTCAGGATCGCAATCTCCGCCTCGCGCTTGCGGGCATTCGACTCAGCCACGGCCTGCACAAACTTCCTGCTGCTGATCCAGTTCAAGAGCCACGGTAATTCGAACTCCGCAACAACGGATCCGGCCGGAACGACGATTCCGGGCCCCGCCAGCGTGGTGATGGTGAATGCGGCCTTGTCGGCATTTCCCGGACCCCGCAGCTTCGGCACTTTAATCGCCGCATACCGCAGAGTCTCGACGGTGCCACCGATGCGCAAGCTTTTTGTGAATTCCCCGATCGTTGCGGCAGCTGTCCGAAGTTGGGTGGGTCCCTGCCCGGAGGTCAGAGCGGATTCGCGGCTACTCAGAGCCCAAATCATCGACGCGACAACAATGCCCGCCACCATGCATAGGCCGGTCGTAAGCCACGGACTTAGCTTCGGCGGCCGCGGCTCGGCTGGGGAAGTGCCAAAATTGGCCTTGCTATTTCCGGCGGGCCTATCGGTTCCGGGGGGGGCAGTGGACTGGAGTCGCGCACCTAACTCCACAATGTTAGTCGATTGTAGGGCACATTGGTGGACTGCCCTGTCCAACAGGCCATTCCGAAGAAAGCCTGCGGAGCCGCTACGTTTTCCAACACCGTTCGCCCGGGATCGACGCCACCAATGCGGTCAGGCTGTTTCCAGTCCGCCTCCGGACGATCTGGATCGATCTCTTCTGTGTTCAGCAGGACGATATGCTGTTGCTCGGGAGCCCGCTCCCAGCCTTCCTCGCCACTACCGACCGCTTGATCGTGTGAAACAGGAGCGCACGCCATTCGCGCAACGTCACCTGATCCGCTTGGATCGCGTAACCAGGGTCGACTGGCTGCACTCCTCGCAGCATGCCTGACATGGCAGCGAACGCCGTCGGATCCGACCGCTTGGGGCGCGATCCAGCGGCAGCGCGGAAGGGATGGGATCCACCCGCAGGTGTCCTGTCGCTCGACGACCGGACAGGCCGTGCTCAAACAGTTCTTGGCGCGCAAAGACACTGACCACAACGACACTCAGATCCGGTGGACGCTAACCCGCGTGATCGCGGCCACTCTCGGCACGATCTCCTCGGGGCCTCGGCGTGGCTGTCCGAGAAGAACTCCGATAGCAGTGCGTCGAGTCGTTGTGGGCCGGGCACAATGCGCTCGTAACGGTACTGCGGGCTCGCTCAGGGGTGCGCAACGCGGGCTGGTCCAGCGTGCTCGAGCCAGTCAGCGGATTGCCTCGCCATCGGAGGACATGCAGCCGCCGTCAAAGCGGGCGTCCACCTTGCGGCGACCCTGGTTGGGGAGATCGATTGCGGTGCAGTGTGTCTGCATCGCGCCCAGATTGTCCAATCGATGGGGCTGCTCTGCCGAGCCCGCCCGAAGCCAGGCTGGCGGTTCAGCGCCCGCCCGATCTCGAACTAGGGAACGTTCCACAACTGCCTCGGTAGGGGTAAGATACCTTTCGTCTCTGTCGACCAGGCTTTGATCTTTTCGGCACGTGGAGGGAAGCAGTGATACGAATGGCGGCCACGATCCTTTGCTTGGGATTAGCGACTGGCAGTGCAGGGCAGCGACTCGACCTTTCCGTCCTGTCCGGTCCCTCGGACATGGTTACTGGAGGCGATGCGCTCGTCGAAATCGCGGGCGCCAGCGTTGGCTCGTTGCAGGTCGAACTGGACGGTCGCGACGTCACCTCGGCGTTCCGGAGTGGTGTCGACCCCGCTGGCTTGGTTGGGCGGCTGTCCGAACTGAAGATGGGCAAGAACACGCTCACCGCAAAGGTTGGAGAACGGTCCACGAGCCTTGAGTTAATCAATCACCCTCGCACTGGCCCCGTGTTCTCCGGACCACACCAGGAACCCTTCGTTTGCGGGACCGAACGAGCTGGATTGGGGCCGCCCTCTGACGCCGACTGCAGTGTCGAGACGAGGAGCTCGTACTACTACAGAACCACCGACAGGGTAGAACCGCAGCAGCGGGGAACTGGAAGGGCCAGGATCCCTCCGGGGTTCAAGCCCCTTGACCTGTCCGCGCCACGCCCGTCCGATATTGCCCGCACGACGACCACAGAGGGGCATGAACAGGATTTCATCATTCGAGTTGAGAGGGGCACGATCAATCGAGCGATTTACGAGATTGCGTTCCTCCACGATCCGGCGGACGATCTCCCCGACCCATGGAGTACCGCCCCGAGCTGGAACGGCCGCCTCGTGTACCGGTTCGGCGGGGGCTGCCGCGCCGGCTATCGTCAGGGCCAGACCCGTTCCCCCTTGCAGGATGTGACCTCGCTTGCGAACGGATACGCGGTGGCGATGTCGTCGCTCAATGTATTTGGCAACAACTGCAACGACGTCATCTCGGCCGAGACGGCGATGATGGTCAAGGAGCATTTCATCGAGAGCTTCGGAGTTCCCGTTCACACCATCGGAGTCGGCGGATCGGGCGGCTCGATGCAACAGCACCTGATCGCGCAGAACTATCCCGGCCTTCTGGATGGGATCATCCCGGGCGCCAGCTACCCGGACACGGTGACACTTGCTCCGCCGATCACGGATTGCTCGCTGCTCGCACGGGCCATCGACAACAGCGCGCACGACTGGAGCGACCTCCAGAAGAAGGCGGTATCGGGGTTCGCGACATGGGCGACTTGCGAGAGTTGGATGCGGTCGTATACACCGGCCATGATCCAGCCGGCCAGTTGCCCGCCGGGCGTTCCCAAGGATCTGATCTATCACCCGGACCGGAGGCCGGACGGTGTTCGCTGCGGCATTTACGACAACCTGGTCAACCTTCTCGGGCGTGACGATTCGACGGGCCTGGCCCGCAGGGCGCTCGACAACGTGGGCGTTCAATACGGTTTGAAGGCCTTCAAGGACGGACTGATAGACGTCGAGCAGTTCATCGAGCTCAACGAGGTGATCGGCGGTTTCGACGACGACGCGAACTTCGTGTCCGAACGCACGACCGCGGACATGGATGCCTTGAAAGTGGTCTACCAGACCGGGCGCGTGAATGGGGGCGGCGGGTCGCTGGGCTCGATTCCAATCATCGACACGCGCAGGTACTCGGATCCGACCGGGAACATTCACGACCGCGTTCGGACGTTCGTGTTGGGCGCGCGACTGCAGCGGGCACACGGCAGCGCTGGCAACCGTGTCATCCTGACGAATCCCCCGCGGCGCTTGGACGTGGTCCGACTGATGGATCAGTGGCTGGATTCGGTGGCCGCAGACGAATCAGAGGATGAGCCGATTGCCGTGATCTCTCGGAGCCGGCCTGCCGATCTGAGCGATGCCTGCTGGTCGGCAGAAGGGGAGCGGCTTGCGGACGATTGGGCACGAGGGGGTAGTGGGCCGTGCGGCGAGCTCTACCCGGCGAGCGGCGACCCCAGAATCGCAGCCGGGGCCCCGCTTGAGGGCGACATCCTGAAGTGCCAATTGAAGCCGCTCCATCCAGCCGACTACGGGCCTTCGCTCACGTCGGAGCAGTTGGACCGGTTGAGGGCCGTCTTTCCTGAAGGTGTGTGCGATTTCTCCAAGCCCGGAATCGGTCAAGTTTCCCTAGCACGGACCTGGATTCGGTACTGAAGCTGGCCCGTCGGACGCGTCGGAGCGTCTGCGTTCTTCGCAGCTAGGCCATGCCGTGCCAGCCGAGCTGCGATGGAGCCGGCAGGGATCGTACTTTGGACAGGCTCGGAGAGGCACTCCGCTCAACCGCGACGTCCCTGTTCCGATCCACGCCTGACCTGGTCGAGAAATCCTGGGCCCAGGCCGCGAAGATTGCGTCAAGAATTCATCACCCGGAGCGCGTGCGGAAGTGCTTCGTCGTATCGGATCCTTTTCGGCGGGCACCCTGATTCGGGAGATCGATCATGGTACAGCGTGTCTGCGTGGAGGGTGCTCTCGATAGAACCTAACTTACTGATTTCAAATATATTATCACGAATTCACACCCCATGCCAGTGTCATTGTCAGATATCCGCGCTAGACTGAGCATACCGATGTGGTGGCGGCGACTAGCGTCGTGCTGGGCGGCAATTATTGCGGCGATTGCCCTGCTCGCCTTGACCCCATCGGCGGCAGCCCAATCGAATCGGCTTGCGAATTACACAGTTCTGCTCGACTCGCCAGCCTCGGGCGAGCGGTTGCTGGCGCGGCCCGGAATCGACCTGAGCCCAGGCCAGCGCGTCGCGGCGAGCGATTTCGCCGCCGAGGCGCGCGCCGTGGCAACTGCCCAAGAGCCTGTCATCGAGGCCTTGGAAGCCGCCGGGGCGGAGGTGATCGGGGCGGTGCAGAACGTGCTGAACGCGATATTCATCCGCGTCAGCGCGCGACAGACGGAAGCGCTCGGCGAAATCGCAGGGGTGCTGAGGCTAGAGCCCAGCCGCGATCTGGACTTCGCGCTGAACAACGTCAGCGATGTCTTGCAGCTACGCGCAGCGCGAGCTAGGCCAGATGGCACTGTGGCCAACGGCGCGGGAATCAAGATAGCCTTCATCGATTCGGGGCTGGACTTCGACCATCCGGCTTTCATAGACCCCACCTTGGCCACCGTCGAAGGCTATCCCAGGGCCGAGTCAGAGTTTCTCGATTACACCAACAGCAAGGTGTTGGCCGTGCGCAGCTACGTGCATCTGCAAAATTCCGAGGAACCGGAGACCTCGAGCCCGGATGACCTGACGCCGGTGGATTTCAGGGGACACGGAACGACGACAGCCATGATCGCGGCGGGAAGGCGCATCAACACCCCGGCTGGCCTGATCCAAGGGATCGCCCCGAAGGCATATCTGGGCGTATACAAGGTGAGTGGCACCCCGGGGGTCAGTCCAAGGCCAAGCTCCCAAGCAGTGATCGCCGCGATTGACGACGCTGTCAGCGATGACATGGACGTGCTGAACCTTAGTGTCGGACGGGTGGCGATGCATCCTTGGGATACGTTCGGCGATGGCTGCGCTGAAGCTCCCCATATAGCTTGCGATTTGGTCGCTTTGGCTGCGCAGAGCGCTGTGGCGCATTTCGGGCGCGTTGTGGTGGCCGCGGCGGGCAACGATGGCCAGACCGGCGGTCAGGATCACCCGGCCCGCAACACGGTGTCGTCTCCCGGATCGGCTCCGGACGTGATCTCGGTGGCCGCAACCTCCAATTCAAGGCGCTTCGAGCAGCGGGTCCGAGCCGCGGGCGCTTCCCTTCCAGCCCTGTCCGGCACGGGACCAAGCCCGGGATCGCGGCTGACTGCCCCCGCTGTGCTCGCCGAGCAGTTCGGCGACGGGCAAGGTTGCGCTCCATACTCGCCCGGGGCGCTTGCGGATCGAATCGTAGTAGTTGAATTCGGCGGCTGCTGGGCTGTCGACAAGGTGGAAGCCGCCGATGCGGCGGGTGCCGCCGGCGTGATTGTCTACCACAGCGATGCGACCGGGGACCTGTTGCAGATGGGCGGTCTTGAAGACACCGACATCCCGGCGTACTTCATCTCTGCTGAGGATGGCGCGTCGCTTGCCTCCAGCATTGGCTCTGCTTCGGCTGAGCAGCCGCTGGCAGTCACGCTCGATGCCGCCCGAGTGACCCGGCGGATAGATTGGACCCAAGTGGCGCCGTTCAGTTCGAGAGGGCCGACTCCGGGGCTGAATCTGAAGCCCGATATCGCTGCTCCCGGCGCAGCAGTCTTCGCAACTGCTGGCGGGAGCCCGGGAATGACACGGGGCGGCTACAAGCAGGTGCAGGGAACGAGCTTCTCCGCTGCCGTTGTCAGCGGCGCCGCGGCGCTTGTCTGGCAGCTTCATCCGGACTGGACCGCGCGGGAGGTCGCCTCTGCCCTGATCAATACGGCCAGCACGGCTGTGCGGGAAAACGACGAGATTGCCCGCGTCGGCTCGGTTGGCTCGGGCCTGCTGAGTTTCGAGTCCGCTTTCGACCCGATCGCCACGGTCGTCCCGCCAACCATCGGCTTCGGACGCTTCACGGCCGAGACCTTCCCCGCGTCGCGCGATGTCGCGATCACTAATCGCACCTCGGTGCCGCAGCAGTACCGCGTCGAGGTCGTGCGGCGCGATGCGGACGCGACGGCGGAAGTGAGGGTGAACGGATCCGCGGAAACGACGTTTCAGCTTCAGCCGGACCAGCAGACGACGTTGCGTGTCGCCTTGGAGGGAGCGATGCCTGCCGCGGGATCGTACGAGGGCCATCTCCGGGTATCGCGCCAGGGCAGCGACGCCGAGCTGCGCGTGCCGTACCTGTACGTGGTCGGCGACAACCAGCCCGAGGATGCCTTTGCCATCGGTTCATCGGTCTACCGCGGCGTCGTCGATGTGCACACGCACCTTTGGGTGCTTGGAAAATTCGTTGACCGCTATGGAGCACCGATACGGGGCAGGGTAACGGACTGGCGATTCCGCGAGAGCAGCGGTCATCTGGTCAATTACGAAGCGTTCACAAGCTTGTCTGGTCTTGCGACTGCCGAGCTTGGATTTGGCGATCCATCGGATGCGCATGTAATCGCGACCGCAACGGTCGAAGACGTGGACCTGCGCTTCGACCTCTTCGCAGATGTTCACCTCCCGCAAGTGCAAGGGCTGCTGAATGCCGCAAGCCTCTCCACCGATGGTCCGGTCGCGCCGGGGTCGGTCGCCGTGATCTCCGGGTCGGCGCTGGCGGAATTTGCCGGGCAGGCGCCCGGGGGAGCGCCCCCGATCGCTCTCAAGGCGGTCAGCGTCAGCTTCGACCATCCCGACTCAGATATCAGCGTCGCGGCGCCGGTCTTCAGCGTCACTTCGGATCAAGTCCAGGTTCAGGTTCCTTGGGAGCTGGCTGGTCTCGGCTCGGCATATGCCAAGGTTCGTGTCATGGATCGCTACGGCTTTTTCTGGAAGTCAGAGCCGTTGGTCGTCAATCTGGCTGACGTTGCCCCGGGGATCTACACCTTCGAGACCGACGACGGCGAGGTCGCGTCCGCTGCTCATGCGGACGGCAGCTACGTCACCGCCGGCGCACCGGCCAGGGCGGGGCAGACCGTGACGGTCTACATGACCGGAACAGGGCCGATCTCCACACCCCAGCGATCTGGCAGGTCGACCACCTCAAGGCTGTCCACCCTGCACCGTCCCGTTGTCAGCGTAGGCGGCAGAGAGGCATCGGTCGCATACTCTGGAACGATTCCGGGAGCGGTTGGCATCACCAAGATAGATTTCGTCGTCCCAACCGGCGTGTCGACGGGCTCGACAGAGGTCACCGTATCGGTCGAAGGCAGCGCCAGCAACTCGATCACGATCCCGGTACAGTGAACGCTTTCGGCCTCTTTTCGGCCGACCGGTCTCGAGCAGCCGTCCTCTCTGATGCGAGGTTCACGGCCCGCTTGAACGGCTTCCGCACTTCAGCCAGCGCCGGCTGGCATCATTCCGCAGGCCCTCCGCGATGATCCCAAGTGGTCGTCGCTTGCTTGGCCCAAGCACCGACCATCCGCTCGACTTCGGCTTGGTCGTACCGGCCCCACGGTTCGTAGTCTTGGTTGGCGAGCAAGTCAGCCATCTTGTACGGGCCAGACTCGATCCCGTTCTCGGGCACTTCGGCTCCGGCAATCCAGACGATGGCGTTCAACACCAGCTTGCGATAGTCCGGATGCGCCCAGTTCCAATGCACGTGCCCTCCGGTGAAGCCAAAGCCGCGGCCGCCGCCCGGCCGTTCGCTGGCCCACATCAGAGTCTGCAGGTCGCCTCTGTGCACCGCCGCTCGGGCATACGGATTTCCCGACGCGGGACCGTCCGGGCGCGACATCGATTCCTTGGGAGGCACTGCCTGTAGGATCGGCGTCACCCCGTGCATGCCCGCCCGGAAGCGGATGTGGAAGTACCACTCGTCGTTGATCTCGAACGGACTCACGCCGTTGGTGATCGGATGCCCTGCTGCCAGTTTCGGCGACTTGATGGTCCAGTGGGGGTTGACCGACCACCAGCGTTCGAAGTACCCGCCAGTCCAGTCGAGAAACTTCTGGCCTGGCTCGCCTTGCGGCAGTTCCACGGCGAAGTGGATGGCTCCGACTCCGCCGTTGCGCTGTGCCAGTTGATCGACCGAGCGCAGCGCCCCCAACCATGGATGGCGCAAGCCGCCGTTGCTGTACAGGACCACGGCGTCCGCATTGTCGAGCGCCGTGGGGTCACTCGGGTGGCCGTCGAAGTAGGCGGTTGCGTGAATCTGCGGAAAGTTCCTGCTCAAGGCATCCATCAGTAACTTGATCCCGGCCGTGTGCTCGTGCGACCCGTACCCGTGGCTCTTCACCCCGCCGACAAAGACGACCTTCTTGGTCCCGGCAACCATCGGCAGGCGCTTGAGCTGGATATTGCGGAATTTGATCGTCATGGGCGGCCCGCGATGTATCTGTAGGCCCACCAAGCCGGAGGTTGGCGCGTTCGGATCGTTGTCGGTCACGTCCACCATGACGTGCCCGTTGATCTTGTGGATGTAACGGTTTGCGCGAGCAACGATGTGAAAGCTGTTCCAGCCTTCGAGGTCGATCTTGCTTTGTAGCTCGACCGGATCGCCGACGCTGCCAACCACCTGCGGCTTTCCGTCCGCACCCACGACCACCTTCTCGCCGCGCCGGGCGAGGATTTTCCGCGAGCGTTCGCCGTATAGGCCTCCCGAGTGCCTCTCTCCTGCCTCGAAGTCTGCTTGCAAACCGCCAAGGATGTGCGGACCCCACTCCTTGGGCTTCTCGAAGCCCCGGTACTGCACGCCTGAGTTGCCGCCATCGATCATGTATTCGAACTTGAGCTCGAAGTTGTCCACTTCGCCCTCGCGCCAAATCAGGAAGGAGTTCGCGGGAATCGGATCCTCGGCGCTCGTGCGCCCCACGATCACTCCGTCTTCCACAGCCCAGAGTTTCGGGTTGCCGTCCCACCCCTTCAGGGAAACCCCGTCAAAGATCGGAACAAAGCGACCGGCAGGCTTGGCTGCGGGGAGTGCGGTCGCCGCCGCCAGGCTGGCTACAACAAGGAGGATTGGTCGAAGGGACATGATCGTGAACCTGCTGTCCGCGGTGGGCGCGAACTCCCGTATCATAGCTTGACGATGTTCGGCAGCGCCGCGAAGGTCTGTCCATTCTCCGTGCCCGCTATCGGCGGCGAATCGAACGCGAGGACGAAGACAGCGGACCAAGTCTTGGAGTCTCTGGAGGCCTGCCGCATGAGAGTGTCAGATGTGGAACACTGAGTCCAGCCGATCTGTCAGGCCGACGGAACGGCTGTAGTACAACGTACTGGCGCGGGCAGGGCCCGCTTGGGGGAGGTGCGGAACGTGGCGGAAGAGCAGTACGACGTGATCGTCGTCGGCAGTGGGCCGGGGGGAGGTATTGCCACCTATGCCCTCGCCGTTGCTGGCTTAAAGGTGGCTCTGGTCGAGGCAGGGCCGCGATTCAGGGCTGGGATAGACTACCAAGGGCACCACTGGCCCTACGAATACCGCGACAGGCGCGCCCCCAACTTCTGGAGCGACAATTTCTTGCGCGGGCATTTCACGCCCGTCGGAGACCGGCCCGGCCACGGCCAGATTCGCGCGCTCGGCGGTCGTTCGATCTGCTGGGCCGGGCACTCGTTGCGCTTCGGGCCGAAGGACTTCGAGTCGTGGCCGCTTTCCTATGACGAGGTTGCTCCGTACTACAGCCGAGCCGAGCTACTCATGGGCGTCTACGGAAACCGAGACGGTCTGTCCAACATGCCCGACGGCGAGTTTCTCAAGCCCGTGCCGATGCGTTGCGGCGAGCATCGCCTCGCTCTCGGAGTCGAGCGCCTGCGGGAGCGCGGCGCGAAGATGGCCTTCGTCGCCCAGCGCAAGGCAATGCTGACCGAGACGCCTACCAAGCCGGAATGGAAGCGCCGGCAGAAGTGCCACTACTGCGGGCACTGCTCCGGCTGCGCGGTGGAGGCCAAGTACACCTCCGTCAATACGCCGATCGCCTTGGCCGAGGAGACAGGCAACCTGACGATCTTCACCGAGGCAATGGCGACCAGGGTCAGGGTTTCGGGCGAGGGCGGGCAGGCGACGGGGATCGAGTACAAGTCCGCTGATGGGACGGCTCGCGAGCTAGACGCCAAGGTCGTGGTGCTGTCGTGCAGCGCTGTCGAGACTGCCCGCCTGCTGCTGGTCTCCGATCTCTGCAACTCCAGCGGCCAAGTCGGCAAGAACCTCACCAGTCACTTTGGCGTCACGGTGCGCGGCTTCTTCCCGCAGATCCTTGGCCGCGACGCTTCGAACGATGACGGCACGAGCTACTACCACTCCCTCCTGACCGGGCTGTACTGGGACGAACCCAGCCCGAAGTTCGAGGGCACGTACCAGGTGCAGTGCGGCGCGGGAGTCACCTCGCACCGCAGGGCGATCCGCACCGCGCCGGGCTACGGCAGCGCCCTGAAGACGAAGCTGCGCGAGTGGAACATCGGCCACGCCGGGATGAACATGCAGGGGACGACCCTGATCTCGTCGAACAAGTTCGTGGACCTGGACCCCGACCGGCGGGACGAGTTTGGCATGCCTCTGCCGCGCGTCCATCTCCATTACGACGATTCCGACATCGCGATGGCGCAGGACATGGTGGAGCGGTGCGAGGAGATCATTCGCGCCGGGGAGGGCGAAATCATCGAGACTCCCGGCAACGTCGGCGTGGACGATCTTGTGATTGACCTCAATCACTGGGTCGGCACGACGCGAATGGGCAACGACCCCAAGACCTCTGTCGTCGGCACGGACGGTCGGTCGCACGACCTGCCGAACTTGTTCGTGGCGGACGCGTCCGTGTTCCCGCAGTATCCGGAAAAGAATCCCACTCTGACCAACATCGCGCTTTCGTGGCGCACCGCCGACGGGATTGTCGAGGGGTTCAAGCGCAATGCATGGGGGTAAGCACGAAATGGAGCGCAGGACAATCCTCAAGTTAGTGGCAGCGGGCGTCCTGCCCGCAACAGGCGGACTGGTACAGCTCGGCTGCAGTTCCGGCGGCTACAAGCCGGGGTTCTTTTCGGCCTCGCAGCTGGACCTAGTCGACGCGCTGAGCGAACTGATCCTGCCCAGCGATGACCATTCGCCGGGAGCGCGGGCCGCCAAGGTTGCCAGATACATCGATGTCATGGTCGCCGACGGCTCGAGCGAACTGCAGGCCAGTTGGAAGTCTGGACTCGACGCAGTGTCGGAGCAGTCGCGGGAACGCTTCGGGCGCGATTTCTCGGACTGCGACGCCGCTCAGCAGGACGCGATCGTGGCTGATATGGCTCGGAACGAAGGCCAGCCCCAGAACGAGGCCGAGCGCTTCTTCGGTCGCTTGAAGCAGATGACCATTGACGGCTATTACACTTCCGAGATCGGCATTCACCAAGATCTGGGCTACCAGGGGAACACCGCCGTGGATGAGTTTCCGGGCTGCACGCACGAAGAGCACGCGTAAGGCGGACGCGTCAGCTGGGTAGCCGGTGCCCCTCGCTTCATTCACTCGCTCGAAATGCTCGGCCCGAACGCCATCGACGGGTCGGCGGGGGAGTTGGTTCAAGGCTCAGCAAGACCGTTGCCGACCGTCGGCGCGACCGCGCTGACGTCTGTCAGGTAGGTCCCGCCTCTTGGGATCTTGATTCACGAGGGCCGAGGGAGCCAGCGGATGGGCTCACTCTCGTTGGAAACTAGTCACCCGACTGCTTTTGCAACCTCTGAAGCAGCACATTCCTCAAGACAACAGCCAAAACGAGCTCTATGCTGTTCCTCTCCAGCCCGAACTTATAGGCTGAGGATGAAATCTTTCTCTGCCAAGCTTCGTCAAGCCTGCTGACATAGTCTTTGGAGTATTCGTCAATTTCGTAATCCTCCATGCCCTCGATCTGCTCGAGAATCTTCTCGGAGAGATCTGTGGCCCATGCCTTGGCATCCATATGGTCCGCGATCTGATCCCCCAAGTCATTGAGCTGTAGCGGGCTTCGGCTGTCGACCGGCGAAGGCGGCAGCCTTCTGAAGATCTCCCTGATGTCATCCCGGACTTCCTTCATGAACTCCTTGAAATTCTCTCGGTCTGAATTCACGCGCCCTATCCATATGCCGACAGTGACTAGAAGCGAGACTAAGGCAATGACCGCGGGGATGATCACAGGACTCTTGATCCACTCATCCATGGCTTTACCCTAACATGTTGACATAGGACTCTCTCCCTTGCGACAGCGACTCCGCAATCACAACGATCATTTACGCCAGAGAGGCGTAAGCTTCTGACAGATAGAGGCTTACAGAGTGTAGTAGGAGAATATGACGAAGGCTCGAGGGATCACAGAGTTCACGGCTCTAATTCCAGACGAAGGAGGCGTCAATCAAGCACTGCGAGGCCAAGTGCCGGCCCGAATGGCCAGTGTCGGCGTTGCGGCTCCAAGGACACTCGCAGGTGTCAGGGCATCAAGCCCACACCACTGTCCTGCCGCAGCTGCGAGAAGCATGCAGCGTTCATTGGATCGGCAGCGGAAGTTGGTCTGATTCGGCGATTACCGGTTCGAGCGGCGTTGTCACCTGCTCGAACGGCAGCGAGAACCAGAACGCTGAACCAGCGCCGGGCTCGCTCTCGACCCAGACATGTCCGCCGTGGGCCTGCACTAGGTGCTTTACGATCGCTAGGCCAAGCCCGGTGCCGCCCAGCTCGCGCGAACGGGCCTTGTCTACGCGGTAGAAGCGCTCGAACACTCTGGAGACGTGCTCCTTGGGAATGCCGATGCCCGTATCCTTCACGAATATGTTCAGCGATCCCTGGCCGCTGCCCACCCCCAGGGTTATGCTCCCGCCGGCCGGCGTATATTTGGCAGCATTGTCCAGCAGGTTCGATAGGATCTGCTGCACCGCGCTGAGGTCGCAGCGAATCTTGAGGTCCTCGTGAACTGAAGCCACCGTCAGCTCCAGCGACTTGCGTGCCAGCACCGGCCGAATGCCGTCGGCAGCGACGCGCAAGATTTCGGCCACGGGTTGCTGAGCGAACTCGAATTCCCGCGCCTTGACCTCGATTTGCGACAGCGTCATCAGATCGGAAGTGAGCTGGGTCAGCCGCTGTGCGTTCTGCCAGAGGATCTTGATGAAGCGCTCGTTGTTCTTCTTATCGTGGATCGCGCCGTCCATCAACGTCTCCGCGTATCCGGTAATGGAGGCCAATGGCGTGCGCAGCTCATGCGACACATTGATGACGAAGTCGCGCCGCATCTGGTCGACCCGTTCGAGCTCCGTGATGTCGTGGAAGACCGCTGCGACGGCTTGGGTCTTGCCCTTGCGGCTCGTGATCGGAGCGCATGTCACGCGCCATGAGCGTCGGGTAGGCGAGTCCATCGACAACTCGGTGGTGCATGACTTGCCGTGATCGATGGCATAGTTGAAGATTGCCGGGACGTTCTTGTTCTTCCAAGCGTTGAGCGAGGCCTGCGTCGAGAGGTCCTCGTCCGGGAACATCATCTCGATTGCAGGGTTGTGCAGCACGATGTGACACCTGCGGTCCGCAACTAGGATCCCCGCTCCGATGCCGTTGACCGCGGCCACGAAGCGCGAGCGCTCCTCTTGGAGCTGATGGAAGTTCGTGCGCAGCTTCCCCGCCGTGGTGCGCAAGCTGGCCGCCAAGTCATTGAGCTCGCGCAAGTTGCCCCGCTCCGGAAACGATTCGTCAATCTCGAAATCACCGTCTGCGATTGCATTGGAAAGTGACACGATGCCCGAAATCTGGGACGAGATTCGGCGCGCCACCAAAGCCGTCGCCAGCACCAGCGGGGCCACAATGAAGAGGATGACCAGCGCGATGCTGCTGCGGTTGGACTTGGCGAGCGCGTTGACCTCTTCCAGAGGCAATGCGAGGCGCACTGCGCCGCCGCCGTCCATGGGCACGGCGACGTAGAGGAAGTCCATCCCGACCGTGCTGCTGAAGCGGCGGCTGACAGAGGTCTGGCCTACCAGCGATTCGACGAATTCAGGTCTGGTGGCGTGGTTCTCCATTTGCAGCGGATCGGCCTCTGAGTCCGCCAGGACAGTTCCCGTCGCGTCGATGATCGTCACGCGCGCTTGTGCGCGCTGCGCCAGGTCGTGGGCCATGCGCTGGTAATCGCTGGGGGGCAAGCCCTCGAGCGTGGTCTCCACCAGCCGCGCCTTTTCCGACAGGCTTGTCTCGAGGCCGCTCTCGAGATTGGCGATGGTGATGCGAGTGACCGACAGCAGCACAGCGACAGCTGTGATCAGCAACGGCAGGATCGCGACCAATCCCAGCTTGAAGAAGATACGAGCGGTCATGAGGGGATGTCGAATCGGTATCCGAACCCTCGCACGGTCTGAATCCACTTCGGGTGTTTGGGGTTGTCTTCGATCTGTTCGCGAAGACGCCGCACGTGCACGTCGATGTTCCGGGGCGTGATGTGCGTGCGCCCGTCCCACACCCGCGCGATCAGCTGCTCACGGGTGTATGCCTTGCCGGGATTGTCGGCCAGGAACCCAAGCAGGGCGAACTCCGTGGCAGTTAGTTCCAGGGGCATTCCAGACAGGCTCGCCTGCCGCGCCGGATAGTCAATGTCCAAGCCCTGGGCCTTGACCGAGCGCTGTAGTGTCCGGTCGCCTCCGCGGCGCAGGTGCGCCTTGATCCGGGCCAGCAGCTCGCGCGGGCTGAACGGCTTCGTTATGTAATCGTCGCCGCCGATCTCAAGGCCGAGCACGCGGTCGACTTCCTGGCTGCGGGCGGTGAGAAAGAGGACCGGAACATCGGCCGTGGCATTGTGGATGCGCAGTTGGCGACAGAACTCGAAGCCGTCTCCGTCGGGCAGCATCACGTCTAGGAGAATCAGGTCCGGCTGGCTGTCGCGGACGATCTCGAGGGCTCCGTCCAGACGGTGGAGGATGTTCACCGTGTAGCCGTTGTTGGCAAGGTTGTACTCGAGGAGCGTGCAAAGGTCCCGATCGTCTTCAATGACGATGATCGACTGTTGCATACGACTTTGTCATTATATGCAGCGCCGCACGGCCGGACCCCCGCGCAGTGGGCCTCGGCTCCCCTCCCGCCCGAAAGCTAAGATACGAACAGGCATCGTCTTCAGGGACGGGTGCGGGGAGGATCATGAGGCTTGTTGGCAAGGGAGCGATTGTAACCGGTGCGGGGAGCGGCATAGGCGAGGCCGTGGCTCGCTGCTACGCCGAAGAAGGCGCGGAGGTCGTCACGGTCGGACGCACCTTGGCCAAGCTGGAGTCGGCGCGCCAAGCCGCCGGCGAGGTGGCCGGCCGCCTGCACCCGTACGCGCTCGACGTGAGCGACGCCGAAGCGGTGGATGCCATGATCGCCTGGGCTCTGCAACGCCTGCCGCAAGTGGACATCCTCGTGAACAATGCCGGCACCAATGTGCCGCAGCGCGCTCTCGACAAGCTCAGCCGCGAGGACTTCGACACGGTCGTGAAGGTCAACGTCAGCGGACCCTTCTACCTGCTCAGCGCGATCCTGCCCGGCATGCGGGAGCGTGGCGACGGCGTGGTGATCACGGTTTCGTCGACCGCCGGCGTGCGCACCTCGGTCGTGGCGGGGGCCAGCTACAGCGTCAGCAAGCACGGGGCGCGCTCGCTCAGCCTGGCCACCCATCTAGAGGACGGGCCGCGCGGGATACGCTCCTGTGTGATCTGCCCGGGCGAGGTGAACACTCCGATCCTTGACCGGCGGCCCGTGGTTCCCTCGGACGAGAAGCGCGCAGTGATGCTTCAGCCTGAGGACGTGGCCCAAGCAGCGCTGCTGGTCGCGACCCTGCACCCGCGCGCCTGCATCCCGGAATTGGTCATCACTCCGACCAACCAAGCGTTTGCCTAGCAGGGCCCGGCAAGTCCGGGAGCGCGTGCTTCGCTGAGGGCGGCGCAGGCCCTAGATGGCCTGCATGTCCTTGCCCGGCTTGAAGCGAACCGTCTTGCCAGGCGGGATGCGAACTTCCTCGCCGGTCTTGGGATTGCGCCCGATGCCGGTCTTGCGCGGCCGGATCTCGAAAACGCCGAAGCCGCGCAGCTCGATGCGCTCACCGCGTGCGATCGAGTCGCGCATGGTGTCGAGGATCGTCTGGACGGCGATCCGCGCCAGACTCTTGCTCAGGCCCGTGCGCTCAATCACGCATTCAACGAGGTCCGACTTAATCATGGGCTGGTGTGGGCGTTCGCCAATCGGGAATCTCTATCCTAAGAGAGCACATGCGCCTTGTCAACCCTCTGGCACCTCAGAATGCGGGGCACCAAGATGCCGCGCAATCTCGACACGTGCGGTGAAGAATCCATGTTACGATAGGGCTGCATGCAGTAATTGAGTGGCTCGCGCGGTCTTCGGGCGCGCCGCTTCTAGGGGTACCACTGACAATTCGGACGAACGTTGGAGATCGGGTGCTGCGAGGCACTCCGGTCTCTTTTTGTTCTCCGTGCCCGCACGCAGCCGCTGCAGCAAAGGGGGACAGTCATTTTCCGACGACGCTACCGCCCTATTCGTAGGGTCAGACGACAAAATGTCAACGAGACGATCCGCGCCCGCGAGGTTCGGGTTGTCTTTCCCGACGGCCAGACGGCCGTCATGCCCACCAGCGAGGGCATCCGCCGTGCCAAGGACATGGGGCTGGACCTAGTCTTGGTCTCGCCCACGGCACAGCCTCCGGTCGCGAAGGTCATCGACTACGGCGAGTACTCCTACATCGAGAAAAAGAAGCGCAACGACGCGAAGAAGAAGCAGCATCGCATCGAGGTCAAGGAAGTCAAGTTCCGCCCCAACACCGACCAGCACGACTACGACTTCAAGAAGAACCACGCAGTGCGCTTTCTGAAGGACGGCAACAAAGTCAAGGCTACGGTGTTCTTCCGCGGCAGGGAGATCACGCACGCCGACATCGGCGAGCGATTGCTGCGCGTGCTGGCGGGTGACGTGGAGGAGTTCGGCACCCCCGAAACGCAGCCGCGCATTGAGGGCCGGACGATGAGCATGATGATCGGACCGCTGAAGTCCGGGAAACAGAGCAGCAAGAAGCCGACCCAACCGCCTTCCGCCGCGCCCGAGGGCGGGGCACCAAGCCAGGTCCAGTAGTAGCCCTAGTCTTAGGCGCGCGGTGGGCCGCCGCACGTCCTTACAGCGGCCCGCGCCTTGCGTAGATCGACTGCCTCCGGAGCCTGACCTGCCGCGATGAACTGTCGCCGTTCCTCATGCAATTGACGGGAGAGCACCCGCTCCCGCGCTTGGCTGAACCGCTGGAAGTGGACGCGGTTCGGGGCGAGTCCCATTAGTGCAGGCGCCGGAGCGCCCGGCTCATGGCCTGAGCTGAAGCCGGCGCGCTGCGATGGGCCCCTGCGCGCGAAATCGAACCCGTTCTGGCCCGGGAGTTTGTGCCGCGGGGCTGCGCGCCGCGCACGCGGAAATCATCCGGTCGGCACCCCCGTCACGATCTCCTTCGCGACGACCTTCTTGGCCGAGCGTGCCGTGGCCAGGATCGTTTCTCCGGGCGCGACGCCGGATAGCCCGCGGACGGTGAGCCTTCCGTCGGCCCGGGTGCGCGCGCCACGCAAGGGCCTTCCGTCGAGCGACGACAGCAGTACGTCAGCGTCGGGCAAGAGCTTCACGGCCGGCAAGGAGCATGTTGGCACCCGACCGGTGCTGGCTGCTGTGGCTTCGACCGAGCCACCACCGCGGGGCGTCTCGTCGGGCGGATCGACGAGATTGCGCATGCGCAGGCCGATTTGCGGATCGTCGCCGCGCGGGTCGAATTCCATCTCGAGGAAGTTCCAGTAGAAGGGTCCGTCGACCTTGCGCAAGTCTGGCGTGTCGTAGCTCTGGTGGTACAGCGCCTTGACCTCCAGGTCGCGGCCGTCGAAGTCCTGCATGCGCGGCCCGAAGCCCTGCTTGACCCCGCGTCCGCCGCTGCGCCCGATCGGACCGAACGAACACTCGTACACCCTCTGGTCCAGGTTGAGCAGGATCATTCCCACGTGAACGTCTCCGTAGACGCTCACCACCCCGTCGCGCGAGCCCAGCACTTCGAGCACCCGATCGGCTCCCGCCGAGACCCATCCGGCATAGTCCGCCGCGACTCGGTCGCGCTGGCCGAGTTCCGTCTTGGCGTCCGGGCGACGGCCGTTCCCGATCCAAATCGTGTGCATGCCATTGATCCCCGTCAGGCAGATCAGCGGAGAGGAATCGGTGCGGATCGTCTCGCGCAGCCACGAGAACTGCTCCTCGCCCAGCAAGCTCCGCGTGACATCGCTCCGGTGGTAGAGGCTTTGCTTCTCGCCCCAGCCTTGGTCATCCCAAATGTTGGTGTCTTGGCTGGAGCGCCACAGGCGCGAGTCCAAGATCAGCAGGCTGAAGTCGCGGTTGGGCATTTTCCAGCGGCGCCACTTTTTCGGGTTCACCGTGGCCGACGGCGACTCGTCTCCAGTGATCAAGTGGTGAACGATCTGGAAGTTGCGCCGCATGTAGTCGCGATCTTGGCCTAGATCCTCGTGCGTCCGGATGGCAATCTGCTCGGGGCCCTTGACGTCGTCCATGCCGTAGTCGTGATCGCCGGGATTGATGGTGTTCCAGTGACGCATCATCTGCCAGCGCGTGGTCGGGCCGCACAGCGTCGTCGTGACGATCTTGTAGGCGTCGTCGGGAGACGGAGGGTATAGCAGCAACTCCATGTACCAGACGTCGTCTTCCCACATCATGACTTGGAAGTTGTAGTCCTCCAGGTGCTGGTAGGCCAGCGGTGTCGGCTGGTCGTGGACGAAGAACCCCCCGCCCGGTCCGGCATCGGGGAGTTTCGGCCCGCCTCCGTGAATGGCGTGGCAGGAGAGTCCGCAGAGCTTGTAGGGCGGGGCCAGTCGCGGCAGGCGCCCGACGTAGTCGCCGCTGGAAGGCACCTCTCCGACCTGGCCGGTCCCGATGCCGACGGCATCGCTCCCCAAACGGGGATCGGATGTCACGTTCACCCCGTCCTTCCAGATCGTGTAGTACAGATCGGTGTCGGCGGGGTTGCGCGGCAGCGTTGCCTCGATCACCGCCGTGCTGCGGCGGAAGTCGTTGCTGACGATCGGCGCGGTTCCGGCCGCAGGGACCGCGTCCCAGCCGTCCGGTGGGTTGGGCGAATCGGCTACGCGCAACACAGCCTCGTTCCCGTCGCTGCGGAATATCGACATGAACCGAACTCGCCACTTGCCGTCGCGCTGCTGGAGCGTGTCGCCTAGGGCGTAGCAGACGTGGCATTGGTTGAGCTCGGGAGAGAGCGGCGCGTTCTGGCCGGGCTCGACGGTGAAAGCGGAGACTTCGAAGTCCAACAGCCCCTGCCCGGCCAAGCCGACGAAGCCTGCCAGCCGCTGGGCGCGGTCGACGTCTTCCAGCTCGAGCGTGATCGGCGGCCGCGCGTTGATCGCAAGCGAAGCCTTGAGCGTCGCGCGGCTCGCGTCTGACCCGGTCACGTCCACCTCGATGACGAACCGGTCTCCGGGAGCGGGCGTGGGCGCGCGCTCCAGTGCGACCACCGTGTCGGAGCCGTGCTCGCGGATGCTGAAGTAGCCATCGTCTGTCCACCCGGCAATCCAGGCGGCCTTGCCGCGATTGCCGGCGAACCCGTAGGACTCGTAGAGGGTGGACGAGCCGAAAGCGACGCCGAGTCGGCCATAGCCGGGGGTGTACATCTTCCATTCGGGGTCGTCCTCTTCGGACGGGCCGTGCGCCTCGGCGATCACCCGGCCGTCGATGCGCAGCTTGTAGTCGCCCTCCAGCCTCCACTGCCTGTGAAAGATCAAGCCGGGCGGCAGGGATGGGTCGTAGTCGACGGGCATGCTGTAGCCGCCCATGCGTTCCCCGTGGGTCTCGTAGTGGTAGGGGAACCCGGTGTTGCGGGCCCGGTCACCGAAGCTGTGGACGCGCCGGCGCAGGGCCTTGCCGCGCAATTCCCAGAAGCCCGGGTTGAGCGATTCCCATTCGTCACCGTGGTAGAGCGAATCGGGCTGGTCGAAGTTGACGGTATGCGCCGAGGCCGTTGGCTTGGCCGCGAGGGCGGCCGTAGTCGCCGCCGCTGTTCGCAGGAAGGTTCTGCGGTCTACAGGGGTTCCCATTGCGGCGGCATTTTAGCAAGGCCGGCGACCGTGGGTCGGCAGCGGTGCGGGGCGCTTGCGATAATGCGGTGCGGCTCGAGCTATGTCGTTCCATCGCACCGATCTGACCTTGACGTTGCTGAGGACGAATCCAGCATTCGCCCGCGGCGCGCTGCTCGCGTTGCTGGCCGCCTGCCTGGGGTGTTCCGGGGGATCGAACGACACCGCTGCCGGAGATGCACCCCCCAACTTCGTCTGGATTCTGGCCGACGATCTCGGCTATGGCGATCTGGGCTCGTACGGGCAGGAGCGGATCCAGACGCCGCACCTCGACCGCATGGCGGAGGAGGGCATGCGCTTCACCGACGCGTATGCCGGCTTCACAGTCTGCGCACCGTCGCGCAGCGTGCTCATGACCGGCCAGCACACTGGCCACACCCGGGTCCGCCGCAACGGCAGCCCCGGACTCTGGGACGAGGATGTCACCGTCGCCGAATTGCTCAAGGCCAAGGGCTACGCCACGGCCCTGATCGGCAAGTGGGGGCTGGGCATGGAGGACTCCCCCGGAGCGCCTTGGAATCAGGGTTTCGACTATTTCTACGGCTATCTCAGCCAAGGCCACGCACACAACTACTACCCGGAATTCTTGATGCGAAATGCCGAGCGGGTGCCGCTGCGGAACGTGGTGGAGCTGTCCGGGCGCTACGGGGGCATGAGCGGCGTCGCCACCGAGCGAGTCGACTACTCGCACGACTTGATGATGGATGAGGCTCTGGGTTGGCTCGAGGCCAACGCGGGAGACCCGTTCTTCCTTTATCTGGCGCTGACGATTCCGCACGCCAACAACGAGGCTGGCAGTCTCGACGGGGGAGGGGATCCCGGGATTGCCAATGTGGAGGCAGACCTAGGGCACCACCGCGAGCGGGTCGGCATGGAAATTCCGGATGCAGGGCAGTATCAGGGCGAGGACTGGCCCGGCCCGCAAAAGGGCACTGCCGCGATGATCAGCCATCTGGACGAGGGCGTGGGCCAGGTCTTCGCCGCGTTGCGGAGGCTTGGCGTCGACGAGCGCACGGTGGTGTTCTTCAGTTCTGACAACGGACCGCACGCCGAGGGCGGGAATGACCCGTTCTTCTTCGATTCCAACGGCCCGCTGCAGGGCTACAAGCGGAGCCTGCACGATGGCGGCATCCGCGTGCCGACGATCGTGCGCTGGCCGGGTCGCGTGAGGGCGGGATCGGTCAGCGAGTTCCCGTGGTACTTCGCGGACTTCTTGCCTACCGTGGCGGACATCGTCGGATTCGATGTGCCCGAAGGCGTTGACGGTACCAGCATCCTGCCGGCCCTGTTGGAAACAGGCGTGTCCGGCGAGGACCGCTTCCTGTATTGGGGAGGGACTCCCGGCCGCGCCGAGGCGGTGCGATGGGGGCGGTGGAAGGCCGTGCGGGAGAGCCCCGACCGGCCTCTCGAGCTCTTCGATCTATCCAGCGACATCGGCGAGGAGCGCGACGTGTCGGCCGAGCACGAGGGGATCGTCGGCGAGATCCTGGCGTACTTGGCGTCGGCCGTGACTGAGTTGCCGGTAAGCGACTAGCCAGATTGCGCCACATGGCGGATCGCCACTGCCCTCGTGTGCTGCTTGATCTAGGGGCGTGCTCTGGACGGCGAACGCATTGCTCGGCTGAATCGATCTTCCTCTGTCGGGACGCAGTGCGCTGTTTCGACGAGCGCAGGTGCGATGCCGAGCGCGTTGGAGCGCCATTGCGAACCTATTGATCCAAGGGCATCACGGGCTACGGGCAAATTTAGTGCAACACTGCTAATCTGCATTCGCCGCTGAGTCGCGGCCATTGGTGGACTGCATGATCCCTCGATCACGACGTTTTCCCTGCGTTCTCGCCCTGGCGTTCTGCTTGGTGCCCGTTGGGCAGGCACATGCCCTGACCGAGAGGGAGGCGCTAGAGCTGCTGCGGGCCAGCCCTTACAGTCGCCAGCTCCGTGCAGAGGCGGAGATTGCGCGAGTCGGCGCAGAGCGCCAGAAGACCTATCCGAACCCTGCTGTGAGCGCGACGCTCGAGGGGGCCGGCCGCACGGACTTCCTCATGTTCGAGCAAGCCATTCCCATGAACGGCCGGCGGTCACTGCTTTACGAGGCAGCAGCGTCAGGGGCAAGGGCTGCCGAGTCGAGCGCGGACCACACGTTGCGGCAAGTCGAAGCCGCCTTGCGCCTTTCCTTTTATCGGCTTGTTTACCTGCAGGTCCGCGGGCAAATGGCGCGAGAGCACATCGCAGAGTTGGAAGAACTCCTCCGCATACTGCGCCAGCGGGAGGCAGCGGGCGAAGGGTCGAAGTTTGACCGCCTGCAGGGCGAGCGCGAGATCGTCGAGCATGAGACGGATTTCGCCCGGATCCAAGTGATGATGGGCGAGGCGCGCTCCGAGCTAGCGCGCTACCTCGGCGACGCCGTGAGTCCGGAGGGGCTGGCGGCGGACGGCACGCTTGCCCCCGGCTTCGACCTGCCCCCGCTTCGAGAAGCTCTCGCTGCAGGCTTGGGTGCACGCGGCGACTATCGCGTCGAGGCCGAGCGCCTCGAGCAGTTGCGGCTTGAAGGCGAGGCCGCGCAGCGCTTGCGGATTCCGAACCCGGTTGTTTCTGGCGGAGTGAAGAGGGCCGAGGTGGGGGGCCAGTTCGTGACCGGCCCCGTGGTAGGGGTGTCCGTCGATCTGCCGATCTTTCGCAAGGGGCGCGTCGAGCGCGCAGTGGCTGCAGCCAAGACGATCCGGACGCAGGAGCGTCAGAGCGCGCTCGAGCGCCAGATTCTGGCAGAAGTGCGCTCTTCTCACGAGACTCTGCGCTTGCACAGGCGGATGGCCCGGGACTACCGATCCCAGTCGGAACAGCGCGTGGCAGAACTAGCGGAGATTGCCGAAGTCGCATACAGGGAAGGGGAGCTAGGCATCTTGGATCTGCTGGAGACGCGACGCGTGGCCCACAGGGCGCGGCTTCAGCAGCTGGAACTTGATGCCGCTGCGAAACTGGCCGAGGTTGAATTCGATCGCAGCGTCGCCAAGGAGTTGCTGCCATGACGAGGCTCCGAGCGAGCGTTCTGTTGGTTCTAGCCACATGCGGAGGCGCGCCGCCGGAACCTACGGACGAAGTCCCGCTCGACCCTCGGGAGCGGGTCACAGTAACGCGGTGGTCGGCCCGGTCCGAGCTGTTCATGGAATATCCGGAGTTGCAGGTTGGAAACGGCTCGCGGTTCGCGATCCATCTCACGGATCTAGCGTCGTTTCAGCCGCTCGAAGCAGGCCGTGTAGCGGTCGAGCTGGATCACGGAGACGGCACCGTGGAGCGATTCGTCACCGACGCCCCGAGCACGCCGGGAATCTTCGGTATCACTGCCCGGCCTGAGCGGGCCGGCACGCCGTCTCTGGCGATTCGAGTCCAATCCCCTGCGCTACAAGATCTTCACCAGCTCGGCTTGGTCCGTGTGCTCGGCAAGTCTGAATCATCCAATTCGGTCGGCGCTAGTTCCGATCCAGCGGAAGCAACGGCGACCATAGCGTTCTTGAAGGAACAGCAGTGGACCATGGAGTTCGCCACCCAACTCGTCGAGAGCTCGGTAATGCAGCAGAGTTTGCGCGCGCCAGCGGTGGTTGAGCCACGCAGCGGTGGGCATCTCGTGGTTACGGCTCCGGTAGCGGGGCGCCTGCTGGCTTCCGTTCGTATACCAGGTTTGGGAGCGGTGGTCCAGCGGGGTCAACTGCTTGGCGAGATCGTCCCGCACTGGGCCGGGCCGCCTGACCGCACGGCCCTCCAACTCGCTATCGAGGAGGCTAAGGTGGCCCTGGAAGCCGCCGAGCGCCAACGCCAACGGGCAGAGCGGCTGCTCGCAGTGGGCGCTGTTCCCGAACGACGGCTCGAAGATGCCAAGGCCGAGGAAGCTGTCGCTCTGGCTCGTCTCACTGCAGCCGATCAGCGTATGGCTCATTACGAAGCATCGCGGCGTGACGATCCGCACAAGGAGTCGCTCTCGTCGTTTTCCGTCAGGGCCCACTTGGAGGGCGTAGTGACGGCCGTGTATGCAACCGAGGGAGCCCACGTGGAAGAGGGCGACGTTCTGCTGGAGGTCGCGGCGACCGAAATGGTGCATGTGTCCGCGGCGATTCCCGAAGCGAGGGCTGCTGTGCTGCGGAGCCTCAAGGGCGCCGAGATCGAGCTGGCGGATGGGGCCACGGTTCTGCCTGTGAGGGAACTGGTGTCGACCGCAATGGTTGTCGATCCGCAGACCAGGACGCTCAAGGCCACCTATCTGGTCGACAATTCCGGGCGGCACATAGCGATTGGTCAGTCCATCATCGTCCGGCTCTTTACCGCGCACACACTAGAGGCGCCCAACGTGCCAGACTCGGCGTTGGTCGACGACGGAGGTCGCACGGTCGTGTATGTGCAGACAGGGGGCGAATCGTTCGAGCGACGACAGGTTGAGATCGGCAATCGGACGGGCCAGAACGTACAGGTCACTGCCGGCTTGCGAGTTGGCGAGAGAGTCGTCACGAAGGGCGCGTATCTGCTGCGCTTATCCTCGATGTCGCCCCAAGCGCCGGCCCATGGCCACGTTCATTGACGCATGCTGGACTCGCTAATCCGTTGGTCCCTGGCCAATCGCACGCTGGTCCTGGCTGCAGCCGGCGGTATTCTGGCTTGGGGCGGGTTCGCGGTCTCCCAGCTCCCGGTTGAGGTATTGCCGGATCTGACCGCTCCGACGGTGTCTGTCATCACGGAGCATCCCGGCATGGCCCCGGTCGACATGGAACGGCTCGTCACATTCCCGGTCGAGACCGCTCTGAACGGAGCACCCGGCCTGCGGCGCGTGCGTTCGGCTTCCGCCGCGGGCGTTAGCGTCGTGTGGGCCGAGTTCGACTGGGGAGAGGATACTTACCTCACCCGCCAGATGGTGGCCGAACGCCTGGGCCTCGCGACGAAGAACTTGCCGCCGACCGTCTCACCGCCAGCGCTTGGGCCGACCGCTTCCATCATGGGAGAGATCCTCTTTATCGCCTTGACCTCTGACCGACATGACGATGTGGAATTGCGGACGGTCGCTGACACTGTAATCCGTCGCGGCCTGCTGGCCGTGCCCGGCGTGGCTCAGGTCACCCCCCTCGGTGGCGGGCGCAAGCAGTACCAAGTGCTCCTTGCCCCCGACAGGCTGAAGTCGTACGGCGTGTCGCTGAGAGAAGTCGAGGCGGCCCTGACAGCGGGAAGCTCGAACACATCGGCGGGGTTCCAGGCCCACCTCGGCCACGAGCACCTCCTTCGAGCCGTGGGGCGCTTCGTCGGATGGCAGCAGATCCGGGATGCGGTCGTGCGGTCTTCGAACGTGGTCCCAATTCAGGTGGGCGATCTGGGCGAGGTTCGGATCGACGCCGCGCAGCGGAGGGGCGCTGCGGCGCTCAACGGCGAAGCCGCGGTGATCGTGGGGATTCGCAAGCAGCCCGACACGAACACGCTCGCGCTAACCGAGAGAGTCGAGGGCCGCATTCGCGCCCTCGAGCCTGCCTTGCCCGAGGGGATGCGGATTCACGGCGGGGTCTTGCGTCAGGCGGACTTCGTGGAAACCGCAATCTCGAACCTAGAGGAAGCGCTGGGCTTCGGAGGCCTGCTCGTGGTCGTCGTGGTCGTCGTGTTCCTAGGCAGCTGGCGGGCTAGCGTCATTGCCCTGTTTGCGATTCCGTTCTCGCTGGGCGCCACATTTATCGGGTTGAAGGCTCTGGGCTTGTCCATCAACGGCATGACCTTGGGCGGGATCGCAATCGCTATCGGAGCATTGGTCGACGATGCCCTGATCGATGTCGAAAACGTTGTCCGCCGCCTGCGCCAAAACGCGGCCCGCCCGCTTGAGGACAGGCTGCCGACGCTGCAGGTCGTGTTTCGAGCCAGCAGCGAGATCCGTGGTTCCATCGTCTTCGCAACCTTGATCGTAGTGCTAGTCTTTGCCCCTCTCTTCGCACTTGAGAACGTCGAAGGCATGTTACTGCGTCCGCTGGGGGTTGCCTACGTCGTTGCAATCCTCGCTTCGTTGCTGGTAGCGCTAACCGCGACGCCGGTGCTCT
Source organism: Bryobacterales bacterium (assembly GCA_022826925.1). Lineage (GTDB taxonomy): Bacteria > Acidobacteriota > Terriglobia > Bryobacterales > UBA6623 > VXMF01. Next base: position 113,530 of record JAJDTX010000108.1, read on the forward strand.
GCTCGGTCTTGCTGCCGGGGTCCCGGTCGATCTCACAAGTTCGAGAGTGGGCCCTGGTCGGTTGGCTGCGGCGACTCTATGAGCCGATCTTGCGCTGGGGTCTGGACCATGCGGCTGTGGTCTTGTGCATCGCACTCTTGTTGGTCGCGGCTGCGCTGGCGGGCCTGCAAGATGTAGGGCGGAGGTTCTTGCCCGAGCTGAACGAGGGCAGTCTGACGATCAGCGCCGCGACGGTCCCGGGCACGAGCTTGCAGGACTCCGATCGCCTCGGCGCGGCCTTGGAGGGACTCCTGCTGAGCGTTCCGGGCGTGGTTTCGACTGGGCGCCGCACGGGCAGAGCCGAATCCGACGAGCACTTGCAGGGGGTAGAGTCGTCCGAAATCGACGTCCGGCTTGACCTGCGAGACCGTTCCAAGGAAGAGGTCGTTGCCGAGATCCGCGATCGAGCTTTGCTCATTCCCGGAACGAATATCAATATCGGCCAGCCGATCTCGCATCGCATCGACCATATGCTCTCGGGGACGCGGGCGAGTGTCGCGGTGAAGATCTTCGGCGGAGAGCTTGATGTCCTGCGGGCCCTAGCGGCGCAAGTCCAGGCCGCAATGAGCAGGATTCCGAGCGTGATCGACCTAGCGTCGGATCGTCAGGCTGACGTGCCGGTGTTGACGGTGCGCTTCCGCCGCGACGACCTTGCGCGCTACGGCGTGCCGGCCGGGCAGGCCGCCAATGCTCTGCGCACGGTCTTCTTGGGTAACGAAGTGGGGGCAGTATTCGAGGGTGACGTACCGGTCCCCGTAGTGGTGCGCTATGAGGACGCTAGCGGCGGACAGATCGAGCCCATCCGACAGACGCTGATAGACACTCCATCCGGTGCTAGGGTGCCGCTCTCAGCCGTTGCCGATATTCTAGAAGATCGCAGTCCTAACATGGTGACCCGCGAGGACGTGCAACGGAAGATCGTTGTCTCGTGCAATATCGCTGGCGAAGACCTGCGCGGAGCCGTGAATCAGATTCAAGAGGCTGTTGCCGCCAGCGTCGTGCTGCCCCAGGGGTACAGGATCGAGTACGGCGGCCAGTTCGAGAGCGAGGCCCGTGCGACTCAGAGGATGCTGCTGTTGGGTGCGCTGGCAATCGGAGGCATCTTGGTACTGCTTGTTACCGCCCTGGAGTCCGTGGCCGATGCGCTCATCGTGATGTGCAATCTGCCGCTGGCACTTGTCGGGGGAGTGGCCGGTGTGTATGCCGGAGGGGGTGTACTGTCAGTGGCTTCGCTGATCGGATTCATCACTCTCTTCGGGATTGCCGTGCGCAACGGGATTATGTTGCTGGCGCACATCAGGCGGCTAATCGCAGAGGAAGGAATCGGAGACCTGAGGCAGGCGGTGGTTCGCGGTTCGTCGGAGCGACTTGCGCCGATCCTAATGACGGCCGTGTCCACGGGCATCGCCCTATTGCCTGTCGCTCTGGGACTGGGGAAGACAGGGAGCGAGATCCACGCGCCACTCGCCCTCGTGGTACTGCTGGGGCTGGCGAGTTCGACGCTGCTGAACATGCTGGTCGTGCCCACCGTCTTCTGGCGCTGGCACAGGGCGAGGTAGAAGAAGGGGCGCAGGCTTCCTCGCGCCATCCGGCCGGTCGAGGACTAGGCTTAAGGCCAATTCTGCCAATCTCTAGCTCCTAACTTGGCTGGGCCGTGCAGTCTTCCGGGCGATCAGAGTAGACGAACACTGCATTCAGAAACGGAGCTGAGACGCGAGCCCCAGCACCTACCGAGTGCCTCTTCAGCCCCCTCCCATTGGACGGTGTAGGTGTATGATCCACTCTCTCCCACTTCCTCTGCTCGTGCTCGGCCTCGCTTAGCCTCGGCTGTGGATTGGAAGGGAGGCTTGCCATGAGGATGCTTCTTGTCACGCTCGGGAGCGACGGAGACGTACATCCGTTTGTGGCGGTCGCCCTGGCGCTGCGCGAGCGCGGCCACGCGGTCACGTTCGCCACGAATCCATGCTTCGCGCCGCTGCTGGAACGGCTCGGCCTGCCGCTCCGGCCGATCGGAACGGTTGAGCACTTCGAAGAAGGCACGTCGCACCCGGGCCTGTGGAAGCCAGTCCGTGGCCTCGGGATCATTACCTCCTTTGCCCTCCGCAGCATGCCTGAGATCTATCGCCTCGTGGAGGAGGAGGCTCGACGGGATACCGTTGTCGTGAGCCACCCGCTGGCGTTCGGGGCGCGGGTTGCCCACGATGCGTTGGGAGTGCCGCTCGCCACGCTGCATGTAGCGCCGGCCGCCCTGTGGAGCGTTGAGGCTCCGCCACTGCCGCCGACCGGGACGGGTTCGATCGAGGGCTGGCCGAGGGTCGCTAAGCGCCTTTGCCTAGGCCTCGCTGACAAGATTGTCGACCTCAAGCTGGGGCCTGAGCTCAACAAGTTTCGCGCGAGCGTCGGTCTTGCCCCGGTCCGCCACCAGGCAAATTCAATGTTTGATGCGAACGGGGGTTGAGGCATGTCTTGGAGTGCGCGGAGCTCGGGAGATGGCGTCCGGAAGCCGAGTCGGCGGGGCGTGCGAGCATGCGACAGCACACCCAGGAGCCTTGGCGCGGTCG
>JAJDTX010000011.1 GCA_022826925.1 Bryobacterales bacterium
CCGGCAGTTCCGACCCCACGCCCCTGCAGAAGGCTCTGCAGCGCTTCGATCGCGAGATCGACCGCCTCTGGGAGGGCCAGCCGATCGCCGCGTGAACTTGACTCATCCGTAAACGCTACGCTTAGACAAGGAATCTAGTGCGCCCGCCGCCAATGGAGATGTTTCCGTTACGCGACCGGTATGCGCCCGGAACAAGGTTGACCAAATTGAAGATGTTGCGTCCGGCAAGGGGCAGCTCCATCATCTGCTCGATTTGCACCGCCGAGCCCACGGCGCCGGACGTGGTCTGGACCTGCACCTGGGCGGCGCTGACCTCGACTGTCTCGGTCACGGCGCCGATCTCAAGTGCGAATGACTGTTGGATTTCGGAACCGACGTTGAGCCGGAGTCCCAGCACTTCCGCGCGCTTGAACCCGTCGGATTCGGCAGCGATGTTGTACTCGCCGAAGAGCATGTTCGGCATGTAATACACGCCGTTGATGCCCGTCTCCGTCGTCGTGACGACACCCGTTTTCGCGTTGGCGATCTCCACCTTCGCCCCTGGTATCACCGCTCCCGTTTCATCAGTGACGGTTCCATTGATGGTTCCGCGGTCTGCCTGGCCCCACAAGGCCAGCGGGATCGATATCAAGAGCGCTACGTAGCAGAGTACGCTGCACCGATTGAAGCTGTGTCGCACGTGCATAAGTTCTCCTTCGCTGCGGGCTTCGCTGCCCATGCGCCCAGTGATTGCCGGCAGGCGGTGGACACAACCCTGCGTGCGAACCCCCGCGACACTGCGGCCAGTGCGCTGTATGGACCCCTTTCTGCTCCGCTCGCGATTTCCTCGGCGGCCATGCTATCACCAGTGCCGGTGGCGCCGCAACACTTTCCGAGCAGGAATGGCCAGTTCCGAGCAGAATCGGCGCTTCGGCTTTCAGCAAGCCTTGCAGCTTAGCCCCTCGTGGCAAGGAGGCTCTTCTGAACCCTCTGGCGCAGGCGCCTCAGGGCATTGCGGGCGCGCGCTGACGCGAGCCCAGGTCAATCCGAATTCGGCAGCTTCCATTTGGACAGCGACTCTTCGACCGATTCACACAATTCCAATGTCAGGTCGCGCCGGAGATGGCTCGGGCCTCCGGTAGGCTGTCCGACACCCTCCGCTACCGCCAAGCACACGCTTCCCGATGCCAATCGAATCTTGCCGACGCTGTCGAACGAGAAGCGCTGCGATGGCGACGAGTCACACGGCTTGAGGAAGACTTGGGCTCCGGGTTGGTCCGCTTCCGCAGAAGCGCAGCGGTCATAGGCTGGCATGTAAAGCTGCCCCGATGACGGCTTGTTGATCGCAAACATCTCGTCCGCCGCGCCGGGCTTGCAGGTGTGCGCCATGAGGGGAGCGTTGAGATTGAGACGATTTCCAAACCCTGGGACGTCGACGCAGTAGCGCTCGGGCTCGTCGAGGGGGTCGACCAGTTCGATCAGGCCCTCGGCCTGGCCTAGCACCGGAAACGCCAACGCCGCGATGAGGGGGATTCGTGCAAGCACCGGGAAACATTCTAGCGCCACCACAACGGGACGACTCCTCAGGCTGGCAGCTGTCCGAGCGCTTGATACCATGTTTGGCATGCAACGGCTGCTGATAGCGCTCGTGGCCATCGCCGGACTGGCTGCCGCCAATGACAGCTGGCCGCAGTGGCGCGGCCCCAATCTCGACGGCACGAGCACTTCCACTGGACTGCCCGTTCGCTGGAGCACCTCCGAGAACGTCGCCTGGCGCACCAAGCTGCCGAGTTGGGCGGCCGCGACGCCGATCATCTGGGGCGATACCGTCTTCGTGACATCCGCGGAGACGGGCTCGAGCCTGAACCGGCCCAACTCCCGCCTGTTCGAAGGCGGTGACGCAGATCGGGACCGGCTCTACCTGATCGCGATCAGCCGCCAGACCGGCAAGGTCCGCTGGCAGCAGTCCATCGGTCGCGGAAACCGCATCGGCAACAAGCAGAACATGGCGTCACCATCGCCAGTCACAGATGGCGAGCATGTCTGGGTGGCCAATGGAAACGGCGAACTGCGTTGCTTCGACTTCGCCGGCCGCCAGGTCTGGCTGCGCGACCTGCAGGCCGACTATGGCAAGTTCGGTGTCCAATTCGGCTACGGATCCTCTCCCCTGCTCCACCAAGGCGTGCTGTACCTGCAGAACTTGCAAGGCATGTTCACGGACGATCCATCGTACGTGCTGGCGATCGACGCCAAGTCCGGAAAGACGCTGTGGAAGGTGGACCGGCCGACCGATGGCCTACACGAGACGCCCGATTCGTACTCGACTGCCACGCTAGCCAAGGTGGGGGAGAAGTTCATTCTGATCGTCTCGGGCGCAGGGTACGTCACCGGACACGATCTCACGACCGGAAAGGAGATTTGGCGGGGCGGCGGGTTGAACCCGAACAACGCTCGGAACTATCGCACTATCGCTTCGTCGCTCGTGGTCGGAGACATCGTGCTGGTCCCCTCCCGGAGGAGGCCGTTCATCGCATTCCGCACCGACGGGCGCGGGGACGTGACCGAGTCCAAGAAGCTCTGGTCTACGGACTACGGTCCCGACGTGCCGACGCCGACAAGCGATGGAGAGCGGCTCTACATCATCGACGACAGGGGTATAGCGCTCAACCTGAAAGTGAGCGACGGCAGCACGATCTGGGATCGCACCCGAATCGAGCCGGGCACCTACTCGGCGTCGCCCCTGCTGGCTGACGGCAAGATCTACGCCATCAGCGAGGAAGGAACAACCACCGTCCTCAAAGCTGGCGACGAGTTCGAAATCTTGGCCGTGAATCGCCTTGACGACTACACCCTGGCGTCACCCGCGGCAGTCGGGAATCAGATCTTTATCCGGACTGCCGAGTACCTATACTGCATCGGCAAGCCGTAGCCGGCGCACTGCCAGAGCGTCCGCGCGGCAGACGGCGCAGAAGTCCCCGCGCGGACTCCGAACACTGGCCGCAGGCTGGGCGATCAGCTGCCGCTCTCGTCCGACGCGGCTTCTTGGAGCAGCCGGAACAGCCCCGCCGTTTGCCGCATCTGGAACTCGTCCAGCAGACCCTCCGGCATGATCGAAACGTCTGACTCGCGCATGTCGACGATGTCTTCGCGCTGAATCGAGACCGGCCTGTCCAGATCCGGGATCAGGATCGTGACGCTGGCCTCGTCCTCTTCCAAGATCAGCGCCGAATACACATCGTCCTTGGTCTCGATACGCCAAGAACCGTATTGGTCCGAGATCTCCCGCGAAGGCCACAGCACGGCCTCGAGCATGTCGCGCCGTGTGAAGCGGTTGCTAATCGTGGTCAGATCGGGACCGTAATCCTCGCCGAGCTCACCCAGGCGGTGGCACTTCGCACACGCCTTCTCGTACACCTCCACGCCTTGCTCCCGGGTAGCCATCGTGGTCATCGGGTCGTACATCATGTACTCGAAGATTTCCTGCTCGCTGTACAGGTTGGTGCCGGTCTTGCGCGCAAACACGTTGGGCTGGACATGGCCATCTCGCCGGCGCAGGCTGGCCAGCAGGGCCTCGTCATCGACCGGGGCGTACTCGGGAATGGCAGCGTAGGCCGCTTGGCGCTCCTGCTCGTCGAAGAACTCCAGCGATGACTCGAAGAGTCGGTTGATGAAGCCTGGAAAGCTGGCCCCGCCACGCCAGTCCTTCGCCTTTCGGAACCACGCCAGAAGCGTTTGCTTCTGCTCCGGCGACCAGCCGCTCTTGATCTCGCGGAGACAGTAGACGTAGTGAATCTGCAACTGCTGGTCGCCCTCGCCAGCCGGAATCTGGGCCAAGATGGGGCCAATCGCCTCGGGTCGGTTGGCGTAGGCCATTGTGCGGGCGTATTCCCGGTTCAAGCCCTCGTCGGGCGCGGGAAAGCGCGCGGAAACGATTTCGTAGATCTGGTCACGCAGGCTCTTGCGGCATCCGCCGTCGATCTCAAGGCAAGCAAGGTGAAACACTCTCAGCAGCCCTAGCTCGTCTACGGCGTCCAATGCATCGGACTTGAGCATCGACAGGGTCTTCTCGAACACCGCTTCCAGCTCGATCTGGCTCTGAGCGGTGCGCACCAGCGCCAGCATGCCGCTAGCGGCGGCTGTCGGGTCGGATTCCTCAACGACCAAGTCCTTCCAAGAGTCGCGTGGCGTGGCCTCGGTCGCCACGCGCCCGGACCAGCGCACGAAACGGTCCGGATCGCCAAGAAGGGAATAGAGGAGCGAGGCATCGGCGAAGGCCGGATCTCCCATGCGCAGCAGGGCCTCGACCGCCCGCCGGCGCACGAGAGCGTCCCCGTCCGCCAGACCCTCCGCCGCGAGGGTCTTGGCGCGGTCGCTGCCGTGCTGGCCGACCACGTACATGGCGGCGGCCCGTAGCGACGGGTGTTCACTCTCAAACGCGCTCCGGATCAGCAGCGCATCTGGCTTCGGCCCGTAGCGCTGCAGCAGATGCAGCGCTTGCGCCCGGTCGCGAGCCTCAGCGGTGTCATCTCGCACCAACGCTTGTAGGGCTGCGGCCCATGCATCGCCCATCGCGTTCTTCTGCTGCTGGAAATAGGCGTGGCTAAAGGCCGACAAAGGCTGTGGCTGGCGAACTACGGACAAGATCCCGGAAACGGGTCGGTAGCCATCGTTGGCGCGGTGCCCCTTGTATGCCACGCGGAAGAACCCGCCTTGGGTCATCCGCCCGCCCATGGTGAAGTAGACCAGGCCGTCCGGACCGACAGCCACATCGGTGACGTTCAGAGGCTCGCCGTAGATGAAGTCCGTTGCCGGCTCGGCCGGCTCATAGGTCGCGCCGCTGCGCTTGAACTTTGAGAGCACGACCCGGCCCCGTGACCAGTCGCCCTGCAGGAAGGCGTCGAAGTACTCAGGGGGGTAGGCGTAGCTGTGATAGAACTCCACGCCCACCGGCGAGCCGCGCCCCAAGTCGTCCACCGGCGGCAAAGAATCTAGGAAATAGGGCGGGAACTTGCCGGACCCAGTGCGCCAGCCATAGTCTGCCGATGGAATGCCATGCACGGATCGGACTTCGCGATACCACGGCAGGTTGATGTCCCACTCCATGTCGGAGTCGAACGTGAACGCCTCGCCGGCGAAATCGTAGGCGTGGTTGTAAGGGTTGCGGAAGCCGCCGAACTGCAGCGAGTACGACGTGCCGTCGTCTTCGATCCGGAACAGCGCGCCCCCGGGAGCCCTCCGGCCGGCGGCGTGCCCGCGAGAATCCATGTAGCGGTTCAGAAGCTGCGACTCCTTGTAGCCTCGCAACGGGGAGTCAGCCGCGATGCGGTCGGCGGGCACGAAGGTATGGTTGCCCACCAGGACGGAAATCGACCCGTCCGGAGCGCGCCGGATATCGTGGGGGCCGTGCTCGCCTATCCGGCCCGTGTATCCCACGAGGATTTCCCGCGAGTCCGCGACACCATCGCCGTCAGCGTCCGGCAGACGGAAGAGGTAGGCTTCGCGATCCTCAGGGTTTGTGCAGTTGGCGTAAAGCGTCGAGCCATCGAACCAAATGCCCTGGCAGTTCTCGACCTGATCACTGATGACCTGCTGCGTCTCGAGCGTGCCGTCACCATCGCTGTCCAGCAAGCGCACTGGATGGCTGCGCTCCTTGGAAACGACCGGCAGTCCCTTGGAATCGAACGTGACCTGGATCAGGGAGCCTATCTCGACGTCGTCGGCCAGCGTCTCCACCACGAATCCGGGCGGGACCTGGTACGGCCCCTCCAGAATCGGCTCGGACACCTGGCAACTCCAGATGGCTGCAGCGGATAGGAGGCAGGCCAGCTTGCGCATTCCACGAACCAGTGTAGCGACGGCCGATCATTGGCCTTCGATCTTCGCGACGCCTCTGCGAAGGAGAGCATTGCGGCGCAAACGAATGATCTTGCCTGACGCACGATACGGCGACATTTGCGGGCCGAACCGCGAGGTCCGACGATCAGCCGTCGGCGCGCACCGACCCCGAGAGGGGCGTGTCGCTACAGTGCTTTGACGATCTCGCCAGAGCGAGTCTCGTCGGCAAGGCCAGTCGGCGAGTTGATCGTTCGACAGCGGTGTCAGGAAGTTGCAAGCGGTGGGTGGCGCAACCGATGGCCCAGCGATGCGCCCGTCAGGATGAGCGCGACCCACAAGGCCTGAGCAGCCAGCAGGTGCACGATCTGCAACCACCCGGGCGCGGACAGGCCGATGTTGAAGAAACCCACCGCCACCTCGGCTGCCACCAGATACATCGCCGCGCGCGCCCAGAGATTCTTCTCAGATTCGCCGTTCAGCAGCCAGATCAAGTACGCCGCCGCGATGATTGCGACGCCCGGGTGCAGCACTCGCAGCCGCACGAGAAAGTGATTGCTGGCTGACAGGTCATCGCGGATCTCTGCCAACAACCCCGCTCCCACTGTCACCTCACGCGGGAACAGCGTGTCTCCAAGTGCCGTGACAGCTCCGCTCATAGCCGCCAGAACCACCAGGACCAGCGCCGCCGCAAACGCAAGCCTCCGCCGACTCATGAACGATGGCTGCCAATCCTGCCCCGAGCGCCATGCTGCGAGCGACGCGAACGCGGTCAATGCCAGCGTGTTGGTCAGGTGGAGGGCGATGACGACCGCCCGGGCGGCCGAGTCGTCGTCCGCGACGAGCTCTGCCAGCACCAAGCCCGCCCCGATCGCGCCTTCAAAAACAACGAACAACAGCGTCAACGCGACGGCTCGGGTAACCGGGCCCCAGCGGAAGCGCACCCAGGCCCAGGCCAGCAAGGCGAGCCCGAAGACACCGCACAACCCACTGGTGAGGCGGTGCGTGAATTCGATCAGCGTGGCGGCAGTGGGGTCGGTCGGGACGACCTCTCCGTGACACGTGGGCCAGTTGCTGCCGCAGCCGTCGCCAGAGTGGCTGATCCGCACCCATGCGCCGAACAGGATGACGGCGACCAAGTAGCCAAGGAACAGCCACGCGGCGAGAGTGAAGCGCCCGTCGCGCCGCTGCACCGGCTCAAGACCTCAGCACGAGCAGCAGGTCCTTGGACTGCACCTGGCTACCGGCGGTGACCGCGATCTCCTTGACCGTGCCCGCTGTGGGCGAGTAGATGGTGCTCTGCATCTTCATTGCCTCGAGCGTGAGCAGCTTGGAGTTGGCCTCGACCTCGTCGCCGACCTCCACGAACAGCCCCGTGACCAGACCTGGAGTCGGTGCCCCCACATGGTCGGGATTGCCGCTGGCTGCCTTGCGCGCCGCCGGGCGGTCGGCTTGCAGCGAGTGGTCGCGCACGCGCACCTCGCGCGGCTGGCCATTGAGTTCGAAGAACACCCTGCGCGTGCCGTCAGGCCGTGGCGCGCCACAAGTGAGGAACTTGACGATGAGCCGCTTGCCCGGCTCGATGTCGAACACGCACTCTTCGGCTGAGTCCAAGCCGTAGAAGAACACCGGCGTGGGCAGGACTCCTACCTCGGCAAACTTGCGCCGGGTCTCGGCAAACTTGGCAAACACATCCGGATAGAGCAGCAAGCTCAGCGCATCGGTCTTCTTGGCCTTGCGGCCGAGCAACCTGCCGGCCTCGGCCGTGGCGGCGTCGATGTCGGCGGCAGGCAGCTTCTCGCCCGCCCTTCCCTCGATCGGCTGCTTGCGACACAGCAGGATCTCGCGGACCTCCGGCGGCCATCCGCCCGGAGGCTCGCCCAGCGAGCCGCGCATCATGTCGATCACGGAGTCAGGGAAGCCGACGTTATGCTTTCGAGGCAGTCTGCGGACTTCGTCGCAGGTCATTCCCTTGGCCAGCAGGAACAGTGCCAGATCTCCGACGACCTTGCTGGAGGGAGTCACCTTGACGATGTCGCCAAGCAGCTGGTTGACGTCGGCATACATCTGCTCCACATCGCGCCAGCGCTGCGCCAGCCCCATGGCTGCGGCCTGCTGTTGCAGGTTCGTGAACTGCCCGCCGGGAATCTCGTGCGTATACAGCCGCGCGCTGCCCGATTTCGGCGCGTTGTCGAACGGCAGGTAGTACGTGCGCACCGTCTCCCAGTACAGCGAGCAGTCGCCCAGCGCCCGCATGTCGAGGCCAGTGTCCCGGGGCGTTCCCTTCAGCGTCCCGACCAAGGTGTTCAGATTCGGCTGGCTCGTCGATCCCGACAGAGCCGCGACAGCGGCGTCCACCACGTCGACTCCCGCCTCGGACGCCTTCAATAAGGTCGCCGCGTTCAGGCCGCTCGAGTCGTGCGTGTGGAAGTGGACCGGCAGGCCCAGCTCGCCGCGCAACACTTTGACGAGATCGTAGGCGGCGTACGGCCGGCAGAGGCCGGCCATATCCTTGATGCCAAGCATGTGCGCGCCCATTTCCTTGAGCTGCTTGGCAAGCTCCAGATAGTAATTCAGGCTGTACTTGGGCCGCTGAGGATCGAGGATGTCGCCGGTGTAGCAAATCGCCGGCTCGCAGATCGCACCGGTGCCCTGCACAGCGTCCATGGCCACGCGCATGTTCCCGACATCATTCAGAGAATCGAAGATGCGGAATACGTCAATGCCCTCGCGTGCGGCTTCGATCGTGAACTCGCGCACGACGTTGTCGGGGTAGCTCGTATAGCCCACTGCATTTGACGCGCGCAGCAGCATCTGGAAGCAGATGTTGGGCACGGCCCGGCGCAGCGCGCGCAACCGCTCCCAAGGATCCTCGTAGAGGAATCGCAGCGACGAATCGAAGGTCGCCCCGCCCCACATTTCCAGGCTGAATAAATCGGGCAGCCGCTTGGCTACTGCGGGAGCGGTGGCCATCAGGTCGTGCGTCCGCACGCGGGTCGCGAGCAACGACTGGTGCGCATCGCGGAACGTCGTGTCGGTGATCAGCAAGCGCTTCTGCGCGTGAACCCACTCGCAGAATTTCTCGGGCCCGAGTTCCAGCAGCCTTTGGCGCGTGCCGGGCTCGATTTCCAAGCCCGGATCGACAGGCACCTCCGGAGGCGGCTCGAACCGCTCGGGACGCTCCTTGCCCGCTACGGTGGCATTGCCGTTGACGATCGTGTCGCCGATATAGCTGAGCAAGCGATTGGCGCGGTCGCGGGCGGGACGGAAGCGGAACAGCTCCGGGGTTTCCTCCAAGAACCCGGTGGTGACCTCGCCAGCCTGGAAGCTGGCGTGGTTGACGACATTCTGCAGGAACTGGATGTTCGTCTTCACACCCCGGATCCGGAACTCCCGCAATGCCCGGTCGGCCCGGGCACAAGCTCCGGGCAGTGTCGAGTCCCACGCGGTGAGCTTGACCAACAGCGAGTCGTAAAACGGGCTCAGGACGGCGCCGGGATAGGCGGTGCCGTCCAAGCGGATTCCCAGGCCGGCAGCTGTGCGATAGGCCTGCAACCGCCCGTAATCGGGCGAGAATCCGTCGGAAGGATCCTCCGTCGTAATCCGGCACTGAATGGCGAAACCGCGCCGCTGGATCTCGTCTTGGCGCGGGACGTTGAGCGGGTTCTCGTGCAGACGGCATCCCTGCGCGATCAGGATCTGCGAGCGCACGATGTCAATGCCCGTGATGGTCTCGGTGACGGTGTGCTCCACTTGGACCCGCGGATTGACCTCGATGAAGTACCAGTCCCCTGAGTCGGCGTCCACCAAGAACTCCACCGTGCCCGCGTTGCGGTACTTCACCGCCCCGGCTACTCGGATCGCCGCCGCGCAAATCTCGTCGCGCAGCCCGTCCGGCAGATTGGCGGCGGGCGCGAGTTCGACCACCTTTTGATGCCGCCGCTGGACAGAGCAATCGCGCTCCCAGAGGTGGACGACCGATCCGTGCGTGTCGGCGAGGATCTGCACTTCGATGTGCCGCGCCCGAGAAATGTACTTCTCCAAGAACACGGAACCGTCGCCGAACGTCCGCTGGGCCTCGGTTCGGGCCTCTTCCAGCCGCTCGGCAAGCTCCTCCGGGCCATGCACGACACGCATTCCGCGCCCGCCCCCGCCAAAGGAGGCCTTCACGATGAGCGGATATCCGATCGCTTCTGCCGCCAGTCGCGCTTGTCGCGGGTCGTCCGGCGCCAGACCGGTGCCGGGAATGATCGGCACGCCCGCTTGTTCCGCGATCTTGCGCGCCTCGGTCTTGTCCCCCAACCGGTCCAACAGCTCGGGCGGCGGTCCCACAAACGTGATGCCCGCCTCGGCGCAGGCCCGGGCGAACTCGCTGTTCTCGGAGAGGAAACCGTACCCAGGATGAATCGCGTCAATGCCGCGATCCTTCGCCAGAGCGACGATCCCCTCGATGTCGAGATAGGCTGCGACCGGACCCTTGTCGCCGCCTACTTCGTAGGCTTCGTCTGCCTTAAAGCGGTGCAGGCTGAGACGGTCCTCGTTGGAATAGATGGTGGCGGTGCGCAGTCCGAGTTCGGTTGCCGCGCGCATGATGCGGGTTGCGATCTCGCCGCGGTTGGCCGCAAGCAGCTTCTGCATCGGTCTCAAGTCCTAGGCTAGCAATGATGACGCGGGCGCTCGCCGCCCTCCCGTCAGCACTCCAAGGCCGTTGCTGTCAACCACCCGCGGATTGTCAGGAACGGTGGACCGTTCAACTCTCGGCAGCTCAAGCCGGGACCTTCACATGGACGGTCAGGATATCGATGTCGTTGTATTGCTGGTGGCGAACAGAAGACGCCAGGTGTCGAAGCAGCCGGAGCGAGACCTCGCGCTCTACCGAGGCATCATCGCCGATGTCTCCGAGCACGGCCAGCTGGTCCTGAATATTGTCGTCCCCGCGGGCTGCAACAAGCTCTAGGACCGCTCCGGCACTGTCCCGGTGGGCGAATAGCCGTAGGCGACGACGCGCAACTCTCGCCCGGTCATCCGCCGGTTGGACAAGAATCTCCAAGCACTCTTCACCGATGGCCTCCAAACGATCCGCCATGTCGGCGCCCCATCCCGCGGCAGCCGCAAAGGAGCGGAGAAACTCCCTGATCTTTGGCAGAGCCGACGGTTCGAGCGCGGCGTCCATCTTGCTGCGCCGGGATTTCGTCAACTCTACGAAAAGGGCCATCAAGATGGCTGCCAGCCCACCCGTCGTCATCGCGTTGGAGAATAGGCCGCCGGCGAACGCGGCAGCCTGCTCCGGGAAGATCATCTCGCTTTCGAAACCGAGACCTATCCAGAAGGACACGCCGACGATCAGTCCCTTGCGGTATTCGAGCCCGTCCTGGATTAGCACCTTGATGCCCACGAGGAAAAGCATCGCCATCAGTACCCCGATGTACCCTCCGACGACCGGCCCGGGTATCGCCAGCACAGCGGCGAGCGCTTTGGGAAAGAACGCCAGAAGGACGAACATCGCCCCGGTGGCGACTCCCACGCTGCGCGCCGCGACCCCAGTGAGCTCGGCCAGAGCCGCGCTCACCGAGAGGGCCGAGTTGGGCACAGTGCCTGCGAGCCCGCATAGCAGGTTAGTGATCCCATCGACGTTTACCGCTCCCTGAACCGCGCGAAAGTCCACCGCTCGCTTCTGTCGCCACGACACGCTCTGCACGGCCACGCTACTGCTGATCGAACGAAGGGTCGTGATCAGCATCACCAGCAGGAATGGCGGAACAAGCGACCAGAAGGCCGGACCGAAGTCCAGATCGATGCCGGGCCACGCCACCGAGGGAAGCCCTAGCCAGCGGGCGTCGGCGATGCGTCCGAAGTCATAGAGCCCGAAAAGACCGCCTAAGACGGAGCCCGCGACCACGCCGATGACGGGTGCCCACAGGCGGACCACACCTTGGCCCTTCAGCGCGATCACAACGATGACTAGCACGGTTACGATCGCGCACAAGGGTGCGACGTGTGCAGGACTCCCGGCAGGAACCTCGTCCAGCATTCCGAACACTGATGGCATGGCGGTGACCGGAACCAGCATGAGAACCGCTCCCGACACGGTCGGCGTTAGGATCCGCCGGAAGAGCGCGAGCCGGGCGGAAAGCAGGAACTGGAAAAGCGAGGCAACAACGACCAGAGTCACCAGCAACGCGACCCCACCACTCTTGATCGCATCGATGGAGGGTCCGATGAACGCCGCGGAGCTGCTCATGATAATGACGTAACCCGCGCCGATTCGCCCAATGCGGTTCGCTTGCAACAGCGTGGCGGCCCCGCAGATCGCGACCGCCGCAGTAACCGCCCATGACAAATGGGCTTCACTGGCGCCGCCGGCGCGCATTACGACCGTCGGGATCAGAATAGGTACGGAAACCATGAGGGCCGTGAGTTGCAGACCGAGCCCGAGCGCGAGGGGCAGCGGAATCTTGTCGTCGGCCTGGTAGCGAAGTCCTTGTTCGTGCGTCGGATCTTTAGTGGTCATGTCGGGACGAACCCCATCAGACGCCATCGATGCGGCCTGCAACGCGAGACTTCATCTATTGTCCACTCACCGGACTTCCATGCCAGGAAAAGCTGCTCATGCGCCTCTTCTATCCTCTTGGGCGGCGGGGAACAGCGAAAGGCGCATCATTGCAGCAGGGCAGCGAGACACGAGGTGCATGCACGGATCGCGGGCTTACGATCGCGGGTAGAATCGTAGAATCCGCCGATTGTCCGGAACGGAAATCCCTATGCGTTTATGGGCGCTTTCTGACCTGCATGTGTCCCATCCGGAAAACCGGGTAGCCCTTGAGGGTCTTCCTGCCTTTCCCGACGACTGGCTGATCTTGGGAGGGGATGTTACCACCGGGATGCATCGTCTTGACTGGTGTTTTCGGCGCCTGACAGCGAAGTTCCGCAAAGTCGTCTGGGTTCCCGGAAACCACGAGCTTTGGACAAGTCCCGATGCGGCTTCCAGGCTTGGTGGTGTCGCGCTCTACGAGCGGCTCGTTGAAATCGCTCGCCTCCACGACGTTCTCACTCCAGAGGATCCTTACGCGGTGGTTCAACATCGCAGCGGCCCGGTTCTGATCGTGCCGCTGTTCCTGCTTTACGACTACAGTTTTCGGCCCAAGCACGTCCAGCGTGACGAGGTAGTTCGGTGGGCCCGGGAAACCGGCTCTGTTTGCTCCGACGAACTCGTGCTGAAGCCTGACCCGTTTCCGGATCGGGAATCGTGGTGCGCCGCTCGCTGCAAGGACGCCGCCGCTAGGCTCGCGTCCTATCCGGCGGATCTTCCTAAGGTCCTGATCAATCACTTTCCGCTGGAAGAACAGCACGCCGTGCTGCCACGTATCCCCCGCTTCACACCATGGTGCGGGACCCGCCGCACGCATGGCTGGCACCGCCACTTCAACGCGTGTGCGGTGGTGTACGGCCACCTGCACATCCGGGGCACGCAATGGCTCGACGGTGTGCCCTTTCAGGAAGTCTCCCTAGGATATCCGCACCAGTGGGACCGCCGACAAGGGGTCGGAGCGTACCTGCGGGAAGTGGCCATGGCGCCCCGGGGCGTAACCAGCCGATGACCCCCCCTAACGCTTGGTGGAGTCCTTGGCGGGAGTCCGAAAGCTTGCTCATCCTGCATGTCGACCTAAGGCCAAGCCCCGACCGCGAAGAGCAGGCTCTTGCCCTGCTCGACGAACAAGAGCAGGAGCGTTGGAAACAGTTCGCGAGCAACGACGCTCGGCGTCGGTACACGCTTTGCCGCGGTGCGCTTCGGGCCAACCTCTGCGATCGGCTGGGGTGTCCGAACCAGGAACTGTCCTTCGGCTATCTCGAGCACGGCAAGCCGTTTGCGAAGGTTAACGGAGCACCGTCAGGCGAGAGCTTCAATCTGAGCCACAGCGGCCAGCACGGACTGATCGGATTCTCGAGTCAGGACGGGCTTGGCGTAGATCTGGAGGTGCGCGCTCCCGGCAGGGATTTCGACGGCATCGGCAGCAGCGTTTACGGTCCGACGGAGCAGGGCGCGCTGTCCGCGGCCAGCGGGGACGACAAGGCGGATGTCTTCTACCGGTTTTGGAGCCTGAAGGAAGCGCTCATCAAGGCCCTGGGCACCGGATTCTCGCTAAATCCATCACGCTTCGAGGTACCGGGGCCGATGATCGAGGGCGAACGCTCCGGTGTGTTTCGCTTTCCGCACCTACCGTCGGAGCCGTTCTGGCTGGAGGATCTGGGAGAGCCCCGGTTCGCTGCCGCGAGCGCCTGCCGGTTGACAGTGGGAGATGCTGGTCCGAGCGGAGGACTCCGCTAGCAGCCAGCGGAAGAAACCGTCGCAGCGTTCGAGAGCTGATGCATCCGCCAAGGTGGCTCCGCACACACACGACGGCCGCCCGCCCTGCCGGCAGGACACTGCCGTTGCCCGCTGCCACCGAGCGCAATCCCCGCGGGGTGGCGGTCCCCAATACAATGACGACTGTGGTTGCAAGGCTGCTAGTTATCGCTGCGACCCTATGCTTCCAAGCCGTTGCTGGCGACTTCGACGACCTTGTGCAGCCCTTGCTCTCGAAGCACTGCATCGCCTGCCATGGGCAGCAGATGCAGATGGCAGAACTGCGCTTGGACCAATTCCAGAGCGAGCCCGACGCGCTACGCTATCCCGGCATCTGGGATGACGTGCTGCGCATGACCACGCTCGGCAAGATGCCGCCTCCCGGGAGCCTCGCGCCAACGCAATCGGAACTGGAATCTTTGGCTGAGTGGATCGAGAGCAACCGCTCGACCATGGAGCTTCACCGCAGCACGCAGGCACGGCGCGTCACAGCGCGCCGCTTGAACCGGGCGGAATACAACAACACCGTGCGAGATTTGCTGGGAATCGAAGGCCGGCCGGCGGACGCATTCCCGGTTGACGACTCCGGCTACGGATTCGACAACATCGCCGACGTGCTCTCGATTTCCCCGCTGTTGATGGAGAAGTACGTCGCAGCGGCAGGCAAGTTAGCTCGCGCAACCGTGTGGGACAAACCCCGCGCGGCCGAACCGACGAGGTTCCGCATCCAAGCATCGCGCGACGAGTCGAACTCGGCCGCTATCGGCCGAATCTCACCCTTCGCCGCGGACGGGTCCATCCGCCTTAGCTTCGAGTTCCCCGCCTCCGGCTTCTACGAGTTCGCATTCGGCGCGATCGACAGGCGCCAGCGATCAGAGGAAGACGGCCGCTACCTGCCCGACATGGAACCGCCGCCCCCCAGGCTGATGACGATGCGCCTAGACGGCTCGCGGATGGCGACGAAAGCCGTCGAGGCGGCTCAGTACTTCGACCGCAGCGAGCGCGTCACGCACCGGATCGAGCCCGGAAACATGGACATATGGGTGGGATTCATCGATCAAGCTGGCAATCCGATGGACCCAAACACGGAATATTCGCAGCGCAAGCTGTGGGTGGATTACCTGGAGATCAACGGTCCTTTCGACGCCGAGCCGCTTCCCCTGCCCGCAAGCCATCGTCGCTTGCTGGTGTGCCGGCCAGATGGCGAAGAACCGTGGGAGCCGTGCGCGCGCCGGATCATCGAGCGCTTGACCCTGAGATCGTACCGGCGTCCACCCACACAGCCGGAGATGCAGAGTCTGATGACGCTGGCCTCGCGTTCGATGCGCGACGGCGAGAGCTTCGAGGGAATGATTCAGACTGTCCTGCAAACAGTGTTGGTGTCCCCGCAATTCCTGTTCCGCATTGAGCGCAGCCCGGAGCAGGCTTCGGACCAGCGGGCTCGGGAACTGGACGACTTCGAGTTGGCCTCGCGCCTGTCGTACTTCCTCTGGAGCAGCATGCCGGACGATGCCCTCTTCGACGCTGCGGCTGACGGCAGCCTGCGGTCCGCCGAGGCATTGCGGCGCCAGGCGCGGCGAATGCTGGCCGACCCGCGATCGTCCGCTCTGGTTAAGAACTTCGCCGGCCAGTGGCTGCAGTTGCGCAACTTGATGCAGGCCCAGCCGGACGCCGAGCGCTTCCCGGCGTTCGACGAAGAGCTGCGCGAATCCATGCTCAGGGAGTCGGAGCTGTTCTTCGACAGCGTCGTGCGCGAAGATCGCAGCATCCTCGACTTTCTCGACAGCGACTTCACGTTTGTCAACGAAGCCCTAGCCCGACACTATGGGATAGGCGATGTCTCCGGAGACGAATTCCGCCGCATACAGCTCCCCAACGAGCAACGAGGCGGACTGCTCGGGCAGGCGAGCTTGCTGACCATTTCGTCCTACCCGACCCGCACGTCGCCGGTGTTGCGCGGGCTGTGGGTGCTAGAAAACCTCCTCGGGCAGAGTCCGCCGCCGCCACCTCCAGACGTGCCCGAGCTCGAAGTCCAAGAGGGTCCGTTGGTCGGCACGCTGCGCGAGCAACTCGAGGCGCACCGCTCTAACGCGGGTTGCATGTCGTGCCACCGCGTTATGGACGCGATCGGGTTCGGCTTGGAGAACTACGACGCAACGGGCAGGTGGAGGGAACGGGAAGGAGACCTGCCGCTCGACACGTCTGGCACCCTGCCCGGGGACCACTCTTTTCAATCACCCGCAGAACTGCGAAAGATCTTGGTCAGCACCGAAGCGCAGTCATTCAGCCGCACGCTAGCCAAGAAGCTCCTCACCTATGCGTTGGGACGGGGCGTCGACCGGCACGATAACCCAGCAGTTGACGAGATCCAGCGACAGCTGGTCGATGCTGGGTACCGGTTTTCCGCTCTCGTAGAAGCCATCGTGAGCTCGGAGCCCTTCCGTCTGACAGCGCCTGACCGGACGGTTGCTGGCGAAGATCTTTGAAGATCGGACCGTGAGCCGATGGTGCCGTCCGGGCTCATTCAAATGCCTGGCGTGTTGTTGTCACGGGAGCGCCAAATCACCGCCGAGCCAGCCCTGTCGCTATCCCGCGGATCCGGTGCCCAGCAGCCACCACGCCACTAGGCCCACGGTCATCGCGGCCGCCAAGAGCGCGACGCGCCTGGCGAGCCGATAGTCGGCTGATGCACCAGCCGGCGGGTCTGCAGGATCGCCCAGCCAAGTCTCCGTCACCAGATCCCCGGCCAGCCAGATCGGACCGGCGAGCCGGCGCTGAATCGCACCTGCGACCGCACCCTCGCTCCAGCCTGGATTCGGACCGGGAACGACGCTGTGCTGGCTCCAAGCGATGCGAAACGCCTTCGCGGCCGACGCCCGCGGAACGAGCAGCGCCGCTAGCCCGATCAGCAGCCAAGCGAGCCGGGCAGGTGCAAACACGAGAAGATCGTCGGATCGCGCTGCACACCAGCCGAAGAGTCGGTAACGGTCGCTCTTGTATCCAACCATGGAATCCATGGTGCTGACCGCCTTGAACAGCACGAGTCCCGGCAAGCCGGCGACCGCGTACCAAAAGACCGGAGCGATGAAGCCGTCCACGACGTTCTCCGCCAAGCTCTCCACCGCAGCGCGCCGGCATGCCGGAACGTCCATGCGGGCCGTGTCGCGGCCGACAAGCTTGGCAACGGCCTGGCGAGCGGCTGCGAGATCGCCACCGGACGAGTCAACCTTGTCACAGTGACGGAGAAGGTCTCCCAGGGCAAGAAGGGCATAGACGCAAAGGAAGTGGAACGCCGTTCCGGCAATTGCATGCCATGCCTCCAGCGCTACGAGCAGCGCCCAGACTCCCCCGGTCCACAAGCATCCGACCAATGCAACCAAGGCACATCCGCCCACACGGCCGTCGGCACCCAGTCCGCGCAGAAAGCGCTCAATCGCAGAGACCGAGCGCCCTATCAAGCGCACTG
Source organism: Bryobacterales bacterium (assembly GCA_022826925.1). Taxonomy (GTDB): domain Bacteria; phylum Acidobacteriota; class Terriglobia; order Bryobacterales; family UBA6623; genus VXMF01. Next base: position 17,622 of record JAJDTX010000011.1, read on the forward strand.
GATGCCCGCGCCAGGCTGGATCCCCGACAGCGAAGTCCAAGGCTGCGGCTGCAACTAGGAGGCCGCCTACCGGAGGCGGCATGGTCAAGCCCACTTCGCCTTCCAGCCCAGAGCCACCGCGCGGAGAATCAGTTCCAGCGGGTCCTCATCCCGGCAGTCCAATGCCGTGTAGATGGCGGGCCAGTTCTGCGGCCTCGCGGCCACAGAGCATGCTAGGCAGGCAGCCTGCTGCCGCACGGCCTCTCCGACGGCGGCTTCCGGCAGTGTGCCGCATCTGACGCGGTCCAGCACGGCCGCCAGCGCGTGAGCGGACGCACCGACACCGGGTTCGTAGAAAACAGCCTGCTGGTTGTCGGCCAGGAGCGCAAACTCGCGCTCGGAGAGCTCGCTTCGCAGATGCTCCAGCACGCGCTCCTGAGTCAGGCCAAAGCGGTCCAGCGCGTGGAAAAACCCGCGGGAGTAGGACGGCTCGAGCCCGTTCTGCCAGCGCAGCGCCTCTTTGACAGCCTCCTTGACAGCGACACCGATGATCTCGCCGGCCTTCACGTGGGAACTGGTCGACTCCTTAGGCCTTCCTCGGGACTTGAGAGGATGGGCCAGGCAGAACTGATCCGTGCCGGTGCCGGTCGCGATAGAGGAGGAGGCAAGGCTTGGCACAGCGAGTTCGGCCAGTGCGGCCGATTTGGCCTCCGTCATGGTTACGACGGCGCTGGCCAGGGCCGAAGGGGAAAGAGAGAAGTCGAGAACGAGGATTATGTTGATCGTCCCTTCGTACCGCGACGCTTCGGCCCAGCCATCCTCTGTTTCGACCCACCGAGCTGGATCCCCGGCCGTCGTCGCGTTTCCCTTGACGCCTGCCGACACGAAGGCATCCGCCCGCAGGTCCCCGAACTCGCGGTGGCGATGGGTAACGCACGCCATGCTCGCCGCGGTTCCCATCAAGGCTGTCTGATCCGGGTCGATCCCTAGCTCGGCACAGACCTCGCGGTTGTAGCGAGCGAGGCCCATTTCAGCGATCAGCGCTTGCCTCTCGGTGTCCCCACGCCCCTCGCAGCTTTGGTGGTTGGCGAGAAACCGGACGCCCTCCTGTTCGCCCCCGCAGTGTGCCGAGGTGCTCAGAACTCGGTGAGGCGATTTCAACTCGACAAGGAAATAGCGGCCAAGCCGGCGAGCCGAGAACTGGTCGCTGTCCCACAGTGTCTCGGCTAGCTGGGAGAGTTCGGAGACGGGCATGAGTCGCGAGTCCCGATTATCGCCAACACCGGAGCGAGGGTCCGCCGCTAGGAACCGGGCCGGCTAGTCGGCCGGGATTCCGCTGGGCTGGGAGATCTTGCCGAGGACGACTGGCCTGTCCGCCCCTGTGGCAGATGGCAGGTTGGCGGGCCGTCCGTGGTAGGACTCGTAGGCAAGCACGGCGAACGCGATCGCTTCCTTAGCGCCTGTGGGAACGCCGAGATCATCGGTGGGTCCGACACGCGTGTCCGCTAGGCCGTCCCTAAGCGGCGCCATGACGGCAGGGTTGCGCCATCCCCCGCCTGAGACAAGCAGTTGCTCCACCGGCATGACAGGTCGCACCCAGCGCTCCAAGCCGAGCAGGATGCTGCGCGCGGTCAAGTCAGCTGCGGTGGCCATGGCGTCTGCAGGGGCAAGACCGCGGTCCAAGATGCGCTTGGCGAAGCGCTTCCCGAAATGCTCCCGGCCGGTGCTCTTCGGGGCCGGCAGCGCATACCACGGATCGGCAAGCAGCTCGTCGACGAAGGCCTCGTCGGCGTGGCCGCTCAGGGCCATCCTTCCATCGCAGTCGTAGCGCTGCTCTCCGTCCGTGAAGTGCGCGATCAATTGATCCATGACCATGTTTCCCGGACCGGTATCGAACGCGACAACTGCCCGGGCATCCTGGCCGGCTGGCAGTGCGGAAAGGTTCGCGATGCCACCGATGTTCAGCACGACGCGACTGGTCACAGCGCTCCTGAAGAGCAAGTAGTCGACATAGGGCACCAACGGGGCGCCGATTCCGCCCGCGGCGATATCGGAGGGCCTGAAGTCCGACACCACGGGCACGCCGCAGGCCCGGGCGATGCAAGCGGCCTCGCCGATCTGGAGCGTGCTCGCGATTTCGAAACCGTGCCAGCGTTCCCGCTCGCCTTGGTGATAGATGGTCTGGCCGTGCGATCCCACTAGTCCCAGTTGGCTTACCGCCACCGCAGCGCGGTCGCAGGCCTCGATCACGGCTTGTCCGAACAATTCTCCCAGCAGGAAATCGAGCTGGCTGATCTGCGAAGTCGCGACGACGGCGTCCGAAACAGCCAACACCTCGTCCCGGACCGGGTCAGGGAATGGGAATTCGTGATATGAGACCAAGCGGCAGCGAAGCGCTGCAGCCTCTCCGCTAAGCTCGACCAAGGCGACGTCGATGCCGTCCACGGACGTCCCGCTCATGATTCCCGCAACAAGCATCGAACTTCGTGTCAGCGATTGGAGGTCGAGGGCCAGCCAAGCTCCAGTTCAGGACTTCAATCGCCTACGGCGACATTCGCCAAGGCGTCAAGCAATTCATCATCCTCAGAGACTTCGCGCAGGACATCGGCTATCACGTGGGACTCGAACCCTGCCCTCGCCAGCGCGCTGTATAGGCGATTCAGCTCCCGCCGTCCATTGATTTTGACGCCTGCGAGGTCTTGCCCCAGCTTGCGCCGCAGAAAGTTTCGCGCAAGCTCCGTCTCATTTGCTTCTTCGTACACTTCTTCGACGACCCGCTCGGCTGTGGACGCTTCCACCCCACGTCGACGCAGCTCGTCCAGCACCCGCTTGTGGCCGACTAGGGCGTAGTCCCGGCGGAATTCGGAATGGGACTCAGCCACTAGCTCGTCATCCACGTAGCCGTTGTCCCGGAGCCTGGAAATCACGGCTTCAACGGCACCCTCCTCGGCGGACCGCCGGGCCAGCTTCGCGCGCAACTCGGCCGAGGTATGCGGGCACCTCCCGAGCGCTCTCAGCGCGTACTCGTAGAGGTCTTCGGGGGCTAGCTTGTTGGATGTTCGGGACACGCCAGCCATCGGCATCCCTTAGCTTACGCGCAGCCAGTGGCAGGTGCCCGCCGCCGGCATCCCCTTCTCCGGTGCACTCTCCCCGCGGAGCAGTCATGCCCCCGTGCAGGCCGCCACCTACAATAGGGCGATGCTCAGCGGCATGGGAACGCGCCTCGGCGCGATGATGTTCCTGCAATTCTTCGTGTGGGGGGCTTGGTACGTCGGGGCGCCCCTGTACCTCGTCAAGATCGGGTTCAGCGGCGACGATCTCGGTTGGACATACGCTGTTGGGCCGCTGGCGTGCATCATCTCGCCGTTCTTCGTAGGGATGGTCGCCGATCGCTTCTTCGCGACGGAGAAGATCCTGTGCGCCCTGCATATACTCGCCGGTGGCTGCATGTTCCTGGCAGCCGCGCTGATGGACCCGGCGGCACCGGCGTCGCCTTCCACGATCAACGTCGTGTTTCTGGCGCATACGCTGTGCTACTTCCCTACCCTCGCCCTGACGAACTCCCTCGCCCTGCACCACGTCACCGACTCGCAGACACAATTCCCGCGCATCCGTGTCTTCGGCACCATCGGCTGGATCGCCGCCGGGTTCGCACTGGCGTGGATCGGCTGGGGCGATCAGCTCCAGATGTTCCAGTTGACCGGAGCCGCTGGCGTGCTCATGGGCCTGTATAGCCTCACGCTCCCGCACACCCCTCCGCCCTCGGCGGGCAAGGCCACTTCCCTACGGGCGTTGGCGGGCGCGGATGCATTTGAATTGTTCCGCAAGCCGTCGTTCGCGATCTTCATGCTCAGCACCTTCCTGATTTGCATCCCGCTGGCCTTCTATTTCCAGCTGGCTGCCAAGGCCGTCCAACTGGCCGGTATCTCGGATGTCACGCAAGCCATGAGCTACGGGCAGATCTCGGAGATTGTGTTCATGCTGCTGATGCCGCTGTTTTTCCGGCGGCTGGGCGTGAAGTGGATGCTGGCCATCGGAATGCTGGCCTGGCTGCTGCGGTACGCGCTGTTCGCTCTCGGCACGGCGGATGCCGTGGTGTGGATGATGTACGCCGGGATCATCCTCCACGGCATCTGTTACGACTTCCTGTTCGTGACCGGCCAGATCTATACCGACATGGCCGCACGCAAGGAGATCCGGGCCCAAGCGCAGGGCATGCTGGTGCTGTTCACGCTGGGTTTGGGGATGCTCATCGGCGCCCGGGTGGCGGGCGTTTGGGAAGAGCGCAACACACCCCAGGAATCGCGCACCTTGAGCGCCGAAGTGCAGGAATTGGGCACCGAACTGGCGCGGCTGCAGGCGTCTGGTGCACCTGAAGCCGAAGTCCAGGCCTTGCAGTCTGAGCAGCGTTCCAAGCTTGACGAGGCGCAGGGCTTGATCGACTGGCAGGCGATTTGGGCGCTGCCAGCTGGGCTGTCAGCATTGGTACTGGCACTTTTCGTGGCGATCTTTCGAGATCGCGAAGCCTCAGCGGAAGCTAGCGGCTGACAGCCGAGACCTCAGCACTGACAGGCCTGCCGACCCCCATCCTGGGCGGCCGAAAGAAACTAGCGGCACTGTCGGCAAGTCGGCTTGACAGTGGTCGCGCCGACCCGAGCGGAACCGCTACGAGCTGGCTCCAGCCTGTCCGCCAAGGCACGCGCAGCGTCACTCGCCAAGCGTGCGACATGTTTGGACTCGTTCGGCAGGCCGCCCAGCGCGGCTTCGACCTTGCCGGCGTCTATCTTGCGTAGCTCTGGGCCCGACACTCCCGAGATCAGGTCCGTCAGCACGGAACCGGCGGCGATAGACGCAGTGCAGCCTCGCACCTTGAAGCGCACCTCGCGCACGACGCCGTCCGCTACTTCCGCCGAGAGCGTCAGGATGTCGCCGCAGATCGGATTCTCCACACGCACAGTGATGGCGGGCGGATCCAGCGAACCAATGCGACGGGGGTTCCTGAAGTGATCTAGCAGGGTCTCGCTAAACACAGACGGCTCGCCTACTCCGCGGCAAGGCGGATCTCTGTCTTGCGGCTCTTGGTATCGACAGTTCGAAACACAAGCTCCTGGCGCACGTCCAGTTTGTGCTTGGGGATCTCGAACCGAGCGGCGGTCAGGCCGCGAAACAATTCTCCAGGCGCGATATAGCGGTCATCCAGCAGCGGCTCGTCCTTCATTCCGCCCAGTGCCGGGTAGTACTTGAAGAGCTGCTCGACATCGAATACGCTCAGGATCCGGCCCTGCCTGATGTTGCCCGCCTCGTCCACCACCTCGATCTCGCGGTAGTTGATCGCAATGTCGTAGTTCGACGTGTTCGTAGCCTCGAAGTTGACGATGGCCACGGAGCTCTTGGCGTCCATTCCCAACGTCCGCACCTCCGTGATCCGACCGTCTAAACGCGGTGTCGCCCCCCAGTTGTAGGTGATGATGGCGCCGGCTACTAGCAACGCTCCCAGCAGTCCGCCGCCTGCGGTCGTGCGCGTCCACTGCATGCGACACATCCGAGCGCAGGGCCCAGTCCCCCGCTCTGCGTCTATGGTTGCACACAGTGTTGTTCGGCCAGTCGTGTCGGGCAGATTTGACTCGTGCGATCGCTATTGTTCCGCCGGCGTATCACACCGACAATGAACGCAAGCGACCGACAAGACCGCCCCGCTGCTGGGATGCTCCGGAAGCTTCGGCGACCTCTTGCGACCACCTGCTTCGGGCGCTAAGCTTGCCAGTAACGGAGACGACGGGTGCCGGCTACGGATGGCAGGCGCCAGCATAAGAAGCGACTCTTTCGTGTTCCGAGCCCTTTTCATCGCAACGCTCCTCCCTGGTGCGGCCCTCTTCGCGGCGCCTGACCGACCAGAGCAACACTCGACCGAGATCTTGGAGCGGCGCTGCATCCAGTGCCACGGCCCGAGCACCCAACAAGGCCAGTTGGATCTTTCCACCCGCGCCGGCGCGCTCCAAGGCGGCACGAGGGGACCGGCCCTCGCGCCGGGCGATCCCGCAAAAAGCCTGCTGATCGCTCGAATTCTGGCCGACGAGATGCCCCCCGGGTCTCCGCTCCCAGCTGACGAAAGACAGGAGTTGCGCGAATGGGTCGCAGCGGGGGCGGGATGGCCGGAAGCGATGGCAGAGCGCCGCGCCGGACTGGACTGGTGGTCGCTGCAGCCGCTCAGCGAACCAGCGCCCTTGACCTCCGGATCCGCGCCGACCGACTGGCAGGCCAGCGCGATCGACCGGCGGGTTTTCTCCAGGCTTGCCGCTGCGGGCCTGCGCCCAGCACCGCCAGCCGGGCGGAGGGACCTGATTCGCCGGGTTTCCTATACGCTGATCGGTCTGCCACCCGAACCTGCCCAGATCGAGGCGTTTCTGCACGATGTCTCACCCGACGCTTACGAGAAGCTCGTGGATCGCTTGCTGGCGTCGCCGCACTACGGCGAGCGCTGGGCGCGACACTGGCTGGACTTGGTCCGGTTCGCCGAGAGCGAGGGATTCGAGCGGGACCTGCCGCGCGAGCACTCCTGGCCGTATCGCGACTACCTGATCCGCAGTTTCAACGACGACAAGCCCTACCGCCAGTTCGCGATCGAGCAGCTGGCGGGCGACGTGGCCGAACCGGTCACCCACGACTCGATCGTGGCGACGACGATGCTCACCCTAGGCCCGGTCGATGCCGTGGGCCTGACTTCGGCCCTTGGGGACGAGCGAGCCCTGATCCGAGAGGACTTGCTCGAGGACATGTTGGGCACGATCACCCAAGCCTTCTTGGGCCTCACCGTGAATTGCGCACGCTGTCACGATCACAAGTTCGACCCGATCACGCAGGAAGAGTACTACCAGATGAAATCGGCGTTCCAAGCCGTGTGGCCCCCGACCCGGCCAGTGCCTGAAGCCGGCCTGGACATCTTCCTGCCACATGGCAGGCCACTGTTGACACCGCTGGAGAAGCAGGACCGCGACCAGCGCATGGCCGGGATCGAGCGCCGCCTTGAGCGGATCGACTCGGAGCTCGGAAGCCTGTACCGCAGCGTGCGGCCAGCAGATGGAGCCAGCGGCGCGCCCGCCCCTCTGGCGCGCTGGACGTTTGATGTCGACGGCCGTTCGGACTTCGCACCGTTGCACTTGCGCTTCATAGGCAGTGCCGAGGCGCACTCTGGCACATTCCGAAAGGTCCCCGGCCGCGACGAGTCTTCAGAGCTGCCGCAAGCGGACCAGGACGATCCGGGAATCGTTCCCAACTTCGGCGTTAGTGCGCTGATTGAAGGCGATATCGCAGAGAAGACTCTCGAGGCTTGGCTCGAGGTCGACAGCATTCCCGAAAAGGCCCAAACGGTCATGGAGATTCGCAGTCTCAGCGGCTATCGCGGAGCCTCGGTCGATGGAATCCGCTTCGTGCCCGGCGACTCCCCTCGCTGGGAGAATTACTCGATCGGCCGCTTCCGATCGCAGGATTCGGGCGGGCCGGACGAGGCGCTCGAGCCCGGCACGCGCGTCCATGTTGCCATCTCCTATCGTCAAGACGGCACCATTACGGTGTTCCGAGATGGCGAGTTGCACGGGAAGCCGTACTTGCCGGACACCTCGGTGCCGGCCGGCCGCCTACAGATCTACCGCAGCGACGACGCCTTGTTGCGATTCGAGGCGAACCAGCACTTTCGGATCTCGGAGGCGCGCCTGTACGACGAGGCACTGTCTGGGGACCAAGTCGCGGCGTCCTACGCAGCCGGCATAGAGAATTTCGACGCCGCTCAATTGCGGGACCGAATGCCGCACTCAGAGCGCGAGCTGATCGCGACGCTCGAAGGCGAGCGCGAGCGGTTGGCGACCGAACTGAAGGGCCTTCCGAAACCCAAGTTGGCCTATGCCGCAGCAATCCGTCCGAGCGAGCCGACGCACGTCCTGCTCCAGGGCAAGGTTGACCAAGTTGGCAGGCAGGTCGGCCCGGCAGGCCTATCGTGCGTCCAAGGCTTGCAGGCAGGCCTCGACCTAGCCCCGCGGGCCGACGAAGGGGAACGGCGCCTAGCGATGGCGGAGTGGATTGCGAATCCGTCCAACCCACTCTTCGCCCGCGCCATCGTCAACCGGGTCTGGCAGCAGCACTTCGGACACGGCTTCGTGACCAACCCCAGCGACCTGGGCTTCAACGGCGGCCAGCCCACTCATCCGGAACTACTGGACTGGCTCGCTTCCGACTTCGTTCGGCAGGGCTGGAGCCTGAAGGCTCTCCACAAGCGCATCCTGATGTCGCAGGCGTTCCGGCAATCCTCGCGATTCGACCCAAACGCCGCCGCCCAAGATGCCGACAACCGCCTGTTGTGGAGGTTCCTCCCGCGCCGTCTGGACGCGGAATCGGTGCGCGACAGCATGCTGGCGGCAAGCGGGGACCTCAATCGCGCATTCAACGGACCTAGCTTCCGCCCCTTCGAATACGGCGATGCGCGCGGCTCTCTCAAGCGGTACCTGCTCACGCACGCCGACACGCCGGACCACCGCCGTCGCACCGTGTACCGGATGAACATCATTACGGCGGGAGACCCAATGCTGGAGGCGCTGGACTGCCCGCTGCCTGCGGTCAAGACGCCGCAAAGGCGCTCCACGACTACAGCCCTGCAAGCGCTGAGCCTGATGAACAGCGCTTTCGTCCAGCAACGGGTGGAGGGCTTTAGTGCACGGCTTCGCCGAGAAGCGCCGCAACTCGACGGGCGTATCCGGCACGCGTTCGCCCTAGCATACGGACGCTCCCCGGACAGGCGCGAGATGGCAGCCAGCAGGCGGCTTGTCCAAGATCACGGTTTGGAGTCCCTGTGCTGGGGGCTCTTAAACTCCAGCGAGTTCCTTTATGTTCGCTAGGCCCTCTCGCAGGCAGCTGCTGCTGGACGCCGCAGGCGGTTTCGGCTGGCTCGCGCTGGCGGCCATGCTGCCGTCTCACGCTTTGAAGCCTGCTGCAGCGTCTCCGACCTTGAGTGGTCTGCCGCATTTCAAGCCCCGCGCCAAGCGAGTGATCCAGATCTTCGCCGTCGGCGGCATGAGCCACCTAGACACTTTCGACTTCAAGCCGGAATTGCACAAGCGGGATGGCAAGCCGTATGCGATGCCGACGTTCTTCGGCCAGGGCGGAAGTCTCAGGGCCTGCCCTTGGGAGTTCCGCAGGCACGGCCAGAGCGGCCTGTGGGTCAGCAGCCTGCTGCCGCACCTTGCCGAGCAAGCCGATCGACTCACGCTGCTGCGCAGCATGGTCGCCAAGAGCGCCAACCACATGCCCGCCGTGGCGCAGATGAACACCGGCTTCATTCTGACCGGCTTTCCGGCGATGGGGGCATGGGTGACGTACGGACTCGGCACAGAGAACCAAGACCTGCCCGCCTTCGTGGTGCTGCCCGACCCGAACAGCCACCCGTGGGGCGGGTCGGCGCAGTGGACCAACGGATTCCTCCCCGCGACCGTGCAGGGCACGGCGTTGCGCACCCATGGCGACGGGGATCCGGTGCCCGATCTGACCACGCCCGACACTGTCCCCGCAACTGCCCGCAGAGGTGCGGCTGCGTGGCTGAGGGAGATGAACCGCAGCTACGCCGACGCACACCCCGGCGACTCGAGCCTCCAAGCGAGGATCCGCAGCTACGAGGTTGCCGCGAAGATGCAGCTCAGCGTGCCGGAAATCGCTGATCTGGATCGGGAATCGGAAGCCACGCGCCGCCTTTACGGGCACGGCGAGGAGGCCACGCAGGATCTGGCCAAGAACTGCCTCTTGGCACGTCGCTTGGTGGAGCGCGGCGTGCGATTCGTGCAAATTTACCACGGTGGCTCGGGAAAGAACTGGGATGCCCACTCCAGCTTGGTCAAGAATCACGAGGAGATGGCGCGCGAGTACGACCGGCCGGTCGCGGGCCTGTTGGCGGACCTGCAGGGCCGGGGCCTTCTGGAGGACACGCTCGTCCTCGGCGTCACAGAATTCGGCCGAACCCCGGTATCGCAAGGGACCGGCAACGGCGCGGGCCGCGACCACCACCCCAGTTGCTTCACCTGTTGGGTGGCCGGCGGCGGCCTGGCCGCCGGACGGGCCTACGGTGCATCCGACGAACTGGGTTACGAGCCGGCCTCGGATCCAGTGACGATCTACGACTTACACGCGACAGCGCTGCACCTGCTCGGCTTGGACCACGAGCGGCTGACGTTCTATCACAACGGCATCAACCGCCGCCTTACGGACGTGCATGGTCACGTGGTCCAGGGACTGGTCGGCTGACCGCTGGCCGGCTTAGCTGCAGCATCTGGCCGGAGGACACCCCGTTCGCCGCGGCTAGGCATCGGGGTCGAGGTTTGCGAATACGGCCGTCTTCCAGCCCGTATGCACGGTGAACCCACATCCTTCGAAGAAGCCCGGCTCGCTCGTCACGGCAAAGAGCTGCCTTACCCTGCGCTCGATTCCCCGCCGTCGACAGGCATCGACCAGCTGCGCAGCAAGGCCCTTGCCACGAAAATCTGGGTGGATCGCCAAGCTCCGCACCTCCGCTAACCGGCGTGAATACACCTGCAGCGCGCAACAGCCGATGATTGAGCCATTGCTCTCGGCCACGAAGAAAGACGAGATTCGAGGGAGCTCGTCTTGAACCAACTCGTCGGGATACAACCCTATCAGTCGCCGGATGGCCGGCAGTTCGCCCGCTTGGGCCGGGCGGACTGCGACGTGCTCTTCCCCGTGTCCCGGCGCGTCCAAGTCGTCACCGCCGCCCGCACCGGGCCGATCCGAGTTCGGCTCTCGCTGTGTCAAGCTCGCTCCGCTGAGGCCGCTAGGATGCCGCGAACAGTTCGTCCGGCTCGAAGACCGGGCGTTCGCAAACGTAGTCGCGGCAGACATAGGCGGTTGGCCGGCCGTCGATCATCCCGCGTCCCGCCAGCAGGGGGATCCTCTCGGTGGCAGGAATCCCCTCCCCTTCGGACACGACGATGACCATATTGGGCCGAAACTCGGCGCGGGCCCTGGCCAGCAAAGCTCGCGTGCGTTCGTCCTGCCTGGGCCCGATAATAGCCACCTCGTCCCAGCCTTGGTGCCACGCGTCCAACGCGCTTAACAAGCGCTCTTGCTGGAACACCGCGCGCAGCGACGAATCGATGAACAAGCGCAAGATAGCGCCAGCCTTCTCGCGGTAGTCAGTGCGTCCGATCAGAATGGCCAGCTTCTGCAGGGACAGGGCCATCACCGAATTCGACGACGGCGTGGCGCCGTCCTGCAGCGTCTTGCTGCGCAAGAGCAGATCCTCGTGGTCTTCCGCTGTGAGGAAGAAGCCGTCATCGGCGCTGTCCCAATAGTGGTCGATCAGCGTGTCGGTTAAGCGCTCGGCCTCAAGCAGGTAGCGTGGGTCGCCGTTCCATTCGTACAGCGCCAGCAGCCCCTCGATCAAGAAGGCGTAGTCGGTGCTGTAGGCTCGCAGCCGCGCATGCCCCTTGCCGTAGGTTGCCAGCAACCGGTCGCCGCTGCGGATGCGCGCCAGTGCGAAGTCCGCCGCTCGCGCCGCAGCCTCGCCGTAGCGGGGCCGGTCCAAGACAGCCGCGACCCGTGCCAAGGCGGTGATCATCAGCCCGTTCCAGCCAGTCAGAACCTTGTCGTCGAGACCGGGCCTCACCCGCTGTTCCCGCAGCGTGAACAACGACTGCCGGGACCGTGCCAAGCTCGCCTCGACGTCGGCAACCGGCACCGAATCCAAGCGGGCCAGGACCTCGGCGGAGCGCACCACCTGAAGCACGTTCTTCGGCCCGCCCGGCACGTGCGCGTCGCCGGGATGCATCCAGTTGCCGTGCTCCGAGACGTCATAGTGGGAAGCGAATAGCCGGGCATCGGCCTCTGGGAGCACGCTGCCGATCTGATCTCGGGTCCAGATGTAGAACTTGCCTTCCTGCCCTTCGCTGTCAGCGTCCTCGCTGGAATAGAACGCGCCCTCGGGGCTGCACAGCTCGCGCAGCACGTAGTCGCAGATCCCGCACGCGCGGCTGGCGAAAAGGTCTTTCTTGCCCGGATCTTGCGCTGCCTGCCAGGCGTCCACCAGCACGGAGGCCACCAGCGCCTGGTCGTACAGCATCTTCTCGAAGTGCGGCACGAGCCAGCCGGGATCGGTTGCGTAGCGGTGCAGGCCGCCGCCGAGATGGTCGTAGATTCCTCCTAGGCAGATGCGCTCCAAGGTCACTTCGACCACGTCGCGATACTGCACTTGCCCAGCGGACCGGAACGCTCGCAGCAGCAATTCCAGAGACAGGCTCTGGGGAAACTTGTTCGTTCCGCTGGCGATACCGCCGCGGCTATGGTCGAAAGCGCGGTAGACGGCCGCCCCGGCTCGCTCGACCGTGTCGGCGCCGGGGAACTGGCCATCCCCAGATCGCTCGCCCAGCATCTGACTCAGAGCGTCGGTTACCCTGCCAGCGTCGTGAACCAGCGTGGCCTGCTCGGCCTGCCATTTTTGCTGGAGGAAGCGCAGCACGGTCTGGAAGCCGGGCCGGCCATGGGCATCGTCCTTGGGAAAGTATGTGCCCGCGAATACTGGCTTCTGGTCCGGCGCGAGAAACACGCTCATGGGCCAGCCTCCGTGCCCGCCCGAGAACAGCATCGTGGCGGCCATGTAGATCTCGTCCAGGTCGGGACGCTCCTCCCGATCCACCTTGATCGAAACGTAATCGCGGTTTAGGATCGCCGCGACAGACTCGTCCTCGAAGGACTCGTGCTCCATCACGTGGCACCAATGGCAGGCGGCGTAGCCGATGCTGAGGAAGATCAGCTTGTTCTCGCGCCGCGCCTTCTCGAGCGCCTCTTCGCCCCACGGGTGCCAATCGACCGGATTGCCGGCGTGCTGCAAAAGGTACGGGCTAGTCTCGCCAGCGAGTCGGTTGGGCATCGTCTTCCAAGCGTACCCGTGACGAGCGTCCGCCGGACAGTGCCGCTTCAGATCTCCGCTGGGAGCTAGAAGGACAGCCCCAAGACAATCTCGACGTGGTTGCGCAGCGTATTGGCCAATCCGATTTCGAAGGTCTTCTGCTGCCAACGCATGTAGCGACCCTCGACGCTCAGCTTGAGGTTGACGTCGTCGATCAGCTCGAAGCCGATCCCGCCGATCAGCGCCATCGTCTGGTTCGTCACCACGTCGGGGGTAATCGTCACGAACTCGCTCTCCCCGCCATCGATATCGGCAATCTCACGCGTGGCCTTGGCATTGCGCACCATGCGCATGCCGACGCCGCCCGAGAAAAACGGGCGCGCCCGCTGGCGCGGACCGTTGAGGTAGTAGCGGGCCAAGACCGGGACATCCCAGTGATTGCCCTCAGTCACGATGAACTCGTTCGAGAGAAGCTGGCGCCCGCGCGTGGGCGTCTCCCGGCGCTCGACCCGCGTGCCGGTCTTGAAGCGAACGCTGTGCGCGATCAGGTCCACCGTCAGGCCCCAGCGCGGCAACAGGTTGAATTGCGCTCCAGCACCAACGCCCCACGCATCCTGCTGCGGCTCGGAAGTGGTCTTGAACAGCGTCGGGGGATTGGTGGTCGTGCTGGTAAATTCGTGCGAACCCTCAGTGATCTGAGCGGTGATGTGGTAGCCCAAGCGGACCCCGAAGGAGAACCGCTCGAACTCGGTGCGGGGATTGCGCCGCTGTTGCGACTGGTCCTGCTGGCCGAGCAGGCCGACAGGGCACAAGCCCAGCGCCGCCACCGCCAGCAAGGCGCGAATGCATCTGCTGCTACGCATCATTCGTTGAAAAGACCCCTCTAGTCAGATTCGCACAGAAGCCCGCAGTTCAATTCAGGTCCGCGATCACGGGAGCGTGGTCGGAGGCTGTCAGGCCGTCCACCTTCTTGCGGTAGTCGCGATCCACGCGCGCTGCTGCGAGCCGATCGGCGATGGCCTGTGTGCCGAGCAGGAAGTCGATCCTCAATCCGTGGTTGCGGTAGAACGAACCGGCGCGATAGTCCCACCAAGAGAACATTTTCTCGCCGGGATGATGGTGGCGAAACAAGTCGATCAGCCCCCATTCTAGCAAGTACGCAAAACGGCCACGCTCGGATTCGGTGTGGAAGATGCTTCCGACCAGTTGCTCCTCGTCCCACGAGTCGAGCGCTTCGGGCACGATGTTGAAGTCGCCGCACAGGACAGCCTGGTCGCCAGGCGAGTGGCCCTCGTCGAAGTGCTGCGCGAGCGTGTCCAGCCAAGCCAGCTTGCGCTCGAAATCGGCGTGTTCGAGGCTCTTGCCGTTGGGTACGTATACGGTCGTGAAGCGCAGTCCCGCCACGTCCGCCGTGAGCAGGCGCGAGCCGAAGTCTTCCTGGCCCGGCAGGCCCACCTGCCGCACTTGCGCTTCCTGCCGGCTCAAGATCGCCACTCCGTTCCAAGCCTTCTGGCCGTGTGTGATCGAGTGGTAGCCGGCCGCCTCGAACTCGGCCGTCGGGAACTGCTCGTCGAGCATCTTCAGTTCTTGCAGGCCGACGACGTCAGGCTGCCTGGCGCGCAGCCAGTGCAGGACGTATTCAAGCCGGGCACGAAGGCCGTTGATATTCCAAGTGGCGATGCGCAATTTCTTATTCCAGCACGGCCTGGCGCCCGTCGAGGCCCGGCGCCGCGCGCCTAGCCGACGCTCTCCCAGCGCCGGCTCGCGAACGCCTTGGCCGCTGCGTCCAAGACCTCTTGGTTGCGCACGCCGTCGCCGAAGTCGGGATGTGTCGGCTCGCCCGCTGCGACCGCCTGGATCCAGTCATAGATGGTATGCGTGAAGCTGTGCTCGTAGCCGATCAGGTGCCCGTCGAACCACCAGTTGTCGGCATACGGGTGCTTGCCCAGCGAGCAAGCGATGATCTCGTGGAAACCCTGCACATCCCCGGCATCTTCCACAGAGTAGAAGCGCAGGTTGTTGAGGTTCTCTAGATCGAAGCTGAGCGAACCCCTGCTGCCGTTGATCTCGAAGGTGTTGTGGTTCTTCCTGCCAGGCGCGAAGCGCGACGCCTCGATGGTGCCGATCGCGCCGTTCTCGAACCGCACGCACAGCGCGGCTGCGTCGTCGACCGTGACGTCGGCCATCTCCTGGGAGCCGGCCGCGGCGGGGCGCTGCTTGATAAAGGTCTCTTCGGTGCCCGCCAGTTCGGCAATCTCGCCGCACAGGTAGCGTCCCAAGTCGATCACGTGCGCACCCAGATCGCCGAGCGCGCCGCTGCCGGCCTGCTTGGCATCGAAGCGCCACACGAGCTCCAAGCCGGGCGTCGTGGCCCAGTCTTGCAGGTAGCGAGCCCGGAAATGGTAGATGTCGCCGATGCGGCCGTCTTCCACCATCCGCTTGGCCAGCGCCACTGCCGGAACGCGCCTGTAGTTGTGCATGACGAGGTGGCGCACGCCCGCGCTCTCCACGGCGGCAAGCATCTGCTTGGCTTCGTCCAGGGTGTTGGCCAGCGGCTTCTCGCAGATGACGTGCTTGCCGGCCTGAGCGGCGGCCACGGCCATGGCGCAGTGCATGTGGCCGGGCGTGACCACGTCAACGATGTCAATGTCGTCGCGCGCCACGACCGCTTGCCAGTCAGTGGAAGCCTCTTGCCAGCCGAAGGCGTCGCGCGCCTGTTCGGTCTCATCGGGGTTGCGCCCGCAGATCACGACCTGCTCGAGCCGGGGAGCGTCCGCGAAGTACATGTTGACATTGCGGTAGCCCTGGCTGTGGGCCTTGCCCATGAACTTCGTGCCGAGCAACGCCACGCGGTAGCTGGGACGGGATGTGGATGTCTGTTCCTTGGGTTTCAAACCGCTCTCTCCGATTGCTGATGATGACTGGCCCGCGGCTCAGAGGAACATTTCCTCGTCGGCGGAGATTCGGGCCGGGTCGCGCTGGCGCCCGCTGGCGAGGTTGCGCATGGCGGCGGACAGTCCCGCCCCGATGGCGCGCAGCTGGGTGGCCGGCACGCGCACGGCCTGGTTGAACGACTCCGTGGCGGCGTTGAAGCGCTCCAGCGTGGTCTGCACGGTGGCGTCGACGCTCTCCGCGTTGCGCTGCGCGATATCAGCCAAGCTGGCGAGCGAGGCTTCGACCTGCATGGATTGCTTTTGCAAGTTCGCCGTCAGGCTGTTCAGGCGCGAGAGCAGTTCGCCCGACTGCTCGGCGAAGTTCCGCACGGTCTCCTGGGCCTCGGCGGCTACCGGCTGCCACTCGTCGAAGAATTCTGCGGAGCGAGCCTCGGCCCGCCTAATGGCCTTCCAAGCGCCGTAAGCACAGCAGGCCATGGCCACCATGGCGACCGCCACAACGCCGGCGAATGCCGCGATGGCCAGCACCAGCGGCTGAGCGTCTCCTAGCCCCTGCATCAACGGCCCCGTCTAAAGCGCAAGTCTGCCAGCCACTTAGCCCAGATCGCCCACTACGCGGCGGTACGCCGACACGCCCGCATCTACGGCCGATTCGATGTGCTCGCGCTGAGACTCGACCAGCTCCCGTCCTTTTCCCACCACCGTGTCGGCGGTGTCGCGCAGGGCCTCGCGGGTCTCTTCGCCCCGCTTCGGGGCCACTACCAAGCCGACGATGGCACCTAGGCCAAGGCCGATGACGAAGCATGGAAGTTGATTGCTCATTATGGGATCACCTCGCGGCAACCGGCCAGATAAGGCTAGTATACCGTCACTTACTCAGACGCACGGAACGCCCGATCCGGTTCAATTCTGGCCGCGATGGTTGAGTGAATCCAGAGAATCGCACTACAATGTTGCCGGTGCGATCCGCTATCCGAATTCTGGGCCCAATCCTCGCCTTAGCCACCAGTCTGTCGGCTCTGGGCGCGGCCGAGCCTGCCAGCTATTACGACGAGGTCCGCCCGCTGCTGCAGGTGCATTGCTCTGGATGCCACCAGCCGGCCAACAAGCTCAGCGGCCTGGACATCACCACCTACGAGGGCATTCTCAAGGGCGGCTCCAAGCACGGCAGCGCGCTTGTGAAGGGCTCTCCCGACAGCAGCACGCTGGTCAGCTTGGTGACCGGAAAGTTGGAGCCCCGGATGCCGATGGGGGGTGCGCAACTGGCTCCCGAGGCAATCGATCTGCTGACCCGCTGGGTGCGCGAGGGGGCCGAGGACGACACGCCCGCCGAGGCCAAGGCGCCCCAAGCTCCCACGGAGCCGCCGGAGTATGCCCAGGCCCCCACGATCACGGGCATGGCGTTCTCGCCCAACGGCGAAACGCTGGCCGTGGGCGGCTTCAAGGAGATCCTGCTGCACGAGGTCGATGGCTCGGGTATCGAGGCACGCCTGTTAGGCCGCTCGGACAAGATTCATTCCATTCACTTCTCGGCCGATGGCAAGCGCTTGGTAGCGATCGGCGGCACGCCGGCGCGGTTCGGCGAGCTGCAGGTCTGGGACCTGGAGTCGCGAGAACTGGTCCGGTCGGTGACTTCCACGGCCGACACGCTGTTCGCGGGCGACCTGTCGCCGGATGGCAAGCACGCGGTCTTTGGTGCCGCCGACAAGAACGTTCGGATGGTTGCGGTGGAGACCGGCGAGGAGATCTACAAGGCCGGCCACCACGAGGACTGGGTGCTGCAGGTGGTCTTCGGGATTGATGGCAAGCGGATCGTGTCGGTCGGCCGCGACCGCGCCGCCAAGCTGGCCGATGCCGCCACCGGCGCGTTCCAAGAGAACGTCAACTTCTTGCGGGACAAGCTGTACGCGGTGGCCCGGCATCCGCGAAGGGACTACGTGCTGGTGGGCGGCGAGGACAGGGTTCCGTACCTGTATACGATGGACCGGCCGCGCGCCCTCAAGATCGCCGACGACTCTACCTTGGTCCGCAAGTATGAAGAGCAGGACGGCAAGATTTTCGCGCTGGCGTTCAGCCCGGACGGCTCGCTGGCGGCGGTCGGCGGTGTCGCGGGCGAGGTGCCCGTGTACGACACTGAGACCGGCCAGCGCGTCTCCTCTTGCAGGGGCCATGACGGCGGGATTTTCGTGATCGCGTTCCACCCGGATGGCAAGCGGCTGGCCACGGGCGGATTCGACGGCGTAGTGCGGATCTTCGAAGCCAGCAGCGGCGAGGAAATACGATCGTTCGTACCGGTCCCTCTCCAGCAGGCCGAGAGCGCAAGCGACGGCCAAGACGCGGGATGATCCGATGCTGCCTGCACACCTCGGAGGCGGAGCAGCGGCGATGCTGCTCGCGCTCTCGCTCCAGGCAAGCCCCACTCTCACCAGCGTGACCCCGCCAGGCGGTCAGCGTGGCGCTGCCGTACGCCTGGTCCTGAAGGGCAACGGCCTGGGCGAGAAGATCAAGATCCACACCGAAATCCCCGGATCGCTCACCGAGCTCAGCGCGGAGGGTCCGGGCAGGCAGTTTCTGTTGGAAATCGATTCTGACGCGCCGCCCGGAGCGTACCCGCTGTCCGTGGAGACCGCCGGCGGTCGCACCAACACGTGGTTGTTCAGCGTCTCAAGATTCCCGGAGTTTGCCGAAACCGAGTCCGCGCGTCCGCGCGCGCCGCGCAACGACGATGCTGCCCGTGCTCAACTAGTGGCGACGCCCGCGGTGATCAGCGGCACTCTGGGCGAAGCCGACCGTGATCTCTACAAGGTCGCGCTCGAGGCGGGCGAGAGGCTCGGACTAGAAGTCGAAGCCCGCCGGCTCGGGTCCGCCATCGACCCCGTGCTGTCCGTCCGCTCAGAGGCCGGACGCCCGGTTGCGCGCGCCAATGACTCGCCCGGCGCCGGCGGCGACGCCCGCCTTACATTTGCCGCTCCCGAGACGGGAACCTACTTCGTCGAGGTGCGCGACGCCCGCTTCAGCAAGCAACGCCGCAACTTCTACCGCCTGCTGGCGGGCCAGCTGGAGTTTGCCGATACCATCTTCCCCCTGGGCTGGCGCGGCGGCGAGACGATAGACGTCGAACTTTCGGGCGGCACCCTTTCCGCCCCCGAGACTGTCAGCGTTGATAGCGACCATGCTGCTTTGCCGAATCAAAGGGGCGGATTGCCGCTGCCCTTCCTGCGAGGCGAGCGACCCGAGACACTCGAGCCGAGGGGCAGGAAGCGCCGCCGGCTCACCGAGGGCACGGTTGTTAACGGCCGCGTCAGCCGCCCGGGCGAGATCGACAGCTACAGGCTCCAGGTCCGCCCTGGCGAGGAGTGGATGATCGAAACGCAGGCGGCCATCCTTGGCACGTCGCAGCTGTACACGCTGCTGGCCCTGTATGACCAAGACGGCGAGAAGATCGCCTCCGCCGGCGATCAGCCGCCGGAGGAGCTGCTGTCGAACATCTCGACTCGGGCCGAGACACTGGGAGATCCGGCAATCGGCCTGCGCATACCCGATGGCGTAACGGAACTGCGGGTCACGGTCGAAGACTTGCTCGGGCGTGGCGGCCCTGGCTATGGTTATCGGCTGGCGGCCCAGCGCCAGCCGGCGGACTTCATGGTCCGGCTGGACGACACGCAGATCAATATCCCGCAGGGCGGCACGACCAGCGTCTCACTGACGATGGATCGCCGCGGCTACGACGGCGCCGTAGAGATCATCGCCACAGGCCTGCCGCCCGGCGTGATCGTCGAAGGTGGCAACATACCCGCCGAATTCGGCGGCATGACCACGCAACGGCAGTCCCTGCGAGGCCGCCTCATGCTATCGGCCGCCGAAGACGCGGAGCCCGGCTCAATCTCCCTGTCGCTGCACGCGGAAGGCCGCACGGAAGACGGCCGACTGATCCGGCGCCCGGTTCGCACGTCGACGGTGGTCACGCCGGTGGCTGGGGAGAAGCAGCGCCCAGTCCGAATTCCCGGCCGCTCCGGCGAGATCGACGCCGTGGTGGCCGGTCCGGGGGCTGCCACCATCAAGGTCCTTTCCGAGCGCTCCTTGCGCCTGATCCAAGGGATTCGCCACGAAATCCGCTGGGCCTACGAGACGCACGCACCAAGCGTGAGGCCCGTGACAGCCGTCCGTGTGACCAATTCCCCGTCCGTCGCGAACTTGAGAATCCTCGGCGGAGCTCTGATCAAGCCCGGGGACAAGCAGGGCTCGTTCGAGATGAACACGACAATGGGCACGCCCGAGATGCGCTTCGACCTGGTTCTCCAAGCACGGGTACGGCACGCTGGAGCGGATCTGACAATCTATTCCGAAGCGATCACTGTTGACGTCGTGCAGGGCTACGATGTCCGAATACCGGACGCGCCGGTGGCGGTCTCCCCTGGCGGGGACTTCGAAATCTCCGGAACCTTCTCGCGCGAGCCGGAATTCGACTCGGATGTCGAACTCGAGATGGTCAATCTGCCGGTAGGCGTCGCCTGCGCAACGAGCAAGATCACCGGCAGTCCAGAAACCTTCTCCCTGGCCTGCAATGCAGCCTCTGAGGTCGAGCCGGGAGAGTATTTGGTGGAGCTAGCGCCCAAGTCGGTGATGGCAGGGCGCGACAAGGAAGCAGTGCCCTACAACATCCCACCCGTCGAAGCCGTGCTCGTCGTGGAGGAAAACAATACTACAATTGCAGGTGCAGGCTAAGCGCCGGGAGTTGATCACAATGACGAAAGCCTACGCATTGATCGCCGTACCGGCCCTGCTTGCCGCCTCAGCCGCGCCCGTATCGGCGGCAACTGCGGACGAGCGTCGGGTCACCTTCCTGCGGGACGTGATGCCGGTGCTCAACTATACCGGCTGCACGGCCGGAGCGTGCCACGGCGCGGCCAAGGGCAAAAACGGCTTCAAGCTGTCGCTACGCGGCTACGATGCCGAGTTCGATTACCGTGCCCTCTTGTTCGAGGTCTCGGGCCGGCGCTTCAACCGGGCGGTGCCAGCCGCCAGCCTGATGTTGGCCAAGCCGACCATGCGCGTGCCGCACGAGGGCGGCTTGCGTTTTGAGGAAGGGTCGGATCCTTTCAATACCATCGTCGAGTGGATATCGCAGGGGGCGCCGTTCGGCGACCCGCAAGTCGACGCGGTGACCAAGCTGGACGTGCAGCCGACGGAGATCTTCCTCGAAGAGCCGGGCGAGTCCCAAGCGCTCACGGTTGTGGCCCACTACGGTGACGGCTCCTCACACGACGTCTCGAAGCTCGCCGTGCTTCAAAGCAATTCGACCAGCACCGCCAAGATCGACGAATCCGGGGCGGTGCTCGGCGAGCGCATCGGCGAAGCGGCGATTATGGTGCGCTACGAGGGTAAGTTCGTCACGGTGCCGTTAACGGTGCTCAACCCGGCCCCGGGATTCACGTGGAACGATCCGCCCGTCAACAACTACATCGACGAACACATCGACGCCAAGCTCAAGCGGCTGCACATCCAGCCTTCGGAGCTGTCTAGCGACGCAGCGTTCGCACGGCGCGTCTACTTGGACCTGACGGGCATTCCGCCGACGCCCGAACAGGCGCGCGCCTTCATCGAAGATCCAGACTCGACCCGTGCCAAGCGCCGGCGGCTGATCGACGACTTGGTGGGCAGCCCTGCCTACGTGGATCATTGGTCCCTGAAATGGGGCGACCTGCTGCAATCCAACCGCAAGCACCTCGGCGAGAAGGGCATGTGGGCGTTCCGCCAGTGGATCCGCGACGCCATCGCCTACAACCAGCCCTACGACGAGTTCGTGCGCGAGCTGCTCACCTCGGTGGGCAGCACTTACCAGTCTCCGGCCTCGAACTTCTACCGGGTCAACGACGATCCGAAACTGGCGATGGAGACGACGACCCAGCTGTTCCTCGGCGTCCGCATGGTCTGCGCCCAGTGCCACGACCACCCGTTCGAACGCTGGACGCAGAACCAGTACTTCCAGCTGGCGGCGTTTTTCGCGGCGGTGGGCATGAAGCCCGGCTTCGACAGCGACGAGCAAATCGTTTATCTCAAGCGGGACAACAACGAGTTCCTGCATCCGAAGACGAACAAGGCGGTCGAGCCCGAGTACCTGCTCGCTTCGGCAGGCACGCCCGAAATCGGCTCCTTCGGCGACAGCCGCGAAGCTCTGGCGCTCTGGCTGACCTCGGACAAGAATCCGTATTTCGCCAAGGCGATCGTAAACCGCGTGTGGAGCTATTTCTTCGGACGGGGAATCATCGAGCCAGTAGATGACATCCGCGGTTCCAACCCGCCGATCAATCCCGCCCTGCTGGACGCACTCGAAGCAGATTTCGTCGCCAGCGGTTTCGACTTGCAGCACCTAATCAAGACCATCGTCAGCTCGCGCACCTACCAGGCGACGATGGAGACCAACGAGTGGAACACAACCGACGAGATCAACTTCTCGCACTTCCAGCCCCGCCGGCTCACGGCCGAGTCCCTGCTGGATGCGATGACCATCGCGACCGGCTCCCGCCCGGACTTTCCGGAAGTGCCGGAGGATTTCAGCGCCCAGCAGCTGCCCGACCCGCACGTGGACACGGGAGGCTTCCTGAACATGTTCGGCCGGCCCGAGCGCGAGTCTCCCTGCGAGTGCGAGCGCCGCAACGACCTCAGCCTGCCGCTGGCGATGAGCTTGGTCAACGGGCCGACGCTGGCGGACGCTATCGCCAATCCCGAGGGCCGCATCGCCAAGGCGATCGTCGCGGGTCGCGGCGACCGCGAATTGATCGAAGAGCTGTACCTCGCGTCGCTCGGACGGATGCCGACGCCGACAGAACTGGACGCGGCCGTGACCTACTTCGGCAGCTCGCCCGGTCGCGCAGCGAAGGCCCAAGACCTGCTTTGGGCGTTGGTCAACTCGAACGCGTTCCTGTTCAACCGCTAGCGTCGTGTAACGGAATTCCGGGTAGACGAGCGCACGACCCTGCTTTAGGGGGCTCGTATGCGAAAGTGCTCAGGCACGCTAACGCCCGCATTCTTCGGGGCGAACGGGATTGTTAGAGTGAACCAATGCCCGGTCTTACGATTCGCCAGCTCACAGCCCATGACGAGCCAGAGTGGCGGCGTCTGTGGTCGCTATATCTTGACTTTTATGAGACATCCGTGCCAGAAATCGTCTACCGAACCACGTTCGCACGCTTGCTTTCGGGCGAGCCGAACGAGTTTCGTGGCCTGATCGCGACCCGCGGCGACCGGTCAGTGGGAATCGCGCACTACCTCTGCCACCGGCACTGCTGGCGAGTGGAAAACGTTTGCTATCTGCAAGACCTGTATGTGGATGCCAGTGATCGAGGAACCGGTGTGGGGAGGGCACTGATCGAGGGTGTCTACGCGGCGGCCGATGCGGCCGGTTCCCCGGCGGTTTACTGGACGACGCAGCACTTCAACTCCGTAGGCCGTCGCCTTTATGACCGCATCGGAGAGCTTACACCCTTCATAAAGTACGCCCGGCGGGCTTCCTGACCCGAGGGTTGGCGGATCAAGCCGTCTACTGGCAAGAACGCCCAGGGTTCCGGCGCCAGGACTCGCCGAACGTGCGGACGAGTTTGCATGGTATCGGAGCGAATCCTCGGCATGGCCTCTGGGAATCCCCAAATCAATGGCCTCGCCTCCACTTGGCAGCCGGTGCACATCGAGTGGCTGGCCACTCCAAGCTTGGTGAGCTGCCATGACGCTGCCGTGATGCAGCGAATCTAACGCCGAGACCTGCCAGTGGATGCCCCTGTGGTACGCGCTCGTCGACACAACCACGGTTGGACTCAATCCAGTCTCTTCACCTCAAGGTTTCGATAGAAGACAGGCCAACCCTCGGACTGTAGGCAAATGTTGCCTTCGCTAGGTTCGATGTCGTGTCCCTGGTTCATCTTCTTCCCGTTGAGCTTTACAGTCACGATCCCGTCGAGGGACTGGATCTCGATGCTCTCCCACTCGCCGAATGGCCTGCGGTTCTCGAAGACCGGGCCGCGGTGTGCACCGCTGACGCTGCCGCCACGGACACCGAACAGGCTGCCGGCTTCACCGTAGTGGCCCTGCACTTCGAGAGATTTCGGCCAGACATCCTCAACCGTCCGTGCGTGAATGAAATAGCCGGCGTTGGGGTACGTCGGAGGCTGCTGGGTCCAGCCTTCCTTCTGGAACCTCCACTCGGCCCGGAAGATAAAGTCGCGGTAGGTCTGCTTACTGCGTAAGAATCCGTTCGGCTTGCCGGTACAAGCTATGACTCCGTCCTTTACGGACCACGTATCACGCGCTGACCCTTCCACCGTCCAGTGCTCGCTCAGATCGGCTACGGGCGACAGCGACACGAACCCCTCCGACTGTGCCACCGCCGCTGTGACAGCCGCGGACAGCGCCAAGGGAATCCACGCAAACCGCATAACTCGCCTCGCGTGCATGAATCCCCCCGACCTCGGATAGTACACCTTCCCGGCATCTGGAGGAGCGTACGAAAAGGCCCTTGGCCGAACCCCGGCATGCTACGCTGACCACCGCCCGAAACCCGACGATCCGTCGACCTAAGGGAGAGCTCAATGAGTACCAGCACGTTGGTTCGCCGTCGTCTACTGCAGGGGGCGGCCGTAGCGGCGGCAGCAAGCGTCGTGCGCGCCCAAGGCGACCCTTTGCGCTTCGGAATGATCGGCGTCGGCAAGCGGGGCAACGCCCACTTGACCCGCTTGGTCGAACGGTCCGACGTCACGGTGGGGGCCGTTTGCGACATCGATCCTTCCGCCAGAGATGCCGCGCAGAGCGCCGCCCAGGCCGACGATCCTCGTTCCTACGCCGACTACAGGGAGTTGCTCCGCCAAGAGGATATCGAGGCCGTTCTCATCGCCACGCCTTGCTACCTGCACGCGGAGATGTCCGCTGCGGCACTCGAGGCTGGCAAGCATGTCTTTTGCGAGAAGCCGCTTGCCATATCGGCGGACCAAGTCAAACTCGTGCTGGACGCCGCCCGCAAGTCCAACGCGGTGTTTCAGATCGGGCAACAGTCCCGCAGCTCGCCCCACATGCAGGGCGTCGTGCGCGAGATCCACGAAAGCGGCCTCATCGGAACCCCGCTCGTGATCAAGGCCCAGCGCCACAGCACCCCCTCGAGACCGGGCACGCGGCGCGACGGCGGCAGCGGCCAGCAACGGCGCTTCCCCGGCTGGTACAACGACGTGAAGCTGTCCGGCGACCTGATCGTCGAGAACGCCATTCACAACCTCGACGTCTGCAACTGGCTGGCTGGCAGCCATCCGGTCAGCGTCTACGGTCACGGCAAGCGCTACCTCCCCGAGCCAATGCCCGCTGGCACGGTGATGATGGACGGCTTCAGCGTCGAGTACATCTACAACAACGACATGCACCTCGACTACAGCCAGCTCTACCTACACCCTCGTGCGCTGAAGATACTCCCGAACGGCATGTGGTTCGTGATCTACGGCGACAAGGGCACGATCGAGCTGGACTACAGTTCCTGGACCTTCTACGACATCTACGGGGACTCCGAGCCCGTCGAGCACAAGGGTGTCGAGGGCCTCGACCTCACCGAAGAGGCTCATAACGACTTCGTGCGGGCGGTCCGCGAGAACCGCCGGCCGATCGCCGACATCGAAGTCGCCGCCACCGCGGCCCTCACCAGCATCATGGGGAGGGAGGCCATCTACCAGCAGCGCATGGTCACTTGGGACGAGATGGGCGTCGCGCTCTGACTGCTCCCGAGCCCGCCTGGCCCCCCGATCACCCCCGTCGGGCACTCCCGGGCTCCGCGCAAGCCGGTCAACGCTTCCAGCGGTAGAAGGCCGGGGAGGCAGGGGGTCGAAAATGTCGGAGCCGATATGAGCTGGTCGATGGAAAGGCCCTTGCAGCTGGCTTCGTCGGATTCCGAATGGCCGCGCTTGCGACACCAGTTCATGCCATACCCATCAAGACCATTCCAGAATCCTATATCAAGTCAGATCCGTAACTTACAGATATCCTTATGGGATTGTTCGACGATCCCCTCCGGCCACCTAGATTAAGTTAAAATTAAATATGGATCACGAAACGGTGGCAGGCCCCGGTTCGGGCGTCGGTAATGCTTCCGCGACCAATTCGGCGACGTCAACAACACGAACGTCCTCCGCGCCGGCCTGTCCTGCGGCGTCCTTGAGCATGATTGGGCAATAAGGGCATGCGACTGCGATCGTGTCTGCACCAGTCTGCTGCGCCTCCTCAAAGCGCTTGTAGTTGACCCGGCCGCCCGGCAATTCGACACTGTCGTCGGCAATGTAGAGTTGAGCGCCGCCCGCCCCACAGCAGAACGTTTGGGCGGCATGGTGGCGCATCTCAACGACCTCCGCACCGGCGGCTTGCAGAACCTCGCGAGGCTCATCCACCACTCCCCGTCCACGCGCCAGGTAGCAGGGATCATGAAATGTGACCTTGCTAGCGGATGGCTCCATTGGCAAGGATTCGACCAATTTCGCGAGCAGCTCGGAGTGATGCACCACCTCGATGCCAAGTTGCGCGAAATCCTCCGACTGGCGGTAGTCCACGTCAAACATGCGAGCGCAGTGCGGGTCGCATGTCACGAGCTTGCGCACGCCCTTGGAGCGGAACTCAGAGACCAATCGCTCGGAGAGTTCCATGTACAGGTACTCGTTGCCGGCGCGGCGGGCCGGCTCGCCACAGCAAGTCTCGGAAGCGAGCACTCCCCACGAGACTCCTGCGCTGTCGAGGATCCGCTGCATCGCCTTGACGACCTGCTGGCCGTGGGGGTCGTAACTGCAGCCGCAGCCCAGCCACAACAGCCACTCGGTTTCCGGTTCGTGGATCGGCAGGCCAGCCGACTCCAAGAGCTTGCGCCGCACCTGTTGCGAGGCGCCCCATGCGTTGTGCGGGGAGCGCTCCATCGTTGTGAACATGTCCGACAGCTTGTCGTTGGAGGTTCTCCCCTCGCTGACCAATCCGCGTCGCAAGTCTAGGATCTTCAAGCCGACGTGCTCGATGCCCACCGGGCAGGCTTGCTCGCAGGCACCGCATGTGAAGCACTGGTAGAGATCCTCCTCGCTGATCCAGGCCTCGCCGCTGGCCACCGCCTCAGCGTCCGCGGCAATGACTTCCCCGCCCGCTAGCAAGCCGCGCTGAAGTTGGAGCACGATCTGCTTCGGATCGAGGGAGCCGCCGATCAAGTTGGCCGGGCAGCTGTCCGTGCAGCGCCCGCACTCCACGCAAGAATTGACGTCTAGGACATCTTTCTGAGAAAGGTCCGCGAACGCCAGCATGCCGAAGTCATCGTCATCCTCGTCTCGCAGCGCGCGCATGGGACTGGTGACCTCGCCTCGGAAGAAGATCGCCACCGGCCCCAGCACGAGATGCAAGTGCTTGGAATTCGGTATCAGCCACAGCATGCCGAGCAGAGCCGCCGTGTGCAGCCACCAGTTCGCCTTCCAAGCGTCCGAGCCGGCCTCCAGCAAGCGCCAATCCGCCAGATACGTCACCATCAGCCCGACGATCAACAAGGCGACCAAGGCCGAAGTCAGCGACAGGTGCTCTCCCAGTGCCTTCGGACGCAGGACGAAGCGCCGGAAGCTCAGACCCACGATGCCCGCCAGCACTGCCACGGCCCACGCGCCGGCGAAGGCTGAATACCACGAATGCCCCGAAGCCGGCGGCTCGAATCCGCCCAAGCCAGTGGCAAAGTGCTCGATGCTGACCCACGCGAAGGCAAAGAACCCCCACATCACCAACGCGTGCAGCACGCCAGCCGCGGGCCGCTCGCGAATCACCCGAGTTTGCAGCATGACCTCCGCGAACACGGTCCAAAGCCGCGCCGGCAGGCGGTCGAATGCCAGGTTGCGCTCCTTGGCGCGAAGCATCGGAGCCAAGCGCCTGGCAACTGTCCGGCAGAAGTAGCCGAGGCTCGCCAAGGTCGCAAAGACTAGGACACCGATTTCGAGCACAGCATAGGATCATAACGCGCCAGCGGGCGTATACTGGCAGCGCCATGCGGACTACTCGACGCACCTTCCTAGCCGGAGCCAGCGGGCTGGGCGCGCTGGGCGCATGCGGAACGCTGCCCGGCCCGCGCAACGCAACCCCTCCCAACATCCTGTTCTTTTTCCCGGACCAGCACCGCTCTGACTGGGTGCAGTGGAACAGCGCCGTGCCGGTCCCGACGCCCAATCTCGAGAGCCTGTTCCGGCGCGGACTGTCGTTCCCGAACGCCGTGGTCGATTCCCCGGTCTGCGGGCCGTCGCGCGCCTGCCTGGCTTCGGGCAGTGTATACGAGCGGTGCGGAGTTACGAACAATAGCGACAACTTCCCAGTGACCCGCAGGACCTACTACAAGGCATTGCGTGACAGCGGATATCACGTGATGGGCTGCGGCAAGTTGGACCTTCACAAGGGGGATTATTCGTGGGGTCTTGACGGCAGGGGCAGCATGGAAGCGTGGGGCTTCTCGGACATGATCGACAACGGCGGCAAGGGCGGCGCGGCAACCGCCTATCGCAGAGAACCGGTCGGTCCGAAGGACCCGTACTATGCGTACCTCGACTCCCTCGAACCGCCACTGGGCGGAACATGGGCGAATGAGCTGGAACGATTGGGACGGGTCAAGTGGAACCAGATCGACAAGAGCAAGCCCGGCCCGGAGTTGGACGATCTGCTGAGCCGCGAGACGTGGTGGGGCGAAACAGATCCGGTCGCAGTCCCCGACGAGGCCTACTGCGACAACTGGATCGCCCGGAACGGCTTGGAGCTCTTGGACCGAGCACCCGACGGCAAGCCGTGGCACCTCGTGCTGAACTTCGTGGGCCCACATCCGCCCATGGACATCACGCACAGCATGGCGAACAGCTATCGCGGACCGGACCGCGTGGTCGATGGCTTCGAGCAGCCGCACAACTACCCGGGGCCGATTCCCCCGGAGCAGCACGTCCGCATCCGGCAGAACTACGCAGCCATGATCGAGAACATCGACCGCTGGCTGGGGGTGTTCGTCGACACCCTCAAGCAGCGCGGAGACTACGAGAACACCCTGATCGTCTACTCCAGCGACCACGGAGAGATGCTTGGGGACCACGGACTGTGGGGCAAGGGCTTCCCACACCAGCCATCCGCGGGGGTGCCACTGTGCATTGCGGGGCCGGGCGTGCGCCAAGGGAGCGAGAGCGATGCGATGGCGAGCCTGATCGACGTCACCGCCACATTCATGGACTACGCCGAGGCGGGGACGCTGGAATACCAAGACGGCCAATCGTTGCGGCCACTGCTGGGGAGCGCAACAGAACACCACCGGGACTACTCGCGGTCGGCGCTGACCATTAGAGACGGACCGTGGCGATTCGTGCAAGACCAACGCTACAAGCTGGTCGAGGGATTCGGCCAAGAGCCCCGGCAATTGTTCGACCGCGAAGCGGACCCGTTCGAAGACGAAAACATCGCCGAATCCAACCCCGCGGAGGTCGAGCGCCTCTCCGAGCTATTCGTGGAAGCCTGAAATCATCGAGCCGAGCCGACAGTCCTGACGGAGAGTGGCTTCGAAGGGCCCGCCTCGCGACCCTTCTCCGGCAGGACTGCCTAGCCGAAGCCGATCCAACCGGCTCCGATGGCAATCGCCAGCAAAATCCCCGCCGGCGATACGACGGCAAGGATCAGCCCGCAGACCCAAAGCCAGGCCGTCGTAGGCCCGCTGGGAACTATTCGCGCGTCGACTTTGTGGTAGCGCAAATAGAGCGTGCCCAAGCCGAGCACGGGATACATCACGGCGGCAATCAGGCTACTCGTCACGAGCAACATCTGGGGCGGGTTCTCGAAGAGCCAATAGGCGATGCAGTACAACAGGAGCGCCACTACGACGAAGATCCGTATGTACCGAAGCCGGACAGAATAGTCGGATGTATCGATCAACCCGATCAATCCCATCACATCGGCGAGCATTCGGCTGGCGCCCGCAGCGCCAGACAGCACGGTGCTCACCAAGACGAAGAAGGCCCCGACCATAAACAGCCCGGCGGCCTGCGGCCCGAGACCGTCGGTGAAAATCGAACTCAGCACAGAGAGCGTCTCGCGACCGTCTGGATCCAGCCCCTGCGCATTCAGGATCGCGGCGCCCAAGATATAGAAGCAAATCGTGCTGGCGGTGTAGACAACCATTGTCACGGCCGCATCGGTGTACATCACGCGAATCCAGCCGCGCGCCCGACGGGCCCAGGCCGGGCCGGGCTCAGGTTCGCCAGCCGAGCGGGCGTAGCCTTTCTCCACGCACCAATAGGTGTAATTCCACATCTCGCCGAACGCCACGCCCGTGCCCGAGTACATGGCCAAGGCAGTCAGAACAAGCGTTGTCGTCAGTTCCGGCGGCAGGCCGAGCGACAGCCCGCCCGCCAGATCCGACAACCCGACAGCGAAATCTGTCCGATGCAGCATACCCGTGCAAACAACGGTGACTAGAGTGAACGACGAGACCAAGATCACCAGTAGCCTCTCCAGCGAGGCGTACGTACCGACTATCAGCAGCGCGCCGCACACCAAGGCGAGCAAGATCGACCAGTATCGAGCTCCGCCCTCGCCAAGCAGCCCGGGAAACACCATCTCGAGCACCTGCCCAGCCCCGCCGAGAATGGCGGCCGAGTTCACGAAGATCAACAGTTTCGTTCCCAACCAGAGCCAAGTGAACCAATTCATGGTCGGCCGAGTCTGACTCTCGGGCCGGGGTGTGGGCCGACGTTTGCGAACGGCCCTGGTGAGGGAAGCGCCAGCGAAGCTAACCGCAATGACCCCAGCGCCGAGACCGCACGCCGCAGCTGTCGTACGCGCTTCTGCATCGAGGTTCACAAACGTCGCCAAGGCGACGACGCAAGCGGCCATAAACCACCCCATCCAGGGAAGCGTCAGCCACGCCGGGCGTCTCCCGCGCGGTCCGGGCAGGTCGTTGAAGATCCGCAGGAATGTCTGTCCGCTGGCGATCGTGTAGCGCGCCAACTCGGCCTGCACGACCATCTTGACCAAGCAGGACAGCAATACGAACCACAACAATCCGAAGCCGGCAACAGCTCCGAGCTTGGTCGTGATGATCAGTTCGCCAGACCCGACCACCGACCCTGCGAGGATCATGCCGGGACCAAGGTGACGCAGAGTCTTGCGAAAGCCGCGTGGCGGCTCCTTGAATTCGCTTGCGGCCCGAGAATACGGATCGGCGATCGCCATGAGTAGCTACGAGCAGGCTCAAGCCTAGCGCAAGTCTCAGAGCCCAGTCCGCTCCCGCTTGGAGCGGTCGCGCCCGTAGATTTCGACACTGATGGGTAACTCGTCCGGCGTTTCGTCCAGAGGAAAGATCGGGCGAGGACACTTCGCATGCCCAAGGGTGCGCAAGTTGGCGCTGGTCGCGCCGGGCGCATCGACGCTGACCAGGAACGAGCACCACTGCTGATACATATGCGGCTCGCAGTGCGGTGACTTCACGACGACGAGGTCGAACGCCCGAGGGTCCTGTCCGTGCGCCAGGAACAGAGCCCGGTCGTAGAGGTTGACAGCCCGGCTCGTGACGACGAAGACGCGGCGACCGCTCTCCAGCACGGCCGTCGGGCCGGCGTGGCATTCGCTGTGGAACGATTCGCTCCTGAATCTGCCGTCCGACAAGAGCTTGACGCGCCCCTCGACCGGAAGGGGACGGAACCGGAGGCGATCGAGAGAGCCTCCGAGCGTGGTCCGCACCGTCCCTCCGACCCCTGCCGCAAACGCCTGCTCCACAGCAGGTGCATCCACCATCGGTGCAAGCAGACGCCCGGGAAAGCCCGCCTGCTCGGCCGCGTGGATGACCGAATTGCCATCCCCCGAAGCGCCCGAACTGGTTGCGTCGGCAGCGTCCATCAGTACGGCGGTACCCGCAGTTTCGGCCGCCAGGGCCACGGCCTCGTCCAAGCCGGTCAATTTCGCCTGCATGCCGTGGCGGCGCGCCCAAATCTGGCGCGCAAGCCTGATGGCTTGGCCAACGGCAAGCTGCGGGTCACCGTTCGCCACCGCGAAGCTGTTCGACCGCAGGTCGGGCACATCGGTGAACGGATTGCCGATGATCACGCCCGCCGAGAGCCCGGCAGGCAGCCTCTCGAACTCCTCGGCCTCTCGGATGACCTGGCCGAAGGTCCCGGTCTTGGTAATCAACTCGTCGCCGCGCGCGAGCATCGGAATTCGCACGCGCGCCGTTATGGGACGGGCCGTTCCCGAAAGGACCGCCAAGAGCAGCTTCGCGGCCCGCGCCCCGGTCTGTCTGAAGTCCACGTGCGGGTAGGTGTGGTAGGCGACGATTGCATCGCTGCACTCCAGCATGCGATTCGTCAAGATTGCGTGGAGATCCAGCGAGACGACGATCGGAACGTCGTCTCCGAGAATCTTCCGGCTCTCGCTGAGCAGAAAGCCCTCGGGGTCGTCTTCGCCCTCGGCGGCCATCGCGCCGTGCAACGAGAAGTAGGCCCCGTCCACTTCGTCGGCGTCGGCCAAGCTCTCCAGAAACTCGCTGGCGATGCGCGAAAAGTCGGGCGCAGCGAGCAATCCCCCCGACGCGATTGCCTTGGCGCTGTAGGTTGGGGCCAACACACACTGCTCGCGGTCACCGAATACCTCGAGCGCGCCGCCCACTTCTTCCTGCGCCGAGACGTGGTAGTCCAGCAGTTCCGCGCCGCGCCGAATCACGAAATCCGCGTAGGTGCTCGCAGCGGCAGCGAACGTCGCGACCTCTTGCTTGCATTCGGCGATCACCACTCGCGGCACGAGTCGATTATGGCGGAAGCCGCGGCGCGCGCTTTACCTTGGCGGGACCAGCCGAGCGGCTTTCGACTGCTCGCTGGCCGAAGGGTCGCAGCCAGCGGTGCGAGCAGGCTGATGTCAGTCGGCCCTCGATTCCCTCCAGAACGGAGTGTGAGAGCCCACGGCTCCCTCCCCGGCCTAACGGCACCCGAGGCCCGTCGGGTTCCGCAAATGCCCGGAAGAATCGATGGTTGCAATGGCCGAGTAGCCCCGGCCAGCCAGCGCCGAGTCTCGGGCCTAAAATGAAACAAAGCGTGGACTCTGAGGGTAGCGCGCAAGATCGAATCGAGCCACGCCGGCGGTGGCTGGGAGCGGCTGTGCTCGGCAGTCTCGCCGCAACCTTCGGCACGCTTACCGGGTTCGCCGTAGCATTCCTGCTGCCGGCGAGGCGCAGAACCCGGACGCAGCGCGTGTTCCTAGGATTCGCCTCTGCATTCGCCCCGGGGCTCAGCCGCGTCTTCGAATTGCCGTCAGGCGACCATCTCGTCGTCACCTGCGGCCACAGCGAGGAGACGCCGGGCGGACTGGCATTTCGAGGGTACTCGGACCGCTGCCCGCATCTCGGCTGCCGGGTACATTACGACGACGGCGCAGATCAGTACATCTGCCCGTGCCACGCGGGCGTGTTCAGTGCAGATGGCGAGGGGGTTTCCGGCCCTCCCGCCCAAGCCGGCCAGCGGCTGCAAGCCTATCACTTGGAAGTCGACGGAAACTCGCTGTATGCGGTCGTGAATACGGGATGAGGCATTTGCTGGGCACTCCCGCGCAGTGGCTGCGTTCACGGTTCCCGGTGGACCAGGAAGCCCTCACGGCGATCGGGAGCGAGCCCATTCCCGGACACCTCAGGCGCTGGTGGTGGTGCATCGGCGGAACCCCCGCGTACCTGTTCCTGGTTCAGATCGCGAGCGGCATCCTGCTGACCTTCTACTACGTTCCCAGCCCGGAATTCGCCTACGACAGCGTTGCGGCGATCAGCAGCGAGGTTCGGTTCGGAAGCTACCTGCGCAGCATCCACAAATGGTCTTCGCACCTGATGATCATCGCGATGCTGCTCCACATGCTGCGGGTGTTCTTCACAGGAGCGTACAGGCCCCCTCGCGAACTGAACTGGATGGTCGGTTGCGGCTTGCTGCTGCTGACTCTCGGCGCCGGCTTCACCGGGTACTCCCTGGTGTGGGAGCAGCTCTCCTACTGGGGCGCCACCGTGGCCGCGAACATCCTCTCTGCAGTTCCGATCTTGGGGGATCAGCTGGCGGCATTCTTGCGCGGCGGCGATACCGTCGGCCAAAACATGCTCACGCGCCTCTTCGTGCTCCACATCGGGGCGATCCCAACGCTGATGATCGGCTGCCTCGCGATCCATGTCTACTTGGTCCGCGCCCACGGCGTCTCGGAGCTGGGCTCGCCCAACACCTCCGATTCCGAGCCTTTTCCCTTCTTTCCCAACCACTTCCTCACGGAAGTCGCGTTGGCGCTGTTCTTGATGTTCTTCCTGACATGCCTGGCGCTGATCTTCCCGGCGGATCTCGGCGAAAGAGCCAATGCGTTGGAGACACCGGAGCATATCAAGCCCGAGTGGTACTTCTTCTGGGCGTTTCGCTGGCTCAAGCTGATGCCGGACCAAGTGGCAGTAGTCACGCAGGGGCTGTTCCTGCTGCTGATCGTGCTATGGCCCGTGATCGACGGCCGGATCCGCAAGCGCCATCCGGAGAGCGAGATCAGCATGGCGGTCGGCGGGGCGGCGGTAGTGCTGCTGCTGGCGCTGACGGTATGGGAAGCCTTGTATCTGATGACGTAGGAGGATTGATACCACCGTGACCTTGGAACGAAAGCAGACGCTGATCATCGGTCTCGCCGCGCTATTCATGATCTCGCTCTTGATCGTGGCTTGGGTGGAAGGGGGCCGCAGCCGGATTGTCCGGGCGCCCGACGCCGTGGTAACCAGCGAAAACGCCGACTGCGTCGCTTGCCATCGCGTCAAGTCCCCCGGCATCGTCGGCCAGTGGGAGATCAGCGAGCACGCCAAATCGGGTATCGGCTGCTTGCAATGTCACCAAGCCCAGCCGGGCGACATCGATGCCTACGAGCACGAGGGATCGCTGGTTTCGACAATCGTGACGCCGCCCGATTGCGCCGAGTGCCACGCTCAGGAGACAGCCGAATTCGACGCCAGCCACCACTCCCGCGGCGGCGAGATCCTAGGCAGCCTGGACAACGTCCTAGCCGAGGTGGTCGAGGGGTTCGTACGCTTTGACGACGCCGGCAACAAGATTGATACTTCGGCCGCGGCGGTGAGCGGCTGCCTGCAGTGCCACGGCTCGGAGGTGAAGGTCTTGGCGGACGGCAAGCTGGACCCAGCAACATGGCCGAACACAGGCATCGGGCGCATCAATCCGGACGGCTCGCGCGGCTCGTGCACGGCTTGCCACCTGCGCCACGACTTTTCGCGGGCGCAAGCCCGGGCACCGGAGAACTGCGGACGCTGCCACCTTGGCCCGGACCACCCGCAGCTCGAGGTCTACCAAGCCTCCAAGCACGGAATCGCGTTCGAGGCGAACCGAGACCGCTTCGAGCCGATGATGGAGGAAAAGGAGTGGATTCCCGGCCACCACTTCGAGCAAGGCCCGACCTGCACGAGCTGCCACATGAGCGCGACGCGGGATCTGCCCCTGACGCACGATGTCGGAGAGCGGATTTCTTGGACACTGCGACCTCCGGTATCGGAGAAGATCGACGCCGCCGCGATCCAACAAGGCGAGCAGGTCAAGAGTTGGGAGGATCGCAGGCGCGACATGCGCAACGTCTGCGAAAGCTGCCACGGCCCGGAATGGGTCGGCAACTGGTACAAGCAGTACGACGACCTAGTGGAACTCTACAACGAAAAGTTCGGCCGGCCGTCGACCGAGCTCTTCCGGATGGCTCGCTCAAGCGGGCTTCTCACCAGCGTCGAATTCGACGAAGAGCTGGAGTTCACCTACTTCTTCCTGTGGCACCACGAGGGGCGTCGGGCCAGGCACGGAGCGGCGATGATGGCCCCTGACTACACGCAGTGGCACGGCATGTACGAAGTGGCTCACCGCTTCTACATGGAGCTCGTGCCCCAGTTGCGCGAACTGATCGAGCACAATCGGACAGGCCCGCGAGCCGCAGCGGCGAGGCGACTCGAAGCCAAGCTGGACTCGATCCTGGAATCGGAGATGCATCGCTGGTTCTTGGGCCAGACAAGCGATGCCGAGAAAGCGGCGCGAGAGGCAGCCAGGGAAGCGTTTAGCCGAAGATACTCCCGCTGATCAGTCAGCTCCGCAGAAGCGACTTGCTCGCGTGGGGCTCCGTCCGCGCGACGGCAAACAGCCGCCGCCCGGCCGGCGAGCCCCGTCAACACAGAGCCAGATTGGATCTCAGCCTGCAGCCGCCAAGCTGCTTTCCGGTCCTTTGCATGCGCCGCGCTACAGCCGCTCGCGACGAAGGCCGACTGCGGCCGAAGTCGATATACTCCTTGGATCGGCCAAGATGCTGTCAACCGGTCATCGGAATTCCGCTCGGAACTTGCTTGCGGGATCCGATCTTGCCGATAGCATGCGATTTTGCACTTTCGTCTGGGAGAACCCATGATCGACCTCGACCAGCTTCCGATGCGCGTCGGCCTCGGCCAGTTCCAGGAAATCACGCCCGAACGCCTGCAGTTCATTAAGCAGTGCGGCTGCGACGACTTTCAGCTCAACACTCCCACCCTGCCAGGACGAGAGCGCTGGGAGTATGAGGATCTCGCCCGCTTGGTGGCCCAAGCGAAAGACGCACGGCTGCGCCTGATCGCCATCGAGAACGTGCCTCGAGAGTTCTACGACCGCATCATGCTTGGCCAGCCGGGTCGCGAGGCGCAGTTCGAGAACATGGCCTACACGATCCGGAACGTCGCCCGAGCCGGCATTCCAATCCTCGGCTATGCCTTCATGCCGGCGGGCGTGTGGCGAACCGCCCGCACCACGCCGGTCCGCGGCGGAGCCGAGGCGACGTCGTTCAAGTTCGAGATCGCGAAGGCAGTCAGGCCGGGTGATGGCCAGAGCCACTCGATCTGGCTGGGGTCGCCTGCCGAGCGTGAATATCCCGAAGAGGAGATCTGGGAAAACTACCGCTGGTTCATGGAGCGCATCCTGCCGGTCTGCGAAGAGATCGGCCTGCGGCTGGCGCTGCATCCGGACGACCCGCCGGTGCCGGCGCTCGGAGGGGTTGGCAGAATCTTCAGGAACTTCGAGAACTTCCGGCGCGCCATGGAGGAGTTTGACAGCCCCATGCACGGACTGGACTTCTGCCACGGGTGCTGGTCCGAGATGCGAGCGGGCGAGGGAGTGCTGGACGCGATCCGCTACTTCGGCGAGCGAGGGAAAATCTTCTACGTCCACTTCCGAGACGTGCAGGGTCCGGTCGAGGACTTCACCGAGTGCTTCTTGGGCGACGGCAACTGCGATCCGGTCGAAACGATGCGCGCACTGAAGCAGGTCGGCTTTCGCGGGTTCATCCTGCCGGACCATGTCCCGCGGATGGTAGGCGATGATGATTGGTGCCACCGCGGCCGGGCTTGGACGGTGGGCTACATTCAGGCCCTGATTGCATCCGTGAGGGCTTGATCCGCGCAGGAGTCACGCTGCCATCAGTTTGTATTGGCACGAGTCCGGTTCGTTTGAGACACTGGCCGAGGTCTGCTGATCCCATGAAACTGCTGAGATTCGCGCTGCCAATCCTTTGGCTTGGCCCCGCGCTTTGCCAAAGCGACAAGCCTAACCTCGTGATCGTGTTCGCCGACGACCTCGGTTACGGCGACGCTCAGGTCTACAACCCGGACTCCAAGGTCCCCACGCCGCACATCGATGCCCTTGCGGAGCGCGGCATGCGCTTCACGGACGCTCACACGGCCTCGTCGGTGTGCACGCCGTCCCGCTACGGCCTGCTCACGGGCCGGTATCCCTGGCGATCGCGCCTGCCCACCGGAATTGTCAACAGCTGGGGCGGAGCGGTCATCGACAAGGATCGCCTGACTCTCGGCAAGGCCCTCCAAGCGCTCGGCTACAAGACCGCGTGCATCGGCAAGTGGCACCTCGGGTGGGATTGGCCGCGCATCGAAGGCGGCTATCTGTCCGACGAACTGGAGGGCGTGAATGTGGGCCGCGACTACGAACCGTACGGACGGCGAGTAGATTTCTCGAGACCGGTACTGGAAGGCCCGATCACCCGCGGCTTCGACTACTACTTCGGCGACGACGTGCCGAATTTCCCGCCGTATGCATTCATCGAGAACGATCGCGTCATCGGCGAACCCACGGATCGCATGCCTGCCCAGAAGGGCCAGCGCAGCGGCCCGATGCTGCCGGGCTGGGATCTCTGGGCCGCACAGCCGACCATTACAGCGCGGGCGCTGCAATGGCTCGAAGCGCGGGCGGCGGACCCGAAGACGCCGTTCTTCCTCTACATGCCGCTGCTCGGGCCGCACACTCCTATCGTGCCCAACGCCGCGAATCACGGCTCCAGCGAGGCGGGGCCGTACGGCGACTGGGTGCATCAGATGGATTCCATACTGGGCAAGGTCGTCGAGGTTCTCGAGCGCACGGGTGCGATCCGGAACACCATCGTGCTGTTCACATCTGACAACGGATCTCCGGCTCGCAGCGGAATCGGAGCCTTTGGCGCCACCTCGACCGTGACCGAGCTGTACTCCCATGTCCCGAACGCGCCGTGGCGAGGCCTCAAGGCCGACGCTTGGGAAGCCGGCCACCGCGTTCCGTTCGTGATGCGCTGGGACGGCCAGATCCAAGCCGGCAGCGTCTCTGATCGCACTGTCTGCCTGACCGATGTCTTCGCCACCATCAGCGAGGTCGCGGGCTTTGAGATGCCCCAGGACTCTGGCGAGGACAGCTTCAGCCTGGCACCGCTGCTGTTCGGCAAAGGAGCGTACCTGCGTAAACAGACGGTGCACCACAGCCTGCGCGGCGTGTTCGCGATCCGCAAGGGGAACTGGAAGCTAATCCTGGGGGATGGCAGTGGAGGCTTTTCCGCACCAGCCGGAAGGGTGCTACAGCCAGACGCCGACAATGGGATGCAACTGTACCTGTTGAGCGAGGATCCCAACGAGCGACGAAACCTCGCAACTGCCCGTCCTCACGTCAAGGCGGACCTGCTCTCCGAACTGGCCCGCATCCAAGAAGCGGGGCGCTCCAGATAGGTAGAGACCGCATCCATCGGGACTCCACGCTTGGCAGGCGAGCCCGGTTGATTGGCTAAACTGGGCCTCTTATGGACCCGCAGATGCTGGCCCTTGGGGGCCTGTGGTACGTAGCGTTCCTGCTGTCGCTCACGTGCCACGAAGCCGCCCATGCGCTGGCCGCGTTGTGGGGCGGCGACGACACGGCTGCCGCCGGCGGCCAAGTGACGCTGAACCCCATCCCGCACGTCCGTAGGGAGCCGATCGGCACCATTGCGGCCCCCCTGATCACGTTCGCCCTCAGCAACTGGATGCTCGGATGGGCTTCCGCGCCGTACAGCCCGGTGTGGGAGCACCGCTACCCGCGCAGGGCTGGCTGGATGGCACTGGCCGGGCCTGGTGCAAACCTGTTACTTACCCTGCTGGCGGCAATCTTGATCAACCTGGGTATCGCAGCGGGAGTGTTCAGCATCCCGGCTTCGATCACGTTCTTCGCCGTAGTTGAAGGCAGCGGGGACTACGCGCCTATCGCTCAGTTCCTCAGCATCTTGTTCACTCAAAACCTGCTTCTGATGACGTTCAACCTGCTGCCAGTCCACCCGCTGGACGGGAACACGGTGATTGCACTGTTCGTTCCCGAGAACTCGGCGCGACGATGGTTCGACCTCACAAGGGACCACACGTTCGGATTCTTGGGCCTAGTGTTGGCGTGGTATGTATTCGGAGAGATATTCTGGCCCGTCCTGAGGGTTGCGATCCGGCTGCTGTATTGGGTCTAGATTTGCCCGGCTGTCATCTGCGGCTCTTGGAAGCAGTGCGAATGCTGATCCGTCGGAGAGATAAACGGACACTAAGGGACGGCGTTAGATCTCAGGCTCGATTCTCGCGAACCCAGCCAAGCATGAGCATACTGTCGGGAACGGCTTCTGCAGGTTCGAGTCTGGCGTTCAACCTAGGTCTTACTGCACAGCCTCTCGTTTGGTGAACCCCTCAAACAGGCCTTCGAGTCGAGCCATGCGCTCGCGCAAGTCTGCAATATCGCGATGGACATCGCGCCCAAGTGCCCTCTGCTCGGAGATCACCCATCCGAGCATCGCGAACAGGCCTCCCGCAAGAAGCGCTTGAATTGCGGTTGCCGTCATCTCGATTCCGGTACTCAGAGTACCACGTGTCGGCATCGATCATCGCCTAGTGACGCTGACCAATGCGACATCAGTCTGGACGACAGGGCGACATGAGCCAATGATGAACGCCCGTATGCCGCATGTCAGGCGGCTGAATGTTCCGGGGCCAGAACAACGGAATGCAGCCGCTGGACGATCTCATGCCACCATCGAGGCTAGGATCAAGGGTGCGGATCGCAATTGCTGGGTGCGGACCCGAATCTTTGCCGATCAGTGTCTGGTGTTTTTGCGCATTACGACACGCCTCGCTGCCACAGAAGCACCGAGCATCAGGCCAAGCAGCTTATCGGGCGGACCTGATCAATCGGAGGTCAATCCGCTGGCGCGGCGCGAAACATCGTCCTCACACAGAGAACAGCCTCTAGAACCAGTCGAAGCGCTAGTAGTCAGGCCCGGCATCGGGCGGCTTCGGAAACTGTCGGATCGCAGAGTACCGGACGTACTCGTCCCAGATCTCTCCCCTGCCTGTGGCGCGCGCGTCCCCGGTCTTGACCAAGTATGCGGCAAGCTCGTCGCGCAAGGCTTCGAGCAAGCCCGCGTGCTCGGGCGCTTCGGCGAGGTTGTCCAAGCAGCCGGGATCGGCGGCAAGGTCGAACAGCTCCTCTGCGGGACGCTTTCCCACCGCCAGCTCCAGATAGTGCCCTACGCCTTCCTCGTCCCTGCCCTCGATCAGACGTGTCAGCGTCGGCGAGGCATCTATGTCGTGATACGCCTGGTGCATCTCTTCCAAGCCGCGCCCGTCGGCACGGTACTTCTGCGGAGCGCCGGCCGGCCAACGCAGCGGCTTGAAGTTGCGGATATACAAGTGTTCCGGGGTCCGCATCGATCGCTGCGGATAAGTCAGATTGTTCCAGCGTGACGACGAGTGGCGCTCGCGCCCGGAGTACGCGCGCGTGCGACTCGAGTCCACCATGCCATCCTCCTGGGACTCCAAGATGTCGCGAATGCTCCGCCCTGCGAGAGCGCTCGCTCCCCCCGGGTGGGCCACGCTGGCAACATCAAGGATCGTCGCCGTCAGGTCCACGAACTGCACCAGGTCGTCGATGGTCCGGCCGCCGCGGCCCGGTCCGGCCCATCGCACGGCCAGCGGCATGTGGATGCCGTAGTCGTACAGGTTCGCCTTGGCTCGCGGGAACGCCATCCCATTGTCGGCGGTAAAGATCACCAGCGTGTTGTCGAGTTCTCCGTGTTCGGCGAGGAAGTCCAAGATCCGGCCCACGTGCGAGTCGAACCATTCGATCTCGACAGCATAGTCCAGCAGGTCCTCGCGAATTTCGGGCGTGTCCGGCAGGAATGGCGGCACCTCCGCATCTTCCAGGCGTTTGCCCGCAGCCTTCCACGAGCCCTGCTCGAAGCGACGGTGCGCCTCGCTGCCGCCGACCCAAAAACTGAATGGCTGGCCAGGTTCCCTCGACTCGAAGAACGCCTCGAAATTGCCAGCATAGTCCCAGTCCCTGATCCCTTCATAAGGCGGGTCCAGCGTCCGATCCGTGAACGGGGGGCCTGCCGGATTGCGCGTCCGCCCCGACTTCTCCCAGCGGCCTGGGCCCCACGGCTTGCCGGTGTAACCGATTGCGTAGCCAGCCTCTTCCAGCAGGTCCTGATACGAAACGTAGGTCGTTGGAAACGAGCTTGCGTGCGTGCCCGCCTGCTCGATCATCCAGATGTGCCGGCCGGTCAGGAACGCTGCGCGGGTCGGGCTGCAGCCCGGCGCCGGAGCGTAGGCGTTGCGGAACAGCGCGCCTTCCGCCGCCACGCGATCGAAGGCCGGCGTGTTGACCATCTCGGAGCCCGCCGCGGAGACGTGCGGATAGGAAACGTCGTCCCAGATCGCGAATAGGATGTTCGGCCGGCTGGACGAAGACTGGCTGGCACAGCCAGCAGCCGTCAAGCAGGCAACCACCGGCACCAGAGCGCGTAGAGTCATCGAAAGCAGTTTAGCCGAACGCTCATGCTGGAGTAGCACCTCCTCAGCGGCCCCAAGAAACCCTATAGTGGAATTCAGTGGCATCGATTCGTCTGGGACTGGCCGCTGTGACACTGACTCTGGGTGCGCTCGCTGGCAGTGCGCAGGACGACGGGCCTCCGGCGGAAGAGCTGGTCCGGCGAGGGTTGATGGCGCTGCAAGCGCGCGATCTGCCGACCGCCCAAGAGTACCTCGAACGGGCCGTTGAGAGAGATTCGGGCGAGCCGCGCGGCTGGATCGGGCTCGCGCAGACCTATTCCATGCTCAACCTGCACACGCAGGCTTCGAGGCATGCCGCGGAGGCGGCCCGCCTCGGGGGCGAGGATCCTCTCATCCAGCACGCGCTGTCCATGTTTCACACCAACTATGGCAACTGGGCCGAAGCGGCGGCCTGGGAAGAGAAGTTCGCGCGCCATTCGGAAGAGAACCTCGATGCCTACCTGCGGACAGTTTCGCTCTATCTGCAGGCGGAAATGCCGAAGCGCGCGGCCGAGGTCGCCGAGGCCGCGCTCCAACACGGGGAGTCAGCCTCCCTGCACAACGCCCTCGGCAAGGCCTACACGATGTCGGGCGACCTCGAGAAAGGGCTGGATCACCTGCAGCTGGCCGTCGCTCAGGAGCCCTACGAGGAATCGCTGCACTACGATCTAGGCTATTTTCATCTGCGGCAGCAAGACTTCACGTCCGCCAGAGCGGCGTTTGAGGCGGGTCGCAAGTACTTCGACAAGAGCCCGGCCCTGGAAATCGGCCTCGGCATCGCCGCTTACGGCCGGCGCAGCTTCAAGGACTCCGTGGACCACTTCCTGCGTGCCGCCTCGCTCGCGCCGGGGCTCGAGCAGCCGCACGCCTTCCTCGGGCGCTTGCTACAGCACGCCTCGGATCGCATGGACGAAGTCGTCGAGCGGATGAAGGCGTTCCACAGCGACCACTCCAAGAACCATTTCGGGCCGTTCTTGTACGGACAGGCCCTGCTGGCCAAGTTGGGAGCGAGCAAGGATGAGACGGCCATGGCCGAGATCGAGTCCCTGCTGCGCGAGTCACTCGAGCGCAACGAGGAGTACTGGGAATCGCACTATGAGCTGGGCGTTCTGCTGGAGAAGAAGCGCGACTTCCCAGAGGCCGAGAAACATCTCAGGCGAGCAGTCACGCTCAACCCCGACTCGTCCAAGCCTCACTATCGGCTGGCCCGCGTATACCAGCGCTTGGGCAAGGCTAGAGAAGCCAAGCGCGAGCGCGAATTGCACAAGCAGATTGCCGAGCGGGAGCGGCAAGCGATGCAGGCAGGAGGCCTGCCGGAAGGATTCGCCGCTGGCGGCGTGACGCCCTAGGCCTTGGCGCGGATGCGCGCGGAGGCAGCGCGGATCGGCAGCTGTTCAACGATCTGGATTCCGAAGCCCTCCAGCCCGGCTACTCGGCGCGGCCTGTTGGTGAGCAGCCGGATTCGTTGCAAGCCGAGATCCTTGAGGATCTGAGCCCCGAGCCCGACGCGGTACTGCGAGCGCGAGCCGCGGCCGGCAGCGGCATCGGGAGCGAGCTGGGGATGCG
Source organism: Bryobacterales bacterium (assembly GCA_022826925.1). Taxonomy (GTDB): domain Bacteria; phylum Acidobacteriota; class Terriglobia; order Bryobacterales; family UBA6623; genus VXMF01. The sequence continues at coordinate 61,105 of JAJDTX010000011.1, forward strand.
GCTGGATCTCGCCGCCGCCGGGAACCTTCTCCAAGCCGAAACCAAGCGCCCGATGGTGCAGGTAGACCAATGCGCCGCAGCCCTCTTCGGAAATCATCCTGAGCGAGTCATGGACCTGGCGGTAGCCGGGATTGGCCTTCGAACCGAACACGTCGCCGAACAGGTCATGGGAGTGCATCCGCACCAACGCAGATTCGGCAGATTTGATGTCGCCCATGACCAGTGCCAGATGCACCTCGTCGTCGAGGTCGGTGCCGTAGGCGAAGACCTGGAACTCGCCGAACTCGGTGTCGATCACACCGCGACCGACCCGATGCACGCAGGTCTCGTGCTCGAGCCGATAGCGGATCAGGCTCGCCACTGTCAGCATCTTCAGGCCGTGGGTCTTGCAAAACTCGAGCAAGTCGGGCACTCGGGCCATGGTGCCGTCGTCCTTCATGATTTCGCAGATCACGCCAGCCGGGATCAGGCCGGCCAGGCGGGCCAAGTCCACCGCAGCCTCCGTCTGTCCGGCCCTGACCAACACGCCCCCGCGCCGGGCGCGCAAGGTCTGAACGTGCCCTGGGCGGGCGAGGTCGATTGCCCGCGTGGCCGGATCGATGGCCACCCGAATGGTGTGAGCCCGGTCCGCCGCCGAGATGCCGGTGGTCACCCCTTCCGCGGCATCGATCGGCTCGCTGAAGGCAGTGCCGAACATCGAAGTGTTCCGCTGCGAAACGAGAGGGATCGCGAGGTGGTCGAGACGCTGCTCGGTCAGGGCCAGGCAGATCAGGCCCCGGCCGTGGGTGGCCATGAAGTTGATCGCCTCCGGCGTCGCATGTTCGGCACAGAGGGTAAGATCGCCCTCGTTCTCGCGGTCGGAATCGTCGACGACCACGATCAGTCGCCCTTGGCGCAGCTCCTCCAGAGCCTCTTCGACGGATACGAAGGCCACGGTTCGATCTTATCAGGGGAAGGTTTCCGACGAATCCGCGAGGCGGCGACCGCCACGCTACGGGAACGGCAGAGACGATTCTGACGGAACGGCACCGATCGCGGATCGGAAGCTACGGCCCGAGCACTCGCAAGTCCAGAAGCGGCCACGAGCGTGCCGAGTTTGGAGGGTCGGCCATGTCGCGGTCCGGAGCCGACAGCTGGAACCGCGCCCCTGGCGCGCTTGGGCAGAGCGGAACGAGCGCTCGCGACCACCGGGCCGGGGGCATCAGGAGCCTGCGGCCGCACTGCTGAGGGCGGTGCGGACACCGTGCTACGCTTGGAATTCGAGGTGCCGGACGAAGCCGTCCGGAGCCCCCTTGCCGAGCCCGGCCTGGGCTCTGCTGCTCTCCACGCGAGGAAGATCAATGTCAGCCATCACCAACCTGAGGGCCTTGGAAATCTTGGACTCCCGGGGCAACCCCACGCTCCAGGTCGCCGCCGAGCTAGCGTCCGGCGCCAAGGGCTCCGCACGTGTTCCCTCGGGCGCATCCACGGGCATCAACGAAGCGGTCGAATTGCGGGACGGAGACAGGGGGCGCTATGCAGGCAAAGGGGTCCTTAACGCCCGGAACAATGTCAACGGCGAGATCCTAGCCGCGCTGCGGGGCTTCGAGGCCTCGGACCAGCGAGCGATCGACGCAAAGCTGATCGCCCTGGACGGCACAGACAACAAGGGCCGCTTGGGCGCGAACGCGGTTCTCGGCGTGTCGATGGCCGTGGCCCATGCCATGGCCGCCGAACAGGGTCGGCCGCTGTATCAAAGGCTCGCCGAACGCGACCGCTACACGCTCCCTGTTCCGATGTTCAACATCATGAACGGCGGCCAGCACGCGGACAACAACGTCGACATTCAAGAGTTCATGATCCTGCCGATCGGGCTCGGCACCTTCTCAGAGGCTTTGCGGGCCGCGACCGAGACCTTCCACGCCCTGAAGGGCATCCTCAAGTCCAAGGGCTACGGCACGGCAGTGGGCGACGAGGGCGGGTTCGCGCCGGAGCTGAAATCTAACGAAGAACCCATGGAATTGTTGGTGGATGCCATTTCCAAGGCAGGCTACGAGCCGGGAGAGGAGATGTTCATCGGCCTCGACGCCGCCGCGAGCGAGTTCTGCACCAACGGAGAATACATCTTCGACCAATCCGACGGCAGTCGCCACAATGCGGGCGAGATGGCCTCGATGTGGTCCGACTGGTCCGCCAAGTATCCGTTGATCTCCCTAGAGGACGGTTTCTCGGAGGTCGATCACGATGGTTGGAGAATCGGCACCGAGCGGCTAGCCAGCCAGCTGCAGCTCGTCGGGGACGATCTCTTCGTGACCAATCCGGGGATCTTCCAATCCGGGATCTCTGACGGCCTGGGCAACTCGATACTGATCAAGCTCAATCAGATCGGCACTGTCACCGAGACGCTGGACTGCATTCAACTTGCACGCGACAACAACTACACCTTCATCATTTCGCACAGATCCGGCGAGACATCAGACACGACCATTGCAGACCTAGCGGTCGCCTGTGGCGGGGGCCAGATCAAGACCGGATCCACCTGTCGCAGCGACCGAGTCGCGAAGTATAACCGCCTGCTGGAGATCGAGTCCGAACTGGGGTCGCGCGCCGCCTATGCCGGCAAGGCAGCGTTCGAGTCTTGGCTCTGAGTCAGCACGCACGGCGAGGCCATGCGCGCTCGAAAGGCGCCGCAGGAGGCCTAGCGTCCGCTCCGCCCGGACGGAGCTGGCGGCGCGCGCGGAGCGGGCGCGGATGATGCCCGCCCTAGATTGTGAAACAATGAAAGTTCTTGGAGAAGCGAGTGAATTCGGACGTCCCAGAGTTGCCTAGCAACTCCGCCGAAGATGGTCCCGCGCCAGCGTTGCCAGGGCCGCCGAGCGACGGCCCCGCAGAGGAAGTGCCGCCGGCTGCTGCAGACCAGAGCGCGGCCCCGGCCGATCCGCAGCCGGAGGGGCAAGAGGAGAGCGCGGCCAGCCCGCAGCCTCCAAGCACGCCAGCCATGCCGGCTATGCCCGGCGAACCGGCAGACGACGACTTCTTGGACGACGATGACGAGATCGAAATCCCCGAGGATGTCGGTTACGACCAAATTGTCAAGACCACGGACGCCGAGCCGTCCGCACCCCCCGAGACCGCCAAGGAACTGCTCCGTGGCACAGTCGTGAGCAAGCGCCACGACGGCGTCTTCGTCGATATCGGCCAGAAGGCCGAGGCATTTCTCCCGTTCGAGCCCAGCAAGCAGTCGGGCGAACAGCCCGAAATCGGCGAATCGATCGAAGTCGTCGTTACCGGCCAGTCGCATCAAGGCTACCTGCAGCTGAGCAGCTTGCAGACCCAGCGGCCGAGCAGCTGGTTTCAACTCGAGGCGGCCTTCAATTCCGGCAGCGCGGTGCTCGGCAAGGTCATCGGGACCACCAAGGGCGGGCTTTCCGTAGACGTGGGCGTGCGCGCGTTCATGCCCGCGTCGCGCTCGGGCGAGAGAAGCGACGAAGGCCTACAGGCGCTCGTGGGCCAAGAAATCCGCGCGCGCATCGTCCAGTTCGACGAGGCCGACCGCAACGTCGTGCTCGACCGGCGGGCGGTGCTGAACGAGGAGCGCCACCGCTCACGCGAAGAGGCCATCGCCAATCTCAGTGTCGGGGAGACGGTGCCCGGCACAGTCCGCAGCATCCGCGACTTCGGAGCCTTCGTGGACATCGGAGGCATTGATGGCCTGTTGCACATCAGCGACATCGCGTGGCGGCACATCAAGACCCCGGCCGACGAACTTCACGTGGGCCAGAAGATCCAAGTCAAGATCCTCAAGATCGACCGCGCCTCGCAGAAGATCGGTGTCGGACTGAAGCAGACGCTGCCAGAGCCGTGGAGCGAGGTCCCCGACCGCATCTTCGTCGACGAGACCATCGAGGGCACGGTGACCAAGCTCAAGGAATTCGGGGCATTCGTCGAAGTGCTCCCCGGGGTGGAGGGCTTGGTTCGGATCTCGGACATGTCGTACACCCAGCGGGTCAGGCATCCCAGCGAGCTAGTCCGGGCCGGCGACGTAGTCAAGGTGCTCGTCAAGAACGTAGACGTCAAGCGCAAGCGAATCGGCCTGAGCCTCAAGGAGGCGCTCGGCGACCCTTGGAAGAAACTGCCGGAAGAACACCCGGTGAACAGCGTCACGACCGGCAAGGTGCGCAAGATCATGCACTTCGGCGCGTTCGTGAACATCGCCGAAGGTGTGGACGCCCTGCTGCACATTTCAGACATCACCTCCGACCGGCGACTGAACAGCCCCGCGGAAATGCTTCGGGAGGGGCAGGATGTCCGGGTGAAGATATTGGAAATCAATCTCGACGACCGCAAGCTCCGGGTCGGGATGAAACAACTTGAACCGACCGAGGTCGAATCGGCCATGGATCAGATGGCAGTTGGTGAGATCCTGACGGGGCGGATCGCCAAGATCGAGGCTGGCAAAGCAACGGTGGAGATAGGCGACGGCGTGACGGGCGTCTGCTCGATCAAGCCCAAGAGCGCTACCAAAAAGAGCGTCGCACTCGGGCAGACTTCAGACTTGGGCTCTCTGAAGAGCATGCTGGAATCAGCCTGGAAGGGATCGGACGACGGCGAACAGGATCCCGCACTGTCGGAGTCGAGCGCCGACGAGGAACCGCTGACATCCGGCTCGATTCACACGTTCAGGGTGGAAAGGCTCGACAAGGCCAACGGCGTGATCGAACTGACCAGGGTCTAGGGAGCCCGCGCCTGCTGAACGGGCGGCGAGTCGCTAAAGCTGCCGCCCAAGGCGAGGTGCAAGTCGACTCGATTGTCAACCCTGGCTCGCTGGAGGGCGAGCACTGCACTCTGGGTCTCAAGAACGGATCTTTGCAGGGCAAGGATTGAAAATATGTCGCCCATGCCCGCCGCGTAGCGCTGCTCTGCCAGATCGATCGCCGCGCGGGTGGTGGTCTGGGAATCTTGCAGCAAGCGCTGCTGGTTCTGCAGCGTCTCCTCCGCCGCGAGCGCGGACTCCACTTCCAGATACGCCTTCCACATGAGGCTCTCGTAGTTGGCGGCCGCCTCGCGGGAACGCGCTTCCGTCGCCTGCACGTTGGCCTTCAGGCGCCCGCGATTGAAGAGCGGCTGCGCAATCCCGAGCGCGTAGCTCCATGCGTTCAGGCCGGGGTTGACCAAGTCGAGCAAGCGATTGCTGGCCGTGCCAGCTGTCGTCGTGAGCGCGAAGCCCGGACGCAGCGCCGCCCGCGCCCCCACGATCCGGGCGTCCGCTCCCAGCAGCGCTTGGTTGGCAGCAATCAGGTCGGGCCTGCGCTGGACCAGCTCAGACGGCAGACCCGCTGGAACCTGAGATGGGAGACTGGGCAACTCGGCCGCCAGCGCCCGCTCGCCAGCGGGATACTCGCAGGCCAGTACCTCGACTTGGCGCACGAATCTGTCACGCGCCCGCTCGTGCTCCCGCACTCTCGCGCTGGCCCTTTCAATGTCGCTCTCGGCGACCCGCACATCGGACGGCGCTCGCGACCCGTGCAAGTAGCTCTCCCGCGTCCAGCCCGCTACCGCTTCCAAGTGTTCCACCACCGCTTGCGCGGCCTCGACTTGGCTGTGAGCCTCGACGGCGGCGAACCATGCCTTGGCAACTTGCCCGCTCAGGGACAGGCGCACGGCGAGCCGGTCAGCCTCCTGGGCAACAATGCCGGCATCTGCGGCCAGCTTCTGCGAGCTAAGCCGGTTCCAGAGGTCAGCCTCCCATCCAATATTGAACGTCAGGCCCGCGTTCGAGTACGTGCTCGTCAGGACTTGGTCAGAAAGGCCCGGAAACGGCAGCCCTACGAAATTCTGGCGCTGTCGGATCCGGCTGGCGCCGATATTTATCTCCGGCCAGTCCGAGGCGCCGACGACGAGCCGCTCTTGGACCGCAACTTCGATCCTGGCGGTGGCCGCTTGCAGGCTCTGGCTGCAGTCCAGCGCCTTACGAATCGCGGCATCGAGTCCCGGGTCGTCCAAGTAGGCCCACCAGTCAGAGCCGGGAGCCGATAGCTGGGTCGCCGCCCCCTGCCAGGCCTCTGGTGCCGGAACATTGAACTGGTGCACAGGCAGTTCCACCTGCTTCGAGCATGCTGCAACCACTAGGGCCGACACTGCGATTGCCAATCGAAGGTTCATCTCTATGCTGCTTGCGCCGCCTTCCCGATGCGTACGATTAGCTTAGCGCCCTCGGTCGTGGCGCGAAAGCCCGCGGCACAGCGGCCTGATGAACGTTGTCCGAGACCGGCTGGATTCCGAAACCTGTGTATTAAATCGGGAAGGCTGGCGAGCGGCAGTAGCGGTTCTGGCCGTGCAATTTCAGCTCGTGGGACCAAAGCCGCTATTGCCGAGCGTTTCGCTGGTTGCGGCGCCCCTAGCCAGTCGTTTGCTGGTCGGGGTAGAACTGCTCACAGTAGCGTCGATAGACCCCGATCTCGCCATCGGATCGGCAAAGTCGCGGCCGGGACTTGTGCTGCTTCCGTGCCCATATCTCCACGTCCTGCATGACGTCTCGCTCTTACGCGGAGATGATGATCTTGTTCATGAGCGGCGCACGAAAGCTCACCGGCAGAAATCTCAGTCCCACGATGGGCCGCTTCGGCCGGCGCATCTCGCGCGCCTGGCCGGCGAGCACAATCTCGACGAGCCTGCCGTCGACCGGAGCGGTGAGCACCCATAGCCGCGTATCCATCCCGATGGAGCGCTCACGGACTTCGACGTACGAATAGCCGAGGCCGAAAATACGGGTTACGGCTGCGACGTCGAAGACGACCTTGACGATGCCCGCGATCCGCCGCGTGCGCCTGAAGTCAAAGCAGGTCTCGAGTACTGCACCGTCGACCGACGTTTGCCCGACCTGCTTCACGTTGTCGTAGCCATGCACGTACCGAAGGTGGGCGAGGTCCACCGAATTCTCGGCGATGTCTTGAGGGTGGCCCGGAAACCGGACCGTCCGGAATTCCAAGCCGCTCCAATCGGGTCCAGACGGCGGGTCCGCAGGCAGTCTCCACTGAGGCGGCCGCCCATCGATCCCCCACCATGCGAAGACCATCCCGAGCAGCTCCCGCGTCTCGAACACCCTGAGTGTGGTGGCCCTTGGGGGAGGCGCGAAGGGGGTGGCGACGCATTGGCCCGATACGTCGTACTCGAAGCCGTGAAACGGACAGACAAGACGGCCGTCGCGCACCCGGCCACCTGCAGCCGGAGCTAGGTCGGCTCCAAGGTGGGGGCACACCGCCTGTGCCACGCAAACATTCTCATCGGAACCGCACCAAGCCACGATTTCTTGGCCGAGCCAGGTCTTCTGGATCAGTCCCGTCTCGAGGATGGACTTGCGGCTGGCGACAAAGTACCAGCCCTCGGGAAAGGGGAAGAGCGGAACGCTACCCCCTAGATCGGTGCGGTCCGTGTCCATCGCCCTCCGTATTCCCTTGCGACCGCGTCCCCTACGGTCCGGGCGACTAAATCAGGACCATCGGGATTGGTTCCATGATACATCACGGGTTGCGAGAGGGATGTTTGCTCTGAAACCGAGACTCCCGGAAGTCCAGGAGTCCGGGAAGTTCTTGTATCCCTCGCCCCTTTGACGGATTCGAGAGCCAGATCAACACCCTTCCAGCCCCCGCGCAGGCACCGCAGTCGACGCCGCGACCCATGCTTGCCGTCTGTTGGTTGCCCCGGGCGTACTCGTCCGCAACAGTAGGCTACGCCGCCCGCCTGCGCGCCCGAGCTCAGTTCGTCCTCAAGAAGATGGAACGCAGATTTACACGGATTGCTAATGCGCAATACTAGGTGAACCCACGTGTCCGCAACCATTGACATTGCGGCCGACAGCAGCGCCGGCCAAGATCGATTCCTCTGCCCGACATCCGTAGAGCCTACGCAATGTCATTCGAGCACGTCGCGGGAGATCGTCCAGTAGGAGTCGTTAGCGAAGCGTCGCAATGCCGAGAAACGTTGCAATTGTCGGTGGTGGAGTCTCTGGGCTTGGGTTGGCATGGGCGCTGCAGCAAAACCCTGAACGATTCGATTTTCGGCTATTCGAAGCAAGGTCTCGGATCGGCGGTAACGCAGTTACTGCCGATATGCTGCAAGATGATGGCACTTCGATTCCGTTCGATATTTCTGTCACCGCTTGCATTCCATCCGTATACCACCATATTCTCCAATTTATGCAAAAACACGACATCGAATTAGTCGATACAAGGTTTAGCTACAGCGTCAGATATCGTGGTGAAGTCTATGCCCACGATTTCGATTCCGATATTAGGAGACAGTTGCAACCAGAAATCGAGAGATTTCAAAGGCTCTTGAAACTCTTGAAGCGATTCGGCCGACTCACGCGCTCTAGCTCCAGACTCCTCAATGCTCTCAATCCGTTCAACTATGTCAGCATGAGCTTTGTTCTCAACCTAGGCCGGTTCTCTGGTGATTTCAGGTACAAAATACTGAAGCCGATGTTCGTCAATTTCTTGATGGCAACAAACGTGTTCGACATGCCTGTCTCGCTGTTCTCTCGATATTTGGAGTTCTTTGATATTGAATTCGCGACGCCAATGCAAACTTGGGAACGAGGCACACGCCGCATCTATGAGGAGTTGTCGGCTTCGTTCAAGGACAAGATATACCTTGCCCGACCGGTTCGAAAGGTATACCGGCGTAAGTCTGAGATCGTTGTGGAAGACGAGAATGGGAAGACGGAGACATTTGACGATATAGTTTTTGCTTGCAATGCGAATCAAACATTGATGATCCTAGACAGACCGACCTTATTGGAGAGCTATCTGCTCTCTTCAATCCGTTACGAGAGCGAATTACACAATCACACGATCGTTCATTTCGATGCTTCAGTTCTGCCAGACAACGATGTCAAGCCGCTCGCCACGCGAAGCAACCACATCGAACAATATGGTGTAAGACCCGACAACTATGAAATTACCTACATCATGCACAATCAGCAGCCTTGGGCAAATCGATCAGACAAGCCATGCTTGGTAACCTACAATCCGATCAGTCACATCGATGAAGAGAAAATCGTTAAGAAATGGTGGTTTCAGCACATCGTGCACGATGTTCGACACGTATCTTTTCTGATCCATCTGTTTCGTTTTGTTCAGGGCAAGCGACGAACATGGCACTGCGGCGCTCACACTCTAATTAACAGTCAGGAGACCTGTTTCGTCTCCGGACTTGTTACGGCAAGGCAACTCGGAGCGGACTATCCGTTTCAGGATCCCGAAACAGGAAGGTGGTTCAACTACTACGGGCGCATGATGTACGGTTGGCGCTTCAGAAAGGCTCGAACTACTGCTTGACCGAGGTACCTTAGCTCGAATCCACGTAGTGTGATTGACGGTTTCCCTCGGCCACCAGCGATCGTCAGTCCACTTCGCCCACGCTGGGTGGCTCAAGGCACGGGCCCCGGGGCAGTCCGTTGGCACTGCTCTAGGAGCCTTGCTGGACTACGTCAGCAAGCTGTGACGGAGCCCGCAGGCAACAAGCTGTCCCGCGAGGGCAAGGGCAGCTACGGTTGGCTGTACCTCGGGGCAGGATGACAATGGTGAAGTGGACGGAACTCAGCAAGGCGCTGCTGCTCGCGATGCTGAAGGAACTGGAGATAGAGAGGGGGGACTTCTAGCCATGAGGAGCGCATACCGGTGTGGCAGATCCCGAATGAAAGTGAACACCCATTCCGATTGAAAATGAACGCTAATTCCGATCAAGAGTGTACGCTGATCCTCTCTTGTAGGAGAGCGTCGGAACGTTGCGACCGAGTGACGGGCGAACAAGCTCCTTCCCGAGAGGGAGTTTGCGCATGCCAAGAGCGCGGATGGCCGTGCATTCGATTCAAGAGATTCTGAGGTTGCGCCACGAGTGCGGCTGTTCCCCGAGGGGAAATCGCCCGCTCGTGCGCGCTGTCGGCGGGCACGGTCAACCGGCTACTGCAGCAGGCTGAGCAGGCCGGGCTGGAATGCCCCTTGCCGCCGGATTGGGACGAGGCGGAATCGCACCAGCGGCTGTACGGACAGCCGGCGGGAGCGCGGCCGAGCACCCTCCGCGAGGCGCTGGACTTCGCGGCGCTGCACAAGCAACGGTCCCGGCGCAAGCATCTGGCGTTGTAGCTGGTGCAGCAGGAGCATCGCGAGCAGCATCCGGACGGGTACAGCTACAGCCAGTTCTGCGAGCTATACCGGGACTGGAAAGTGCGCCAGGACTTGGTCATGCTGCAGGAGCACAAGGCCGGGGAGCGGATCTTCGTCAACTACGCCGGCGAGACGGTACCGGTCTACGCAGCGGAGCGGAGCGGGCCGCGCGAGGCGCACGTCTTCGTGGCGGTGCTGCGGGCGACTTCGTTCTTCTACACGGAGGCGAGCTGGGGCGAGGACATCGAGTCCTGGATCAGCGCGTATGTGCGCACCCTGGAGGACTTCGGCGGGGCGGCGCAGGTGTGGGTGCCAGACAACCTGAAGTCCGGCGTCACGCGCGCTTGCCGCTACGAACCGGTCCTGAACCGGAGCTACCGGGACATGGCGCGCCGCTACGGGATGGCGATCGTGCCCGCGCGCCCGTTTCGCCCCAAGGACAAGTCAATGGTTTCATGATGCGTCCCTTCCGAACTGTCGTGCGGCGTCGGCCAACTCCGCCCCTCCCTGATCGTAACCTGCCGGCAGATCGTACGTGGTGCGTCTTCGGGATGCTCGCGCTGACGGTGGACCAACTGATGCGCTGGACGCTTTGAGCGTGGCGCCCAAACCCCGCCAGCAGCCAGGCCTAGCGCCGCCCGGAACGGCCGGGACAAGCGCACTGCGCCTGCCTCTGGCACTGGCCCGCCAGTTGTGAGTAATTCAGGACGATTCCTGCGCGAATGTACGGCAATTGGTCACTGAACCCAGCACTGCCAGCACGCTCTCGGCCAAATTGACCCGCGCCGGCTGGGATTCTGCGAAAGCGTCTCAGGTATGCTTTCGTACCGGGAAGGTTTCGTCGTGCGCCCAACCGGGCGAATCGCTTCGACTCCTTTCCTGCGGCGAGCGAGGGTGGCACGATGACGTGGCAACGAGCTGCGGTCACGATCGAACGCAGTTTGGTTCCGATAGTTTCGAAGGTGGCGGCACGCTCGCGTCTCCGGATGCGCAGGAGCATCGCGCCATTGACGCTGCCGTGCATGAGTCCCGCACATCCGTTAGGATTCGGATGGACAGGTGTCGAAGATGAGTGCCCGGCAGCAACGTATGGCGCCGGTCTCGCAACGCCCCAGCGGCGTGGGTGTTACGATCAGAGCCGAGCCACCCGCCCTCCCTCTCGGTGCATCCTTGGACGATCGGAACGCGACCGAGGGTTGAGCGCTACGCACTGATCTTCGAATCAGGATTGGAAGCACGTGACCAAGACCGAAGAGACTCCGATATGCATTGCTGAAGAGCTGATCCTTCTGATGCTCAACGAGCAGAGCGGCTATCTGGAGATGGTGCCAGGCTGGGACTTCTCATGCGTCATGGCGGGCACCATCATCGCGGATCTTGCGTTGATGGGTCGCATCGACGCCGACTTAGAGTCGCTGTATGTCATCGATCCCACTCCGACAGGAGACGACCTGCTCGACCCGACGCTCAAGGAAATCGCTGAAGCACAGGAAACTTCGGACACCCAATTCTGGGTAGAACGCAATACATCGCGCTGCGATGAAATCATCAGCGGCACGCTCGAACGCTTGGTGAACCGGGGGATCCTCGACTACGAGAGCGGCGATTTCTGGAGGCTCTCACGCGGCGTTTCGCGCTCAGGAAGCTATCCGACGTCCGACAACACGATCCGCCACGAAGCCAAGGCAAGAATCCTGGACATCATCTTGAACGACACCGTCCCGGATCCGCGGGACGCCATCCTGGTCGCCTTGATGCACTCATGGAACGGGTTCAAGCTACTCCTGGCGCCCGAAGAGCTCGACGAAAAGCTCGAGCGGATCGCGACCATCGCCCAGCTGGATCTGATCGGTCGCTCGGTCGCCAGCGCGGTGAATGAGAGCTCCATCAGACCGAAGACCCGGCGCTCTTTGCTAACCAAACCGATCCCGCAACTCCGGATCGTCGACATCCTGCGACAGCGTGACTTCCTAAAGGGCAACATCCCCAAGGCAATGTATGGGATTTTCCGGAAGCATGGGCCGGTCGTGAGGATCCCTTTCAAGATGGCCAAGGCGCCGCTAGTCGCGCTGATGGGGGTGGAGGCAAACCGGTGGATCAACAAGTATGGCCGGTTTTATGTACGCTCCAAGGACTACATCCAAGGTCTGGAACACGTGTTCGGCGCATCTCGAAGCCTCCCTGGCATGGATGGCGCTGAACACTACAGGATGCGCAAGTCGCTTAGCGCCGCCTATTCCCGCGGTGCGCTTGCTCCGCGGCTACCGGAGTTGATCTCCCATTGCAGGAATTCGATCGGCTCGTGGAAGCAAGGCGACGTATTCAGTGTGACCGAGACGTTCCAGAAGCACATGAGCAGTCAAGTCTCGGGTCTGGCGATTGGGGTGGATTGCAGCGAATACGTCGACGAGTTGCTTGAATACGAACACCGCGCGCTGATAACACAGGTCCAGGGAGCACTGCCGAAGTTCATGATGTCGACGCCGAGGATGAAGCGTGCGCGCAAGCGTGTCGGCCAGCTACAAGAAGCAATCCTCGCATCGCACACGCCGGCCCAACGAAAGGGCAAGCCACCTGACATTGCCGACGCGATACTCGACCTGCATCGCAACGACCCGCAGTTCCTGCCGGAGACGGACCTCACGTTCCCGTTTGTCGCGTCCATGGTCGCCAGCATCTATCTCGGAAGCGCGCTAGGCTTCGCAGTCTATTGCATGGTTCGCCACCCGGATGTCTACGCGAGAATCCGCCGAGAAGCCGAGGCGCTCTTCGGTAACGGGCGCGAGCCAAGAGCGGAGGAGTTCACGCTCGATGCGGTCGACGTGTGCCACCGCCTCTGCCTAGAGTCGTCGCGCTTGTACCCGGTGATTCCCTGGCAATTGAGAACGGCCATGAATCCCTGCGTTATCAACGGCTTCGAAATACCGCCTCCGACGCGACTGTTGATTTGCCAGACGGCACCGCACTACGACGGCGATCACTTCAAGGACCCGTTGAAATTCGACATCGACCGTTACCTGCCTGATCGGGGTGAGCATTTGGTGCCAGGCGCGTACGCGCCCTATGGCCTAGGCACGCACATGTGCCTAGGAAACCGGTGGGTGGAGCTTCAGATGGGAGTCAACATCCTGCTCATCGCATACCACTTGGATCTCGAAGTGTTGCCGGAAAACTATAGGCTCGCCATCAATCCGTTCCCGACAGCTGCCCCGAACAAGAAGCTGAAGTTCCGGGTCGCGCGCGTGGCAAATCCAGTCTGAGCTCGCGAGCCTGCATCGGCGTCACCGGCACCGCGAGTCGGTCGGCTCCCAAGCTTGGTTGACACCGAGGTTCCGGCGAACTACAGGCTAAGGATCCACCCACTGCCCAAGCGCAGTCCAAGCAAGAAATTCAGCTCCGGGTCGTTCGACATCGGCTCTCTATCAAGACGGGCCCGGAGCCGTCGCAGTCTGATTGACGGACACACCAGCATGCTCTCCCTGATCCGACAAGTCCGCCGATTTCTGACCGGCTGAGCGCATTCCTAAACTACTGCGACACTTGAGCCAGACAGCGCCAGCAGTTCGCCACAATGCGATACAATATTCACGCTGATTTGGTGGTCCTAGGTCACAGACCAGCATTTGGCTTGCGCCATGCCGACTGCGGGCCAGTGCTTCGCTTGGGGAGCACCGGGCGGCCAGTATCGCTCGGGATCTTCTCGGGCATGACTCCCCCGATTCTCCTAGCCAACCATTTCGAGATTGGCGGATCCGTCACACAGCGGTACTGCGAGCCATATCGGTTTCTCCAGGGTTAACCAGAGTGAGAAGAGGGATAGGTTACCTCGTAGCCGCTGCTATCGTCGGTGCCTCGATATGGCTGGCGTCCTATCTGGTGTCGCTAGCACCCCAGCCGGAACAACAGGAACGGGGCCCCCAGATTCCGTTCGCTCAGACCGGGCGGGTCGTGGCTGGCTCCGGTGCGATCCCCGTATTCGGAGCGGGCACGGTGAGAGTCAGTGCCGATGTCGATATCGCTCCGCAAGTCAGCGGTCGAGTCTCCTGGATGGAGCCGGGATTCCAGAGCGGTGGCCGCGTCGAGAATGGTCAGGCAATATTCCGCATCGAAGACACCGACTTTCTCCACCGCGTGCGGGAAGCTGAGATCGCGATCGAGGCCCGGCAGGCAGAGCTCGCAGTGCTCCAAGAGGAGGCGGCGTTCGCCAAGGCCCAATTCGAAAAGTACTCGCGCCTGCAACTCGAGACCGGCTCGTCGGTAATCCAACCCGGGCCCTTAGCCCTGCGAGAGCCTCAGATCAGGGCGTCCCGGGCCGCACTGGGACACGAAAATGTACGGCTTGCCGCTGCCAAGCTGGCCCTGTCCCGAACCGAGGTGCGAGCGCCCTTTGACGGCTATGTGCTCGAAGAGTCATTGGAAGCCGGCCAGATGGTGACTTCCGGCCAAGTCGTCGGACGCCTCTCCACGGCTGACGCCGTCGAGGTCGTCGTGCCGCTGTCGGATGCGATGGCAGCCTTGATCCCACGACTGTGGAAGCTTCGCGCGGGAGATTCCGACCGTCGGGTCGCCGCCCGCGTGACAGCTGCCTACGGCGATGCAAGCTATGCCTGGCAGGGATACATAGACCGGGCTGAAGTTTCGCTCGACGAGCAGACACAAACGATCGACGTGATCGTCCGCGTGCCCAACCCCTTCGCCTCGGGCGACCCAGTCGAGGGGGCCATCAGCCCCGGGGGCTCTCCTCCGCTTCTGGTGAGGAAGTTCGTTGAGGTCGAGATCCAAGGCATTTCCCCGGAAAGCTACTTTCGCGTGCCGAGGCCCGCGCTGAGGCCGGGTCCCGAGGTATGGGTGGTCGAGGACCGAACGGTGAGTATTGTCCCCGTACGCGTCCTGCAGCGTATCGACGATGAAGCCACCGTGGTCGGGGGCCTGCAAGACGGGCAAGTAGTCATTACCGGTGGCATTCAGTTTGCCACCCCAGGCATGGTTGTGCGGACCGTGGCCGATCTGGGGCAATGAGCCAGAACGACGAGCAATCAGCGGAACCCCGTGGGCCGATCGCCTATATGGCGGGCAACAGCGTCGCGTCCAATCTGCTGATGTTCGGCATCCTCGCTGCGGGCCTCGTGTCGCTGACCGGCCTCGAGCAGGAAGGGTGGCCCGAGGTGCCCTTCTATCAGTTCGAAATCTCCGTGACGCATCCCGGGGCAACGCCCGAAGAGGTGGAGGAGGCCATCGTCGTCAAGATCGAGGATGAGGTCCGGGGACTGGCGGACGTGAAGGCGGTCAGGTCCGTGGCGGCCCCGGGAATAGCGTCCGTCAGGGTCGAATTCAAATCGGGCACGGACATGGGCGCGAAGAGGGACGAAATCGAGTCGGCGGTCGGGCGTATTCAGACGTTCCCGGGCGGAGCCGAGCGGCCCCAAATCCGGGAAATGACCAACGCCCAGAGCATGATGCGCCTCATCCTCTACGGCGACGTTCCCGAGCGATCACTGAAAGAGCTCGCCTACCGTATCGAGGACGATCTCGCTTCGCTCCCGAACGTGTCCCAGGTCGAGACCAGCGGTGTGCGCAACTACGAGGTCTCGATCGAAGTGCCACTGCAGTGGCTGCGCACCGTTGGGCTTACTCTGACCGATATCGCCAGTACGATCCGCCGCGGTTCCCTAGATCTGTCTGCGGGCAGCATCAATACCGAGGAGTCCCAAGTGCGGATTCGGACCCTCGGTCAGAGCTACGATCAGCTGGATTTCGAGGACATCGTCATCCTCGGCCGCGACGACGGCACAGTGGTGCGCCTGGGTGATATTGCCGACGTGCGCGACGGCTTCGAGGACTCAGATTTGATCGTGCGGCACCAGGGCCACCCAGCCGTGTTCGTCGAGGTTTCGCGAGCCGACGGCGAGAGGGTGATGGATGTGTCGCGCGCCGTTCGGGAGCATGTTGCGAGCGAGATAACGCCCTCGCTCCCCGAAGGCGTGGGCATCAATATCTGGAGCGACGACTCTTCGGTCTTCGTGGAGCGCGGCCTCATTCTCCTCAAGAACGGAGCCTTGGGGCTGTTGCTGGTCTTGCTCGCGCTGGGCCTTTTCCTCGAACTCCGGCTGGCATTTTGGGTCGCCGTCGGTCTCGGCGTTTCCGCGATCGGCGCCCTGGCCGCCATGATGATCTTCGACATCCCGCTCCATGAGATATCGCTCTTCGCGTTCGTGCTCGCGATCGGAATCGTGGTAGACGATGCGATCGTCGTGTCCGAGCACATTCACCAAGAGCGAATGCGCGGAACGGCGGGGGTTGTCGCGGCGATCCGGGGTGCGCGACGAATCAAGGTGCCACTGGTCTTCGCCGTGCTGACAACGATCGTGGCATTCCTTCCGCTGCTCTTCATACCCGCGGGCTTCGGAGAGGTCTGGAAGGCACTGCCGATCGTCGCCATTGCCACGCTGGTGATTTCGCTGGTCGAATCGCTGCTGGTGCTGCCCAACCATCTATCCCATCATCTGCACGGCCCGGATTGGGTGCCCGGCACGGGCATGGCACGAATCGTCTCCCGGATCCAGAATCGTGTCGATTCCTGGTTGAACAGCTTTGTACAGGGTCCCCTCGATCGTGGGATACAGTTCGCGACGGACTGGCCCGAGGTGACGGTCGCGGGGGCCGTCGCGCTGCTCATCCTGAGCATTTCCCTCCTTCCGGCCGGCATCGTCCCCACCACCTTCGCAACAGCGGTCGAAGGCGACTTCGCAATCGCCACCCTCGAGATGCCGGACGGTACGACCTCGCAGCAGACGTACGCAGTGGCGCAACAGTTGGAATCAGCCGGTCGCCGGGCCATGGAGCGGCTTTCCGAAGGCCGGCCCGCGGATGCGCCTCCTCTGCTGTCCGGCGTTACAGTCGTCGTCGGTCAGCGTTCGCGGATCGAAACCGGGGGCCTCAACCCCTCGCCCACCCTGAACCCGGAAGCCAATGTCGCCAGCATCGAGTTCAAGCTCCTGAGCGCGCAGCAACGGCGCATCACTTCGGGAGAAGTCGTGCAGGCTTGGCGCGAGGAGATGGGTGTCATGCCTCATGTGCGCGCGGTCACCTTCATCAGCGAGATCTACACACTGGGCAACCCGGTAGAGGCCGCGCTGTCGCACCCGGACCCGGAACGCCTGGTCGAGATCGCATCTTCCGCAGTCGCTGGCCTGGGCGGAGTCGGAGGCGTCTTCGACATACGCTCTGATCACACTCGCGGCATCCCGGAGGTTCAGGTGGGATTGCGTCCCGAAGCGCGCACCCTCGGCCTCACGCTTGATGATCTTGCCTGGCAGACGAGAGCCGCCTTCTTTGGCGTAGAGGCCGTGCGGGTGCAGCGAGGACGTGAAGAAGTTCGGGTCTATGTGCGGCTACCCGAGGAGCAGCGTAACGCGATCACCGACGTCGAGAGATACTGGCTGCGTACGCCAACCGGTGCCGACGTGCCGTTAAGCCGCGTGGCTTCGCTGAGTTCGGGCACATCGCCGCCGGCAATCCGGCGCCAAGACGGCCAGCGCATTGTCACGGTTACCGCTGACGTGGATACCAGTGTGATTTCCGCCGCGACCGCCAATGACATTCTGGAGAACACTATCCTCGCGGAACTCATCGACGAAAACCCGGAACTCACTTACACCTTCGGAGGTGAACAGCAGCAACAGCTCGATTCTTTAGGCGGTCTATATCGCGGATTCGTGATCGCGTTGCTCATGATCTTCGCGCTGCTAGCCATTCCGCTACGCTCCTACACCAAACCGTTCATCGTCATGGCCATCATCCCGTTTGGGTTCATCGGGGTGATCCTGGGTCACTGGGTCCTTGGGGTAGCCGTGAGCGCGGAGTCCTTTGTCGGGATATTCGGCCTCGCCGGCGTGGTGGTGAACGATTCCCTAGTGATGATCGATTTCACCGATCAGAAGCTCAGGGAAGAAATCCCGGCGCGAACCGCGATCATCGAGGGCGCGAAGGGACGGTTTCGCCCGATCATGCTTACTTCCCTGACCACATTCCTCGGCTTCACCCCCCTTATTTTCGAAGACGCCATTCAGGCGCAGTTCTTTGTTCCCTTCTCTGCCTCGATCGGCTGCGGCATCCTCTTCACCACGGCCCTCGTGATGTTTCTGGTGCCGGCGCTTTCCTCGTTCCATCAGCGCCTGACCTCGGCGCGGGGCTGACGACCGGTGGGGAAGGTGGCGCGCACCGAGGCCTCACCGGGAGAACCGGCCAGCGAGGTTCCCGGTTGCCAGGGCGAGTGAGGCAGGAGCCCCCACCGGGAGGACTGGCCCGGGCGTGTTCCGACCGAAACTCGACGATGAGAGCTGCGAAGCGATGCGTTCTCGCCGGGATCCGTCGCCGGTCGAATGCCACACTACCGTGTCTACAGGCCTCCAGTCACCCCCGGAGAGGCCGGCGCGCCACGAAGCAGTAGAGCGGCGTGAAGATCCCGGCCCTGCCCCCCGCGACATAGGCGCCTGCGGTCCGATCCAGCAACGCGACGACCTCCGCCGAGCCCTTCGGGAACACACCGAGAGATTCGGCCATCTTGGATCCCATCCTCAATGCCTTGCGGCCCACCGGAATCCGGACGAAATCGCCGCCGATCAGTCCACCCCGGGTTTCCATCGGCCGGTACCACGGCGTGATCGGACCATGCTGGTCGACAGCGAGGTCCGACCCCTCCATGATTTCGAATCCCGCGGTTTCCAGCGCCCGGTTTACCTCCCGAAACGTCGCGATTTCCTTGAGCGCGATGCCGTGCATGAGTTCCCGCTTGATTTCGCGATGCCGATCGTCACCGGGGTCGAACGTGTCCGTCATGCACATTTCCTGCCCCCAGAAGAGGGCACCCGGTTTCAGGACGCGGTAGATTTCGGCGAACGCAGCCGCCTTGTCGGCCGCGTGGCAGGTCGATTCGATCGCGTAGCCACTGTCGAACGTCTTGTCCGCGATGGCGCTCATTTCCATGAAGCTGCACACCAAGCAGTCGGTCATGTCATCGAGCCCCGCAGCGGAGTTCAGCCGCTTGGCTTTGTTGCACTGGACTTCACTTATGTTGACCCCGACGACCCTGACACCGGCCTCGCGGGCGACCCGGCGCATCGGACCACCGATCCCGCAGCCGATGTCGACTACCGTCATTCCCGGCCGCAGCTCGAGCTTGGAGACCATGAGCTGCTGGTGCCGGATCTTGGAGTCCTCCAAGCTCTCGCCAGGCGACAGCGGCGCGAAGTGCAGGGATTCTCCCCAACCCAAGACCATGAATTCGCTACAGAGGTCGTAGTATTCCCTGACGGTCGGCGTGTGGTCGTAGCCCGCTTCGGAGTCCTGGTGGGACACATTGTTGGTCCATCGTTCGAAGTCCTGTACGCGGCGGACGACGTTCGATCCGTCGAAAGCGGCCTTCAGCCCATTGGATAGTCTGCGGAGTTGCGCGGCGGGCCTCATGGCAGCTTCTCCAGCCACCCCAAGAACGCCGGGCGGGGCAGTGACGCGCTTGTCCCGCATAGCTCACAACAGGGGGCGGCATGGGGCATGAAACGGCTTCAACTAGCGAAACGGACGCATTTCGGCGCCGTGGAGGCCACCAAGCAGCTACGATGGGGCGCCCCGCGCACCAATAGGGCTTGCTGAAACCAGCGTCTGTAGAAACAGCGACGAGCCTTTTGCAACATTGCCGAGGTAGCGGATCCTAGAGTTGAGGAGACTGGGGCGCCGGGCCGGGTCGAAACAAGTTCAATCTCTGTTGGATGACGGAAGTTGTTGTCGGTGATTTACGTGCTACCGAAGTATGCACCCCATGCCCGCACACTGTATCACAATCGATCACCCCAGAGTCCAGTCAGGGCCGTCAGAGGGTGTGTGCATTGTGCCGTTAAGACCTGCCGCATCTTGGCTAGCTAGCAGCCCTGGTTCGTTGGCCAATCGCGAGACTGACACAGCGCAAGACCTTGCCGCATTCTTCCGCCGCGCCCCCGCTCTGGCCCGCGGCATATCACGGCACGGCAAGAAGCGCCAGACTGGAAGTCCACCATCGGACGCTTTGCTCCGTCGCAGGTCCAGGACGAGGCCCCGACTCCGGAGCGCTTCGCTCATTCAAACGTCGAACTCTGCGCTCGGAGATCGATGGGGCGACGTCGGCCGGGCTCGGGCGTATCTTCCACTCCCTGAGTCACGGGAGTGGCAGTCTCGCACGGTTGCAACAGAACCTCCGTGCTCATGCCGTCCCGGCACTGCAATTGGAGCACGGTCTCGCCGGAGCGGTGGATGGACTCTGTCCCGGGGGGCGAGCCTGCCGCGTCCGGGCACCATGTCCCGCGCAGTGCCAGCGTCAGCGTATGCTCTTCGGCAACCTGGAACGCGAAATGCTTGGAAGCGTAGTTCAGGCCGCGCGAGACGATGTCATCCTCGAAAGTCCATCCAATATCGGGAACGCTCGCCGCGAGTCGAACGGGCGCCGCTTGTGCCACCGCCTGACCCAGCGGGCTTGATCCCTCCAGCTCTTGGACGATCACCGCCGCCGACTGGCTGACCGTTCGGATCAGCTCGCCTTCGGGCGTCTCCACGACTTCGTAGAACGCATAGGCCGTCAGACGCTGCTGAGGAAATCTGACCAAGTGCATTCCGCTCGAATCGAGTATCTGGTAGAAGCTTGACGGATCGGACGCCAACTCGCCCAGCTCCGTGGCATCGGTGTCAGCCGGGATTACCACATACTGGTAGCTGTCGCCATCGGGCTTGATGCCGTGATTGAGATAGGCTTGCGCATACGCGCCTTCGGTCTCCTCGTGGTCTTGCGTCAGGCTCTGTTGGAGACTGCGGGACACCACCAACGGCGCCGTGCTTCCCGCCAAGAAGTAGCTGTTCCCCACGCTGTCGGTCATCCTCGCCTGTGTGCCCGCAGGGTGCTCGATCAAGCTCTCGAGCCCGGTAAGCTGCTCGTCGTTGACTTGCGTGGGGGAACTCGCGTCCTCCAAGAAAGTCTGGAAGAGAGTCGTGTGCGTTTCGTCCTCTTGCGTGCCTCCTTGGATGTGCGTCCCTAGAGCCAAGACTTTGTCGCCGACAAAGAAGTAGCTCTTCCGCGCGCGCAAGTCTGTCGGCGCGGTGAACGGCACCGCCTCCAAGTCTTGGACGAAGAAGCCGTGGTCTCCTAGGCTTACCCCGCCCACAAAGGTCTTCGTGTTGTAGTTTCGGTGCGTGTCCCGCTGCCTGATTCCCTGCTCCTTGCGAGACGCGCGCACTTCTGACTCATTCCGCGGCTCGATGGGATAGTGACTCGCGGTTGTCCCCGGCACGTGGTACCAGTCCCAGCCGGAGAACAGGACTTGCCCGGACCCTCGCTCGCTGACTGGGTCACCCGCGCTGAAGACCGCCAGCGAACCGTATGCCCAGTTCTGGCCGAAGTTGTTCTGGCGCGCATTCAGCGGTCCCTCGTAGTCCCAGAAATACTGGCTGAAACCCTTCGCGGTCACTAGCCAGTCATCGTTGCGGAAGAAGCCCGCCGCGGCGTAGGGTTTGATCCAAGCGCCTGACGGAGGCTCGGCGGCGGCGATGCTCTGGGCCTGCAGTTCCGCGACCAGGCGATAGATCCCTAGGCCCCGGAAGGGCATTCCGCGCTGTCCTTCGTAGTACTGGCTCTGCCGGTCCGCGGAGAAGAAGTAGCCAGCGTCGAAGAACTCCCCAAAGCGAGCCTTCATCTCCAGATCATCCATTCCGTCCGGATGAGCCATGAATGCCATGGCCTTTGAGATCGCGGCCGATCTGCCTTCCCCGCTCCCGGCTATGAGGCGTCCTCGGAGGGCAGCGGACGGATCGTATCTCTGGACCATCACCCGATAGCTGTCCAGCGCCAGCTTGAGGGCTTCGACGTTCTCGGTGCGGTAGATCGTCGTTCCCTTGAGGAGGTAGAGCAAGCGGGCGAAGGCTTCAAAGGCGAATGGGCTGTACGCTCCGACATATGCCGTAGCATGGTGAAAGCCGGTGCCGTCGGGCTTGATCGTCCCGTATACCCCCGGCTTGATTGCAATGTTCGTCTCGATGACTTTGCCCAAGACGGTAGCCGCGCTGGTCCGCTCGATGCCATTGTCGATCAGCAGGTAGTACGGCCAGAAATAGTCCGCAAAGAGGCGCACGCCATCTGCGTTGAGATGGTACTGGCGCTCGACTGGCAACGGGGCGGGGTAGCTGACCCCGGCTTCCTGCCGTGCGACTTGGAAGAATGCACCGTACATCGTCCCGTGGTTTACCGCCAGATTGCGGACGACCGCTCGGTACTTCGCCAGCAACCCGGCCTCGGCTAGAGCCTCCCGCATCAGGAAAACGCTCTGGATGTATCCTCCCAGCCGCAGGGAGATCTCGGAAAAATCACCGGCTGTTCGGACCAAGCCTTGCGCAAGTGCATCCCCGCTTGCGTTGCCTGCGTGATCGGGGAGCCAAGCATCCTCGGTGAGGCCCCGGCTGTAGCTGTAATCGAGTATCGCGAGGCAAAGCTGCAAGACAGCTGCGTTGTGGTAGTAAGGGTTCCGCCTGTCGGAAGTACCGGGCGTGTGGTACGCGAGCGCCAGTGTCGGGAGGACTTGGTTGAACAGGTTGTGAAACTCGCCGTTGGCTGCCTCGCGCGCCCTTCGTTCCGCGTCCGTCTCGTTGGCGCCGCCGCCCAAGTCCGAGAGGAAGTAGGCGATTTCTCCGCGGCGCTCGTACGAAAACGATCCGGCTGAGCGAACGGCCCTCCGGAAACGCCCCCGAAGACCGTTCTCGAAGGCTGCCTTGGCAGCCTCGGAAATCTCATAGTCGTCAGGGCTGAATAGCAGCAGCCTCTCGTACCTCGCGACCAGTTCCTCTTGGCTTCCTGAATTCGCCTGCAGCGGCCCTGCCAGCCAGAGACAGAGGCAGACCAAGAGCGCGCAGAACCTCGATCCCGGCAGTGCCGTGCAAAGCCGAGACGGGCTGCTGCCGTGCAGTACGCGAAAGGGCTCGGATGGCATGGGCAGCCCCCTAGGTTCATTCTAACCGTAAAGGAGCGCGTCGAAATGTAAGAAGCGTGTGGAGTGAGTCGAAGTCAAACGACCACAGAGTTCCCTACGAGAGACGGCAGCTCGCAAGGCACGAGCCGACATGTGTGCGCCATCCGTCGTTGCTACGATCTCGGGTGTGCTGCGCGAGGCTATTCTGGCCGCCTCACTCGTCGGCGGCTGCGTCCCTAGCTTGCTCGCGAACACAGAGATCGACCGCTTTGTACAAGCCGAACTGGCTCTGAACAGTGTTCCCGGCCTCGCACTCGCGATCGTGGACCGCGGCGAGATCGGCCTAGTACGGGCCTACGGCATCCAAAGTGTCGAATCCGAGCAACCATTGACGGTGAACACCCCGGTGGGGCTGGCCTCTGTGAGCAAGGCTCTGACTGCGCTGGCCATCCTGAGGCTGGAACAGGAGGGACGGATCCAACGAGGCGCGGGCGCCGTCAAAATCTTGCCGAGACTGACCGGCGCCGACTGGGCGGGCGTCACCCTGAGCCACCTGCTCCAGCACCGTAGCGGCCTGCGCCGCAGCCACGACCTCCTGCTGCCCTGCTGCCGGTCGCCGGACGAGCTGGACTTGGAGGCGGCAGTCGAACGCCTGAGCGACGCGCATCTCGAAGGCCAGCCCGGCGAGTCGGTGTCTTATGCCAATAGCAATTACGTATTGTTGGCCGCCATCGTCGAGCGTGCGTCCGGAATCTCGTTCAGCACCTATATGCAGCAGAACGTGTTCAGGCCGCTGGGCATGCGGCATACAAGCATCGAGGGCGCTCGTCCTTCGACCGAGGTGGCGGCCCTGCCCCATGAATGGCAGTGGGGGAGCGTGAGCGTCAGCCCGTCGCGCTTTCTCGGTTGGAGCGGAAGCTCGCTGGTAAGGGCCAGCGCCGCGGATATGGCCGTATATCTGGAGGCGCTGCTAAGAGGGAAGCCTGGCGACTTCGAGTTCCTCCACGCTGACGGCCCGTGGTGGGGCCGCCTCGGTCCCGGATACGACCTAGGCTGGACCGTGCAGGAGAATCCCGAATGGTTCGGCGACGGGCTGGTGCTCGAGCACACCGGCAAGACCTGGGGCGGGCGCACGGCGGCGGTCATGGCACCGCAGACGCGCTCCGCAGTTGCCGTCCTAGGCAACCTGGGCACGACGCGGTCGCAAGCGATCGCGCGTGCCATCTTGCGCAGTCTGACCGGCAAGGACCTACCTGCTCCACGGCGGGCGGACAGGGCCGAAATCCCCGACACGTGGGCGATGGTCCTGCTCGCAGCCGCGATCGGCCTAGGCGGGCTTGCCGGTTGGCTCGGCTGGCGGACACGCCACCAGTTGCGGAGCGGCCAACGGACGTGGCGGCTGACTACCGGGAGATTCGGACGCTCCATAGTCCTGGCTTTCCTCGCCGCAACCTTGCTCTATCGCTATAACTTTGCGGGCCCGCCACACGCGGCGTTCCCGACGACAATTCAGGTGGCGCTGCCGACGCTGGTCACCAGCGTGTTCGCAGTGCTTGTTGCCTCTGCGGTCCGAGGCTTGACGGCCGTTCCAGCCAAGATGCGCGATCGCGCTAGCCTTTGATGCGGCCGCCGGAGCCCTGCCACTCCCTGTCGCGCAGGACGAATTTCTGGATCTTGCCTGTCGCGGTCTTCGGCAGGTCTCCGAACTCCACGTGCTTCGGGCACTTGAAGTGCGCCAAGCGCTCGCGGGTGAACTCGATGATGGCGGCAGCCGCGACCTCGGACCCCGGTCGGCGCACGACGAATGCCTTCGGCACCTCGCCCCACGTGTCGTCCGGGACCCCAACGACGCACACCTCCAGCACGTCGGGATGCTCCATGACGACCTTCTCCACCTCTTGGCTGGAAATGTTCTCGCCGCCGGAGATGATGATGTCCTTGGAGCGATCCTTCAGCTCTACGTAGCCGTCGGAGTGCCACACCGCCAAGTCGCCGGAGTGGAACCAGCCGCCTCGAAACGCAGCAGTGGTGGCCTCGGCGTCGTTGTAGTATCCGGTCATCACCATGTTCCCGCGCATCACGACCTCGCCCATGGTCTGGCCATCGCGGGGGACATCCTGCATTTCCTCGTCGACCACGCGCAAGCCGTCACCCGCAACGCCATACGGCACGCCTTGGCGAGCCTTGACCAGTGCCCGCTGCTCAGGATCGAGATCGCTCCAGCCGGGCTGATCGGCACAGACTGTGTAGGGGCCGTACGTCTCGGTCAAGCCGTACAGGTGTTGGATCTGCGCGCCCATCCGCTCCATCGTGCGAATGACCTGTGGCGCTGGCGGCGCGCCAGCCGTGGCAACAGTGACACCGCTGAGGTCTTGGCCCGCCGCGTCGGGACTAGAGTAGAGGGCGGTCAGGACGGTCGGTGCGCAGCACATGTGCGTGACGCCCCAGCGGTTGACGAGTCGGTAGACTTCCGCGGGCACGACCTTGCGCAAGCAGACGCTCGTGGCGCCGATGGCCACGATGCCCCATGGAAAGCACCAGCCGTTGCAGTGGAACAAGGGCAGGGTCCACAAATAGACCGAGCGCCAGTTCATGCCCGTCTCGATCACCTCGCCGACCGCGTTGATCCATGCGCCGCGCGCGTGGAAGACGACACCCTTCGGAAATCCCGTCGTGCCGGACGTGTAGTTGATGCAGATCGCGTCGTTCTCGTCGATTTCCGCCGCCGGACCCGGCTCTGACGGGGCCGCATCTAGGAATTCCTCGTATTCCGGCCCGGGAATGTCGTCGGCCTTGGGGGCGGCGTCCACTATCTGCACGTACGACATGGCCGAAGAAACGTCCTGCCTGAGCTCGCTCACCGTGTCGGCGAGCTCCGAATCGAAGATCAAGACCTTGGCGCCGGAATGGTTCAGGATGTAGGCGATCTCACGCGCAGACAGCCGGATGTTGAGCGGAACGAGGATCGCCCCGATGCGCATCGGGCCGAACTTCGCGTCGAGCATCGGAGGGATGTTCGGCGCCAGAATCGCGACCCGATCGCCTCGGCCGACTCCGACAGCCCTCAATGCCTCGCCGAGGCGGCAGATGCGGTCACTGTACTGGGCGTAGGTGTAGACACTCTCCCCATAAACGACCGCGGGCTTGTTCGGATACACGAGCAGGCTGCGCTCCAAGAATGCCAGCGGCGAGAGCGGCGCATAGTTGACAGATGGGCTCGTCATTGGCATTCAAGCGTAATCGATTCGCGCCCGCTCTGCCTACAAACGAGGCTCTTTCGCGCCACGCCTGGACACGCGAGGCCAGCATGCGGAGAGCGGTAGTGTGTGGAGCGCAGGATCGTGCGCCTCGGAGTCAGCGGGCCGGTCAGGCAGGCTTGCTTCAAGAGATACTTACGCTGAGGCTCGCTGGCCATTCAGGGGTTCCGGCCCACGACTTCCTCCATCGCGTCGCTTCCCCGCCAGCTATCGCAAGGGCGCTGCTTGACGAATAGGATCCCGGAATCGGACACGCTCACGCATCCGTTGCGATGGCCCGAGCCCGTGTGCCGGGCTGATCAGCACCCCGTCCAGAGGTTGCGCTACAGAGCCAGCTCGCCCTTGTAGACCATGTCCTTGAGGCGGAACTTGCGCTTGATCTCTTTGCCAAAGATGGCCATCGCCATCCCGGCGCCGCGACCCGCTCCCCCGGCCCGCTGGCCGCCGCCACCTTGGCCTTGGCCGCCACCTCTCTGCTGGCGCTGGCCGCCCTGGCCAGCCTGACCGCGCTGGCCACGACCTTGGGGGCCGCCGCCTCCGGCACCCGGACGCATGCCCGCCATCATCTCGCGCTCGAACTTCATGAAGAACTCCACTTCTCTGTCTTCAAGCATGATCGGGTCGTTTTGGGGGAAATAGTACTTCAGCGTCGCGCGCTGGTTCGCCTGGACCTCTACCTTGGCCGGGTAGATGTCGTCTTTCTTCTTGCGCCGCAAGCGGGCTGTGGTCGCAAGCTTTTCCGGCTCCTCCTCGAAGCGAGCCAAGAGTGCGGGAAGGCCCTCAACGGCCACGATGTAGTACGGCTCTTGGTTTTCCAGGTACATCTGCATCTGGGGGGTAAGCTCCGTGCCCTCGCCGAGGTTGAACTTGACTTTCGCGTGCTTCATCGGAGCGGCCTCTTCGAATCGAACCACCAAGTTCAGCGAGGGAGCCTGCTGAGGCATCTGCCCGGCACCGCCGCCACCGCCGCGGCCGCCGCCACCGCCGCGACCGCCGCCACCGCCGCCAGCGCCGCCACCGCCGCTTGGAGCACCTCCGCCGCGGCGTCCGGCCCCGGCCCCACCGCCGCCGCTAAAGGCGGCCACCGGCGCACCCATCGGGATGCTCAGGCGCTTGGCCCATGGAGAGTCCATGTACATCTTCTCCACTTCCTTGGGGGACCACTGCATGAAGTCCTTCTTGTCCCAGAATCCGGCACCGTACAATGCCGTGGTCAGGACCACCAAGCCGAGCAGGACCGGCAGCAAGGTTTTTGAACGTGACGAGTTTAGGCGCGACATGACTTTACCCTACCCGATTATGGCGCAGGCCGGCGGGCGCTAGGTTACGAATTGCTAATAGAATTTCGTCGGACTGCCCGGTGGATACTAGGGGGCGCATCGCGAGTTCTGACTGTGGACGCTCGCGGAGAGTAGCGGGGCTTGGTGGCAGGCAGCAAGCGCATGATATGGTTGGAGTTACCGTCCCATGAGCATCAAGCCAAGGCTGTCGCGGGGCCTCCGCGACCTGTTGCCCGACACGATGCTGGCGCGGCAGCGGCTGATCGACACGGTTCGCGAAGTCTACGAGACTTACGGTTTCGCGCCCCTCGACACTCCTGCGATCGAGTATCTCGACGTGCTCTCGGGCTCGGCCGGAGCGGAAGCGCAGCAGTCGATTTTCCGAGTCTCGAACCCGGAAGAGGAGGAACTCGGCCTGCGCTTCGACCTGACGGTGCCGCTCTCCAGGGTGGTCAGCCAGTACCCAGAGGTGACGCTGCCCTTCAGGCGCTATCAAGTCTCCCAAGTGTGGCGTGCTGACAAGCCGCATCCGGGACGCTTCCGGCAGTTTACGCAATTCGACCTGGATGCCGTGGGTGCACCCTGCGGCACGGCCGACACCGAGATCCTCGCCGCCATCTGCGACTCGCTCAGCGCCATTGGCGTCGGTCCGTACGAAGTGCGCTTCTCCAGCCGGGAAATCCTGAACCTGTTGCTGCGACACGCGTCGATCAGCGCAGACCGCGCAGAAGACGTCTTCCGCGTCCTCGACAAGCTGGAGAAGATCGGAATCGAGAAGGTCAAGCTAGAGCTGACGAACGGCTATCGGGACGAGTCCGGGGATATGATCCCCGGACTCGGACTCGGCGACGACCAAGTCTCCGCGATCGAGCGGTTCCTGTCGATCCAAGGCACTGATCGCGGGGATGTCCTGCAACAGCTGCGTTCGCTGTTCGCGGACATCGAGACCAGCGCCGAACAGTTGGATGTGATCGAGAGCATCTCATCCGACCTCGACACGCTAGGGTACGGCAGCGATCGCGTGGCCCTGGACGTGAGCATCGCACGCGGATTGGCGTACTACACCGGACCGGTCTTCGAGGCCGTATTGCTGGACGCTCCCCAGTTCGGGTCGGTCTTCGGCGGAGGGCGCTACGACAACCTAGTCGCTCGCTTCGGAGGCCCGCCTATTCCCGCGACCGGGGCTTCGCTGGGCGTGGATCGCATTTTGGCGGCGATGGAGCATCTTGGCAAGGTCCGGCCGGCCAAGACCCCTGCCGAGGTGTTGGTGACGGTGATGGACGGCGGGCTTCGGCAAGAGTGCCTGCAGCTCGCCTTCGAACTGCGGCGAGCCGGGATTCGCACTGAGATCCATGTGGGCTCAGGCAGGCTCGGAAAGCAGCTCAAGCGGGCCGACAGACTCGGCATCCCCTACGCGATCCTGATGGGCACCAACGAAGCCGAGCAGGGGGTGGTAACCCTCAAGCAGATGGAGGTCGCCCACCAAGCGGGGGGCGCGATCACTCAACACGAGGACTGGAAAGCAGCCCGGTTCGGCCAGCGCGAAGTGTCCCGGGCGGACATAGTCCAAACGCTCGCTTCCCTCCTGGGCCGCGACTAGACCACCCGCGCGGCCCGCAAACGCCCCACTTCGTCCGGCGTGTAGCCAAGTTCCGCCAAGATCTCGTCGGTGTGCTCGCCGAGCTGCGGGGCACGTCGGCGAATCCCCCCAGGGGTGTCGGCGAGCCGTACCGGAGTCGGCACGAGAGGCGCCGGGGCAGGAGCGCCAGGATAGGCGAACTCCTCAAGAAATCCGCTCTCCCTTACCTGGGGATCGTCCAGCGCCTCCTGGGGCGTGTAGACGGGTCCGGCCGGCACTCGCGCCGCCTCTAGTTCCGCGAGCGCTTGCTCGGTAGTCCTGCATGCGCACCATTCCGCCATCCGGGCACTAAAGAGCTCCCCATACTCGCCCCGGGAGTCGTCCGTTTGGAAGCGCTCGTCCTCGAGCCACTGGGGCTCGCCCAGAAATTTCGCCCA
Source organism: Bryobacterales bacterium (assembly GCA_022826925.1). Taxonomy (GTDB): domain Bacteria; phylum Acidobacteriota; class Terriglobia; order Bryobacterales; family UBA6623; genus VXMF01. Next base: position 90,783 of record JAJDTX010000011.1, read on the forward strand.
GCGAGCGTACATGGGCGTTCCAGTGACCAAGATCATGATGCGGCCATCCTGCGTCTTGAACACGTCGGACGGAGCATTGAGCTGGCCGCGGTTGCCGGTCGCCACGCGATCAGGCTTGTTGACAGCTTGCTCGATCAGGGCCGGGCTGGCGGTGGTCAGCGCCGTCAATAGCAGCGCACCTTGCACTTCCTGGCCGCGGCCGGTCTGTTGGCGCGCCACCAAGGCGACCACGGTGCCGAGGGCACACAGCGCGGCAGTGCCGAAGTCAACCCACGGAGCATAGGACTTCATCGGCTCCTCAGGCGTCCCGGTCAGGTGCATGTTCCCACACATCGCCTGAGCCAGCCCGTCAAATCCCAGCTTGGCTGCGTACGGTCCGGCATTCCCGAAACAGGTGTTCGAGACGAGGATCACATCGGAACGGACGGCGCTTAGCGCGGCGTAGTCAAGTCCGAGCTTCTCGAGAGCGCGCTGCGGCATGTTGGCGACCACGATGTCGGCGGTGGCTACGAGCCGACGCTGCACTTCCCTGCCCGCCTCGGTGGTGGGATCGAGAGTAAGGCAGCGCTTGTTGCGGTTGACTTGGAGGTACATCGCACCGCTGCAGTCCTCGCGGCTGATCTGGCTGATGAAGCGGTCTTCGCCACCATCAACCTTCTCGACCCGAATCACGTCCGCCCCGAAGTCACCCAGAAGCGCCGCGCACCACGGACCGGCGATATACCGCCCGAAGTCGACAACCCGCACTCCGTCAAGGACACCCGCCATCAATCCCGAATCCTCCTTCTATCTGCGGACGACGCCCCGACCGCCGCAATCCCGAAGGAGAATTATAGATGGCGCATGTAATCCGGAGGGCAACCGAACTGCGATCCTCGCCATCCGGGCGTGCATGTGGCTGCCACGCCCCGGGCTCACCCTAGTGGAGACCGATAACCAACCTTGGCCCCACCGGATCTGGACCGCGCAGTGCAAGTTCCCCGCGTTCAGTCCTGGGCCAAATCGAGGACCTCGAGCAAGGCCTCTCCCACTCTAGTCATCAGGCGCCCTCCCGCCTGAGTGAGTGGCCCACGAACCAGTCGGCGGTTGTCGATCGCACGCAGTTGGTCGATCAGGATGTCCGAATCCCGGCGCAGATCTCCCGCGGCCGGAATCCTGATCCGGAGTGGCTCGGCTTCATCCACCAAGCGAGTCGTGAGCGGAGCCACGAGGGTCGACGGATGCGCGGCGTCGAACAGCGCCTGAACCTGCACGATCAGCACGGTGCGGACTTTGCCGGATCCAGTCCCACTTCGCGGATTCAGGTCCGCGGTCCACACCTCACCGCGCTCAGGCTTCGACGTCCGATTCGATGGCGTCAAACTCGGCGTTGATGCGCATGCTCTCCCGGCGAACCCGGCGAGAGGCGGCCTAGAGCCGTTGCGCGCGCATGTGGGCCCGCGTATGGCGGTTCATGCGCTCCAGCGCTTGACGAGTGTACTCGGCACGCGACAACCGAAGGGCTGTGGCACACTCGTCGGAAGTAGCGAGCAATCGTTCCGAGAGCCTCAGGGAGATCGCCAGCATAACTACTCAATATAGGTGCGGAGCACCGGCCGACATGTGAACCGGAATCCAAGGGATCCACGATTTAGTGTCGCCGAGCCGGGCTTACGCCGGCACAGTTGGGCTACGATTGATCTGGTGGAAGTCCCCGTCACGGGCTAGGTGTGGCGCGCATGCAGAGCTGCGAAAGGTACTGGCGCGTCTACGCACCGATAATTCGGACGAGTTTGGCAGGAACTCTGTTGTGGATTCCCGCATTGGCAGGATCCGAAAACTTGCCAGCGACCAGCTGGGTCGACGACCTGACTGCGATCAGCCAAGCTGACTGGAGCTACGATCTGGCCGGCCACTTGCTGGAGCGAGCGGGCTTCGGCGGCAGCCCGCAAGAAATCCAGGCACTCGCCGAAAAGCCCGTGGCCGGAGCGATAGACCACGTCGTCCACTACGAGCAGATCGATGCCTCGGTGCTGGAGGACTTCGACGAGTCGGACGTGTGGGATCCCGGGATGGACCCGTTCCCGCCGAGCCGGGCGGAAGCTGTGCGGATCGCACGGGACGAGGGGCGTGCCCTAGGCATGGACGTGCTTCCGCCGGGATCGACCCGCCGGCTGCAGCCCGTGGTGGACAAGTTTTTCTACGGCTTGCGCGCCAACGCGCTGGAAACGCGTCGCGTGGCACTGTGGTGGGCGGATCGCATGGTGGCAACGCCACGCCCGCTAGAAGAGAAGATGACTCTGTTCTGGCACGGGCACTTCGCCACCTCGGAAACCAAGGTGCGCGACTATCGCAAGCTGCTGCTGCAGAACCGGACGCTGCGAGAGCACGCCACCGGGAATTTCCGCGAACTGTTGATGGCCGTGATGCGCGATCCAGCAATGCTGGTGTACCTGGACAACGGGCAGAACATCAAGGACCACCCCAACGAGAACTTTGGAAGGGAGTTGCTGGAACTCTTCACCATGGGCGTCGGGAACTACACCGAACGCGACATCCGCGAAGCGTCCCGTGCGTTCACTGGCTGGACGAATAACGCGCTCGAATTCCGATTCGACCGGGACAAGCACGACGACGGGCCAAAGGAATTCTTGGGGCAGCGCGGCGCCTTCGACGGGGATGACATCGTCGACATCATCTTGGCCCAGCCCGTGACGGCGGAATTCGTATCGTCGAAGCTCTACCGCTTCTTCGTGCGGGAAGCCCCGTCCGCGACCACCATCACCCGTCTGGCGCGAGTCTTCCGCGAAGCGGACTACGAGCTCAAGCCGCTTCTCCGGGCAATCTTCCTCTCGCGGGACTTCTATAGCGCCCCGTCGGTAGCCACCCAGATCAAGAGCCCGGTCCAGATCCTCGTTTCCACCTACCGCAAGCTGGGTCTTTCCCAAGCCCCGACGATTCCGGACTTCAACGCGCAGACGAGACGCTTAGGCCAGGCCCTGCTCTATCCACCCAACGTGGCCGGCTGGTCCGGAGGCCGCACGTGGATCACGCCCGCGACCCTGCTCGAGCGGGGCAACTCGATGCGGGACGTGCTGTTCCCGCAGGATCCGGAGTCGTTCGGGCACCCAGAGCGACGCCTGCCCGGCATCTACGCGCGCGTGGCCGAGCGCTTGGCGCAGGGCATGAACATCACCAACGCCACGCGCTCGGGGGATTCGGGCTCGAGCATGCTGGCCGACGCTGACGAGGAGTACAACACGCGCTACGGGGGCTACCGGGGCTACGTGCTGGCGTACGAGCGGGTCAAGCTTGTACCGCGTCACTCGGCCGACTTCGAGCTCGCGGAAATCGTGCGAGAGTCCGGCGCAGCGACCGCAAGCGAGGCGGTCGACCATCTAGTGAAGCGCTTCTTGCGCGCGCCGCTGGCGGCCGCCGACAGACAGCAGCTGGTCGACCTGCTGACAGGCCAGATCGGATCGCGGGAGCTAGGAGACAATCGTGCCGAGCTGGAAACGGCGCTTCGGAGCGTGCTGTACGTCGTGCTGTGCTCCCCGGAATACCAAGTGGGGTAATACCATGAACCTGCGTCACTTATCCAAGGAGCCGCGGCGGCGCGATTTCTTGCGACAGGGCCTGAACGGGCTTGGCGTCGGCCTCGGCCTGCCCGCCCTGCTCCGCTCGACGTCAGATGCGCTCGCCGCGGACACGCTGGAAGGCAAGCCGGGATCGAATCCGGAACGGATTCTCGTCGTGGTGGAATTGACCGGCGGCAACGACGGCCTCAACACTGTCGTCCCGTATCGCGACGACGAGTACTACCGAGTGCGCCCGCGCATCGGGATTCGCAAGAGTGATGCCATTGAGATCAGCGACGAAGCGGGGTTCCACCCGTCTTTGGTGGGCTTCGAGAGGCTGTACAAGGACGGCAAGCTGGCTGTGGTCGAAGGGTGCGGCTATCCCGATCCGAGCCTGTCCCACTTCTCATCCATGAGCTTCTGGCACACCGGCGTGCCGAACGGCGGCGAGACCTTGGGGTGGGTCGGGAGATTTGCGGACGCCTACTCGGCCCCCGGGACACGCAACGCGATCGTGAATATCGGAAGTTCGCAATCGCTGGCGGTGCGAGGCAAGCTGCACCCACCGCTGGTCTTCGCCGAGCCCTCGCAGCTGCGGCGCATCGGATCGGAAACGGAAAAGCGCTCGATCTCAGCCTTCGATCTCACCGCTGAGTCGCAGAATCCGACACTGGCATTCTTGCGCTCGGTCGCGCGCAACGCAGCGGACAGCGGCGCACTGGTGCGTGACGCCTGGAGTTCGTACCGCACGCCGGTCGACTATGGCATCGCCGGGGGGCTTTCGAGCGATCTGCGCAAGGTGGCGGCTCTGATCTCTGCCGGATTGCCGACACAGGTGTATTACGTGGCCTACCGCGGAAACTCCTTTGACACGCACGTGCATCAGGCCGACCTGCACAGCCGGCTGCTGATGTACACGGCCGACGCGATCCGGGGATTCATGCTGGACATGGGCCGCATCGGGCGCTCGGCCGATGTCTCGATGATGGTCTTCACCGAGTTTGGTCGGCGCATCGAGGAAAACGCCAGCGAGGGCACGGACCATGGCACGGCCGGGCCGATGTTCTTGGTCGGCGACAACGTCAAGGGCGGCTTCTACGGCGCCACGCCGAGCCTGACCGACACCGATGCCGGCAATCTGAAAATGACCACGGACTTCCGGCGGGTCTACGCATCGATGATCGGCGAGTGGATGGGGCACGCGGACACGCGTTCGATCCTGAAGGGAGAGTTCGAGCCGCTCGGCGCGTTCGCCTAGTCTTGGGCGAGGCCCCTTGGCCCGGTCTGCTCCCGCGCCTGCGTGCGGACGGACGGTCACCGGCTTGCCGTGCTTGACGGCTCTGTATCGCACCGAGCGACGACCGGCTAGCAACGGGGGTATTCGCTAACATGTCACTAGCCGCCTGGGACAGGCTCTTGTAGTTACATATCGTCCTTGGATGGTTTCTCTGCAATGCAAATCGAGAAGTACACCTTTGGAGTCGGCGACCGATTCGCTCACCAGGCACGTCCGCAGCTGCGGGCCTGCATGCTGGCCGAGGAGCAAGGCGTGGAGGTAATCCCGACCTGGAACAAGTCCCACCGCGAGCACCTCACAGTCGGCACCCAGCCTCCCAGCGTGCGGGCCGCGGCGGACGAGGCCGTGCGCGAACTGGGCTGGAGCAAGGCCTACTACGTCGATGCCGACCACATCAACCTCGACACGGTCGATGGCTACGTTGACACGAGCGACTTCTACACGCTCGACGTTGCGTATGCGATTGGCACGCCCGCCGGCGCGGCGGCGGTCGATGCCTTGATCGGCGCCCACCCCGAACTGGTCGGCAAGATCGAAATCGAGGGCATTGACGAGGCCTTCGAAACGACCCGGGAAAGCGTCGAGCGCACTGCCGCCCAGTTCTTGTTCGCCGTGCAGGAAGCAGGTCGAATCTACCGCCACATCGAGTCCGCCAAGGGCAGCGGGAACTTCATCACCGAGGTCTCGATGGACGAGACCGACAATCCGCAGACTCCTGCCGAACTGCTGGTGATCCTCGCAGCCATCGCTGACGAGGGCATCCCGATCCAGACCATCGCGCCGAAATTCACGGGCCGCTTCAACAAGGGCGTGGACTATGTCGGCGACACGGACCAGTTCAACAAGGAGTTCTCCGACGACGTCGCGGTCATCCGCCACGCGGTGCGAGAGTACGGCCTGCCCGCGGGCCTGAAGCTCAGCGTCCACTCCGGCTCGGACAAGTTCTCGATCTATGACGCCATTCGCAACGGCACCCGCAAGTTCGGGGCGGGCGTCCACGTCAAGACCGCGGGCACCAACTGGCTGGAAGAACTGATCGGCCTTGCCGAGGCCGACGGCGAGGGCTTGGCGCTGGCCAAGGACGTTTATTCGGCGGCATTCGCGGCGCGCGAGGCGCTGTGCGCCCCGTATGCGGCCGTCATCGATATCGACGCGAGCAGACTTCCGGCACCGGAGGAGGTCGCCGGCTGGGATGCAGCCCAGTACACTTCGGCGCTGCGGCACGACCAGAATTGCCCGCAATTCAACCTGCACGTGCGACAGCTCCTTCACGTGGGCTACAAGATCGCGGCCAAGATGGGCGATCGTTACCTCGGCATGCTCGGTGAGTGCGAAGAGACGATCTCCAAGAACGTGACCGAGAATCTCTACGAGAGGCACATCAAGCCACTGTTCCTCGCGCCCTGACCGCTCGAAGGCAAGATTCCGCACCGACCGGGAGATCCCAGTGCCGACAGACGTGATCGGAACGAACGAGCCGCTCCAAGACAGTGGCTCGCTGCTGGCGCCGCACGAGCCGCGGCCCTATCGGATTGCGAACGCCAACGGGCGGGCACCGCTGCTGTTCACCTGCGACCACGCGTCGTGCGCTGTGCCGCAGAGCCTCGACAGCCTAGGCTTGCAAGCAAGCGACCTGCAGCGCCACATCGGCTGGGACCGCGGCGCGGCCGAGGCAACCGTCCGGCTTTCGAAGCGCTTCGACGCACCGGCGATCATGACGCGCTATTCGAGACTCGTGATCGATTGCAACCGCGCACCGCGCACCGCGGCCTCGATCCCCGAGACGAGCGACGGCACGGCGATCCCGGGAAACCAAGGCCTGTCGCAGTCGGAGGCGGCCAGGCGCGAAGACGCCCTGTTCAAGCCCTATCACGCCGCGATCGCCGAGCTGCTGCAAAAGATGCGCGAGGGCGGAGCGACACCGATCTACATCGCCATGCATACGTTCACTCCAAGGATGAACGGCTTCAAGCGCCCGTGGCACTTCGGCGTCCTGTGGGACCGAGACACCGCTCTGGCCAGACAGCTGATTGCCGAGCTGGAGCGCAATCCGGGCATGGTGGTTGGTAACAACGAACCCTATTCGGCCAAGGGAAAGTTCGACTTCTCCCGGATGCACCACGCCTCAACTGCCGGACTGCCTTACGCGTTGGTGGAGATCCGCGAGGACTTGCTAGCCAGTCCACGCAGGATCACATATTTTTCCAACATGCTGGGCGATGCCCTGGAGCGGGCCCTTGACGCTGCCCAGTGCCATTGGCGGGTGCCCTAGTGCCGCTGCCCGAGCCGAGCTTCAGTATCGGAATCGAAGAGGAGTACCTGCTCGTCAACCGCGAGTCCCGCGATCTGGTCGACGAGCCGCCGCCCGCGCTCGTCGAGGCATTCGAGACCCACCTGAAGGGCCACTTCAGCACGGAGATGCTGCGCACGCAGGTGGAGGTGGGCACCTCGATCTGCCGCACGATCGCGGAGGTTCGCGACGAGGTCACGCGCCTGCGGCGCACGGTGGCCGACCTGTCCGCGGAGCACGGCCTGGCCCCGATCGCCGCATCCACCCATCCGTTTGCCCGATGGAAGGACCAAAAACGAACGGACAAGGAACGTTACCACGTGCTCCAGCAGGACATGCAGCTGGTCGCTGACAGGCTGCTGATCTGCGGCATGCACGTGCATGTCGGCATTGAGGACAACAATCTCCGGATAGACACGCTCAACCAGATCGCCTATTTTCTGCCACATCTGCTCGCTCTGAGCACCTCGTCCCCGTTTTGGGAGGGCACGGACACCGGACTGCGCGCCTACCGCCTGTGCGTGTTCGACGAGCTTCCGCGCACCGGGCTGCCCGAACGGTTCGAGAGCTACGGGGAGTACCGACGGGCGGTCGACCTGATGATCTCGGCCGGCCTGCTGGAAGACGCAACCAAGATCTGGTGGGACGTCAGACCAAGCGCACGATTCCCCACCTTGGAAATGCGCGTCACGGATGTTTGCACACGGGTCGAAGACGCGATCTGCTGCGCGGCATACTACCGCTGCCTGTGCCGCATGCTGTACCGGTTGCGGCGCGACAACCAGCGCTGGCGGGTCTACGCGCGCATGCTGGTCGACGAGAACCGCTGGCGCGCGCAGCGCTACGGAGTGGATCGGGGCATGGTCGACTTCGGCCGCGGCGAGATCGCGCCCTTCGCGGACCTGATGGAAGAGCTGATCGGAATCCTGCGCGACGATTCCGACTACTTCGACTGTGTCCGGGAGATCGAGCATGCCCGCACGATCATTTCGAGAGGCACCAGCTCGCACCAACAACTCGAGACCTACCGGCAGGCGGTCGACTCCGGCGCCACCCACGAAGAGGCACTCGCACGGGTAGTGGACTGGCTGATCGACGCCACCGTGGAGGGCCTCTAAGGCGAGTCCCGGCGCACCGAGCCTACTGTTCAGTTCCCGCTGGCACACGATTGACCGGCTCTGTGCGAGCGGCCTAACGATCCAGGATTTACGAGTTGCTGTTTGGTGGGATCGCATAGCGACTGCACCACTAGACGTCGCCCTAGCAACCGAGCCATTGGTGCAGGCCATCGGACTGGCTGCGCTCTTGTTTGCGATGGCGCTCGGTTGGACTCGAGTACTATTGCGGGCGGGCTGACCCAGCCGGCAGCCACTGAACAGCGCCTCTGACAAAGGTGCGGGATCCGGAATTGGCCGCTGGTTTGATCGACGGTCGTTGGCCTACAGTGAGGGGAACTAGGTCTTACGCACAGGCCACCAGCCGGCTGATCGGCTCTGCGAGCCACGCGGGCAGCACCGCACGGACGCTAGCGAGGTCCGCGAGATCCTCCGCTGAAATCCGAGGCGCTAGCCGCTCCAATCCGTCATCGACCTCTAGGGGCCCCAGCCAAGCGAGGGCCCGCACGATATTGCCAGCAAGCCGATTCGGCGCGACCAGTTGCCAGCGCGGAGCGTGTCTCAAAACCACCGGTCGGTCACCAAGCCATAGCCGACGCTCGGGCCCTGAGGTCAGGTAGACAGATCGCACCGGCACGTGCTTCGTAAGGCCGAGAAAGTTAGCAGCGGCGCCGCCGCTATAGACGATGACCTCGCCCCACAACTCCGAGAGCGATGCGATCACTTTGTCCTCGCTTGGCGGGCATTTGCCAAATCGTGTCTCAACTGGTCGCATGTAGACCCCTTGGAAGATGCGCATGAGCCGACCGCGGCGGGCAAGGCGGGACAACGCTTGGTCGACCGCCGCACGGGTGCCTAGATGCAGCAACGCGCTTGGGCACAGGGGCGCGCCCTCGGGCAACGTCGCCGCGTAGTCTTCAATCTGACGAGGCAGGCTGGGCATGATGATCTACTCCAATTTATGTCAGAAATATTATAGCAACACTGACTAAATCTTAGGAGTTCGAGGAATCCCCTACGAGATCGCGCCCGTCAAAATGGCGAACATCGCGGAATGGCGCTTGGTCTCCGCAATTGCCACTTATCCACGCATGCCCGCAGTGAATGTTGAGGGACGATATCTGGCGGGAATGCCCCGGATTGCTCTTGCCGTTCCGGTGGGTAGCCTTGTGCTTATGATGGGGATTGCACCGGAGCAGCCGGATGTCCTTTATCCACGAAGATTTCTTACTCCAGACCGAGCACGCCAAGCGGCTCTACCACGGCTATGCCAAGGACGAGCCCATCATTGACTATCACTGCCACCTGCCGCCCGAGGACATCGCGTCGAACCGGCAGTTCCAGAACCTATTCGAGATCTGGCTCGAAGGCGACCACTACAAGTGGCGCGCCATGCGCGCTAACGGGGTCGGCGAGGCCTATTGCACCGGAGAGGCTGACCCGCACGACAAGTTCCTGGCGTGGGCCAAGACCATGCCGCATACCTTGCGCAACCCGCTCTACCATTGGAGCCACCTTGAGCTGAAGCGCTATTTCGGCTTCGACGGGCTGCTCGACGAGTCCAACGCCGAAGAAGTCTGGCAGCTTTGCAACGACAAGCTGGCGACTGACGAGCTCAGGGTGTTCGGCATCCTTCGCAGGTTCGATGTCCGGGCGCTGTGCACTACCGACGATCCGACGGATGATCTCTCGCACCACCGAGTGATCGCCGCATCGGACCTTGAGACCAAGGTCTATCCAGCCTTCCGACCGGACAAGGCGTTGACAGTGAACCAACCGGACACGTTTAACGCCTGGGTAGCGAAGCTCGAGCAGGCTGCCAACCGCGAGATCCACTCCTTCCAAGACTTCTTGGCCGCTCTGCAACAGCGGCACGACTCGTTCGACAAGATGGGCTGTCGCCTCTCGGACCACGGCCTGGACCACGCCTTCTGCGACTTCCCCGCTCAATCGAGTGCGGGCAAGATCTTCGACGCAGCGCGCAGCGGGCTCCACGCCTCGGCAGAAGAGCATGGCCAGTTCGCCGCGTTCATGATGCTGTATTTCGGCCAGCTCGATTCCGCCAAGGGCTGGACCAAGCAGATGCATCTCGGCGCCCGCCGCAACAACAACACGAGGGGATTTCGCGCCGCCGGCGCGGACACGGGCTTCGATTCGATCGGAGACTGGTCCCAGGTGGACGCGCTAGGGCGGTACCTGGATCGCCTCGACCACGAGGACGCGCTGCCGCGCCTGATCCTGTACAACAACAACCCGAACGACAACTACACCTTCGCGACCATGCTGGGCAACTTCCAGGACGGAAAGATCCCGGGTAAGATGCAATTCGGCTCGGGCTGGTGGTACCTCGACCAGAAGGAGGCGATGGAGTGGCAGCTGAACTGCCTGTCCAATGTCGGCCTGCTGTCCCGCTTCGTGGGCATGCTGACGGATTCGCGGTCATTCATGTCTTATCCGCGCCACGAATACTTCCGCCGCGTGCTGTGCAACCTGCTCGGCAATGACATGGCCAAGGGCGAGATTCCCAACGACGAAGCGCTCGTGGGCGATCTGGTTCGGCGGCTGAGCTTCGGCAACGTTCGCGACTACCTCGCGCTCGCTGGTGTCTAGGAACCGTAGGACATCCATGGCTGCGGCTTGGTCGCGATCCGGAACACCATGATCACGCGACGGGCGTTCGCAACCTCCCTGTTTGCAGGAGCTTCCGGTGCAGGGCTCGGCTGCCGTCGGGAACTGCGGCTCTCAGGAAACGGCCGACGGGTGATCGTGCTCGGCCTGGACGGTCTCGACCCCAAGATCATCCAAGCCCTGATGGACGAAGGGCGGGCACCGAACTTTAGCAAGCTAGCAGCGAGCGGCTCGTTCCACGAACTCGGCACGACCATGCCGGCACTGAGCCCTGTGGCCTGGAGCACGTTCATCACGGGAACAGATCCGGGCAGTCACACGATCGCGGACTTCATCATGCGCGATCCGTTGACCTACGAACCGTACTTCTCGATTTGGGAGTCGAGCCCGCCCGCTCGCACGTTCAGCCTGGGCGACTACGAGCTCGCCATGGGCGGCCCGGGCATCGTCAACAAGCGCGTGGGGGTGCCATTCTGGACCTACCTCACCGATGCCGGGATTCCCTCCACGGTGATCAAGATCCCGACGAATTTCCCGGTCGACGACACAGCGACCCGGGCCCTCAGTGGCATGGGCACGCCGGACTTGGCAGACTCGTTCGGTCGCTTCAACTACTTCACGACGGACAGGCAAGAGCTCTATCCCGGCTTGACGGGCGGGATCGTGCACCATGTCACGCTCAGCGAGGGCCGCGTCACGACAGAACTCGCCGGCCCCGACGATTCCCTCCACAAGGACAAGCCCGCCACCTCGATTCCCTTCACGATTGATGTCGATCCAGTCAACGGAGCCGTGTTGGTCTCCATCCAAGGCCAGCAGCACCTGCTCCAAGAGGGCGAGTACAGCGACTGGACGAAGGTGCGGTTCGGAATGGCTTCTGGCTTGGTGGGTGTCGCGGGCATCTGCCGCTTCTACCTCAAGCAGGCGCACCCGCACCTGCAGCTGTATGTCACTCCCATCAACATCGACCCGGCAGCGCAAGCAATGCCTGTCTCCCATCCTGAGGAAGTCGGCGGTGAGATCGCCAGCGCGATCGGACCGTTCTGGACCAAGGGACTGCCCTCGGACACCAAGGCCCTCGACTACCGCATCCTGGACGACGAGGGCTATGTCAAGCAGGCCGAGCTGATCCTCAAGGACCGCATACGCCTTTTCGAGCACGAGTGGGAGCGGTTTCGCGAGGGTCTGTTTTTCTTCTACGTCTCCAGCACCGACCAAGACACGCACATGTTGTGGCGCAACATGGACGAGACCCATCCGATGCACGGCGCCAGCGATGTCCGCTACTCCGGGTATATCCACCACCTATACGAAGAAATGGACAGACTCCTCGGCCGCGTCCTGCCCGCAGCGGACGATGACACGCTGCTGCTGGTGTGCTCGGACCACGGGTTCGCGCCGTTCGGCCGCCAGTTCCACCTCAACTCGTGGCTCCGCCAGCAGGGCTACCTAGCGATCAAGGACGAAGCCGCGAGCAAGGACAAGGCGAGCGTCCTCGATATCGACTGGTCAGCCACGGCGGCCTACGGCATCGGGTTCAACGGCCTGTATATCAACCGCCTGGGCCGCGAGGGCCAAGGCACCTTGGGCGATGACGAGGCCGGCCGGCTGGCAGAGCGCATCGCAGGGGAACTCGAAGCGATCCGCGATCCGGACACCGGCGAGCGCCCAGTGCACCGGGCATATCGCAAGAGCGAAGTCTACAGCGGCGAGTTCTCCCGCGAGATGCCCGAGCTGCTGGTCGGGTACACCCCCGGATACCGCTCTTCTTCCGAGTCGGTCATGGGCGAGAGCGGTAGCGAGATCCTGAACCTCAACCCTTGGGCGTGGGCAGGAGATCACTCCATGGCGAGGGACCTTGTGCCGGGGTGCCTGTTCAGCAGCCACGCCGTCAACATCAAAGACCCCAACATCATGGATCTGCCGACCACCATCCTCGACTTCTTCGGCATACCTAAGCCTTTCGGCTTGAAGGGCCGCATCCTGCTCTGACGCCTAGTCAGTCTTGGGCCAGTTCTTCCGAGCGTTCGCTGGCGGCCTCTACCGCAGCCAGCAAGGCACCGCGCACGGCGTGTGACTCTAATTCCTGCAGCCCTGCGATGGTCGTCCCGGCCGGAGTCGAGACCTGATCCTTCAACACAGCCGGATGGAGCCCCTTCTCAAGCAGCAGCTTGGCGGAGCCAAATAGCAGCTGGCACGCGAATTCCTGAGCTAGCGCAGGCTGGAGTCCCTTCTTTACCGCGCCAGCTACCAGACCCTCCACGATCAAGCTCACGTAAGCGGGACCGCTACCTGTCAAGCCCGTGACAGCGTGCATCTGGTGCTCTTCCACGCGCGCCACCCTGCCTACAGCGCGGAAGATCGATTCGACCTGCGACACCTGCTCTGAGGTCGCGAATCGGTTCGCACAGATCGCTGTCGCGCTTTCGCCCACTAGCATGGCGAGGTTGGGCATGGCCCGCACGACCGGCCACTCTTCTGGGAGCTCCGCTTCGATGCGGCCGATCTGGACGCCAGCCGCCACCGATACAACCGGACAGCCGGGCAACAAGGCGGCCCGAGCTTCTGCAAGCGCCGTTGGAATGATGTGTGGCTTGACCGCGAACACAAGCACGTCAGCCTGGCCGGCAACCTCGGCAACACCCCCCGGAACGAACGACCGGCCGATGCGACCGGCGAGTTCCCGGAGCCTTCCCTCGGCGACGTCGAACGCAGCGACGCGTGCCACCGCACCTGCCTCGAGCGCACCCTCGGCCAATGCGCCGCCCAGATTTCCAACGCCGATAACGCCCAGCGTTACGCCACTGCTCATGACCTCAAGTGTACGACGCAGGCTCTGACCTCACTCCAACGTACTCGCGCCGGCAGGAACCCCGCGAATCTTGGATGCTCAGAAGCTTGTACTGCAACCGAAAGCCGACGGTGTTTCGTCCGCTATCTGATGGCAGCCCGGCCCTTACTTTCGTCTAGCCCTTACAGTAGGTCTCCAACAAATGATCAAAGTCTCTCAATACGGCGGCATCGTAAGTGTCATGATTGCTGAGTCGTTAACGGCCCAAAAAACAGATTTAAACTCAATTCTCGTGACAATTCCGCATAAAACGACTTGTATCATGTAAAATGACTCTGCTTGGTCGCAAATCTACTCAGTCCGTTGCGATCTTCGCAGATGGGATCTGAATCAAGACAACCATAGGAGCTTTCATGATGAGTGAAGATTCTCGAATCCGCGAGGATGTGCTAGTCGCATTCAAGGCACGCAACATACGCTGCTACCGAGACCAAGCGGTTCTTTCTCTGGAAGCGACGCGTGTGGCCAACTCCGACATTGTGCGCAACGTGAAAACGGCTTCCTCTACACCTGCGAGGGTCCTCCCGAGCGCAGGCGTGTTCGGCGCGAACGGTTCGGGGAAATCCGCGCTGTTGTGGGCCATGCGCGACATGCAGGTCCTAGTTGCCAACTCGTTCCGGCGGGGCTCCCGCGGCACAGGTTTGCCCCGACGCTCATTCATGCTCGGCTCACAAGAGGATGGAGCGACCTCTGCGTTTGAAGTTGAATTGATTCTGAATGGCGTGTTCTGGCAGTACGGATTCGAGTTTGACGACGAACGGGTGTTGCATGAATTCGCTTATCACTACCCACGCGGACGCCAGGCCTTGGTCTTCGAGCGATTGGATGACAATATCGTGTTCGGTGCATCATTTCGAACAACTGGTAGGGCCTTGAAAACGCTGCTCCGGGAAAACTCGCTGCTCCTTTCGGCTTTCGGTGCCACGACGGATGAGCATGCGGGACCGCTCTATGCATGGTGGCGACGCAACTTGAAGATCGCCACCGCCGGGAATCGTTGGTCGCGAGCCGCCTATACGGCACATCTCGCCAATGAGAGGGGCTTTCGGTCCGGGGTGCTAGGTCTCCTTCACGCTGCTGACGAAACGGCGGTCGACCTAAAGATTGTGGATCTGGATGCCGATACTGTCGAGAGGCTGCGGCAGATCACGCGCATACTTGGCGGGGACAATGCGAGCGACGAAGATGTCCTGCTTGAGGGTGAACTGCAACTTGTGCATCGTGGCAGCGAACGCACCGTGGCATTCGATCCGGAAGACGAGTCACAGGGCACACAGGTTTGGATCGGGCTCGTTGGACCGGTGCTCGAGGCTCTCGCCGACGGAAGCGTTCTCCTAGTCGACGAGATCGATACGAGCCTCCATCCACATCTCGTCACCCGGTTGGTTGATCTGTTCCAAGACCCTGAGTCGAATCCCAAATGTGCGCAACTCGTGTTCAATGCGCATGACACAAACATCCTTGGCAATCTAGAGAACCACGCGCTTGGGCGCGATCAAGTCTGGTTCACGGAAAAGGACGAGGTCGGAGCCAGCCGCCTGTATTCCCTGTCTGAGTTCCGTCCGCGCAGAGACGAGTCCATCCAACGCGGGTACCTCAGTGGTCGATACGGCGGCGTCCCAGAATTGGATCCGATGGCATTTGGTCGCTCGGTCGAAGGCCTCAGCCCTACCTTTTCCGGTACCGAGAGATGAAGAGGCGACCGCAACGAACCCGGCGCAAAGTTGGCCAGCGCGAACGACGCACTGTTATTCGGGTTCTCACGGAGGGCGAAGCTACCGAGCCCCAGTACCTCCGACTCATTTGCAGCGACTCGGTGAAGCTCGATGTTCGCAATAGTAAGAGAACTACACCAATACAGTTGGTTGAACAAGCGAAGCATGACCGGAGCACGGACCGACGTGTTCAGGCCGTCAACAGGTCGTTCGATGAGGTCTGGTGCATCTTTGATCGCGACGATCACCATAGGTTCGGCGAGGCGATTCAAGCGGCTGCGAATGCGGATATCCCAACTGCTGTATCTAACCCTTGTTTCGAGCTATGGCTAATCCTGCACGTGACGGAGCAGACTGCTCATATCAGCACCGCAAGGGCGCAGACGCTTGCAGAGCAGTTGAACTTGGACACGTTGAGGAGTTCCTGTCTAGAGGCAAAACGTCGTGCACTTCGATTGGACAAGATGCACGAGCGCAATGGCTCGCCACCAAGATCGAACCCCAGCAGCGGGGTTTGGAGAATTGTGGATCGCTTGCGGGGTCCGTCGGATTGATTCGGTGACGACGTTGATCCAACAGCACGCACCATGCGCTGCCTTAACCCTTCGAGTCCAGAAACTCGAACTCCCAGCCCGCATGGTCGTACTGGCTGCGAATGCGCCATGTCAGGAGCGCATCGAGCAGTTCGCGCTTCTTGGCCTGGCTGCCGTGATCGTTCCACAGATTGCGGACTTCATCGGGATCATTGGCCAAGTCGAACAGCTGGCCGTCTTCGGCGTCCAAAAAGTGGACCAGCTTCCAGTCGCGCGTTCGGATCATGGTCTGGAAATCGTTGGTGGTGAAATTCACGTCCCGAGCCGACTCGCAAAAAACCTGGTCCCGGCCTTCCCATGGCTCGCCCTGCAGCGCACCTAGCAGCGACTCGGCCTCCATCTTGCGTGGCGGCTCAAGCCCTGCCATCTCAAGAATCGTGGGGCCCAGATCCAGCAGAGAGCACAGCCCGTCCAGCCTGCGACCCCCGCCGAGGCGTTTCGGCGACCACACGATCAGGGGCATTCTCGTGACGGTGTCATACATCGTCCATTTCTGACTGTGCCCGTGGTCAGTCAGGCAGTCCCCGTGATCCGACGTGAAGATCACGATCGAGTTGTCGAGGTATCCGGATGTCTCGAGCGTCTCCATGATCCTGCCAACTTGCTCGTCGATCAGGGTCACGTTGCCGCAATAGTAAGCCCGCTGGCGGTGCCGCGCCTCCCGCGACGGATGCCATTGATGCACGACCGAGTCGTGATCCACTTCGCAGTTGTGTTGGATCATGCCGCGATATGCCTCGGGCTGGCCGTCCAGTTCCTCTTGCGTGACCTCCAGCAACGGCAGGTCCTTGTCCATGTACGGGTCGGAATAGCGCGTGGGAGGATCATACGGCGGGTGCGGCCCCGGAAATCCGATTTCCAAGAACAATGGCTCTGTCCTGGGGTAGTTTTCGAGCCACCAAGTGGCCGTCTCGCCCACGAAGGTGTCCGGGTGCATGTCCTCGTCGATGGGCCACTCGAAAGCTCCGAGCCGCTCGCGGTAATCGGGCATGCTGCGATAGGACAGACGTCCGGGCTTCTTGAGCCCGCGCGCTTTCAAGGCCTTGTCCCACTCGTCGAAGAAGTAGCGGCCTTCCAAGTGCCTGTCTTTGTTTTCCACCGTGTAGCGCTGCCGGAACCCGAACAGCTCGTTGTAGGGGAAGGTGTGCATCTTGCCGATGTTGATCGTGTTGTAGCCGGAACGCTTGAGGTTCTCGACCCAGCTATGCCTCCAGCGATCGCCGTTGCGCAACACGCCGTGTGAATGCGGGTACTGACCTGTGAAGAGGCTCGCGCGGCACGGCGCGCAAGACGCCGCGGGTATGTAGCAATTGGTGAAAGTCACCCCTTCGCGCACGAGCCGGTCCAGATTGGGCGTGTCCATGTGGCCAAAGCCCAGTTCGCGAATCGTGTCGAAGCGCTGTTGGTCGGTGATGATGAAAATGATGTTCGGCCGCGAGTCAGACATAAGCCTCGTATTCTAGGGGAGTTATATACACAGGCGCTCAAGCACGCCAACCTTGACAGTGCGGACCGGACGCACAGAATGCCCGACCTTGGCCGCCGTCGCCAGCAGACGCGTTACGCGAGCCCGCCCAGCGGTTCCGTGCTGTCCCCGAACGAGCGGGCTTCATGCAGGCCCATACGGTGCATCAAGGCCAGATAGAGGTTGCACAAGGGCGTGTCTTCCTTCGCGACCACCCTGCGCCCCGGACGCAGCGAGCCTTTGCCCCGCCCTGCCAAGATGAGCGGGAGGTTCGATGGATCGTGGGCGTTGCCGTCGCGCAGCGAGGATCCGAACATCACCATGGAATTGTCCAGCAGGGAGGAGCCGCCCTCGTCCAGATTGCTCATGCGCGTCAGGAAGTAGGCTGTCTGGCGCATATGCCAGTTGATGATGGTCTCGTACTCCGCCAGTCTGTCGGGTTCGTTGCGATGGTGCGAGATTCCGTGGAAGGTCGAGTTCACGCCGTCCAAGAAGGAGAAGTTGCGGCCGGTCTGAGCGTCGCCGTACATGAATGTCGCGACTCGCGTGGTATCAGTCCAGAATGCCAGCAGAAGGATGTCCAGCATCAGCCGCACATGCTCCTCGTGGCTGTCGGGAATCCCCTTGGCCGGTCGTTCCACTCCTAGATCGCCCTCATTGATCCAGCGCGGCTGGGGCCTCATTGACGCTTGGATGCGAGCCTCCACCGAGCGGACAGACTCCATGTACTCGTCAAGCTTGAGCTGGTCGCGGCGACTGCCGCGCCGCCGCACGGCCTTGGCCTCGCCGAGCACCACGTCCAAGATGCTGGCTTCGTCGCGCTGGACAGGCGAAGACGCCCCGTTCGTCCCCGGGGCACCGTTGCGGAAAAGCCTGTCAAACGCAAGCGCCGGGACGATTTCCTTGGCCGCGGGCGTGTGCGGATCGCGCCAAGAAATGTACGAGCCTACGATCCGTGCGAATCCGCCGCCGATATTGTCCACGCCAGTCCTTGGCTCGTCCACTCCGAAGTGAACAGACGGCAGGGGCGTTCGCGTCCCGATGCGACTGGAGACGACCTGGTCTATCGATGTGCCCCCGGTATTGATGTCCCTGCCCGTAGAACGCTCGACATATCCGCCGGAGAGCCAAGCGGGAACCTTCGCCCAGTGGCCGTTGCGGCCTACCGCGTTAGAGTTCCAGAGGTTCTCAAGCAGCAAGATCTCGTTCTTCAGCGGTGCGAAAGGCTCGAGGTGCTCCTTGATCTCGTAGCCTTCCCCAGTCCCCTCCGGAAACCACTTGTCAGGGTTCACGCCACACGGCATGAACAGGAACGCGAGACGCAGCGGGGGTTCGGCCAGCTTGCTCGGCCCCACCGCCGCGGCAGGCGCCAAGGCCTCGAGCCATGGCAGCGCAAGACTCACCCCCGCACCGCGGAGAATCGTCCGCCGAGAGATCGCTGGTCGCATAGTTCTACCTCGCTTCCGCCCCAATCGTATCACGCGAGGCCTGCTGATAGGCCTCCGAATTCTGCGTGTAGCGAAACGGCACGCTGAGCGCGATCTCGCGAACGAGCGACCGCGTGCCGTAGCCAGAGTCCTTCAAGTTGCCAAGGATGGTCTCGATCGTACATTCGTCGCGATCGAGCAGGCTCCTGCCGAGCGCATAGCCGAGAACTTTGCGAGTGACCTGCCGCAGGAATTGACCCTGCTTGGCCAACAGCACTCCCCGCAATCCCGCCGGGCCGTCAAACGATTCGCCCGAAGGCAGCGTGCCGGTCGCGTCGACGGGTTCCCCGCCCTCGTCAACGTCCCGCCAGCGACCTAACCAGTCGTAGTTCTCAAGGCCGAATCCGATCGGATCGATCAAGTCGTGGCAGGCCGCGCACGAGGGGTCGGCGCGATGCCGGTTCAAGACCTCGCGCATTGTCTTGCCATGGACCTCGCCATCGTCATCTTCGAGTGTCGGGATGTCCGGCGGGGGCGTGGGGATCTTGGTGCCGAGTAGCGTCTCGAGCACCCATACCCCCCGCAGCACCGGGCTGGTCCGCTTGTATCCGGCGTTCATCGCCTGCACAGCCCCGAGGCCCAGCAGCCCGCCCCGCCGGCCATCGAGCGTGCTCGCCAGCTGGAAATCGTTGCCCTGAACCGCACCCGGCATGCCGTAGAACTGCGCTAGGCGTTCGGTGAGATAGGTGTAGTCGGCTGAGACGAAGTCGAGCAGGCTCCGATCTTCCGCCAGCATCCTGCGGAACAGCAGAACGGGCTCTTCGCGCATGTCCGCGGCGATGCGCGGCGTGTAGAAGTGCTGGATCTCGTTCAGCGTCGGCGCGACGCGACCGCCGACGTCCTTGGTGCCCAGCCACTGGCCGATAAACGTGCGCGCGAAAAACCGCGAGCGCGGGTGGTCAATCAGCCGATCAACCTGTGCCGCTAGCACTTCGTCGTCCTGCAAGCGCCCTTCGTTCGCTAGGTGCATCAGCTCCGAGTCCGGAGTTGTGCCCCATAGGAAGTACGACAAGCGAGTCGCCAACTCTTGGCCGGACAGCGGCTTGATACCGGGCCCCGAGGCCGCTTCCTCGATGCGATAGAGAAAAGCAGGCGAGACGAGTACTGCCTTGAGAGCCAGCCGGACGGCTTCCTCGAACGGATCTCCCCGCGCTGCAGAGCGATCAAACAAGGCGAGATAGGGCTCCTCTTCCGCAGGCTCGAGGGGTCGGCGAAACGCCTGCGTCATGAATCGACGCAGCAAGCGTGCGGCCTCGGCGCGCGGCGAGATGACGGTCTCCCCCGGCTCGCTGCCAAACAGCCGCAGGTGCGCTGCAAGCTTGGCGGGCTGAGGATCCTGGCTCTTGTGTGAGATGTCCACGGTGATCAGCCGCAGTGTTGGGCCTTGTTCGGCCACCGCAAGCTCGACCGTATGCTCGCCCCGAGTTACGGGGATCGCGGTGGTTCTGGTGGTAGCCTCCGCTGCGGACCATGCGAAACGCAGCTTTCCGGCGGGGCGCCCGTCCACCAGCACGTCCATCAGCGGAGTCTCATCCGTCGGCGGAGAACTGATCCAGACCGTGAGCGAGTACTCGCCATCCTGAAAGAAGGACAGCTTGCGACTCACCGATTCGCCCTGCGCCATCGCCACCGAATCTTGCTCGTCCACTTCTCGGCCTGGCAGGAGATCCTTTGCCACGAACGACCTAGTCAAAGCCGGCGTAACCACCACGTGGTCCAGCACCAGGTCTGCCACTTCCAGATAGCGCTCGGCCAGCAACGGCGACAGGAATAGCGTCTCGCCATTGTTGTCGAAGCCCTCCCCGCCCGATCCGTCGACCGGGAAGAGTTCCGCGACATCGATGGGGATCCCGGTCAGGTCGCGAACGGTGTTCTGGTACTCGGTGCGGTTGAGCCTCCGGACAGTCACAGGGCCAGCATAGACACCGAGGTCACATGCGCCGGAGCGCAGCGTGCGGTCGATCCAGTCAGCGATTTGCATCCGGTCGCGTTCGGACGGCTGCGGCCCGGTCGGAGGCATCGTGCGGTTGCGCAGCTGCATCGCGACATTGCGCCACAGGCTAGGCTCAGCCGCTACCGAATCTGCCGATGACGCCTCCAAGAAGCGAATCCGGTTGTCGGCACCGCCGGAGTGGCACGCGCCGCAATACTCCACCAAGACAGGGCGGATGCTGGTTTCGTACTCAGTGGCAACCAGCAGCGCGACGCTTGCCGCGCCGCAGAGCACCATCCTCAGGCAGGCTTGCATTGGCAGCGCCGAACCGGCACCACTCAACAGTCTGCGCTTGTTGGCGCTCAAATTCAAGTCGCTGCCCGCAGCCCGCGCTGCCTCGCGCCCGGCGCACGCCCGAGAGACGGAGCCGTTGCTGCCGCGCTGGCGGAATTTGACACCCCTCTGCGCGGCTGATAAGTTACGCTTCTATCCTTGGCCTGCCCTCAATTCCGGCGGGCCGCCCACATGGCAACAGTTGAGAGCCAATCCGCCCTAAAGCGGACGCCACTGCACGGCGTCCACTGCGAAGCCAAGGCCCGCATGGTGGACTTCGGCGGCTGGCACATGCCCGTGGAGTACGACGGTATCGTTGCCGAGCACAATGCCGTGCGCTCGAGCGTCGGCCTGTTCGACGTCAGCCACATGGGAGAGATCGTGATCCGCGGCCCCCAAAGCGTGGACCTGATCGACTCGCTGTGTTCCAATCGCGCCGCGGATCTGCAAGACGGACAGGCCCAGTACTCCGGACTGCTCAACCCCCAAGGTGGATTCGTGGACGACCTGCTGGTCCACCGGATCGCATCGGACCACTACTTCCTGTGCGTCAACGCTGCCAACCAAGAGGGGGATTTCGCCTGGATCCGCGACCACAACTCGTTCGACGCGGAGGTGACGTTTGCTAGCGCCGACTACGCCCAGCTCGCGATCCAAGGGCCTCGGGCGCTGGTAACGGCCTCGAAGCTGACGGGACTCGACCTAGCCGCAATGCGATACTACTGGTTTGAGTCGGGCGAGTTCGCCGGGGCGCCTGCCTTGGTTGCCCGCACCGGGTATACCGGCGAGGACGGATTCGAAGTCTACGTGGCTCCGGGGGAGGCTGTTGCCGTGTGGCGGGCGATCTTGGACGCGGGCGCTGAGTACTCGATCCGCCCCTGCGGGCTCGGAGCGCGGAACACCCTCCGGCTCGAGGCTGCGATGTCCCTCTACGGGCACGAAATCGATGCCACCGTCACGCCGTACGAGGCGGGCCTGGGCTGGATCGTCAAGCTCGACAAACCCGCTTTTTGCGGGCGCGACGTGCTGGCCGAGCAGAAGCAGCGAGGCGTGAGCCGCAAGCTTGTCGGCTTCGAGATGACAGGGCGCGGGATCGCCCGGGACGGCTACGGCGTGCTGGTGGAAGGGGCCGAGCTAGGCCACGTTACGAGCGCTTCTCCAGCGCCGTGGCTCGGCAAGAACATCGGCCTGTGCATGCTGCCAGTGGAGCATGCGCGGCCCGGCCGCGAGATCGATATCGCAATCCGTGGCCGGGCAGTCGGCGCCAAGACCGTCCGCATACCGTTTTACAAGCGCACGAGGCAATGAGTTTCATGAAATATCCGGCGGAATATCGCTACTCCCGCGAGCACGAGTGGGTGCAGGTCAACGGCAGCACGGCAACCGTTGGCATCACGCACCATGCGCAAGACCAGCTCGGCGACGTGGTCTTTGTCGAACTGCCGTCCGTCGGCGCCAGGCTGCAGGCGGGCGGTGCGTTCGGCGCGGTCGAGTCCGTCAAGGCCGTCTCCGACATCTACGCCCCGATCAGCGGTGACGTTACCGAAGTGAACGATTCACTGATCGACGCTCCCGAGAAGATCAACGAGGATCCGCACGGCGAGGGCTGGCTGGTGCGCCTGACCGTGGCCGACAGCAATGAACTGCCGCTGCTGCTAAGCGCGGAGCAATACGCCGAGTACGTGGCGGCCGAAATCGACGGGTAGGCCAGGGTCCACTCCGTGCGCTACCTGCCCAAGTCCCCTGCCGAGCGCGAGGCGATGTTCGCCGAGCTGGGGCTGGCCTCCGAAGAAGACCTGTTCGAGAGCATCCCCGCAGACCTGCGCCAGCAAGCCCCGCTGTCGATTCCGCCGGGGCAGTCCGAGTACGAGATCAAGGACTACTTCGAGGCTCGGGCGCGAGACGCCGCTCGCGGCTACGCGTGCTTCCTCGGCGCCGGCGCCTACCACCACTACAGACCGGTGGTGATCGACTCGGTCGCTACGCGGGGCGAATTCCTCACCGCTTACACGCCGTACCAAGCCGAGATTTCCCAAGGCGTGCTGACGACGATCTTCGAATTCCAAACGATGGTGGCGCAACTCACAGGGATGGATGTCGCAAACGCCTCGATGTACGACGGGTCCACGGCCGTGCCCGAGGCCGGGATGATGGCTGCGCGCATCACGCGGCGCAACCGCCTGCTGGTAGCGCGCTCGCTCCATCCGGAGTACCGCCAGGTGATGGAGACGTACGACCGCTACCAAGGACTGCCCTCGGAGACGGTGGCGTACGACCCGCAGACCGGCCAGTTGGACCTGGAGGATCTCGACGCCAGGCTGTCTTCCGATGTAGCGGCGGTTCTCGTGCAGTCGCCTAACTTCTTCGGTATTGTCGAACCCGTCCGCGAAGCGGCCGAACTCGCCCACAAGCACGGGGCGCTGCTGGTAGTGATCTTTTCCGAAGCGGCTTCGCTCGGCCTGCTGCAGCCGCCCGAGGAGGCTGACATCGTGGCGGGCGAGCTCCAGTCGTTCGCCCACCCGCCCAGCTTCGGAGGGCCGTACGTAGGGATCCTCGCAACCAAGTCCAAGTACCTTCGCCAGATGCCGGGCCGACTGGTCGGCGAGACGCTGGATGCCGATGGCAGGCGCGCTTTCTGCCTGACCCTGTCGACGCGCGAGCAGCACATCCGGCGGGCCAAGGCAACTTCCAACATCTGCACGAACCAAGCGCTGGTCGCCCTGATGGCGACCGTCTACATGGCCCTGCTAGGCAAGCGCGGCCTGCGCGAGCTGGCCGAGCAAAACCTCTCCAAAGCGCATTTCCTGGCCGGCGCGCTGCGCTCGGCGGGAGCAGAGCTGCCGTTTTCCGGACCGTTCTTCAATGAATTCGCTGTCCGTCCCGCCGGACGCTCCGCCAGCGAGGTCAATGATCTCGCCCTAGAGCGGAAGATCATCGGCGGCTTGGATCTTGGCCGCTTCTACCCCGAGCTGGCCGGCGCGCTGCTGGTCTGCGCGACAGAGACTGCCAAGCGCGAGCAGATCGAAGTCTACGCCGACTGCTTCCGGGAGGCGGCCAATGGGTAGGATCCGCCAGCACCAGGCCTTGGAAGAACGGCTTCTGTTCGAGCGTTCCTCGCCGGGCAAGGTCGGCTACCAATTGCCCGCCCTGGACGTACCCCAGGTCGATCCGGAGGAGGCCCTAGGTTCCGCACACGTCCGCGATGAGATCCCGGGATTTCCAGAGGTCAGCGAGGTTGAAGTGATCCGCCACTTCACCCGGCTGTCGAGCTGGAACTATGCCATCGACTCCGGGATGTATCCCCTCGGCTCGTGCACGATGAAGTACAATCCCCGCCTCAACGAGGCGGTGGCTCGCATCGACGGCATCATCGACGCGCACCCATACCAGCCCGAGTGCCTGGCTCAAGGCATGTTGGAGATCCAGCGCACGCTGGAAGCGTACCTGGCGGAAATCTGCGGCATGGATGCGGTGACCCTCCAGCCGGCCGCAGGGGCTCACGGCGAGTTGACGGGCCTGCTGCTGATCCGGGCGTATCTCGAATCGCAGGGGGATGCCCGTCGCGTGGTCTTGATCCCGGACTCGGCTCACGGGACCAATCCCGCTACCGCCAGCATCGCGGGCTACGAAGTCGTCGAGATCCCCTCGAACCGCCTGGGCATGATCGACCTGGCAACGCTGCGGGACGCTGTCGATGATTCGGTCGCGGCCCTGATGGTGACCAATCCGAACACGGTCGGCATCTTCGAACAGGACATAGCGGCAGTGGCGGCGGCGCTGCACGAGCGCGGCGCCCAGCTCTACATGGACGGCGCCAACATGAATGCTCTGGTTGGCATCGCCCGGCCAGGCGACTTCGGCGTCGACGTGATGCACCTAAACTTGCACAAGACCTTTTCCACGCCGCACGGAGGAGGAGGCCCGGGTGCGGGACCGGTAGCGGTCAAGCGCCACCTCGAGCCGCATCTGCCTCTGCCGCGCGTCCGGGCGGCAGAATCTGGCTTGAGTTTCGACTGGGATCGCCCCGCTTCGATTGGACGGGTGCGCGCCTTCTACGGCAACTTCGGGGTGCTCGTCCGAGCATTGGCATACATCCTCGCGCACGGCGGGGACGGCCTGCGCAACGCGACGGTGGATGCGGTCTTGAACGCAAACTACATCCGCAAGGGGCTCGAGGGCCACTACGAGCTTCCCTACCAAGCTGCGTCGATGCACGAGTGCATCTTCAGCGATAGCCGCCAAGCCAAGCACGGCGTGAAGACGGGCGACATCGCAAAGAGGCTGATTGACTACGGCTTCCATCCCTATACCGTCAGCTTCCCGCTCATTGTGCGCGGAGCCCTGATGATCGAGCCGACCGAGACCGAGAGCAAGCACGAGCTCGATGAATTCATCGCGGCGATGCAGTCCATCGCCGAAGAAGCCGAACGGGATCCAGAGCTGATCCACCGTTCCCCGGTCACGACCCGCACGAGCCGCGTGGACGAGACCAGGGCGGCCCGCAAGCCGATCCTCAAGTGGCAGGGCGCGGGCTAGGAAAAGCTGGAGACGCAAGCACGCGAAGGTTGACCAAGACGCCGCAACCCGATCCTTGCCAAGTTGGTGAGATATGCGGGCTTGAGGGTGTATCGCCCGAAGACGAGGTCCATGTCTCCTACTTCGTCGTTGTTGTCCTTGGCGTTGCCGTAGACCGGAATCAATGTGTGGTCGAAGGGAAGGCCCCAATTGAACGTGAGCTTGTCCGAGACCCTCCATGTGTCCTGGATGGTGCCGTTAATGGCGGATGTGGATGTCTGCGCGAGACCCGCAACAGGCAAGAGCAACCCGAGGCCTCCGACTGCAATGCGTGCAGCAGTGGACATGAGATGAGTCATCTCACTCCTCCCGCGAGTGGAATTTGATCGCTTTTGGGAATCGACCGTACCCCGAAAACTCAATGTCATCAGGGGAACTTTAAGGGAAATCCCGGGAAAAATCCCGAAGGCGCCCGAAATCGCCTCGCGTCAGGTCACGCCACCTACGACGAGGCAGAACGGTCCCCTCCGAAGCTGACTCGTCCTAGCGGCCCTGGAGCCGCTGAAAGGTCTCAAGCTCCTTTCGAGCCTCCTCCGCGTTGCCCAGGCGGCGGTGAATCATCGACATTCGATAGTGAGGGGTCGGGTCATCCGGCGACAGTTGCACGGCGATCCTCAGCTCCTCAAGCGCCTTGTCGAAACGTCCTTCGGCGAAATAGATGCGTTCAATCGCAAGATGGGCCTCGAAGAGGTCCTCATTCAAGCGCAGGGCTTCGAGAAGATGCGTCTTCGCTTCGCTCTCGCGCCCATCGACCTGCAGGATGTCCCCCAGCACATAGTGCGCTTCGGCGTGGTTCGGGTTGATCCGCAATTCGGCTTCCAACTCGCGTTTCGCCTCCTCAAGCCGCGACGCGGCCCAGAGCATGGTCCCGATTGCGAAATGGACGTTTTGCAGGTCTGGCATGATCCTAAGAGCCGCATGATATTCCCGCATTGCATCATCGACTTCACCCTTCGCTTCATGCAGCTGCGCTCTGAGCTGGTGAGCCCGGTAGGAACCGGGATCGTTCTTGCTGATCCAGCGCGCCGCCAAATAGGAGGCGACCTGGTAGTCCTCCGCGATCCGGTAGATCTCCCGCTCCGTGCCGTCGAGCTTAGGCGCGCGCTGCATCCGGTCCGCGTACTCGCCCAAAAGGGTGTCGATCGCTTGGTCGGGTGGCGGCCGATACAGCATGGACAGCATCGTCGGCTCCGCGTCGGGAAGCGGCGGCGGGGCACCCGCCGGACGGTCGGGATCCACGTGGAGGTTGACCCATCGGCGTCGCTCCTCCACGCCCGCGGCTCCCGGGTTGATCTCCAGGGCCTTGCGGTACGCATCCTCTGCCTCTTGCCAGTTCTTCCGCCCTTCCTCGAAATAGCCCCGAGCGAGTTGAATATAAAAGGAGCGACGATACTTCGCACCCAGCGTTTCCATCGCTTGCCTGGATAACGTTCCGTAAGACTTACTCAAGTAGTAGTAGGAATCGGCGCGGAATTCAGGCTGGGCGGTTGCCTTCCGAAAAGGCCCGATTGCGTCCGAGTAACGGCCGGTCGCAAAGTAAGCTTCCCCGAGATAGTAGGAAACAACCAGATTGGAGGGATCGATTCCCTGCGCGGTAACCAGGTGACGAATCGATTGCTCGTGCTGTTGGTGCCGAGCGGCGATGACTCCCAGGAAAAAATGGGGCCCGGCACCTAATCGCGGATTCAGTTCGAGCGCCCTCTCAAGGGCCGCCTTGGCCTTTGCGTCCTCTCGCATCTGGTAGTAGATCGAGCCGAGATTGGCGTGCGCTTCGGCAAGATGCGGTACGAGGCCCAGGAGTTCTTCGTAGTGGTTGGCCGCGGACCGGAAGTCGCCGGCCTGCTGAGCCGCCTGGGCTCCTTCGTAGAGCTCGCGCAGCCGGGCTTCCTGCGCAAGTGCGGTGCCCGGACACAGCCAGAGCCCCGCAAGCATGACGACTAAGGCCCGAAGAGGCTTGGAACGGATTCGGAAATCTCGGTGCGAAAACCCCTGGGGCGGGCGATCAGCACCCTTGGGGCGATCCGCAGTTGGACGCCATTGGGCCCACACGTCCCGCATCGCGGTATCGATGGTAGCACTCGCTCGAAATCCCAGAGAACGCCCTTGGAAGCAACCAAGCCTTCGTCCGCGCCAGGCGTCCGCGGAACTCAAGTAAGATGGAGCCGGACGCCCGGAAGTATCGATGAATCACGGACCTGGAAGCCTGCGCGGCGCGGCATCGGTGCTTGTTGCAGTGATCCTCCACCTAGGCGTCGCGACAGGCCAGCTTGCTCAGCGAGAGTCCCTCGGGATTGCGGCGGAACTCGTCCGTCAAGAGCGTTTTGCGGAGGCAAGGAAGATCCTGGAAACCTTGGTGCAGGACTCGTCGAACGTCCCCGCCGAAGCCTACTACCACCTTGCTGTCTGCGATGCACGACAAGGCCGGAGACATGCTGCCGATACGAACCTGAATCTCGCCCTCGCCCGGGATTCCGGCTACCTGCCTGCGGTCCACCTCAAGGCCTATTTCGAGTTCTCAGCAGGGCGCTACAGCGAAGCCTTGGGCTGGACTGGACACTATCTGGACCAGCGCCCGGAGGGGGGCGAGACTCGGAAGATCTCTGGATTGGCTCGGTTCATGCTCGGTGACCGGCCCGGCGCCGAGCTCGACCTGAAGCGGGCGGCTAGGCTGCTGCCACAGGACTTCGATGCGCATTACTACCTCGGCCGCGTTTACTTCGAGGGCTCCAAGCTCACACTTGCGCTGAGCGCATTTCGGAAAGCCATCGAGCTGGATCCTCGGAGTGCGAAAGCTCGCAACCACCTAGGGCAGACGCTGGAAGGGCTGACGCGATTCGAGGAGGCCGAAGATGCCTACCGCGACGCGATCCACGTCGAAAAGGAGGGTGCGGAACGGTCCGAATGGCCGTACTACAACCTAGGCTCCCTATTGCTCGCCGAAGGGGACACCGAGAATGCAGTCACGCTCCTCGAGGAGGCTCTCGCCCGCAACCCGTCCTCGTTGCAGACCCGAACTAGGCTTGGCGCCGCCTACAGCGCTGCGTCCCGTCTGGCGGATGCAGAAAAGCAGCTCCGCGCGGTTGTTCTGGAGGAGCCCACCAATGCGGATGCCCACTACCAGCTGGGGCGGGTCCTGATGAAGCTCGGCCTGAAGGACGAAGGACGGAAGCACCTCGCGCAGTTCGAAAGGTTCCGCGAGCCGTGAGGATATCGTCCTCGCTGGCCGAAAAATGTGCCGCCCTGACCTCTCTGACCCTGCTTGCATTGGGCGCGCCTCATGCTTATTCAGGAGCTGCGGGCGCCCCCCTGCGGTTCGTCAATGTCGCTGGGGAGGTCGGGCTGACTCCCCAAGTCGCTCACGGCGGGCCCCAGAAGAACTGGATCGCAGAAGCCAATGGGAGCGGCGCGGCGGTTCTCGACTATGACAACGACGGCTGGATGGACATCCTTATCGTGAGCGGAGCGACGATGAGCGACCTTCGCGAGATCGTTGCCGGACGCACACCCTCCCGGTCCGGCCGCCGCGTGTATTTGTACCGAAATCTCGAGGGCCGCGAATTCGAAGACGTCACTGAGGAGTCAGGGCTAGCCTGCCAATACTGGAGCACCGGTGCCAACGCCGCAGACTATGACAATGACGGCGACGTGGACGTCCTGATCACGACAATCGGAAGGGACCTGCTGTATCGGAACGATGGAGACGGCAGGTTCACTGAAACCGGTGTGGCGTCGGGCTTGCTTGATAGCCACGCGTGGCACACCGGGAGCAGCTTCGGCGACATCGACGCAGATGGCGACCTCGATCTCTACGTGGCCGCCTACCTGAGGCTGGACACGCTTCCAGTCGACGGAGAGCCACCAGTGTGCGACTACCGGGGTCTCAACGTGTTCTGCGGGCCAATGCAGCTCGAGCCTGGGGTGGATGTCCTGTATCGAAACAACGGAGATGGAACATTCTCC
This sequence comes from Bryobacterales bacterium, assembly GCA_022826925.1. Classification (GTDB taxonomy): domain Bacteria; phylum Acidobacteriota; class Terriglobia; order Bryobacterales; family UBA6623; genus VXMF01. The sequence goes on from JAJDTX010000011.1 coordinate 120,582, forward strand.
GACATCACGGACGAGTCCGGCGTCCTGGCGGAAACGCCGGGCTACGGATTCACGCCCTTGATCAGCGATTTCAATGGAGACGGGCTGCCCGACATCTTCGTGTCAAACGACTCGTCGGCGAATTTCCTGTTTGTCAACCAGGGAGGGAGCAGCTTCCTGAACGACGCGCTAGCCGCGGGGCTCGCCTACAATGCCGATGGCGAGACCCAGGCTGACATGGGAGTCTGCGTGGGCGACTACGACGGAGACGGCGACCCGGATCTTCTCACCACGACCTTTTCCGAGGACCACTTCCCGCTCTTCCAGCAGCAGGAGCCCGGGCTTTTCGAGGACGTGTCTTTCCGCGTCGGGCTACGGAACGCCACCGTGCCGTATCTCGGATGGGGATGTGGGTTCTCGGACCTGGACAACGACGGGGATGGCGACCTCTGGGTCGCCAATGGCCACGTCTACCCTACGGCAGGCGAGTTGGCGACAACCTCCTACCACCAGCGCATCGGCATCCTGGAGAACATACAGGGCCGGTTCGGCGTCTCTGAAGGTGCGGTTGAGCAAACAGAACCCAGTTCCTACCGGGGAGCCGCAAGCGTTGACTTCGATAACGACGGCAGGATCGATCTGCTCATGCTTCCAATCGACGGAATTCCCGCGGTGCTGAGGAATCGCTCCACTGCTGCGAACTCCTGGCTAGGCGTAAGGCTGCAGGGAACTCGCGTAAACCGGGAAGGAATAGGCGCGCTGGTGGAGGTCGAATTCTGCGGAAAGGTGCAAGTCGTTGCGGTTCGTAACGGAGGCAGCTACGCGTCAAGAAGCGATCCGCGAGTGCATGTTGGCATTGGCAACTGCGATGTCCCGGGGCGCGTGACAGTCGAATGGGCGCGGGGCAGGCACCAGGAACTTGAAAACGTCCGTGCGAATCAGTGGGTCACCCTTGAGGAGCGGGGGACTCCCGAGTGATCGAAACATGGTCTTGGCTGGCGCTATCTCGTAGAACCCGTCAAGGTGCGGAAGGCCATCGCCAGTAGACGATTCATCAGCTCCGGCAAGGGTACCGCGGCAGTCGATCGGGAACTCTTCCTCTCCCGCGTAGACGACGAACCGCTCCGAGGATTAGGGCTCAGCTCCGGCAATTCGGAATCCCTTGCTCAGCTTGGGTGCCGATTTGCGCTTGACCCCGATCTCCCAGTGACGCCGGTCCGGCAGGCGTAGCAACAGGTCAATTCCCGCTCCGGCCCGCGTCCTGTAACGGAATGCGTCGGTTTGCGGGGGAGCGGCGGAGATCAGCTTCTCCATGACGAAGCCCTCCCAGCTCGGGCCAGCGACCGGATGAGGAATGACGTCGTCGAGCACCCGAAACGGGATCTGATTGATCAGCAATGATTATGGAGAATTCTTGACCAAACTCTATTGCTGGGTCCTGACCTCGCGATGCATGACAGCAACGGTTCGCGACGCGTTGCCGGGGCGGCGGGTGGCTGGTACTACACGCCGAAATATCGGGCGATGGCTCAGATGAACATGGCTGCAGCCGCGAAGCCTTCATTGCAGGACACTGCAACAGTTGGTACGGTAACTTGTCGCTTAGACGGTTCCGCTTAGGCACGGACCGTAGCAACGCGCGACATGCGTCGTCTCCAGCCGGTACTGCTAGGCCTATTCCTGGTTACCGGCTTCACCGGGCTAGTGTACGAGCTGCTGTGGGCTCGCATGTTCACCGTGGTCTTCGGTGCCACCGTCCTGGCGGTCAGCACGGTGCTGGCTGCTTATTTTGCCGGCTTGGCCTTGGGCAGCTGGGTGTTCGGAAGGATCGTCGACCAGTTCGGGAGGCCCCTACTTCTCTATGGCCTGCTCGAACTGGGGATCGGCGGATACGCCGCCTTCCTGCCGTCACTGATTCCGCACGCCCAAGGCATCGCAGCCGATCTCAGCCACCTCGCGCCGGACTCGTTCCTGGGTGTTTCGCTCGCGCGCTTTCTCGCCAGTCTCTTGGTGATGCTGCTGCCAACCACGCTCATGGGCGCCTCGCTGCCGGTCCTTGGCAGATTTATTGTCGAGGCCCGTGACCGTATCGGCAGGGGCCTGGGCTACCTGTACGCGGTGAACACTATCGGGGCCGCGCTGGGTTGCGTGGTGACAGGTTTCCTGCTGATCGAGACCTTGGGTGTCTCGGCCTCCCATACCTTGGCGATCGTGCTGAACCTCGCCGTTGGCTGCTTCGCACTGGTCCTGCACCGCACCGCTGCCCCGGCAGTCGCGGAGGCCCGGACGCCCAAAGGTTCGCGGCTTCGCGTCAAGTCGTCAGGCGACAGCCGTGAACGGCCCCTTGGACAGGGCTCGCAGCGCGCGGCGCGTTCCGGATCGAAACAAGGCTCGGCCGCTGAAGTGTACTCGCCAAAACTCGTCCTGTTGGTTCTTGGCGCGTTCGGGATCTCCGGTGCGGCAGCTCTCGGGTACGAAGTCCTCTGGACTCGTAACCTCGGCGTCACCTTGCACTCGACGACCTACAGCTTCACCTTGATCCTGGCAGCGTTCCTGTGCGGAATCGGCATAGGGAGCTTCCTCTACGGAAAGTACTGGCAGCGGTCTCGGCGACCGGTCTTCTTGTTCGGAACCATCCAGGTTGCAGTTGGCCTCTACGCATTGGCACTGATTCACTTCTTTCGCGTGATGCCCAACTTGGCTTCGGGAATCATCCAACCTGCGGAGGCCGATTGGGGAATCATGATCGCCCTCCAACTGCTGCTGTGCTTTGTGGTCATGCTAATCCCGACCTTGCTGCTGGGCTGCACGTTTCCGCTTGTGAGCCGAATCTGCGTAACCGGGATGGAAGGATTAGGCAGGACGGTCGGCGGCGTCTACGCGGTGAACTGTATCGGCGCAATTGCCGGCTCCTTCCTGGCCGGATTCGTGATCATCCCGACGATCGGGGTGAAGTACGGAATGATGCTCGTGTCAGCCGTCAGTATCGCGGTGGGGCTGGTCTTGCTGGCGCTGGAGTCTGGTGCCGGCCGGGCGGCGAAGCGATCCGTGATGGCCGCGACAGTGGCTCTGGCAGCCATCGGTCTCGCAGCGGGGCACGCGACTGACCTCTACGTTGGCATTGGCGCGTCTGCCGACGCGAGGAAACTCCTCTTTTACAAGGACGGATTGGTAGCCAACGTGCGAGTCGAGCAGACAGAGGACAACGTGCTGCTGATGATCGACAACAAGGTCCAGGCAGGCAGGCTCGGGGCGCGCTCGTCCCAGGGGCTGGGGCACATTCCGATGCTGTTGCACCCCGACCCCCGTAAGGTATTGACGATCGGGATGGGCGCAGGGATGACTGCCGGAGCTGTCGCCAGGCATCCCGTCGAAACGATTTGGATCGTTGACCTGGTCGAGAGTCTTGCGGAAACAGCACCGTACTTCTCCGGGCAGAACCACGACATCCTGAAGGACGAGCGAACGCGTTTCGTGGTCGGGGACGGACGCAATTTCTTGCTGACGACCAGCGAGCGATTCGACGTGATCGTGGCCGACATCTTCTTTCCGGCCAACGCCGGCACAGGAAGCCTGTATTCCCTCGGGCACTACGAGGTCGCCAAGTCTCGGCTCGCCGACCGAGGCGTCGTGGTCCAGTGGGTTCCGCTCTATCAGCTGACCGAGGCGGAGTTCCGAACCATAGCCGCCACGTTCCTAGAAGTGTTCCCCGAGGCGGAGCTCTGGTTGGGGGATCCGGACATGATGTACCCGGTGGTCGGCTTGGTCGGCAGGAACGGCTCATCCTTGCTCGAGATCGCTCGCCTGCGCCAACGCCTGCTGGACCGGGCAGTTTCCGACGGGCTCGTCTTCGGAAACGATGAAATCAGCCTGCTCTGCGCGTTCCTGATGCGCGGGCGGGAACTCGCGGAATTCGCTGCCGGTGCACCGTTGAACACCGACGACCGGCCGAGGATCGAGTTCTCGGCTCCACGCAACGACTACACCAACAGGCGGTACGGCTGGGAGACGGTCCAGAAGCTGGCCCGCTTGAAGACGAGCGTCGTGCCCCTGCTAAACGTTGAATCCCTCGGTGCCGATGTCAACGACAGCATCCGGCGGATCGAACGCCGCGAAACCGCTATGCGGCACTTGTACCGTGGCACGTTCGCCCTCGGTAACGGCCAGGCCGAAGACGGCTTTCAGGCGTTCCGCGAAGCTCGCTCGCTTGCTCCGGAAGACGCATTCATCGACTTCCATGCATCTGAGAGCATTGGCCGCCTGCATGCAGCCGTGGGAGATCGGGACCGGGCCGCAACGCTGCTCGAGATGGCTGTGAGGCTCCGTCCGGATGAGCCAAGTCCCCGTCTGCTTCTGGCCGACCTATACGCCGAGGACGGTCGCTGGGAACTGGCGGAGGGGCATCTGGTGCAGGTGGTGGAACAGCATTCGGAACACGCTGTGGCACTTGGCCGCCTAGGTGAAGTCTATGCCCTGCAAGGACGATGGGAGGACGCAATTCTCGTCTTGGTGCGGGCGCTGGAAATCCTACCCGTCCCCTCGCCGAGGATCCAGCAATTATATGATCAGGCGCTAGCCCATGCAGGGAGTCGGCCTTGAATACGTGGCTACAGGCTATCAGGAGGCGGGACACTTTGAACTACCCTGCGCGAGCCACAGACCGAAGGGTCAGGTTATGGCCGCTAGGGTAGACGGCCCACGAGGCCTGAGTCCGCACCGAAACGAAGTTGCGGCTCTCGCGTCGCTCACGTCTCCCGGCTTACCCTCGGTCTCCCACACCATGCTGGGCGGGGAGAGGACAATGCATCAGCACCAGCGTTGGCTATCCGCGTCCGCGTTCACCGACAACGCTCGGTACGCCGACCACAAGAGTCAGCGCATGGACTGTTGGGTGCGACCGGACGTTCGATGGCAATTCGCTGCCCCGTGCACGCGCCGGTCAAGAGTGTATTCCACCGGGCTCGCCTCGGCAAGGCGAAGCCGTCTAAAGCCCCGGCATGGATTTCACGACTTAGCCAAGACCAGGATCCGCACGTTGGGATTCGCGTTGGCCGCCATGCTGACCGTTCTGAGTGGTTCCGGCATCGCTGACGACTCGCCATGCACTGCTTGTCACGCCGAGCAGGTTGAAGCGTACCTGGAAACCGGCATGGGGCGCTCGTTGAGCCGCTCACACCACCGGCTGGACGCCTCGTTTAGTCACGAATTCTCCGGATCCCGGTTCGTTGTCGAGTCGACAGCAAAAGGAATGCTTCAACGGGTGGAGCGAGACGGTTGGGACTCAGAGAATCGAGTCGAGTTCGTGATCGGATCGGGAAACCATGCCTTCGGTTACTTGGTAGCGCGCGGCAGGCACCTGTTCCAGTCCCCCATTTCCTACTACACGAGACGCGGCCTTTGGGATGTCGCTCCGGGATACGAAGACAACGCCCACCCTGAATTCGAACGCCCGGTGACAGCGGAGTGCGTGTGGTGCCACGCTGGGCGGCCCCGGCCGATTCGAGGGACGCTCAACCAGTACGGGAATCCGTCGTTTGACGCGGAAGCAATCTCCTGCGACAGGTGCCACGGGCCGACACGAGAGCATCTTGCCAATCCGTCAGCCGATACGATCCTCAGCCCCTCCGAGCTCCCAGCCCGCGCCAGGGACAGCATTTGTGAGCAGTGCCACCTGAGCGGCGAGGCGCGCATACTGAACCCCAATCGAACGTTCGGGGACTTCCGGCCCGGCATGGAACTCGAAGAGGTGTTCTCGGTCTATCTCTACGAGCAACCCAGCCCGAGTTCGGGCGTACCGGAATTCAAAGTAGTCAGCCACGTCGAGCAACTCGCGGCGAGTCGTTGCGCTCAGGCCAGCGGAGATTCCCTATGGTGTGGCACCTGTCACGACCCACATGGCAAGCCAGATGACGGGTCGGACTACTACCGGCGGAAATGCCAAGGATGCCACACTCCGACAGCCCTCGCACGACATCCCGAACCCCTGCAAGACTGCGTCGGCTGCCACATGCCTTCCCGGCGGGCCTACGACAGCGGCCATAGCGCCTTCACCGACCACAGCATCGCTCGCAAGCGAGAAGAACCTTCGCGTGGTGAGACCTTATGGAAACTGAAGGCGTGGCGCGAGCCGCAGGGCTCTCTGGCGCAGAGGAATCTCGGCCTGGCCTATGCTCGCTTGGCAGAACGGAGCCACTCTCCGCAGCAGGAAAGCGAGGCGGCGCTTCGGAATCTCGTTCCGGCGATGAGGGACTTCCCAGAAACCGACGTGGCCATTCCTCATGCCCTGGGCCGCATGTTCCTGCTGCGCGGGAGAACCGAACTCGCGACCGAACTGTTCGAACATGTTGTCAAAGTGGAGCCGAGGAACCCGATCTGGCTTCAGAGCCTAGCCGACGGCCTGCATGCCAGCGGCAACTTCAACGGGGCCGTCCAGGCCCTTGAGCGAGCAATCGAGTCAGATCCCTTGGTCGAGTCAAGTTACCGGGTACTGGCGCAGATCTACGCGAGCGTCGATGAGCCGGGATTGGCGGCGCAAACCTGGGAGCGATACCTAGAACACGTCCCCGACAGCATCTATGCAAGACAGGCCAAGCAAGCCTTGGAATCCGGTGAACCCCTGACAGCGCCGACCAATCGCAGACCGGGTGCACCCTAGCAGTCGTTGCAACGCAAAGGGCGAGGGACGGGGCTTAGCAAGGGAAGCCAGATCCCGGCCCGCAGTGTCGGGAACCGGATTCAGAGATTCCGCTGCCTCAGGGCGCGGAACCGGAAGCCGCGCTGTCCGCTCGAGGCGACTTCCGGCATCGCTGATCCTGCTTCCCTCGCTAGAAGTTGATCTTCAGGGCGACCTGGCCGCTCCGAGGTGCGTTGCCTTGCCCGCCGACGCTTCCGAAACCGGCCGGATTACTGACATTTCCGGCGGCACCTCCGAAGACGACGCGGTTGAACGCATTGAAGACCTCGAATCGGAACTCGACGTTGAAGTCCTCCGTTGCATAAACCCGTTTCATCAGGCCGAAGTCCTCGTTCAGAATCGGGAAGTTGCGCGAGTTGCCCAGAAAGATCGTGCCATTGCCGAAGTCGAATGGACCCACCTCCTCGAATGCGCCGATGTTCATCGCCCTGTCGGTCGCCGGGTCGAAGCTCCCGCCGCGCATGTCGATATTGCTCGAGAGAATGTTCGGGACTTGCCTGCTCGCGAAGAGCGGCGAGTTGTTGGCCTGCCCGATCTCCGAAGGCGTACCGCTCTGGTAGGAGACGATCGCGTTGAACTGCCATCCCCCGATGATCGCGTTGACGACACCTCCGGCGTTCGCACCGAGTGCCTTCCCCTTTCCGAACGGGAGTTCGAAATTCAACGCCGTCACGAACCGGTGGGGGACGTCGAAGCGCGCCAGAGCCTTTTCGAGACCGCGGTTGTAGTGGTCGCGCGCGGTGCTCCCGAAGAATGCGCCGAGGGAGGAAGACGCGTCGGTCAGGGTCTTCTGCCACGTATATGAGGCCAGGAGCCACAGCCCTTCGTCGAATTCCTTCTCCACCTTCACCTGCAGCGCGTGGTAGGAGGAGTTCCCAACGTTTTCGGACCGCGTGAAATTCAGGCTGGTGAATTGGGGATAGAGCCTCAAGGATTGGTTGAGAGTGCCCTCGAAACTCGGGTAGGGCCGGCCGAATCCCGCTGCGGCGACTTCCGGATGGTCGATCGGCAGGGTCAGGAGATTCCCCACTCTCAGGTGTTGCGGGTCCACCTGCATTGGGTTGAAGACTCCGGTCGGAAGACGCGTCGATTTGTTGCCGACCCACGCGATATCCAAGAGCCAGGTAGGCGCCAACTGGTACTGGAAGCCCGCGTTGAAGCTCTGGGTGTACATCGGCTGGTTCGCGCCGGTGTTCCAAAGGTCGGCCCTCTGGCCATTGGCGAAAGCGGGGTCCCTGAGCGGGGGACGCTTGAAGTCCTGCGGAAAGCCATCCTCCCAGTTGAAGCCGGGCGTCACCCCGAGGTCAGAGGAAAAGAATCGGCCTCTCGATGAGAAGCCGGTCGACGGGGCCTTGGCATTGCTGCCGCCCAATCCGCCGGTCGGGAAGTAGCTGACCGCATACGCTGTGCGGAAGACCAGCTTGTCCTTCAGCTTCCAGGCTACGCCCAAGCGAGGGCCTAAGCTGTTGAAGTCGGTCGTGTTGTTGCCGACCAATCGCTTCGTCCCCGTACAGACGTCGCAATCCCCGGCAAATACCAACGCGCCGGGAAAGCCGTCCGCACCGGGATTCGGCAAGTTGGGATCCATCACCGAGTACTGGTCGTTGACCTCCGTTAGCGGAGTGAAGATGTCCCAGCGCACACCCAGATTCAGGGTTACGTTGGGCAGGACTTTGTAGTCGTCTTGCACGTAAAGAGCCGTGTAGGAATGCCGAGTGCCCGTCCGTGCCCGGATGTTGAAGGAGCCGCTATCCACATCGCCCAGAAGGAAACTGGCCAGGACGTTGCCGGTGCCCGTAACACCCGGCAACGCGGTTTCATTGCGGTTGAACGTGAAGTTGCCGGTATGCGGCGAAAGCGCAAAATTGTTTTGCAGCTTGCGAATCTCGGCTCCGAACTTGACATTGTGCTTGCCCTTGGTCCAGGACAGGCTGGGACTGTACAGGTAGGTCGTGGCAATCGTGGACAGCCCCCGCTGGTGACGGGCGTAGCTGCTCCAGGGGTCGATTATGATCTCGGGGAACGGGCCGTTATCCGTGCCCCGAATCCCGAGCTGGTCGTTCCACCCCATTCCCTCGGTCTCCTCGTTGACGAGGAGCTGATCCTGGCGACTGATTCCTGCGCCCATGTGGAACAGAACCGTGGGGCTGACAATCCAGTCGTAGTTGATCCGCCCGTTGTTGGCTACCGGGCCGCGCACTCCCTGCCTCGCGTCCGAAACTGGCTGCGGAAGCACCGCGAAGGGTCCGTTGTCAGTGTTCTTTCCGAAGGTGTACATGATGCTGAGACGGTGGGCATCGGCGAGGCTGTGGTCCAGCTTGATCGTGTTGTTGCGGTTGTCGTTGCGCGAGTTCCCCTGGGCGAATATGTTGTTGAACAAGCCGGGCCCGTCGGGATCCGGGACCAAGGCCCAGATCTTGTTGGAGATCGAGCTGTGCAGGCTGGAAGGTATCTCGTTGCCGGGAAACGGATCGCGCTCGAATCCTGTTCCAACTGGCCGGGTCGTTCCCGGATCGTAGATGACTCCTTCCCCTGCTGGAATCAATTCGCTGAAATCACCCCGCTTCATCATTGGCGTCGGAACAGACCCGGATTGGTTGAGCGCTCCTGACCGGTACTTGTACCAATGCCAGTTCATGAAGAAGAAGCTGCGATTCCTGACAATGGGGCCGCCGAAGCTGGCGCCGAACTCGTTCCTGCGCTGAATTGATCGCTTGGGCGCGAAAAAGCCACTCGCGTCCAGTTTGTCGTTGCGCAGGAACTCATACGCGTTCCCGTGGAATTCGTTTGTGCCGGACCGCACCACGAGTCGCTCAATGCCGCCACCGCTATTGCCGTATTCGGCAGGGTAGTTGTTGGTCAGCAGCGAAAACTCCTGTACTGCCTCGGGCGGCAAGAGAATCACCCGTGGATCGCCGCCCACCTCGGCGGTCGTCATGCTCATCCCGTCCATCTGGATCTCTTTGCTCAGGGTCTGGCTGCCGTTGATGTGGGCATCGAACGTGTCTCCGCTCGTCCCGGGGGCGAGGAAGATGAAGGATTCCACGGCTCTTCCGCTACCGCCAACCACCTGCAAGGGCAACTCCACGAAGGACTTCGGATTCACTTCGGTGCTGACTTCGGTGCTTTCGGTCTTCAGGGTTATGGCCGCAGCCGAAACCGTGACGCTCTCGGTCACGTCACCGACCTCCATCTGCAGGTCGAGGGGCACAATCGCTCCCGCCGCGACGCGGATGTTCTCGCGGACGAACGTCTTGAACCCGCTAAACTCGGCCTGGACCGTATAGGTTCCTGGCCGGATCTGCGGGATCTGGTAAATGCCCGCAGCTGTCGATACTGTTTCCGACACCACTCCGGTGTCTTGGTTGGTCGCCGTCACGGTGACGTCACCGATGGTGGCGCCCGTCGTGTCCGAGACGGTGCCGCGGACCGTTCCGCGTTCGGTTTGTGCGAACGCAACCATCGCCAAGACAAGTAAAGCCGCCCCCAATCGGGCGGCCGAGATTGCTGAATGGACCATGGTTACCTCCGTGTACGGTGACCCCTCGTCGCTCATGCCGACCCTTTACAGATCAGCAACGCCAATTTACTACCGGTTTGCGCTGCTGTCAATGCATGATTGACAACTGGGTGCACGCCAGCGGGCCGGGCCACTTGTTCGAAGGCAACGGCTTAGGTACTGTAGAAGCGTCCGCGGCTCACTGCCCAGACGAATTGAGTGCCTAGAATTCGTAGATCGCTAACGCGCTCCCCGAGCTGGCGAGCCCCTGCTTGCCTGCTTACTGCACTGTCGTGCGCGCCGCTGGCAGGCGCCGCGGAATGGTCAGAGCTGGATCTCGAGTTCTTCGAACGCAAAATCCGGCCCGTCCTGGCGACGCAGTGCTCTTCGTGCCACAGCGAATCGAACGCGATGTCGGGCCTGAAGCTGGACTCGCGAGAAGCGGTGCTTGAGGGCGGGAATCGGGGTCCTGCAGTCTCAACGGGGCACCCGGACGACAGCCTCCTGATCCAAGCAGTTAGGCACGAGTCGATTCGCATGCCCCTGGGCGGGAAGCTCTCCGACGCGAACATCGCGTCACTTGAAGAGTGGGTTCGCCGAGGCCTTCCCTGGACGCCGGAAAGGCCGCGAGGCGCCGCGTCCGACGTCTCCCGGCACTACGAGGCGATGCGACGCGAGCACTGGGCATTTCAGCCGGTGGAGGATCCACCCCTTCCAAGCGTGAGCCGGACGAACTGGAGCGACCACCCTATCGACCGGTTCATTCAAGCCCGCCTCGACGAAGCATCATTGAGACCGAACGGCCAGGCCGGGCGGGCCGCTCTCATCCGTCGCCTGAGCTTTGTCCTGACCGGCCTGCCCCCGAGTCCGCGCCAGGTCCAGGAATTCCTGAACGACGGCTCGGCGAACGCCTATGGCAAGGCCGTGGACAACCTCCTCGAGTCGCCGCACTTTGGAGAGCACTGGGCACGGCACTGGATGGACGTGGTGAGATTCGGTGAAACGCTTGGAAACGACTGGAACTACGAGAACAACGGAGCTTGGCTGTACCGGGACTACATGATTCGAGCGTTGAACGCGGACGTCCCTTACGACCAGCTGGTTCGCGAGCACATCGCCGGGGATCTGCTGGACGAACCCCGGGTCGACGAAGGGGGCTGGGTCAATGAATCCCTGATCGGGACATTCTTCTTCCGGCTGGGCGAGCAGGGCCACGACGACTGCACGATGTTCCGGGAAGTCCGGACCGATGTGGTGGATGACCAGATCGACGCGCTCGGCAAGGCCTTCCAAGGGCTCACGATCTCGTGCGCCCGCTGCCACGACCACAAGCTGGACCCGATCCCGACGGCTGACTACTACGGTCTCTACGGGGTGCTGGACAGTTCGCGCCTGGTGACCCGGACGGTTGACACGCACGATGCCAACAAGGACCTGAAGAACCGGATGCGGGAGGTCAAGGAGACCGTCCGCAGGGAGCTGGCCAGCGCCTGGCTGGGCGAAGCGGAGGAGCTCGCAAGCCACCTGCTTGCATCGCTTGGTCATTCGGCCGAGACCGGGGCCGAGGGCGAATCCGGCCCGATCCTCGATCCGGAGCCCGGCGAGCGTATTCGAGAACTCGTGGAGAGTCCGGAACTGGGGTTCGACAATCCGCTGCTTCCCTGGTCGGAAGTTGCCCGCGCAAGCGCCGAACGCCCAGGTTTTTCGGTGACGGAACTATGGGAGGGAGTTGCGGAGCGGTACGCCCGCCAGCGACGCTTGCACACCGACTTCAATGCAGAGAACTTCGACACGGTTGCCGACTTCGGGGACGGGATGATGCCGGGCTGGAATGCCGAGGGCCGAGCCTTCGAATCGCTCAGGGCCCGCGGCGGCGCGTTCTCGATTGCCGCAACCGGTTCCGAAGTCGTGTCGGGGATCTTTCCTGCCGGCATGTTCACGCACTTGCTGTCGGAGAAGCTCAACGGGGCAATTCGCTCCCCGTATCTCCCGAGGGATAGGAAGTTCCTGAGTCTGCGTGTTGTCGGTGGGAACCTAGCGGCCTGGCGCACGGTCCTGGACAACTGCATGCTCAGCGAGCACTACCAAGTCCTCGACCAAGACCGGCTCGGCTGGATCAAGATCCCGCTACGCGACAAGCACGACGAATACCGGATCTACGCGGAGCTCGTGACAAAGCATGACAACCCGCGCCTCCCCGACCGCCCGGATCGGATGAAGGAGATTAGCGATGAGCAGGTGGCAGAGCCGCGTTCATTCTTCGGCGTCACGCAGGCCGTTCTTCATGACTGCGACGAGCTGCCGAAGGACGAGCTCTCCCATCTGGAACGCCTCTTCGAACAGGGGCCTCCCGCCGACCTGGAGGACATGGCCGCTCGATATGCTGCGGTCGCGCGCGAGGCGGTCGAAGCGTGGGGAAACGGTGACGCAAGCGACGACCAAGCGCGCTGGCTCCAGTGGCTGCTCGAGACCGGATTACTGGCGAACTCCAAGTACCTGACACCGAGACTCCGCGAGTCTGTCGATCTGTACCGAGCCCTTGAGCGGAAACTGCCCCTCCCTCGGGTCATCCAAGGGATGTCCGACATGGAAAAGGGGCAGGACACCCCCATCTTCCGGTCGGGCAACGCCGAAGACCTCGGAGAGACCGTTCCGCGTGGGTTCCTCTCACTGCTCGACGACCTGGGCAATCCCGCTCGGCCCGAAGGAAGCGGTCGGCGCGAAATGGCAGAGGTGATCGCAAGCCCTCGCAATCCCCTCACCGCCCGGGTGATGGTGAACCGGATCTGGCACTACCTCTTCGGCCGCGGCTTGGTCACCACAGTCGACAACCTCGGACGATTCGGGGAGCGCCCAACGCATCCCGATCTGCTCGATTACCTCGCTAGCCGGTTCGTTGAGGAGGGCTGGTCGATCAAGAAGACCATCCGGCAGATCGTGCTGTCGCGTGCCTTCCAGCAGGCCAGCCTTGCCCGGGCGGCGGCAAGTGACACGGATCCAAGCAATGAGCTCTTCCATCGATACCCCGGCCGTCGGCTCGAGGCGGAGTCGATCCGCGATGCCATCCTCGCGGTTTCGGGCAAGCTCGACAGGACTATGTTTGGGCCCAGCATCCATCCCTACCGCGCGAAGCCGAAAGCCTACAGAAAACTCCTGTCTGGCCCCCTCGACGGACGCGGTCGGCGGAGCATTTACCTGAAGGTGACTCGTCACGAAGGAGCGGCATTTCTCGAAGCCCTGGACTTCCCTGCACCGGCGATGGCGAGGGGACGGAGGGATGTCACGAACGTCCCACGCCAAGCGCTCACGATGATGAACGACGACTTTGTGCTCGCGGAGGCGGAATTCTGGGCGCAAGCGCTGATCGCCGAATCCAGCGAGTCGGTTGAAGCCAGGCTCAGAACGATGTACCGATCTGCGCTGGGACGGCAGCCCACGAATCGCGAACTCAAGCGGATGCAGGCTCTCGTCTCGCGCTTCGGCACGTTGCACGAGGAAGGCCAAGAAGACATGCTGGCCAGCGTCCAGGTCTGGCGCGATGTCGCTCACACCATTTTCAATCTGAAGGAATTCATCTACATTCAATAGCGGAGGCGGAATGAGACCCCAAGGAGCGAATCCGCAGCAGCGACCGTCGGGTACCAGATTGCCCGGCGGACGCACGACTCACGGGCTGTCTCGCCGCGAATTGCTGTCCACACTGTCCACCGGCTTTGGCATGACGGCCCTTTCGGCCTTGATGGCTGATCCGGCGTACGCCGGCTTGGCCGCGACTCCCGGTCCGCACCACACCGCGACAGCCAAGAACGTGGTGTTCCTGTTCATGTCGGGCGGCGTCTCGCACATGGACACGTTCGACCCAAAGCCGAAGCTTGCGGAACTAAACGGCACCAAGGCAACGCTCGACAACTACACGGCAGGTCCCAACCGAAAGTGGCTGGGAAGTCCGTGGAAGTTCAAGCAGCACGGCCAGAGCGGGGCTGCGGTTAGCGAACTCTTCCCTCACGTCGCAACCTGCGTCGACGATCTAGCAATCGTGCGATCGATGAAATCTGACTTTCCGCTGCACCCTCGAAGCAACATCAAATTGCATACAGGCCGCAACGTCGGCGGCTATCCCAGCCTAGGATCATGGATCACCTATGGCCTCGGCACAGAAAACCGGGATCTCCCGGGCTACGTGCTGCTTGATGGCGGAGCTGTCCCTCCAGGTGGGGTCGAGAATTTCTCAAGCGGCTTCCTGCCAGCGAGCCATCAGGCCACTTCGGTCGCCGCTGACGGCGTTCCCATCCACAATCTGGCTCCCGCCGACATGGATCTGGTCCAGCGGGCCAAGCTCGACGCGATCATCGAGCAGGATCGGCTGCTCGCGAGGTCGCAGGGAGGCGACGACGCAATCGAGTCGGCAATCCGCAACTACGAACTCGCATACCGCATGCAATCACTGCTTCCCGACGTCCTGGACCTCAGCCGCGAGAATGCCGAGACCAAGCGGAACTACGGACTCGAGGCCGAAGAAAGGGAGGCAAGGCTCTACGGAACGCAGTGCCTGAGGGCGCGTCGACTGATCGAGGCGGGAGTTCGATTCGTCGAAATCACTTGCGCCGAGGTCTACGGCGGAAACAACGGCACCTGGGACCAGCACACTGACCTAAAGAAGGGGCACGAGGGGAACGCGAGAATTACCGACCGGCCTGTCGCAGCTCTGCTCAGCGACCTGAAGGCCAGGGGGATGCTCGACGAGACGCTGGTGGTCTGGGCCACGGAATTCGGCCGCACGCCGGATACAGGCAACGGGGACGGCCGGGACCATCACGAAACAGGGTTCACGATCTGGATGGCCGGCGGGGGGACCCGGAACGGCCTGGTTTACGGCAACACTGACGAGCTGGGTGTGCACGCAGTCGAGGACGTGATGACCGTGCACGATCTTCACGCAACAATTCTGCATTTGGCAGGGCTCGACCACGAGCGGCTGACCTACCGGTTCGGCGGACGGGACATTTCACTGACGGATGTCCACGGACGCGTGGTGCACGACCTCATCGGATAGTGCCCGGCCGCGCGTACCAATCGGCACCAGGAATGCGTGGAGGCCACGCGGCGTCTGAGAGCGGTCATCCTCACGCACGCCCACCCACTCCTCGCCGCACCGCGGTGGTTCCAGCTGCAAGTTCAGGGATTCGGCAGGAACGCATCGAACACGTATAATCTGATCGGAGGCCGGGTGGCGCTACGGGCGTTCAAACGCGATTTGCGGCTCTTTCGCATCGCGGGCCTGTCTTGGTGCGGTCTGCTGGGGCTTCTGTCGGCCACCGCTTCGAAGCCCCCTTCGGCCGACGTGGCGATCAATCGGCCGGACGTGGCGCTTGCGTTTCCGCTCAGCGTTCGTGCCGGCCATGCTGCTGACGTCACCTTCCGAGGGAACTACTTGGACGAAGTGCAGGGCATCCGCTGCGACTGCGCGGATCTGAAAGCCACCATCCTGTCTGGCAACCCGCTGGAGATCAAGGCGAGGATCGAATCCGGCGCCTCCGCTACTCCCGGTCCTCGGTTCCTGGTCGTGGAGACCCCCAAGGGGCCCTCGAACCGGATCCTGTTCCGCGTGACGGACTGGCCCAGCGTCGCGGAGAGCGAACCGAACGACAGTTACGCAGAGGCCCAGTCGGTTCCGACACCGGTAGTGGTCGAAGGCAAGATCGAGACCGTCCACGACTCAGATATGTTCCGGTTTCGTGCAAGCGCGGGGGAGCGGCTCGCGTTCAACGTTCTCACGGGGCGCAGTAAGGTGCGCGGCCACGTGGTCGCGATCCTGATGACAGCCTCCGGCCGCGTCCTGTCCCGAAATCTCTCCTACTTCGGCACAGACCCCTACCTGGACTACACCTTCGCGGAGGACGGAGACTACATCCTTACCGTCATTCCCAGACGCTTCTCGGATTTCTACACGATCCTCTTCGACGACACCAAGATCAATTGGCAATACGAGCTCGCGATCGGGCGCAGCCCAATCCTGTGGTCCGTGTTCCCCATGGGCGGCAAGCGTGGGGCCACGGTCGAAGTCGAACTCCGGGCCGACTTTCTTCCCCCCGAAGCGGAACCCCAATTCAGCACCAGCAAGTTGAGCGCCTCCATGGAGCCGCTTCCCGATCCCTGCGCCTGCCGTTACAAACTCGCTGTCAACATCGCCGAAGACACTCCGCTGGGGACCCACTACCTGAGCTTCCCAGACCCGTCTGGGACCTTGATGCCAATGGCATTCTCGGTCGGGGACACGCCGGAGTCAGTCGAGCAGGAACCGAACGACGGCCTCCACGAAGGCCAGCGGATCTCCTTGCCTCTCGTCCTGAACGGACGGATCGACCGCCCAGGCGATATCGACGGTATTCTCTTCACGGTGAATCAGTACGACGAACTGGCATTCGAAGTGGACGCCAAGGGCCTCGGCTCGCACATTACGGACCCGAACTTGACCTTGGTCCGTCCCGACGGCGAGCTGATCGATCGCGGCGACGACCGCTGCAAGGACTGCGGCCAGTACTTCAATGCCGTGCGCAAGAAAGAGAAGCTGGACTCGAAGTTCTGGCACTATTTCCAGACCGGGAATCCGAACGACGCCGACGCGGCAGGGGACTATGTCCTGCAGCTCCGGGACAATTCCAAGCGTGGTGGCCCGGACCACGCCTATCGCCTGAAGGTGCGCAAGAGGGTGCCGGGATTCCGCATCGGAGTAGTCCAGGAGAGCGTCCGGGGACCGTTGGGAGGCGTGGCAAGGATTCCGGTCACACTACGCTCCCAGGAAGGGTTCAAGGGCATGGTCGATGTCCGCGCGGACGGCTTGCCGCCCGGGATGGTCGCCGAAGCGCTCCAATTGAGGACGGACGACCCGTCGGGCATTCTCGAGATTCGGCACGACGCGGATAAGTCACGCCCAGACGGGGCTACAGGATGGGTCCAGGCGCGCGTACGGGTCTTCGGGACGGCGAAGATCGGCGACCGGGAAGTGACGCGTCCTGCCGACTTGCCGTCCTTCTACACCGAAGACGGTGCCGGTTACAACGAGGTTCCGCGAGGCGACGTGCTAGTCTCGTTCGTCCAGCCAGCAAGCTTCGCGCTGAACATCGAGGAGCCTTTCCGGGGCTTCCGGATGGATCTCGCCAAGGGAGGAAGAGTTCAGATCCCTGTTTCCGTGGCCCGGGCCGAAGGGTTCGAGGAGGTCCTAGAATTTCAGGCTGTGGAGTTTCCGCCCGGACTGCGGCTCGAAGCTGGTCCGGAAGACCACGGCCAGGTGAGCGTGGCCTTGATCGGAGACCGCTCGATTCTCGAGGCTCGGGCCCACCAAATCGCGCTGCGGGCGACCGCGACCGGAGGCGAGACCGCTGTTACCGAAGTGACACGCGGGTTCACCGTGCAGGTCAACTAAAAGGGTGTCAGGCATGGGAGAGGCGACGATGCATTTTGCTGCAATGCGTTCGAGCCGCTGCTACGGAGGCGAATCTCTGCCTTCGTTCAAGCGCAGCATGGCGATTGTCCTGGGCATGGTAACTGCCGCGATCCTCCTGCAGGCATCGAGTCCGAATGCGTTCGAACCCGAGCGGCTGATCATCGAGCCGGACGTGGCGTTCATTCGCGGAGTCGGAGGCACCCACACGTTACTGTTCACCGCGATCGACTCGGAGGGCTCGCGACGCGACGTAACTCCCGGTATCCAAGTGACTGTCGATGTACCCGATGTGGTTCGAGAGATCTCCCCGGGGACGTTCGAAGCGCGGAAGTTCGGCGTCGCCAAGCTGCGCGCCGTCTATCAGGACCTGCGGGCCGAGGCGGTCGTCATCGTCCAGCCGAGACGGACGTCGCGGGTTGACTTCGCCACGGAGGTGGCGCCGATATTCTCCCAGCGCGGCTGCAACAACGCGAACTGCCACGGGGCGCTCAACGGCCAGAGCGGATTCAAGCTCTCGCTCTTCGGCTACGACCCGGACGCCGACTTCGAGGCTGTCGTGAACCACTCCGACGGACGCCGGATCGACCGGGACCGGCCCGACAAGAGCCTGCTGCTGATGAAGCCTACGTTCGAGATCTCTCACGGAGGCGGACACCTGATCCAGCGTGAGAGCTTCGACTACCAAACGTTGGTCGATTGGATCCGCGACGGTGCCCCGAAGCATACGGGAACCGTGGCCCGCCTCCAGCGGATCGACGTGTATCCGACCGAATTCACGGTCCTGGAGGGCCCAGGCGCCACCCAGCAGATCGTCGTCGTCGGCCACTACACCGACGGCAGCCAACAAGATCTGACGCAAAGGGTTCGCTACTCGACGGAGAAGAATGAAGTTCTTGAGGTCTCCCTGGAGGGAAAGGTCACCGCCAGGTCGGCAGGGGAAGGGACTGTGCTGGTGCGCACGCTGGGGCACGTCCAAGCGCTGCGGATGGGCGTGGCTGCAGCGGGACCGTTGGACAGCCAGCCCATTGAGCCGGCGAATTTCATCGATGAGCTGGTATTCGACAAGCTCGGCCAGCTCAATGTCCCGCACTCGCAGCTGTCGACGGATGCGGAATTCATCCGACGCGTCTACCTGGACACGATCGGCATCGTGCCCACGGCGGCGGAAACGCGCCGCTTCTTGGCCGATCCCTCCGATGATCGCCGGGCAAGGCTGGTGGACGAACTGCTTCAGCGGCCGGAATACGCGGAATTCTGGGCAGTCAAGTGGGGGGACTTGTTCGCCAACTCGGTTCTCACTTCGAGTGACGGCACGGCATACCTGCAGGACTGGCTTCGCCGGGCCTTCGAAGAAAACACGCCGTACGACGAATTCGTCACGCGGATCCTGACTTCGACTGGAAGCACTTGGGAGGTGGGTGCCGTCAATTTCTTCTCGCGCTCGATCGAAGATGTCACGACACTGGCTTCCCAGGCATTCCTTGGCCTCGGCATCGAGTGCGCCCGCTGCCACGACCACCCGTCCGCGAGATGGACGCGCGAGGACTTTCTGTCGATGGCGGCGTTCTTCTCTCAGCTGGCAGGGAAGGGCCTCCGGCCGCCGCCGGTCGAATCAATTCGATACATCGAGTACGACAAGGAATTCCGCCACCCGGAAACCAAGCAGGTCGTGCGCCCGCGGTTCCTGGACGGCTCGGAGCCGCTGATCCGGCCGCTGGAAGACCGGCGGGCCGTGCTGGCCCGATGGATGACGTCCAACGACAATCCGTGGTTCGCGCACGCCACAGTCAACCGCTTTTGGAACCAGTTCGTGGGACGTCCTCTGGTCGATCCGGTGGACGACTTCCGGGCAAGCAACCCGGCGACGAACGAAGCGTTGCTTGACCGGCTGGCCGAAGACTTCGTCGAGCACGGGTACGATCTTCACCACTTGATTCGGATGATCGCTAATTCGAAGACCTACCAGCTCTCTTCCGCCCCCGAACCGGGCAACCGGGACGACGAAGTCAATTACTCGCGCTACTACCTAAAGCGGCTCACTGCGGAGCAGTTGATCGATTCGATCGTCCAGATCACCGGCGTTCCGCAAGACTACCTCGGATACTATCCGGGGGTCCGTGCGGTGAACCTAGCCGACCCGGGAGTGCCCTCGGCGTTTCTGGATATGTTCGACCGGCCCAAGAGAGATGCCGCGAAATGCGAGAGGAACGAGAGCGTTTCATTGCGCCAAGCAATGCATCTGCTGGTCGGGGACACCGTGAACGAGAAAATCCGAACGAGCGCGGAGAAAGGGGAACTGGCGAGCTTGCTTCGCGACGGCAAGTCCGACAACGAGATTGTCGAACACCTCTACTTGGCTGCCCTGTCCCGTCTCCCTGAGCCCAACGAGCGGGACGACTGCCAGACCGTGATCTCCCGTGCCAAGGACCGGTCGACCGGGTTGCAGAACGTCCTGTGGGCACTAGTGAGCACGAATGAGTTCCTATACAATCACTAGCGAGGCTTTGCCTCAGACCGACGAGACTCGGTTCGAAGCTGCTTAGCCATACCCGGGGTGGAGTGCGGGCTCCAGACGCTGCTCCGCTCTGCGGCCGGGGCCGCCGTGTGGTCGCCTAGGCGACAGTGCCCGTATC
>JAJDTX010000152.1 GCA_022826925.1 Bryobacterales bacterium
GATACGGGCACTGTCGCCTAGGCGACCACACGGCGGCCCCGGCCGCAGAGCGGAGCAGCGTCTGGAGCCCGCACTCCACCCCGGGTATGGCTAAGCAGCTTCGAACCGAGTCTCGTCGGTCTGAGGCAAAGCCTCGCTAGACTAAGCTCGATGTCGCCTGTTGCGTCGCAGACCCACCCGTACAATCGCGCTTCGGCACCTCAGGGAGGCGGTTGCTCTCGCAGGGCGACAGCGTTTCGACTGGCTGTTGCGATCGGCCTTTCGGCCCTGCTCTCTGCGCTTCTGCCCGGGTCGCGCCTGGCCGCGCAATCGGTCGAGACGACCAGTGGCGTGGCGGTGGTGTCGGGCGCTCGGGCCGTGCGGGCTCACACTTCGCCTCCGATTATCGCCACGGAAGTCACCGACCTGACAGTGACCCGAACGCAGACTTCCACAGAAGAGTTCGACATCTTCGTGGATACGTTGATTGGGTCTCTCCAGTTCGGCAGCTTCGGGATCGGGCGGGCCCTGGGCGCCGACCCGGCAAACGACCGATTGCTCCTGCCGTTGGACCTCCCCACGCCATTCTCCATCGGCGAGCCCGCGGGCACGAGTCCCTCCGAAGGCTTGCTGTTTTGGTCCGGCAGTGCCTTTGCGCGTGACGTTAGCGGGACCGAGACCGATGGTCACGCCGTCCTTGGCGAGGTCGAGGTCTCGATCGCGAGCTATGCCGATCCGCGCGCCAATGTGTCGTTCTTCGACCTCTTCGACCTCAACACAGGAGCTTCGAGAGCGGAATTCGAGTGGACGGACGTGCCTGTCCAGGACGGTGCCTTTAGCGCTGGTACGGAAGGCGATGCGGTGCAGGGCAAGTTCTTCGGCCGAAGCCACATCGGAGTGGGAGGCATCTTTCAGAGCGATGGACTGATCGGCGCGTTCGGGGCCCAGCGCGAGCATCCTGAAGCGCTCACGGTCGTAGACGTCGGGCCGACCGCGCCGCCCTTGGGCCCGCTGCCCGCGGCAACGCGGCTCCTAGGCGTAGTCTTGGGTGGACCGCCAGCGTTGCACGAACCCATGGTTGGGGGGGCGGCCGAATTGGACTCGCCCCTGACCGACGTGCCCGTGCCGTTAGGACAGTCGTCTCCAGGTGCGATCGCCATCGGCGAGCTGAGCTTGAGCGCGCGAGGGGTCGTCGGCGGCGGGAGCGGTGACCACGGCCAGCTCTCCATGACCTTGCGGGTCGGTCTGGGGCTTGGCGATCTGCTGCCGGCCGCGCTCAGCATGAGAGTGGAAGGCCTGGCGGGCCAGGATGGCCAAGCGGGATACTCGGCCCTCACGAGCATGATCGAGTTCGACTTGGGGCAGGGGGCCCAGCCTTTTCCAGAAGGTGTCGAAGCGACCACCCTGATCGCGGGCGGGTTCGGATTCCTGACGAGTCCGACGGAGAGCGTTGCCCGCTGGAATGGCGTGCTGCAGGCTGAAGACATCAGCGACTCGCGTTGGCGGGGAAGCCAGGTCAGCGGGGATGTCTCCGTCAGCGTGCAGTTGGCGCCAGAGCCAGAAATCAACGTAGAGTTCTCCAACCTGGTCGACCAAGGCTCCGGTCGTACCCTCGAGAACATCTCTTGGACGTCGATCCCCGTGTCCAAGGGGAACTTTGTTGCAGAGGATGGCGCGAACCTGTTGCAGGGGGTCTTCGCGGGCTTGGACGGCACCAGCGTGGCGGGCATATTCCAGTGGGGCGGACTGTCAGGAGGATTCGTCGCATCGAATATGAGCCGAGCCGTTCCGTTCCTCCCGGTCGGCCAGAGCTCGCCGGACGCGGCCGGCGAAGACGTGAGGCTGCAAGTGAGCGTCCCCTCGCTCGATGCCGAGCGAGGCATCATCGGCGCGATCGCAGAGGTCTCAACCATCGAGGGCCTGCTGCTGGGCGCGAGGCCCGAGGATTCCGGCGGGACCGTCCAGGGCGTGCGGATCGACCAGCTGCAGCTGGCGGATATTCCGATCGGGGGCGTCGCGTCCGATGTCAACGGCTTGGGCGGGTGGCTGGAGGAGGGCTACTTCGGCGCGGCTGGGATCTATCGCGCCGACGATGATCTCGTCCAGCGCCGCTGGGCTTCCGCAGCGCTAATGGTGGGAAACGGCTCGTC
The DNA here is from genome assembly GCA_022826925.1 of Bryobacterales bacterium. Classification (GTDB taxonomy): domain Bacteria; phylum Acidobacteriota; class Terriglobia; order Bryobacterales; family UBA6623; genus VXMF01. Next base: position 2,130 of record JAJDTX010000152.1, read on the forward strand.
TTCCAACCCGCCCGATGTGAGCGCCACTTGGACGGGCGAGATGGTTGGCATCGACACCAGCGGGTCGGCGACGGACGGAAACCTCGTCCGCGGCGACGCCAGCATCAGCCTTAGAACTGCAACCTACCTGTTAGCGACGGTTTCTCTCACGGGCATCGTTGACCAGGCGAGCGGCCGGACGCGGCCCGACATGTGGTGGGGCGGCATTCCGGTGTTCAACGGCAGCTTCGAATCCGCGACCTCGCACCACGAGATCGCGGGCAGGTTCTTGGGGCCGGACCATCGCGAGGTGGCCGGCACGTTCGATTGGTACAGGATTCAGGGTGCGTTCGGCGCCCGGATCGCCGAACCGTAGGGTCCGGCGCCTCGCGCCAGCCTTATATGCCCGTGCCGGTCGCGCCGGAGGCGCCCCGGCCACTCAGTAGACCGGCGTCCCGTATGGCACCGGCGTCTCGACGCGCTGAATCTCGCTGACCCTCGCAATCTTCCAGATATCGCCGGCGCGCTCGAGGAAGATCTGCTGGACCTCGTTGCGATCCGCGTAGACATACTCCACTCGCACCTGGGCCTCGTCGCCGGACTCCTCGGGCGCGTTCATCGCGATGCCCTTGATGTCCCTGTTGCGCTCGCGGAGGAATTCCGAGAAGCGCTCCGGCCCCATCTCTTCCACGCTCTGGCGGAGCGTGCGTTCCATCTGTCCCGCGTAGCAGTCCAAGTAGTCGTCGACCAGCCCGTCCCGCGCCGCGTCCAGCATGGAGTAGATCACGTCCCTCGGTTCGTCCGGCTTGGACGAACCGAGGCCCAAGAAGCCGCTGTCGTCGCTGCCGCCAAAGTCTAGGCGCTCGAACCCGCCCTGATACCAGGCGATGATCGCCAGGCCGGCGACGATGACCGTGACCGTGACGGCCTGCGCCTTCGCATCCTTGCTCATGGCGGCGATGACTGGCGGCTGCTGCCCCGCCGGATGATGTTCAGGTCGAGATTGCCCCCCTCGTCGACGATCGTCTTGCGCAGGCGCGGCAGTATCTCTTCCATCGTCTCCAAGAACAACCGGCTGCGCGTCACCTCGGGGTTTCGAGCGTATTCCGAGGCCAGCTTCTCGAATCTGGCGGCGTCACCCTGAGCCTGCTGGATCCGGCGTTCCCGATACCCGTGTGATGCCGACAGCATCTGCTGCGCCTGCCCGCGCGCCCGGGGAAGGATGTCGTTGGCGTAGCCTTCGGCCTCGTTGACGATTCGCGCGGAGTCCGCCCTGGCCGATGCGACGTCACGGAACGCATCGGCCGCCTCTGCTGGCGGGGTGACCGAGCGGATGTTCACGGTCGAGAGCACCACCCCCAATCCGTGGCGGTCGATCAGCTCTTGCGACTGGCGCCGCACTTCCTCTTGGATCGCGATCTTCTCCGTGGTCAGGACCTCGTCCACCGCCCGGGTGGAAATCTGCCGCTCGAGAGCGGCTTCGACGGCGTTAGCGACGGCTAGGTCGACGTCGGCCGACCGGAACAGATAATCCGCTGGTTCAGCGATGCTGTATTGCACGACTGCCCGTACGTTGAGAATGTTCTGGTCGCCGCTCAGGAATTGGGAGAGCACGGGGTCGGCGGGCAGGGCGTTCGCCTCGTCAGCGAGCTCGCCCCCGATGAACGCACGCTTTAGCTCGCGGACCTTTAGCTTGTCCACCTTGCCCACGGGCCACGGCCAGTGCCACCCGACGCCGGGCATGACCTGATCGTTCGCCAGCGCCCCGAAGGTTGTCAGCACGGCCTGTTGCTCGGTGCGAATCACGTACACGCCCGAGACCAGCCACAGCGCTGCTAGCGCGCCCGCCAAGTTGCGCGCCGGGATCTGGCGCAGACTCGCGGCCAGCGGCCCGCGGGACGGGCTGTCGGTCGCTGGCGTCGGGCTCGCGTGCTGGTGCATGCCGGTGCTATTGCCCCCTTGTCAGCAGGCGGAGCAATTCCGAGTCAGCGCTGAGGATCACGGTCGTGTCTTCGTCCAGGGCCTTGCGGTAGGCTTCCAAGGTCCGGGTGAGCTTGTAGAAGGACTGGTTGCGGGAATAGGCCGCGCCGTAAACGCGAGCAGCGGCCGCGTCGCCTTCGCCCTTGGTGGTTTCGGCCTCCTTGTACGCCTTGGCGAGGATTTCCTCCCTCTTCCTGTCGGCTTCGGCCCGGATTCGCAGAGCCTGCTCCTCGCCCTCGGCGCGGTACTGCCGGGCGATCCGCTCGCGCTCGGCGCGCATCCGGGCGTACACGCTCTGCTTGTTCTGCTCCGGCAGGTTGAGCCGCTTCAGGCGCACGTCGGCGATGCTAATGCCGTACTCCTCCAGCGCGGCCGTGCCGGTGCGCTGGGCCAACTTGTCGAGCACTTCCTCGGTCTCGACCAGTTTCGGCGACGTCGAGACGATTTCCTCCAGGTCGAGATTGGCAATGGTCGCTGCCAGACCGGACCAAACCAGGTCGTGCAGGCGCATTTCGGCCGCTCTCTCGTTGCCGACGGCCTGCACGAACGCCTGCGGATCGGCGATCTGCCACAGCGCGTAGGTGTCGATGCTGAGGTTCTTCTTGTCCTTCGTCAGGAATTCCGAGCGCGGCGGGTTGTAGACCCGGAGACGCCGGTCGAAGAGCTGCACTTGCTGCAGCAGGGGCACCTTGATGTTCAGGCCCGCGTCGGTTACGGTGCGGACTGGCTTGCCCAGCTGGGTGACCAGGGCGAACTCGGTCTCGCGCACCGTGAAGAGGGCGGACCAAGCCAGCACCGCCGCTCCAAGCGCCAGCAGGACTCGGCGGTTGCGCTGCAACAGCCCGCGCCAGTCGAACGGCTCCTTGGGAGCGTGGTCGTGATGGTGCTCGTGGTCATGCTGCCCGTCCCCGTGCTTGTGGTCATGGGAATGGCCGTGGTCGTGCGTGTGGTGTTGGTCGTGCATGGTCTATTCCCCCAGCTCGGCGGGCTCGAATGGCGGTGGCGGCTGTTGCATCTGAGCTCCGGGCGGCGCAACGATCACCCCGTCGTCCATGGTCCAGAGCGTGCGGCGGCCGCCCGAAGAATCGATGATGAGCTTCTTGCGGCCCGGCAGGATCTCTTCCATTGCTTCCAGATACAGCCGCGTGGAAGTCGGCCCGGGAGCGGCGCGATACGCTGACTCGAGCTGCTGGAAGCGCGCCGCGTCGCCGCCCGCGCGGTCCGTGCGGCTCGCCATGTAGCCGTGGGCTTCCTGCACCAGTGCCTCGCCTTGGCCCCTGGCCAGCGCGACCTGTTCGTTGGCGTAGCCCTCCGCCTCGTTGATCATCCGGCTCTTTTCTTCCAAGGCCCCCGCGACCTCGCGGAACGCATCGACGACCTCGACCGACGGGTGCATGTCTTGGAAGCGCACGTGCCGCACCCGCACGCCGGCGCCGTAGTCTGTCAGCCGCCGCTGCAGCTCTTCGGCGGCCCGTTGCTCAGTCTGGTGGCGGCCGGTGGTCAGAAGCGCATCCAGCGACACCGTGTTCACGACGCTGCGCAGCGCCGCTTCCGATGCGGCGCGGATGACGGCCTCGGGATCAAGCTGTTGGAAGATGTAGTCGTCAGGCCGGTCGATGTCGTAGTGCACCACGGCAGTCATCTCGATCATGTTCTGATCGCCGGTCAGCATCAGCGTCTCTTCGTCCTCGAGCTGGATGCGGCCGTCCCGGTGCTGGATGTTCCATTCGTACGACGGAGGCTCGCTGAACGCCGTGTCGTCCGACGTCCGGAAGCCGATCTCGATCGTGCGAATCTGTCTTGCCCGCACGCGCGTCAGGCGGTCGACAGGCCACGGCAGCTTGAAGTTCAATCCGGGCTCCCGGTTGGGCAGCACCCTGCGGCCGAAGCGCTCGACCACGCCCACTTCCTCGGTGCGGATGGTGAAGACGGCCGTGGAAGCCCACAGGGCCAGCAGAGCGGCTGCGGCGGGCTTTGCCAGCTGCCTGCGGTTCTCTACCAGCCACGCGAAGCCTGCGGCGGGATCGATACCGCGAAGGATGTCGACAATGGCCCTCCAGATCTGGGCAATCCCGACATGCGACCGCACGCGCTCCCAGTGCGAGAGCTGGCCGGCCGGCCGCTCGATGCGCAGCAGGCGCACCGAGTTGAGCATTACGAAAAGCGAGGAGATCTGGTGGACTCCGGCGGCCAGTGCCGGCCCCATCCAGCCGATGCCGGCGATGTAGACGGAGACCACGTTGACGACGCCGGCGAAGAGGATGATGTTCTGCCACACCGTGGTGACGGCCCGCCTGGAAACACCGAACAGCTTGGGCAGCCTGCCGATCTCTGGGTTTAGATCGACGACATCGGCCGCCTCGGCCGCGATGTCGGCGCCGGAACCCGAGATCGCAACTCCGACATCGGCCGCCGCCAGGGCGGGCGCGTCGTTGACGCCGTCGCCGATCATGGCAACCTTGCGGCCCTGCACTTGCAGTTGCTTGATCCGGTCCAGCTTCTGTTCCGGCAGCAGTTCGGCCTCCACGTGCGTGATGCCGACCACCCGCGCCATCGCGTCGGCCGCCTTGCGACGGTCGCCGGTGAGCAGGATGATGTTGCTGATGCCTAGGTCCTCGATCTCGTGGACCGCATCGTGAGCGCCCTTGCGCGGCGTGTCTCGCAGCAAGATGGCGCCCGCGCAGCGGTCGCCCTCGGCGACCAGGACCGGGGTCGCCCCGGCCCGGTCGGAGGCAGTCAAGTACTCTTCGAGGCCGTAGATGCCGTGGTCGTTGAGGAAAGCCTCGTTGCCGGCCCGGACGGTCTTGCCGCGGTGGATGCACTCGGCGCCGCGCCCAGGCACGATCTGCGCGTCTTGGAATTCGCCGGTGGCGATGCCGCGCTCTTCGGCGGCGCGGACGATCACCTTGGCGAGCGGGTGGTCCGAGCTCGCTTCGGCGGTGGCCCCGAGAGTGAGCACCTGCTCCTCGGTGTGGCCCGGGGCCACCAAGACTTCGACGATCTCGAACTCGCCGGTGGTCAACGTGCCGGTCTTGTCGAAGACGATGGTGTCGACTTTGGAGGCCGTCTGGACGACCTGCCCGCCGCGAGCCAGCAGGCCGCGGCGGGCCAAGCCGCCGATGGCCGCGACCATGGCGGCCGGCGTGGCTAGGATCAGGGCGCAGGGGCACCCCACGATCAGGACCGCCACGGCCCGGCGCACGCGCTCGGTGGTCTCGACGTCGCTGGAGAGGAAATAGACCGCGCCAGCGGCCAGCAGGATGGCTGGCAGGAAGTAGCGGGCGTAGCGGTCGGCTTCCCGCACCACCGGCGCGGTGCGGTGGTCGCGGGCCTCTTCCACCAAGTGAATGAGCCGCGCCAGCGTGGACTCCTCGGCGGCATAGGTCACCCGGATGTGGAGCAGGCCGTGACCGTTCAGGGTGCCCGAAAATACCTCGTCCCCCTTGCTCTTGTCGCGGGGCACGGATTCTCCCGTGATCGGGCTCTCGTCGACCGACGACTCGCCCCGTTCGACCGTGCCATCGGCGGCGATGCGCTCGCCGGCGCGCACCACGACCAGGTCGCCGGGCTCCAAGTCCTCGACATGGACTTCGACCTCCTCGCCATCGCGCAGCACGCGGGCTTGGTGGGGCAACTGGTCCACGAAGCGATGGATCGCCCGTTCGGTCCGCCCGGCGGCCCAGGCCTCCAGCCCCTCGCCGAGGAGCATGATGAACATGGCCTCGGCAGCAGCTAGGTACTCGCCGATCGCGAGGGCGGCGCCGGCCGCGATCACAATCGCGAGGTCTGCCGAGATCTTGCGCTCGAGCAGTTCGGAGATAGCCCGGTAGAAGGTCTTGTAGCCCGCCAGCACCGCGAGGAAGATCGCGGTGTCGATTCCTAGCAAGGAATCGAAGATGCCGAACAGGTTCAGCAGCAGCAGGACGCCTACGACGACCGTGAACCCTACGTACTTGATCTGCTCGCGGCGGTCGCGATTGATCGCATGGTCCTCGGAGACGACATGCACTGGTAGACAAAGATAGCAAAGACGGTCGTTGCCCTCGCTGATTCGCGGGGCTTCGGGCGTCGATCCACGTGAAATGGGCCGCGACTAGCTGAGATGATCGTTGCCGGGCCGCAGAGCCGCTGCACCCTCGCCACGGGGCGTCCGCAGCGTGCCTCTCGACCGGTGCCCGCCGCCGCCTCTGCCGTCCCCCAGGCGCCGATCGGCGCATTGTACAATCACTGCTTCATGCCCGCGAGAAGCTACGCGAAGGGCCCGACCATACCTCTGATCGGGAAGACCATCGGGGACGTATTCGACGAGACGGTCGCAGCGCACGCAGACAAGGACGCCCTCGTCTCGCGCCACCAAGGACTGCGGCTCACGTATGCAGAGCTGGACCGGGGCGTGAGCGAAGTCGCGGCGGGGTTGTGGGGCTTGGGTATTCGTCCCGGAGACCGGGTCGGCATGTGGGCCTCGAGCTGCGTCGAATGGGTCTACCTGCAAGTTGCCACCGCCAAGATCGGAGCCGTCCTAGTCAACGTCAATCCCGCCTACCGCACCCGCGACCTGGCATATATCTTGGAACGCTCGGGCATCAAGGCCATCTTCCTGCACGAGCAGGACGCCCGCGTGAACTACGCCGAGCTGCTCGAGGAGGCGAAGGGCAGGGGCAATCACTCGCTGCGCGCTTCAGTGCTGCTAGGCACGTCGCAGTGGGACCGCATGATCGGCGGCGGAGTCGCCCCCGATACCGGACCTAGAGACTTGCACGAGGTTGTCAACATCCAGTACACGTCCGGCACGACCGGCAGCCCGAAGGGCGTGCTGCTCACGCATTACAACCTAGTCAACAATGCCTACCTCGTAGGTTCCGGGCTGCGCTGGACGCCCGCTGACATCCTGTGCATGCCCGTCCCCCTCTACCACTGCTTCGGCTGCGTGCTGGGTTCGTTGCAGTGCATCGTCCACGGAGCGACGCTCGTGCTGCCCTCGGCGCAGTTCGATCCTCTGGCAACTCTGCAAGCCATTGACGAACTGCGCTGCACGACCGTCTACGGAGTGCCGACCATGTTTGTCGCCGAACTCGACCATCCCGAGTTCGCCAGCTTCGACACCACCAGCCTGCGCACCGGGATCATGGCCGGCTCGCCGTGCCCCGTGGAGCTGATGAAGCGGGTCGTGCGACAGATGCATTGCTCGGAGATGACCATCGCATACGGCCAGACGGAATCGTCCCCGGCTATCACGCAAAGCACGTGCGACGACCCGCTGGAGATCCGCACGGCCACGGTCGGGCAGGCGATGCCGTGTACCGAGGTGAGTGTGGTTGATCCGGAGACCGGCGAGACCGTAGACGTGGGAGTGCAGGGCGAATTGTTGACGCGCGGCTATCTCGTGATGAAGGGATACGACAAGGATCCTGACAACACCGCCCGGGCGGTTGACGAAGACGGCTGGCTGCACACCGGAGACCTGGCCACGATGCGCCCGGACGGCAACCTGCGGATCACCGGGCGCGCCCGGGAGATGATCATCCGGGGCGGCGAGAACGTCTATCCCAGGGAGATCGAAGAGTACCTGCACACGCACCCCGACATTGCCGACGTGTACGTGTTCGGTGTTCCTGACGCGCGGCTCGGAGAGCGCGTGGCGGCCTGGATCCAGGCGCGCGACGGTTCCGGCCTCGCGGAGGAAGCCGTCAAGGCGTTCTGCCAAGGCCAGATCGCCCACTTCAAGATTCCCGAGCTGATTCGGTTCGTCGACGAGTTCCCGCTAACTGTCACCGGGAAGGTGCAGAAGTTCATCATGCGCGAGCGCGAGATCGAACTGCGCGGCCTGGCCGGGGCCGCTGCAGTGGAGACTGCCTGATCAGCCGCCGCGCTGCAGGTCGGCCTGCTTTAGCACCCACTCGCGGATTACCCCGTAGCCCGGGTCGTCCGCTTCGTAGCGCACCCCGCCTTGGTGCCCGTCCTCGTCACCCGACTGGATATTGAGCGGCTTGCGCAGGAACTTGCTCTTTTCGACATCGTGCAGGTCCACCCGTGCTTGCATGCGCCGGTAGTTGCCCAGCAGCGCCTCGGGCGGGATGTAGCCTGCAGCGTCCGGCGGATCCAAGAAGAGGGTAGGCACGCGTCCCGGCACGCCGTGGCACGAGATGCAGGCGCGGTTGTCGCGCGAGTCGATACGCGTGATCTCCGTGAACACGTAGTCGCGGAAGTGGATGATGTCTTCGATCCACTCGTCGGAATCGGCCAGCGGCCGGACATCGCTGCCCTGCTGCGCCTCGTTCTCTTCGGCGATGATCTCGCGCAGGCGCTTGCCGTAGATCTTGTCGTCGCTGTTGAGGATGTTCTGGATGCGCGTGCGGTAGAGCGGGCTCGGCTCGTGGTCGATCCAGGCCGTCAAAGCCTTCAGCACTTCGGGATGCCGTCGCAGGGCCGTCTTGTTGGCCAGCGCGATCGCCTGCTTGCGCACGTCCTCGGGCGAGTCTTCGGAGAACCAGGAGGTGAACATGCCGATGAGCCTGTCCTTGGCCTCCACGATGGGATCGATCACGTCGATGCCCAATTCGTCCTTGGTAAACAGCGAGCCGGCGGTCTCGCCGGGCTCAAGCTTGAGGTAGTCCAGTCCGAAGATGTAGTTCGGCTCGGCGTCGTCGTTCGAGCCGACCATGCGGAAAGTCAGCCGGTTCTGGCCAGCCTTGAACTCATGCACGCCCAGCGACACCGGGCCGGGAGCCGTGAGGCTCTCGCGGTAGAAGTCGATTGCGTCTTCGATGCTTTCGCCGTTGAGGATCGGTTGGACGGTGCCCATTTCTCGGTCGTGAAGAAACGCGGCGATAATCTCGTAGGGCCCGCCTTCGGGCGCTTCCACCCCGAACGTGAGCTCGTTGCCGGGCAGCCCCTCGCGCCACCACAGGATCGTGTTGCGGCTGGTGAGGCCGTCCGGCACGAGCTGCTTGGTGGTGCGTCCGCCCGTCAGGTCCAGGACCTCTAGGTCCTCGGCCTCGGTCGCGCCTTCGATGGCCTCTTCCATGGTGGGGCCGCCCTCCTGATAGCGCAGCATCCAGTCGGTCGATGGCAGCCAGAAGAGCGCGTCCCCGCCGACATGGTCGAATGCCGCCCGGCGGTGCAGCGTGGGGTTGTTGCCCAGCACCCGTCCCAGCAGCGTGGCCTTCTCGCTGTCCGCTGGGGATTGGCTCGTGGCGCTAGGGGCCGGCCTTCCCAGCAGGTGCGGGGCGGCGGCGATCGGGGGCTGGCGGGCAGCCGGCACGAGCAGCTTGAAGAACTCGCGTTCGAGATCGGCGTCGTCCTCGCCCTCGCTGAACTGCCAGCGGACCCGCGATAGGAAACGGACCAGCGCTTCGGCATCGTCCTGCCTGCCGGCATTCAGGAACGCGTCGAGCTTGGCCAGCAGAGGACGGATCGTCTCGGCATCGCCGGAGAGCCGCAGGGCGCTGGGGTTGGACAGGGCCTTGGCCGCGGCAGCGACCTGTTCTAGGTCGTCGCCTTGCAACAGTTCCAGCAAGTGGCGCTGCAAGCGAGCCGAGTTCACGTTGGCGGCGCCTTGCAGCGCGATGGACCTCCACGGCACCTGCCCGTCGTCGCTGCGCGTCTGGTAGATGCTGAGCAGGATGTTGCCGATCAGCTCGGTCGCGCCGGGCGTCGAGTATCCGAGCTGGCCGGGGCCGCCGTCTCCCCCGCGCTCTTGGAAGTGAGTTGCCGCGACGGCCGCCAAGCGCTGCTCGAGCAGGTCTCGGCGGTCTCCCGCCCGTTGTCTGGCGGACGACAGCATCCGGTACAGGTCTTCTAGCTCGCGGTACTGCTGCTCGCGGTTATCGGTGCCGGTTTGGTTCGCAATCTGACCGTTGACGATCAGCATCGAGGTGGTCGAGTAGCGCATCGCGTTCTCGACGTGGCTGTTCGGTTCAGGCTGTTGCAGGGCGGCAACCCAGGCGCGGTTGATGCGCTGGCGCAGCGGCGGATTCCAGACCCACTGGTGCCACGCTGCCTTGAACGCGTAGGCCCGCACGCCCGGGAATGGGTCCCCCATGGCATCGACGAGCAGATCGGCCAGTTCGTTGGCATCCACTTGGGCGCGCGGCCCGACCAGGTCGGCCCGCATGATCAGCGCTTGCAGGACCGATTGCCGCGTGCGCTCGTCCCCGCCGCGATAGGCCGCTAGCACGGCCGGCCAGCCCTGATCGTCCAAGAGCAACTGGCGCAGCGACCAGAAGGCCGCCTCGCGGCACGTCTTGACCGGGTCGGAGAGCCCTGAGATCAGGGCGGGGATGCCAGCCGGGGCCAGCGAGCCGCCAATGCCGAGGTAGCCGTAGTAGCGGATCTGCGGCATTTCGTCGTCGGTCGCGGCGATCATCAGATCGGCGAAGTCGGCCCTGCCGGTGGTCTGCAACGCCCGGACGCGGGACAGCTTCTCCAAGGCGGACTCGTCGGGCCGCGGTTCGAAGTCGCTGCGCTCGAACGGCCGGGCGTCGCCCGGGAACAGGCGGCTCAGGGCGCGGATCACGTAGGCGTTGGTGACGAAGCCGGTCTGTGCCGAGCGGTTCCAGAGCCCGTATTCGAACTGCTTCTCCAGCAGCCACTGCACGGCGCGCTTGACCGGGGGGCTGTCCGGGCCGTGCCCCGCAGCCCGCAAAGCGATGAGCGAAACCGCTGTTGGTGCGGGGTCTCCCTCTTCATCGATTCGGTTCCAGGAGTCCGTGGCCTGGTCATGCACTCCAAGGTCGAAGCCCCACGACCCGTCCTCCTGCTGCAGGGCAAGCAGCCGCTTCATGTCGCGCTCGACCTGCGCTTCGAACGCTGGCAGCAGTTCCCGGGCACGCTTGCCCAATTCGGACTCGGAGTCGAGCTTGGCAAGTTCCTCGCGCGGGAGCAGATCGTGGAAGAACTCGATGCGGTGGCCCAGATCGTCGGTGACCTTGATCTGCACGTCGCCGGTGGCGACGATCTTCTCGGCCTTCTCGACCACGCCGGCCAGATACTTCTCTTCGCCGCTGTCGCTCCACGCTCGCTCAAGGATCTCGGCCGCGAACTTGAAGACTACGTTCGGGCCGAAGTTGGAGCCCCTGCCCGCGGCGTTGATGCCCTGCGGGTCGTTGGTTTGCAGCACATAGTTGGCGGTGCGCTTCTGCTGGTACGAGTGCAGCTTCTTGGGCTTGAAGGTGCGCTCGTGCTGTACCACGTTGCGGCCCGCCACGCGGCTGCCCGCGGGGGCATCGCCGAGATCGTTGGGCGCCAGCGAAGTGTTCACGGCGGCGTCGACGAGTTCGTTGGTCGGCCGCAGGCTCTCGTACATCGTGTTGACGAGCCGGCGGTGGTTCTGGACCGTCCCGTCGGGGCGATAGCCGTGCCGCAGGGCGTCGGCGACGCCCCACACGCCGCTCTGGGTGTGGCAGCTCATGCAGTTCTCGCCGAACAGGCTCGAGCCGTCCCGGACGCGGCGATGCACCGCGATGTTGCGCGGGCGGTGGATCAGCCAGGCGTCGATCTCGGCAAGGTGGTAGTAGATGGATTGGCGCAGCGCCTGCTGCGGAGTCTCGAACGGCGCCGGCTCGACCAGCCGGACTTCCAGCTCGTAGCCCGGTTGGTTCGCTTCCACCCGCAGGTAATACGTGCCGCCGGGCTGCACGCGGCGCGTGACGAACGAGCGGAAGTTGTCGTCTTGCTGGTGGATGCGCTCGTTGACGTCGCGGCCGTCGTAGTAGGTGTAGACCTGCTCCGGGCCGGGGATCACCTCGGTGTCGGGATGGATATAGGGCACGGCCTCGTTGTTGCCGAAATCCTCGCGCTTGGCGGCCTCGCGATGCTCTAGCTCCTCGGCCGTGGGAGTGCCCGGCTTGTACACCCGGATGCGCGCACTGACGACGGGTTCGACGAGCTGCAGGTTGGCCGTCAGGAGCTTGACCCTGTCGCCGCGGTAGACGAAGCGGTACCAATCGTCGGGCGAGCTTCCGGAGGCGGCGTTGTCGAAGTATTCCAGGTCGTCAGCGCCGCCGATGACGCGCAGGACTTGGTCGGCGTTGCCAGGCTCGAATGGCAGCAAGACTGCTTCTTCCGGGGCGTTGTTGGGCTCGGTTTCGAGCACGAGGTCACGCGAGACGGTCTGGGACACGTGCGCGACGTCGACAGTGATCGCTACGTCGTCGATGCCCGGCGTTCGTTTCGGAGCGGTCGCGGCAAGCCGGGCAAGCCCTTGGTCGCGATGGTACGGCGCGGCGGGCCAAGGCTCGTCCGTGACGGTTGTCAAGGAGAGTTCGTAAGTGCCTGCCCGCGGAGCCTTGTACGTCTGGTACACGTCCGGGTCCAGCGCATGCAGGACCTTGGTCCAGCCGTTCTCCTCGCCTTGCACCAGGTCCCCCCGGCTCATCGACGGAGTGGTTTGGGCAGTGCTCGGAGGAGGCCCGCTCCAGCGCGCTGAGATGCGGCCGTTGTCGGGAAGCCAGCCCGGGTTGGCGATGCCGACTTGGATCCGAACCGTCTCGCCCTTGGCGAGATCCCACGAGCGTGTCCAGCTGCCGTCAAACTGGACGGTTTCGCCGAGGGCCGGTCCGGCCAGCAGAGTGCTCAGACACAGCGCGAGCAAGACCAGGCGGGAGCCTCCGGTTCGACCGACACAGGGGTTCCGAGATCCCGGATTCCTGGAGAACGATTGCCCGGGGATTGCTGGAGTGTGGAGAGCGGTAATCGGGGTGGCCATGATCATGATGTCGATGTGCCCACGAATCCTCGGCGCCGTCGGCTTGCAGGTCTGCAACGCACCCGCCGGCCGCGAGAGTCCTTCGCTAGGTCCGAATCTTGGCAGCCGCTAGCAAGCGGTGCAGCCAACTCAAACCATTATAGGAGCGCGGGGCTATCTTGGAAGTGGGAGGGCGCTCGATTGCTACGGGCTGCCGCCGAGCTTGGCCGAGATGTCAGCGGCGATCTGGCCGCCGTGAAATCGGCCGTTCTCGATGAAGATCTCGTTCGTGTGCATGCCGGCTACGATTACGCCGGCGAGATATACGCCGGATCGGTCGCTTTCGAGCGTGTCCGGATTGGTGCGGGGCTTCTTCGCTTCCTCGTCGAAGACGATGCCGAGGCTGGCCAAGAACTCCGTGTCTGGCTGGTAGCCGGTCATGGCCAAGACGAAGTCGTTCTTGATCGCCAGTGGGCCATCCGGGGTCGTCAAATGCAGCGTTCCCGGCTCGATGCGGGTCACCGTGCTACCCAGATAGGCCTTGATCTCGCCGTGCTTGATGCGGTTGGAGATGTCGGGCAGGATCCAGTACTTGACCTTGGGGCTGAGTTCGGGATGGCGGTGGACCAAGGTGACGCGGGCACCGGCCCGGTGGCACTCCAACGCGCAAATGGTGGCGGAGTTCTGGCCGCCGATCACCGCAACGTCGCAGTCGAAGAACGGGTGCGGCTCGTGATAGTAGTGATGCACCTTGTCCAGATCTTCGCCGGGCACTCCCATAAGGATCGGAATGTCATAGAATCCCGTGGCGAGGATGACCTTGCGGGCCGAGTAGGCGCAGGCTTGGCCCAGGCGGTTCGTGCTGGCGACCGAGAATGCGCCGTCGCTGCCCGTCACCGCATGGACTTGCTCGTACTGGTGGATGTCCAGCCGGTAGTGGCTGGCGACCCGGCGGTAGTATTTCAGCGCCTCGCCTCGGGTGGGCTTTTCCCGGACCGCCGTCATTGGGATGTCGCCGATCTCGAGCAACTCCGGCGTGGTGAAGAACGTCAGATTCGTCGGGTACTTGTAGAGGGAATTGACGACGCAGCCTTTCTCGATTGTCTTGACCGTGAAGCCGGCCTTTTGGACTTCAATCGCGCATGCGAGCCCGGTGGGCCCGGCGCCGACCACGATGACGTCTACGGATGCGTCTGCCGAAGGGCCTGCCAACCCACAGTATAGGAATGGCCGCGAAAGGGCCTGCCGCGGCAATCGGTTCGGGGAGTCGGCCTAGAGGGTGCGGCAACGACGAGCAGGCCCGCAAACGCTCGGGTGGCTATTTCAGGGATCTGACGATGTTGCGGTTCGCTGCCGTGACGGGCCGAAGTCTCTCTCAGGCTCGGTTCGACGCGGGATCTCATCAAAAAGGGTGGCTCTGATCGACGGGAAGTAACTCGCAGAACTCATGATCGACTGTGACGTAGGTGCTAGGGCCGAACCTACCTGCGATTCGAAGCGCATAGATGCCGGGTACTTCCCAGCGTGCGGGCAGGATCCCAAGAGCGGTGTTGCCTTGGCCAAGGCAGCCGAGCGTCTCTAAGGCGGCTTTGGCCGCCCTCACGACTTTCAGTTGCAATCGAACCTACCGATTTCCAGTCGGTGGGTGATTAGTCGAATACTACGGTGGGTAGCCATGCGTCGTGAAGTTCCAATTCTTCTGCGGGCAGTTGTTCGCGCAGTGGTTTGAGGTACTCCTCGACTAGGTGTTCGATGCGTTCTGGAGTGCTCAGCCATTGGTTGATGCAGCGCACCGTGACGTGTCTCGGGTTCCTCGCGCTCCAACAACCCCGCGTGTCAAGAAGGACGAAATCCGCGATTGCCCGGTAGTGGTTGGCTACCCAAACCGGACCGCAGCCTGGGGGGATATAGATCCCTTCCAAGATGTGGGCCATGTCTCGCACGCCCTTGCTGCCGAGACTGGGTGTCGTATCTGTGAACCCTCCTGGCCCGGCAAAGGTCAGCGTACGGGGACTGTCCTTGAGCGTCACGAACGGCACGTCGCCATGCCAGTCGCCGGTATTCTCGCCAGGCAGCCGCAGATTAAGGGCCGCATGGTACGAGAGATAGCGAGTTGGGGTCGTTACCGGAATGCGGACCGCGATATGGTACTCACCCATGGACGGATGCCACATGGTCGGCATGAGATCGACTGAGCTTGCCCGAGACATCTCAGTTCCATTCAAGCACGAATGGTGCCGTGTGTCAGCCAGTTTGCCCTGAAATTCCTATCGTTCTTCGCTAAATATTTCTATATAGGCGGGTAAATGTACTGCTATTTCGCTCTTCGTTCCGATCAAGCAGAGGATGCTTGTCCGGTTCGGTCTCACCAAGCCGAGCGCTTCTTGGTCCAGTTCCCGCCGTTTGGCCACTGACGCTGGCCGGTCAAAACTGCTACTCTTCACGGCGATGCCTGCACGAGCTCGGCTGATCTGTTTCGCCGCCAGCGCATGCTTGCAGGTCGCGCCGCTTCTGGCTATCGACACACCCACCACGGTTATCGACCATCCGACGGCAAATCTCGTCGTCAAGCTCGAATTCGGCCTGAGAGCAACTGAGCCTCAGCGTTGGACCGGTCAGGCCAAGGTTGAGCCCGGGTCTGTCCAGGCAGTGTGGGGCTGGCACTTCGATCGGCCCGACCGCATCATCGGGGCCTCGGGCTGGGAGCTGGAAACCCGCTGGTACAGCCCGCCCGATGCCCGCTATCGACAACGCGAGGAGTTGCCGGGCGGAATCAAGATCCTCCCCAACGGCGTGTACCTCAGCGTCGAGGCGCGGCCAGGCGCGGTGGTCTCGGTCCATACGAACCGTGGCAACTTCTCGTTTGCGCTGGCAGAACTCAAGCAGAAGCGGCGGATGAGAGTCCTCGACGGGGATGTTGCCGCGAGCGTCGCTCCCGCGGTGCGCGCGCTGACCAGGGGCGAGGCAAGCCAGCATGACTACCCCGCAGCGGCGTGGACCCAGGCCGGGCTCTTCGTCGCGTGGACTACCTTCCATAACGAAGCCAACGCCCTCTATCTCGCTTGGAAGAAACAGGATGCCTGGCACACGTTTCGCGTGACTCCGCGCTGGGGTGACTATTTCGGCACGGCGGTGGCGAGCGATTCCGAAGGGCGGATCCATGTCTTGTGGGCCGAGTGCGCCGATGGTCGCTGGAGGCTCGTGGACAAGGCCTTCGATCCTGCCTCGGAGAGCTGGGGCCCGGAGGTCTACGTATCTCCAGCGGGCACGCGACAGTACTTTCCCGAAGCCGTGACCGCAACGGACGGAAGCCCGTGGGTAGCATGGCAGGAATTCCGAGGCGACCAGCTCGATGTCATGGCGGCGCGTTTCGACGCGGACGCCTGGTCCGCGCCCATCAGGGTCAGCGAGTCCGACGCCAACGATTGGGCCCCCGACTTGGCGGCTGCTCGGGACGGGTCTGTGTGGGTCGCTTGGGACGGTTACGAAAGGGGCAGCTACGATATTTTCCTCAGGCGACTGCTGCCTGACTCTGCCGATGCGGTCATCGGCGTGCCCGCGGACCGCAACCGGGCGATCGAGCCGTCCGTGGCGGTGGATGCCGCCGACCGGGTGTGGGTGGCGTGGGCCGAGAGCGGCCCCAATTGGGGCAAGGACTGGGGAGTCTTGGGGCGCCCCGGAACCCAGCTGCGGGCCACCAGCCGGGTGCGGGTGGCGCGCTATGCCAACGGCGCTTGGTCCGAGCCGGTTCGAGCCCTGCAGGAGGCGGCCCCGGCATGGATGTCCGACATGCACGAGTACCCGGAACTGGTCATGGGAGGGCGCGATGTCCCCCACCTGCTCTTTCGCAAGATGATCCTGCGCTTGCCCGTGGAAGAGCACGAGTTGAAAGTCATGCTCGGCGACGAGCAAAGGCGCATGCAGCCTTGGTACGACACCATCCGCGCCATGTCGTCGGTCCACATGGCGGCCTTTGACGGCGCGCGTTGGTCGCCTGTGACCGGCCTTCCGCTAAGCTCGGGCGGCGCATACGGACAGCTCGCGCTGGCGAGCCTCGACAGCGAGACGGTGGCCGTGTGGACCGGAGACGGCAGGACCTACCAAGATCCGCACGTGCACACCTCCCAGTTGCGGTACGCAAGCCTCGACCTGGCCACCGAGCCCAGCCCTGAAGAGCGCATGCAGTCGTACCGCCCCGACTCCCGGGCCTTCCGGGACGCCGCTCCGTCCGAGGCGGCCGATCTCCAGCGGGTTCGCGGCGCCCGCTGGGCGGACAAGGGGCCGTTGCGCCTGTTCCGGGGGGACTTGCATCGACACACCGACCTGTCGGCGGACAGCCAGCGGGACGGCGACATCTTGTTCCAGTACCGCTACGCGCTCGACGCAGGGGCGCTGGACTTCCTGGCCGTGACCGACCATTCCGGGGCCGAGCGGCTGCACTTCTACAAGTACCAATGGTGGAAGGCCCGCCAGATCGCGACCATGTTCAATCAGCCCGGGCGGTTCGCGACGTTCTTCGGCTACGAGCGGACCGTCACGTTTCCCGGTGGTCACCGCAACATCATTTCCGCGCGGAGAGACGCGCAGCCGGTGCCGATTTCCGACGAGGAGTTCACCGGCAATGAGAGCTGGTCCGACCGCCTCTACCCGGCGTTGCTGAAGCACGGCGACATTGCGATCGCACACACGACGGCGGGCGGGGGCGGCACGGACTGGCGCCACAACGACGCGAGGGCGGAACCGGTCGTGGAGGTCTTTCAGGCGTTGCGAGGGTCTTACGAGGAACCGAACTCTCCGGGCAAGGCCAACACCTCCGCGACGGCCGGATACGTGTGGAATGCTTGGAAGAAGGGCTGGCGCATCGGCTTGCTGTCCAACTCAGACCACGAGTCCACGCATCAGTCCTATGCGTGCGTGTGGGCCAGCGAACTCACCAACACTGCGATTCTTGACGCGATCAAGCAACGGCGCAGCTACGCCGCAACCGACAACATCGTGCTGCAGTTCGAGGCAACCGCGGACAGCGCTCCAATGGTGAAGATGGGCGGCGAACTCTCCGCCTCGAACTCGCCGTCGCTCAGCTTCCGTGCGTTTGCCACGGCACCTGTCGACTCTTTGGAGATCGTGCGGAGCGGGGAAGTGCTGTACTCCGCCAAGCCCGGCACGTCCGAGGTCGCGGTCGACTTCCGGGACGAAGACGCGCCCGGCGAGGGCTCGGCGCACTATCATGTGCGGATTGTTCAGCGGGACGGCCAGATCGCGTGGTCGTCGCCGATTTGGATTGACTTCGAATCGTCCGCTGTCGCTAGGTAGGAGGGAGTTCATGCGAGTCGACGGAAAGGTAGTTGTCGTCACTGGCGCTGCGCGCGGGATCGGTCGCGCGCTGGCCGAGCGGTTTGTGCAGGAAGGCGCTCGGGCCGTGGTCGCGGCAGACTTCGATGCCCCTGCCGTGCGAGCGACGGCCGACGAGATCGGCGCTGCCGCTCGTGTTGCCGACGTTCGTTCCGAAGCCGCGGTCAACGATCTGATCGCCTCGGTCGAAGAGGAATTCGGGGCAATCGACTTGTTCTGCTCCAATGCCGGGATCTCCCATCCCGGCGGGCCCGAGGTATCCAACGAGGATCTCGAGCGCGTATTTGACGTCAACTACCGCTCACATCTTTACGCTGCGAGGAATCTAGTGCCAAAGATGACGGCACGAGGCGAGGGCTACCTGCTCAACACGGCCTCCGCTGCCGGCGTGCTGACGCAGATTGGCTCGCTGGCTTATGCCGTGACCAAGCACGCCGCGGTGGCCTTGGCCGAGTGGCTCTCGGTCAGCTACGGCGACCAAGGGCTCGGCGTCTCCGTGCTCTGCCCTCAGGGAGTGCGCACGCGGCTGCTGCTGGGCGAACGCGGCGAACGCGACAATTTCCTCACACCCGGGGCCATCGAACCTTCCGACGTTGCCGATGCCGTTGTGGAGGGTTTGGCGGAGGAGCGTTTCTTGATCTTGCCGCATCCCGAAGTGGCCGAGTACATGCGCCGCAAGGCGTCCGACTATGACCGCTGGCTGCGCGGCATGCGCCGGCTGCAGGCGCGCGTGCGCGAAGACCCCAAGACAGCGATGAAATCAGGCGGCGGATAGCGGGCGTTCGGAGCCAGGCCGGATGTGCCCGGGGAGATCCGCTCCTGCCCAAGCCGCGAGGGGTGCATCCCATCCCAGCTACCTGGGCGTCAGCTTGGCGCACCGGAGCATTTTGGTGGCTCTGTGTTCGGAGGGTGCGAAAATAAAAGTCGGCACTAGCGCTGGCTCGCGCGAGGGCTGGCGCCACGGTTCTCTGGCATGCTCTTGCTAATCGCGGCGTTTTCCTTCGAATTCGCAGGCCTCCGATCGTGCAAGCCTTGCGCCAAGGCAGGCCTGCGCTGGGCTGCGACGCTGGATCTGGCGGGAGACCAGGCCATCTTGGTCGCGAACGGCGCGGGCCGCGCGCGTGCGTCCGCCGCCGCGCGAGCGATCGTGTCCAAGGAATCGGTTCGGGCCGTGATTTCGACCGGGTTCGCAGGTGCGCTGAACCCGTCTTTTCTGGCGGGCGACGTGTTCGTCGCGGATTCCGTCCGCGGTGACGAGGGAGAGTTCGCCAGCCGGTCCCCCGCCGGGTCGCTTGGCGACGTGCGGCGCGGAGCGCTGCTGACCGTGGACCGGGTGGTGCAGTCAGCTTCGGCCAAGCGCGAGCTTTGGGGGCAGGGCGCTCAGGCCGTTGACATGGAGGCGTCATCGGTCGCCGCCGTGGCTAGGGAGCACGGCTTGCCATTCTTCTGTGTCCGGGCGATCAGCGATCTCGCCGCGGAGGACCTGCCTGTGGACTTCGATCGCGCGATCCGCCCCGATGGCTCGCTGTCCCCGTGGAGCGTGATCGGACAGGCGCTGCGCGCACGCGGCCGTTGGTCGGGCCTGATGCGCCTGCGCCGCAATTCGGCGGCGGCAGCCCGATCATTGGGAGCGTGCCTCAGGCGCTGCGAGTTCCCCTTGCCAGCCAGCGGCGTATGACGGTTCCTGAAGCCATGACTGCCGCGGTCTATCGCGGTCGCCAGACCGTCGTTCCCGAGTCGGTCGCCGTGCCGTCGATCGGACCCGGAGAACTGCTCGTTCGAGTCGAGGCCTGTGGCATTTGCCACACGGACCTGAAGAAGATCGAGCATGACTTGTTGCCCGCTCCAAGGATCTACGGGCATGAGACCGCCGGAGTCGTTGCCCAGGTCGGCGAGGGCGTCGACAGCTATGCGGTGGGGGATCGTGTGTGTTTCTTTCACCACATTCCGTGCTTCGATTGCCACTATTGCCGCTTCCGTGACTATGCGCAGTGCCCGACATACAAGCGGGTCGGAGTGACTGCCGGTTTCGAGCCCGCCGGCGGCGGCTTCGCCCAGTACGTGAGGGTGATGGACTGGATCGTGCGCCGAGGGGTAGAGCGGATTCCGCCTCATGCCAGCTTCGAGCGTGCGACATTCGTCGAACCGACCAACACCTGCCTGAAGGGCTTGGCGAAACTGGCCGCGGATCCTGACGAGAGCGTGCTAGTGATGGGGCAGGGCCCGATAGGGCTGCTCTTCACGACGCTGCTGCGTCGGCAAGGCATCCGGTCGGTCTACACCAGCGACCGGCTGGCTTCTCGTCTGGAACTGTCCCGCCAATTAGGTGCCGCCGAGGCCTGGGACGCCGGTGGCGACGTGGCCCGCTGCGTTCGCCAAGTCTCCGGGGGCCGGGGTATTGATGCTGTGATCGTGGCCGCATCGGCACCCGGAATCGTCGAACAAGCCGTATCGCTGTCCCGTCGCGGCGGACGCGTGATGCTGTTTGCTCAGACCTCCCCCACGGAGCGCTTCCAGCTCGACGGCAAGAGCCTGTGTGCCGAGGACCGGGCTGTGTTCGGCTCGTATAGCGCGTGCGCCGACTTGCAGTCCGAGGCTTCGGCCGCGGTCTGGGACCCCGACTTCCCGGCGGATGCGCTCGTCTCGCACCGATTTCGGCTGGACGAGTTCGAATCCGGCATGCGCTTGGCGTCCCGCCCTCGAGAAGGTGCCTTGAAGCTGCTCGTCATGCCACAGGAGTGAGATGCAATCGCGGAGAGACATGCTGGCTTGCGTCCTGCACGGCCAAGAAGACCTCCGCATGGAGCGCGTTGCGGTCCCGAGCGTGGGCCCGGCCGACCTGCTGGTCCGGGTCCGTGCCGCGCTCACCTGCGGAACGGACCTGAAGGTCTACCGGCGGGGGCATCACGCCCGCATGATCACCCTGCCGGCCGCGCTGGGCCACGAACTGGCCGGAGACGTCGTCGAGGCCGGCTCGGCCGTGCGCTCGTTCAACGTCGGCGACCGCATCGTGGCCGCCAACTCGGCGCCGTGCCACAAGTGCTTCTTCTGCCGCCAGGGCGAGAAAAACCTGTGCGAGAACCTGCTCTTCAACAACGGTGCCTATGCGGAATACATCAGGATTCCCGGGCCAATCGTGGACTGCAACACGCATATCATCCCCTCCCAGGTCGACTACCGCGACGCCGCCCTGTCCGAGCCGCTGGCATGCGTGCTGAAGGGAATCGACGATACCGGGGTCAAACCTGGCGACACCGTCACCATCATTGGTCTCGGGCCGATTGGGCTGATGTTCGTACGAGTCGCCAAGATCGAAGGGGCCCGCGTGATCGCTATCGGCAGGCGTCAGGTCCAGCTGGACAGGGCGGAGCATCTTGGAGCGGAGGTGTTGATCGAGTCGCATCGCGGTGACGACCCAACGGACGAGGTCCGGCGGCACACGCACGGTGGCAGGGGTTCGGACGCGGTGATCGAAGCGGTCGGCTCTCCGCACGCTTGGCGCCAAGCGGTATCCATGGTCCGCTCGGGCGGCAGGGTGAATTTCTTCGGCGGATGCCCGAAGCAGACTGTCGTGTGCTTCGATACGGGCAGGCTGCACTATTCCGCCATCACGCTTAGAGCGACGTTCCATCACACGCCGGACCACATCCGCGAAGCCTTGGAACTGATCAGTCGCGGCGAAGTGCACGCGAACGACTTCATTGCCGGCGAGGTCCCGCTTACAGCGTTGGCCACGGCGTTCCGGCAATGGGCGAGCCGTCGCGGCCAGCTCAAGATAGCCGTCCTGCCCGACCAAGGACAGTCATGAGCGGCTAGCCCTCGCCGACGAAGTCTTGCAAGGCTGCCCTCACCTTGGCAGAAGCGCCGTCCAGGCGAGCTGCGACGTCTCCGAAGTCGTCCACGCCCGCCGCCTCCGCGAACGAGGGTCGCAGGCGCTTGGGGACGGCCGCGCCTCGCTCGTCCGCCTCGAGCAGACAACGGAGTGTATCGATGCGCGTCATCAGCCGCCACGCGTCAGCGAGTCCCGTCGCTAGATCGATCGGGATCGCGCCAGACTCTCCAAGCTCCGCCAGCACGTCGCCAGCCGTGGCGGCGGATCGGACCGAGGGATGCTCCGGAGCGTGGCGGAGCCTGAAATAGTGCGTCAAGACCGCGATGTCGGCGAGGCCCCCGGGGCGCTCCGCCACCGCCTGCGGATCGCCATCTGGCGAGGTTCTCCGCAGTCGCCCGAGTGCCGCGGCCGCCTGTGCGCGCAAAGTTGAGGGGTCGCGGCGCATCTCGAGGGCGGCGGACATGCTGTGCGAAACGCGCTCTGCCCCGTCTCCGACGCAGCACACGAGCCTGGGCCAGCATGGCACCCGCCCGCTCCAGATGCCTTCGCTGAGTCTGGCTTGCAGGGCCTCGTAGCTCGCCGCGGGCGCTTCGGCGGCACAAGCGTAGATCTTGCGCCAGCCCGGCTTCCCGCGGAGACTGCCCAGCAGCGCCGACTCGAGTTGCTCCGCAGAGGCAGATGCGGCTTGGCCGCCGCAGCCTTGGATGTGGCCGGCATCAAAAACGGCGATCTCGACCCCCGAGCCGACGTTCAGACACCGGCTGCCATAGTGGCCGGTGGCCAGGATCGCTATACCGGTACCAGCCGCAGACGCGTTCGAAGGTGTGATTTCGTCGCTTGCGCACTGTGCCAGGGCCGCAATCGCGCAATCTGCGATGTCAGAGAAAAGCGCCGACGCATCCAGCGGATCTAGCGCGTGGAAGAAGACCCTTGCGCCGACCTTGAAGCGCGCTTCGTGGGTCCACTTGGAAATCTGCTGCGCCCTGCCTTCGAAACCCATGACACCCGCCAGCGTGGCGGCCAAGCTCGCTTGCAGAGCGCCGCGATCGGGCGGGGACGAATCGGAATCCGGATCGAGCAGGCTCTCGAGCAAGGACGGCCTCGCGGTCAGCAGCGCTCCGATGGCCGGCGCTGCGACCATGGTCTCGGCCACGGATTCCAACACGTGCAGGTTGGCTTGAAAGAGAGTCAGTATGCCGTGCGCGTCTGAAATTCGGTCGATCAATTCGTCGAACCGGCGCAGGGCCAGGTCAGGGTCCTGCGTCCCGCAGGAAGCAATGACGAGCGAAGGGATCAGAGACTGGAACAGTTCCATCGCCCGGCGGTCTCGCGCCACGGTGTGCCGTCCCGTGCGCCATCGCTCCACGATGGAGAATGCTGCCGCTGCATCGCGGTAGCCCATGCGTCCGAGCCGCTCCTCGGTTTCCGCTCGGCTGCGTCCGGACAGCGCCGAAGAGGCGCTCGCAACCGTCATTTCGTGGGGTAGCTCAAAGAACGACTCGTATTGGTCCTCGACGTTGCGCAGGTGCGCCGTCAGGGCCTCGCGGAACGCTCGGCTGTCGGCGTATCCGAGAAACCGGGCCAAGGTCTCGTAGTCGGCCTCTGTCTTCGGCAGCGAGTGCGTCTGGCGGTCGCCGACCATCTGGATGCGGTGCTCGACCCGGCGCAGGTACTCGTAGGCTGCGCCGAGCTTCTCGCTGGCGGAGTCCGGGATTCTGCCGGCCGCGGCGAGCGCCGCCAGCGAGTCGCAAGTGCCGATCAGGCGCAGCGACGGGTCGGTGCCCCCCCAGACCAATTGGTGCGCCTGGGCGAAGAACTCGATTTCGCGAATGCCGCCCCGGCCGAGCTTGAGGTTCTGGCCCACCTCGCCAATCTGCCCGCCGCGGTGCTGCGCGTCGATCCGCCGCTTGGTCTCGTGCAGTTCCTGCACGGTGGCGAAGTCGAGGCTGTCACGCCACACGAACGACCCTAGCCGCTCCAAGAAGCGCTCGCCGGCGGCGATGTCGCCGGCGACCGGCCGCGCCTTGATCATCGCCGCGCGCTCCCATGTCTGGCCACGCTTGGCGTAGTATTCCAGAGCTGCCTTGGTCGAGATCACTAGCGGCATGGACACCGGATCTGGGCGAAGCCTCAGGTCTACCGGGAATACGCGCCCCTCGATGGTGGGTTCGGCCAGCAGGTCGACGAACCAACGCGCCAGCCGCATGAATTGGGAGGGCGCCTCGCGGCGGTTCGCCAGCGGAGCCACGTCGGGATCGTACAGCAGTATGAGGTCAATGTCAGAGGAGTAGTTCAGCTCCCTTCCGCCGAGCTTGCCCATGCCGATCACGATCAGGCCCGAGTCGTCTTCGCGTACTTCACGCCCCTCGGCGAACGCACCCTCGGCCGAGAGTTTGGCCAGTTGCGTGCGCAGGGCCACCGAGCAGGCCGCGCGGGCGAACTCCGAGAGCGCGCCGGTCACCTCGCGCAGCGACCACATCCCTGCGATATCGGCGAGCCCGACCGCCAGCGCGATGCGCCGACGCGCGCGGCGTAGCGTGCGCCCGACCTCCTGTTCAGAGGAGTCGATCGGAAGCGACAGCAAGCCGTCAACGATCGCGTCGACGCAGTGGCCCGGACCGCTCTCCCAGAGATCGCGAACAAAGCTCTGGTAGGCGATCGCGCAGCTCTCCAGGAATGGGCTGGCCCCGCAGATGCATCGCAGCATCGCACCGCCGTCGGCTGATGCGGGAAATTGCAGGGCGAAGTCCCTGTCCGCTCCCGGGCCGAGAGCGCTCGCGGCGTCGCTCCACTTTCTCAGGCCCACGGCCGCCCGGTCGGAGTTTGCCGGTGCCGGCCAAACGTCAGCGGCATTCAATCGACTCTCCGTCCGAGATGCCATCAAGCGTTACTGCCGTGTCAGCGCCTGCCGCAACGTTGGGTCCCCGCCTAATCGGTCTTCGCCGCCGCAGGGATCGCTACGGGGTAACTCCCCTGCTCGTACGTGCCACATCGTATCAGAAGCAGTGTCGTCGGCTGCGCTTTTGATGTTTTGTAGCGGCCGAATTGGCGCTATGAGCGGGCGCGTGCGCTGCACGGCCGAGAAGCTCGACGGCCGCAGGTGACAGCGGCTCGCTACCGGCTTGGCGATTGAGAGTCCTTTGGATGCGGCTGCGATATTGCATAATGTCAGCGTGGGCGTGAGCACTCACGGGCGGTTGCGAGTTCTTGCCGTCCGCGCATTCTGGACGTCTTTGAGCAAGAGGAATTCGTGTCAAGTTCGATGCATGTAACGCCGAACGGGCCGCACCGCATCTTGGTGGTCGACGACGAACCCGATCTGGAGCAATTGATCAGGCAGCGCATGCGGCGCGAGATCCGTTCCGGACAATTTGAGATGGAGTTCGCCTACAACGGCTTGGAAGCACTAGCCAAGCTAGAGAAGCTGGACCGTTTCGATATGGTGCTGTCGGACATCAATATGCCGAAGATGGACGGGCTAGCACTGCTGGAGCGGATTCCGACTGTCGATCCTGACGTGAAGGCAGTGATTGTGTCCGCCTACGGGGACATGAAGAACATTCGCACAGCGATGAATCGGGGGGCGTTTGACTTTGTCACCAAGCCGATCGATTTCGGTGACCTGCGGGTGACGATCGACCGCACCTTGCAGAACTCGGCCGTCTGGCGGGAGGCGATGCAGTCCCGTAGTCAGTTGATGGCGTTAGAGAACGAACTTGACGTCGCCCGCCGGATGCAGGCTTCGATACTTCCGACAGAGTTTCCCAAGACGGACAGCTTCGAAGTGTACGCCAACATGCAGCCGGCCCGGGCGGTGGGCGGGGATTTCTATGATGTGCAGACCTTGGACCAATCACGCGTTGGAATGGCCGTCGCCGACGTCTCTGGCAAAGGTGTGCCCGCCGCACTATTCATGATGTCAAGCCGAACGCTGCTCAAGGGTGCGGCGATCGGCTCTTCGGATCCAGCGATGGTGCTGACGACGGTCAACACCGTGCTCAGCGACGACAACTCCGAGATGATGTTCGTGACGGTGCTGTACGCGGTGTTCGACCCTAAGACGCGTGCCTACACGTATGTTTGCGGCGGCCACGACGCGCCGGTGGTGGTGCATGCCGATGGCAGCTCGACGCCACTGCCGCACACGGGAGGTATTGCGCTGGGAGTACTGCCGAATGTGTCCTACCGGTCGCATACGGTGACGCTGGAGGAAGGCGACATGGTGCTGCTGTATACCGATGGGGTAACTGAAGCGCAGAACAGATCTGGCGAGCAGTTCGGCTTGGAGCGACTCCAAGAGGTCTTCCAAGAGGAGACGCCGTCTCGAGCGGAGGCGGCCACCGGGATGGTATTCCAAGCAGTGCGGGACTTCGCAGGGACGGCGCCACAGTTCGACGACATCACGTGCTTGGCGCTGTGTCAGCGGGGGTAGGTGGCGATGGCGGACCAGGTCAGTCTCAATCTAGAGTCGAGCCTAGAATCCTTGAGCCAGATCGAGCGGGAGGTCGCAGCATTTGGGGCCGAGCACGGATGGCCGGCTGACCTGCTCTTCCACGTCCAATTGGTGCTGGATGAGCTGGCAACGAACGTGATCAATCACGGGTACGGCGCAAGTGGGCACGAATTCCAGATCACGATCAAGTCCAAGCCGCAGGCCGTACGCATCGAAATGGTGGACGAAGCGCGACCGTTCGATCCGCTGCAGGATGCCCCGAATCCGACCACCGATGCGAGCGTGGAAGAGCGGCAGGTGGGTGGACTGGGAGTGCATCTCGCCAAGCAGCTGATGGACGAGATGGAGTACAGGTGGGAGGACGGCAAGAACCGTCTGACAATCGTGAAGAATCGCTGAAGATGGGCAGGTTTGGCAGAACCGCTGGGGTCGTTGCGCTGTGGATGGCGCTGGCAGCCGGCACGGCAACCGCACAGGGCTTGGAAGCGGGGGAGCAGGCAGTACTGTTCGGGCAGTCGGCTCCGTTGAGTGGCCCGGCACAGCAACTGGGCAGCGATGCGCGAGCCGGGATCTTGGCGGCCTTCGCGGAGGCCAATCGCAAGGGCGGAGTGCACGGACGCAAGCTCGAGCTGCTGTCACTGGACGACGCCTACGAGCCTGCCAGCGCACTGGCCAACACCGAAAGTCTGATCGAGGATCACAACGTCTTCGCACTAATTGGCTCGGTAGGCACGCCGACCACGGTGGTGGCGGTGCCAGTGGCGGCCGAGGCCGGGGTGCCCTTCATCGCGCCTGTGACGGGTGCCGAGTTTCTGAGAGACGACCACTGGACTACCGTTATCAACCTGCGCGCGTCGTACTTTCAGGAGACGCGTGAAATTGTCACACGGCTTGTCGAGGATCTTGGCGTCGAGCGCATCGCGGTGTTGTACCAGGACGATTCCTACGGTCGCGCCGGGCTGAACGGCGTGCAAGCTGCTCTGAAGGAGCGCGGCCTGGAACAGGTCGCCGTGGGGGTGTACACCCGCAACACGACGGCAGTGAAGACGGCGCTGTTGGAGCTGCGCGCCGCCGCGCCCGGGGCGGTGGTTTTGATTGGAGCCTATAGTCCGGTGGCGACGGCGATCCAATGGGCTAGGTACATCGGTATGGACGCCGTATTCGCGACGGTATCATTCAGCGGCACCAACGCGCTTGCGGAGGCCATGGGGGCGCGCGGACAAGGAGTGTACGTGACTCAGGTCGTGCCCTTTCCATCGGCGACATCACCAATCGCGCGGGCTTATCTGGCGGCCTTGCGAGCGAACTCGCGCCGATCGTCTCCGAGCTTCGTTTCGTTCGAGGGTTACTTGGCGGGCCGCCTAGCGATCGCGGGCTTGGAACGGACCGGGCCCAGTCTGGATCGGACAGAATTCCTCCGCCAAGTGCTTGACGGTCCGCCGATCGACCTGCACGGCTTCCGCCTGAGCTACGGTGGCGACGACAACCAAGGCTCGGACCAAGTCTTTCTGACGGTGATCGGCCCTAGTCTGGCCTACGAAGCAGCCCAAAAGATGGAGCGCCGATAGCGTATGGCCGACCTCGGGCGGCTCGTGCGCAAGCTGAGCTTGGGGCGCGTGCAAGCACGCTTGCGCGATCTGCCGCTGCTGTCAGGCCAGCGTGTCAAGCGCTTGGCGGGAGCGCGGCGGGGCATCGCCGTGCAGATGTATCTGGGACTCGGCGGGGCCGCGTCTTTGACCGCTATGGCCAGCGTGGTCGCGCTGATCTCGTTTAACGAAGTGCGGGAATCGCAGGAGGTCATGAATCAGAGGACCGTGCCGGACATGGCCGCGGCGTTTGCCGTCGCGCAGCACGTCGGGGCGTTGGTTGATGCGGCGCCGTCGCTGACCGTGGTCGATTCGGTCGATCTGTTTGAAGAGCGACGTCAACAGATCGGTGAGCAACTGCGCGTCTTCGAAGAGAGCCTGCAGGTACTGGCCGGCCGCCGGGGAGAGAGCGAGGGCATTCGGCGGATCCGTGTCCGGGGGCGCGAGATGTCGACCAACATGCAGGCGATCGAAGTCTCCCAAGAGCGGGCGTTCGAACTGGCGGGCCAGCGCACCGCGATCAGCGAGCAGATCGAGCGCATCGACGCCGCGCTCACAAACCTCGTCATCTCGATCATCGACGACCAGTTCTTTTACACGATGACGGGCTACCTGAATCTAGGCGAGCCGCCGGTCCCACGAGCGACGCACCTTACGGAGCAGGAGGTCACGCGCTACCGCCTAATGGCCGAGTTGCGCGAGGGCGCGGCAGTGACCAGCCAGCTGGTGGCCAATGCGACGGCGATCTCTGACGAGGCCGAACTGCGCACACTTCTGGATCGCTTCGAGGCGGCTTCAAGCCGCACGCTGCGCAACCTAAACCAGATCGGCGAACTGCAATCCGGAGCCGAGATCATCGCGCTCTTTCGCGAGCTTTTCGATCTGTCTACCGGGCCGGCCGGCTTGCTGGAAGTGCGCCAGCAGGAGCTGGAGGTGCTCGGCCAGCAAGGCGTGCTGCTGGACCGCAACCGCGAGATCGCGACGGGCTTGGTGGGCGAAGTCGAGGGCTTGGTGGCCGGTCTGCGCTCCAGCACACAGCTTGCGGCACAGTCCTCCGCGGAGGCGATCCAAACGGCCATCCAGCGACTGCTGGGGCTGAACTTGGTCACGCTGGCCGGCGCCGCTGTGATCGGCTGGCTGTTCGTCGGCCGGCATCTCTTGCGTCGCCTGCACAAGCTTTCCTCAACCATGCTGAACATGGCCGGGGGCGATCTCGAGAAGGAAGTGGAGGTGGAGGGTTCGGACGAGGTGGCTGACATGGCGCAGGCCTTGGAAGTATTCCGGAGGCACGCGCTGGAAGTGCAACGCTTGAACTTGGTCGAGAAGCTGGCAGAGGACCTGAAGGGCAAGAATCTGGAGCTGGAGGGCGTCTTGGCGGACCTGCGCACAGCACAGGACCAGATCGTCATGCGTGAGAAGCTGGCGGCTCTGGGCGAATTGACGGCCGGCGTGGCGCATGAGATCAAAAACCCGCTGAACTTCGTGAAGAATTTCTCGGAAGTCTCGCAGGAACTGCTCACCGAACTGCAAGAGGCGCTGCCGGACGCAGACAAACCGCTCACTAAGGAGCAGCGGGAGGAGTTGGCCGATATCTGCGACTACCTGACAGGAAACTTGGAGCGGATCCACGGGCACGGCGAGCGTGCGAACCGGATCGTGAACGACATGCTCATGATGGGGCGCGGCTCAAACGAATGGCGCCCGACCGGGATCAACCGCTTGGTCACCGAGCATGCCAATCTGGCCTACCATAGCGCTCGGGCCACCGATTCGAATTTCCAGCTGAGCATCGAGGAGGACCTGGACGAGCGCGTGGGAGAAGTGGACGCTGTCCCGCAAGACTTGGGGCGGGTGGTCCTGAACATGGTTTCGAACGCCTGCCACGCCACCAACGAGAGGCGGGTGTCCGGAGAAGAGGCAGGCTATTCCCCGACGCTGAAGATTCGCACGGTGGATGCCGGAGACAGGTACGAGATTCGCATTCGGGACAACGGCCACGGCATTCCGGACGAGGTGCTGGAGAAGATGTTCAATCCCTTTTTCACGACCAAGCCTACCGATCAGGGCACGGGGCTGGGCTTGGCGCTGTCAAACGACATCGTGCGCGAGCACGGCGGCGAGATTCGCGTAGAGACCGCGGTCGGCGAATTCACGGAAATGATCGTCGATTTGCCAAAACAGGCGAGCGTCGCCGCCCACGGTGACGGGGAGGGCGAGTAGACGGCTTGATCCCGGCCCAGCGCGCACCTGACAGATGCTGTCTCGATTCGCTAAGCCCGTCGGTCCCAGAGGGTCAATGAACGGGCCTTACGTTTCAACGTACTCAGAAACGAAATCGGACGGGAATGTTGCTGGCATCAACACTCTCTGCATCTTCGTCACTGACCGCCGCCGTTGAGCGCTAGCAACTCGCGCAAAACGTCGTCGTCTGAGATGTCTGTGGGCCAGCCGTACGCGGCTGCCACAGCCGCGTCGAGGGCTTGGTGTGCATTGATGAGCCACTGCGGCCGGGCGTTGTACAGGTTCGTCAGCGTCCGCTTCTTGAGAGCCTTTGCGGCGTCCTCGGTGCGCGGAACCGGCCGCTTCGGGTAGCCAGGCACCGGCTCGTCCACCCACTCGACCCACTCCGGCGGGTTGAGCCAGCGATCCCGCATCTCGACCAACCTTCGGGCTTCATGGGCTACAGCCATCGCCCGCGGGTCGTCGGCGTACTCGCTGGCCGGGATGTCCGGCGTCAGGCCAGGCGGAAACGGGAACGTCTCGAACGTCGTGCTCGGGGTATAGACCGGATCATTGCCGACTCCATGCCAGCTACCCAGCCGCAACGACCAGAGTTCGTGGAATCGGTTGTGCAGGAGTCCGAAAGTCGTGTCGTCATCGCGTACGATGACGACGACCTTGCAGTCCGGGCAGACACGCGCGTCGAGCCACACGAACAGGCGATGCTTTGCGACGCGCACAGTTCCGACGCAACGCGTTACGGTATCGAGTGCTTGCCGCATCTCGGGGAATGGGCGGGCGTGTCGCCACCAGTGCTTGCGACGAGGCTTGCTTCGGTGCCCTCGCGGCTTGCTCATGTAGACATCGTAGACATGGTCCTGCACCCATCGAAACGGCTCTTCGTACAGCGCCGCATCGCACTCCGCCATTGTCCACCCGAAGTCGACGATCCATCTCCCAGCTGGCCGCCGGGTAAGGTCCATCCCGTTCATCCAAGGCTTCAAGACATCCGCATTGCTTCGGCCGTGCGGATTCGCTGGCAGCCGGAGCCACTCACGCGCCTGATGGCCTTCGACATCGAAAGCGCCACCCTTCTCGTCGCCCCGAAACGCGAGCCCAGCATTCTTCTGGAGCCGCCGAACCGCAGTGACGTCGATGCCGATACTGCCTTGCCGCGCCGTCAAGTCCGTATAGATTTCTTCGGCGCACTGGCCGTCGAGTCGGCTCTCAGCTGGTATGTTATCCGGGCGTCCAAAGCAGACCAACGACACCCTGACGGCGGCACCATCGATCACCCAAGGCTCGTCGCTCCACGCCTCAAAGATCGGGCGTGCTTTCGTCGCCACGTGGAGAGCCTTCCGATTGGCGCCAGCCCGGATCGAATTCGTTGCCACGAGTCCGGCCCGTCGCGCCTTTCCTGACGCGATCTGTCGCCCGGCCTTCTCGAACCAATAGCAGACAAGATCCGCTACGCCAGATACCCTACCCGCATAGACCGTCGACATTCGGGAAACATAGTCCTCGCCGAGGTGCGCGATCAGTCGCCACGCGCCCAGAAACGGCGGGTTGCCGATCACGACATCTGCGGTGGGCCAGTCCGGTTCTACACCATCTGGCGTCAGGATCGCGTCACGGCACTCGATAGTGTCAAGCGGCTTCAGAATCGGATCTCGCGCCTCCAAGAAGCCGTTGCGCCGCATCCACTGGATCTCGCCGATCCAGACTGAGACGCGGGCCAGTTCGGCCGCATACGGGTTGATCTCGATGCCCTTAACGTTGGCCGGCCCGATTTCTGGGAACCCCCGCTCAAGACCCAGCGCTTCCGCTTCGAGCTGGACGCGGTGCTCCAAGTCCTTTAGCGCCTGTAAGGCGAGATAGAGGAAATTGCCCGAGCCGCACGCCGGGTCCAGCACCGTGAACGCTCTCAAGCGATTGAGGAACGCCCGGTACCGCCGCTTGGCCTCGTTCCACCGCTTCGTGCGAGTGGCCGGTGACTTGGCGGCTTCCGCACTCTTCAGCGCGGCGGCGATCTCCGCCTTCTCTGCGGCCCACTCGGCAAGCAACGGGCGTATCACGACCGGTTCGATCAGCAACATGATCTTGTCGCGGTCCGTGTAGTGCGCCCCGAGCTGGGCGCGCTTCTCCGGGTCCAGCCCGCGCTCGAACAGGGTGCCGAGGATCGACGGGTCGATCTCCGCCCAGTCCAAGCGCGACGCGGCCAGCACGGTTTGGATGTCGGACTTCTCCAGCGGCAGCGCAGCGGCGTCGTCGAACAGCCCCCCGTTGAACCAGTCGACCGGCTCGAACCCTACCAAGCCGCCGGTGGCCATCGCCCCGAACAGATTTCCCGCAAGAGTGGCGAATTGCGGCGGCGTGCGCTGCGCCTGTTCCAGCATCCGTGTGAACATGTGGTCCGGCAGCAGCCCCACATCATCCGCGAACATGCAGAAGACGAGCCGATTGACGAAGTGCGCGACTACGTGCGCGTCGTGGCCGCGCTCGCGCAACGAGTGCGCAAGCGCTGCAAAGGATGCCGCGACACGCTCCGTGAGTGCCTGCCTGGTCTCGCCCGGCCGAAGCCGCTTCGGGTCGGAAAACGCCCACTTGAGCCTGTCGCGAATGGAGGCGTCCGTGAGGTCGTCGAGTCCGAACTCGTAGGTCTTGCTGACGCAATTGGTCCAGTTGGTGCGAATCCGGAACCGCAGCATGTCGGAGACGATCAGCAGCGGCGGGTTCTCCAGCGCCAGTGCGTACTGCCGCAACTGGCCGAACGCGGCGTCGAGGTTTGCGTGCTGCCCCTTGTACTCCCAGGCGAAGTGGTGGCGCTTCCAGACATCGGCCCAGCCGTCCTCGCCGGTGTCCTTGCGAGCGCCCCGCTCGAAGCAGTACGTCTTGCCGGTCGGGTCGGCCTCGGCCGGTGTCGGCTCGCCGAGCATCCGGCACAGGTCGATGAAGTGCTCCTGCGACGCGGAGCTCTCCTTCAACTCGGAGGCTGCCCACTTGGCGATGAACTCATACGGTGTCATGTGCGCATCCAGCGTGCCTCCTGACGACCGGTGCCTGCCGTGCCAGCATGGCCCCAGTCGCTGACCCGGGCCCGCTCGTTACGCGCCGATGAAGTCCCCTTCCGTTTCTTGGGCGGGGGCCCGTGGGCAAACATCCGCTGGACAGCCTCATCCACGGCGAAGTTGAATTTCAGCGCGCGGTTCTCCGGCCGACCCGGACGCTCGCCCTCCTGTCTGTTCATGCGGTCAGTATTTTGCACGCAATCGTCTTGCCGACCATGTGCCCCATCTGGTTCATGGTATCCATACTGCAGATCCGGGCGCGTCCGGTGAACTTGTTCAGGTACCGATGCAGGTGCTTGGCTGTCATCCAGCGATAGATGGCGCACTAACCGTGCTTGAACGGCGACCGAATCCCCTCGGTGCTATTCGTGTAAACCGCGCCCCGCACGTACTCGCCCGCGCTGGGATTCACCGCCTCAGGGGTGTACTCCTACAGATACCCGTCGGAACCATATCCCTCGGTGTACACCGCGAAACCCGGCTCCACCGTATCCTGCACGAATCCTCCAAGTGTCTTGGCCTCGGTGGAGGGCACCGGCTTGGCAGCCACCTTGCCCCCGCGTTCCTTCGCTCCGACCACGGCCGTCTCGCCCACCCTTCCGCTCCTGGCCCCAGCCATGAGCCTCGTCAATCTCCACGGTGTCGCTGAGCGTTACTTCGCCGTTGCGGAACACTTCGCGGACTCCCTGAAGCATGTGCCACGCCGATTTCTGGGTAATCCCCCTTCCCGATGCAGCTTCATGCTGGAGATTCCCTTGATGCTGGTGTCCGCCATGCAGAAAGCAACCGCCCATGCCCAATGGCCGAGATCGCTGGACTCCGTGACCGTTCCCGTGTGCACGCTGAGCCGCTTGCGCGCTCCATGCGGGTGTACGGCATGGAGGGGGGCAATGGCCGTGATTGCCAGATGGGCGGTCCGGGCAGGTCGGACCGATCTTCGAGCGAATCCGCTCGAACCACCTTTCCGCCGCTACATCATTCGCGAACTTGCGCAGCAGCTCGATGATAGGGATAGCCTTGCGGTCCCTCCGCCCGGATCCCATCGACGTCGTAAGCTCCTACAGAGTCTTCTTGGGCACAGTCGATTATGGAATATTCCCGCCAGATATCGTTTCTGAGCACTATCGAATTTAAGCTCCAATGAATTGGCCGAACTCGGACCGATGCATCCTCCGCGAGGGCAGCCACGCCCATACGCGAGGCAGGTGTGTCGAGCGAACCGCAGGGGAATCAGGAGCGCTCCTCAATCCAGAGCGACGGGATTCATGCCGGCCTAGCAGGGATCCAGCGGCAAGCCAACCGCAGAATTTATGCCGACGACGCAGACGGCACTTCGCTTGAACTAGCCGAACTCTAGCCTGTGAGCGCCGCTATTGCCTCGTCCTTGGTCTCGTAGGTCGCGATGATCTTGTCAAAGCCGCTGATCGCGAAGACCTCGCGGATCGGTGGCGCGAGTTTGCAGATGCCGAATCCGGCATCGCGCTTCTGGAGGTTCTTGGCGGTCAGCAGAATCGCACGTAATCCGGCACTGCTGATATATGCAAGCGGTTCAAAGTCAAGCAACAGCGCACGGTCGTCGTCCTGAACAATGTCACGGAGCGCCTTCTCGAAATCTCGGGCGTTGCTGCCATCGATTCGCGTACAGCCGTCGATGACCACCAAGCCATCCGTTCGCTCAAAGTCAAGTTCCATCTCTTAGCACTCCTGCGCCTGACACCGTCCGCCCACCCATGCTAACGCATCAAGAGCGCCGCCTGCCGAACAGCCTACCGCTTTGTGAGTCCCTAGCATACCACTGGCCTGTTCCATCAATGCTGACATGCTGACGTGGGACTTGACCCGCCGCGAGGCTGCCTAGGAAGGTTGCCACGAAATCAGAACCTGTAGATGAACGAAAGGTAGGTGAAGGCATTGCCGTGCCCGGGGCTGTAAGCCTTCAGGAACGGACCCGGAAACATGTAACCCGCTACAACCTCGATGCCGAACATCCTGCTCGGATCATAGGCTAGGGTAGCGTTCACTTCGTCACCGATCTTCGTCTCGGCCGCACCTCCCTCCGGTGCCCTCACTGACAGCCGCCCGCCGACATTGTAAAGGGCATCGCGCCTGCTAGCAAGCCAAAAGGAGTGAAAATCGAACTGTAGCCGGACCTCGGGGCTGGGCCACAATTCCGTGCCGAGCCGGATGTTCTTGACATTGCGCCACCCGACGAGATCGTTGTAGCCGTACCAGCGGTGCGCCGTCGGGTACACATCCACGAATCCGCCGACCGTGCCGTCGGCGGGATCCTCGTCGCCCGACCCGAATGTGTATTCCGCGAACAAGCGCGGCGACAGCGAGGCGTCGAGCGTATGGCCGACTTCGGCGTAGTAGCCCCACGCCTCGATCGGGGCCCCGGCTAGGTTGCCCCACTGACGAACGAACGCGCCGTTGTAGTCCCAAGGCCCCAAATCGTCGTTCCAAACCCGCATGCCCGCCGTGTATCTGTCTAGGTCGCCGCGAATGTTGAGTTCGTTAGTGGCCAACGGGGTGGTCTGCCACAGGACGTACGGTTCCAAGTTCGCGTTCGGGATCACTCGCTTGAAGGACCCATAGATGCCGTGCAGGTTGTTGCCTTCCGCAGATTGGTTGATCCTGCGGCCAGGGTCGTTCTGAACCACCGATGCGGAGAAGATATCGAGTTCGGAACCCGACCGTTGAATGCGGACCTTGACGGCATCGAATACTCTTGCCGTGTTGGCCCAGTCAAGGGCTCCTACTAGGCGCTGGTCACCGTAGGCCAACAGCTGCCGCCCGACCGTGACGGTGACCGGCGAATCGTCGCGGCCCAGCTGCGTGTACGCTTGGCGCACGTCGAATCCATCGCTGAATGCGCCAATGTTGGGGACGCTGTCGCGGATCCCGGGCGCCCGCGCATCTTGCCCCTGAAACCCGAACTTCAGCCAATCGACCGGTTGGATGCCGATATCGAGGCGTACCCGCCACAAGCTGTAGTCATCGTTTCTGTCAGCAGAGAATCCCAGCCCGCTCCGGCCCTCGACGCGGACGCGAAACTCCCCGCCGAGCGAGAGCCAGTCCGGCATGTCGTCGCCGATCCCGTGGCGGAGGGTGTATTTTGGCTCCGCCGGAGCGTTGCTCTGGGCCGGTGCGATGGTGACGGCCAGCGTGAAGAGCACGATTCCGACGGAGGCGCGGTGCGTCCATGCTGGCCAACCGCGATTGCCGAGCGGGATTGTGCCGCTGCGTGAGATTGCTGGCATGGTGCTGGAGGAGGGGGTCGAACCCTCACGCCCGGTAAGGGGCGCTGGATTTTGAGTCCAGTGCGTCTGCCAATTCCGCCACTCCAGCATCTTGATTAGGGGTCCGATAGAGCCTGCACAGTGCGTGTTACGGAGCTAGCCAGACCATCGCAGGGGGCGTGCGCAAAGCGATATTATAGTCTAGCCTATGGGTCCTCTGCAAAATTCCAGATGGCCCGGCCCGCTGGCCCGCTAGAAGCGAGTTCCCGACATGATGTTCATGCCGTGAATGATCGCCAGGGACAATAGATACGGTAATCACAATAAACAATGCTTATAATTGAGCGAATTCGGCGGGGCCAATGCCAGAGCTAGGCGCAGTTCCCTTGTCCCATCCGTTCCGGGTGCCGCGATCCTTGGCTGCAGGCCGGCGCTGCACGCACAGCGTCAGGCGCGTTTACTGGTCGACCGTCAGCGCCACGATGCCGCACATTAGGTGCCAGAGCAACTTGGCGTGTCCGCGCACGCGCCGCCTTCCGAACTCGTCTTCGAGCCGCCCGTTTACCCGCTCCACTGTTGAGCGCTCCCGGTAACGGCGCGCCTGCGGCGGCTGCTGTCCAATGTCGCGCTGGGCCAGCGCCTCGCGCTACAACTCCGACTGTTTCTGCGCAACCCGCCGCGGGTTGCTGTCGATCAGTGCACGTGCCCCAGTTGGAGGCTTCAGGGCCGGATTTCGTCCGCATCGTAGGCGCAGTCCATCAGCTCGTACGCGCTCTCCACCTGCCCGCCGTAAACTGCGCCAGCGGGATCGCCCGCTGGCTGTCATGCAGCGAATCCGGGGTTAGCAGGCAACTTACCGGCAGTCCCCCGGCGATCGTGTCAATGTGCGCCTCGTACCGCTCTACTGATGCCCTTTCGCATTGTGCCTCACGACCGAGTCGCAGATCGTCGGCAGATCGTCCAGCGTCATCGACTGTAGCGCAAGCTGACGGCGGCCGGTCTGGATTTGCTCGGTCCCCGGGTGTCTGGGGCGCGCTGTAGACGGGCAGCTTAGTGGAGTTCGAGTTGCCGGGTGGCTAGCGCAAGGCGCGGGTGTGTTTCAACGGCGGGGAAGGCAGTGAGGGGTCCCAAGTGCTGCGGGCGCTGGGAGCGAAGCTGGAAGCGCCGTGAGCGCCGGAAGATGGCACCAGCGCGATCCACTGAGGCGGCGCGAGGACGGATCGAATCCATGCCTGAAGGAGCGATGGTCAACCTGTCAAGTCCCGGTGTCGCGGTGCCCGAAAGGAAGACAGTGGGGGTATAGGTAACAACGCCAATGCGCAACCCTGTAAAACGAATGAGTTACGAACGACAATGTCAAACATGACCTAGCTGTGCTGCAATATTGGGTGAACACTGCTGTACAGCAGCCTTGGCGCAGCCGGATTCCGGCTCCAAAGCTCCATCTCTACTGTCGGCGATCTGGGCAGCACCGTTCGCAGGGTCTTCGTCAGTGTTATCCGCAACCATTCGGGATCGGTACCTGCCCGCCGCATGCGGAAGGGTTGATGCGTGCCGAGATTCAGTCGCGCCCTTCGCGAGCGGATCGTATCGGCGGGGCCAATCGCTGTTTGATGATGCAACATGGGGGAGCACGAGTGTTCTCGATGGTTCGAGGTAGGCAAGGGATATGACCGTTCGGATCGCGCTCTGGGAAGCGCGAACTGGGTGTCTCCTCAGGGGGGGCCGGTCCAGACTTGAGCTCTTCAGCGAGCGACGGGTCAGACCGGTGCGAGCAAGATCGCAGAGCATCCTTCGTCGGACTCCATTGGCCACATCAGGTGCGAGCGGCGGCAGCCTGGACCGAACGCAATTCTCGACCGTCTCGGCCAGAGCCGGCTTCCATGGGCAGCAGACTTCCGGGTAGCTCTCATGTTCCGTATGACAAGGCGCGGTGCAATCCGATCAGCGCTAGGAGGAGTCTTCATGGCACCGATGACAACAAGTACAAGCAAGGCTGCAAGCGACGGTGGCGTGGACGGCCAGCGAATCGTTCTCGGCATGTCGGCCGCATTTTCGGGCCCTTCCAGGGGTCTCGGGATCGAGCTGTACCGAGGGGCCAGCGCGTACTTCGAGCACGTCAACAGCACCGGAGGCGTTGACGGCCGAAAGATCGTTCTCAAGACCTATGACGATGGGTACCAGCCAGATCCGTCGGTGCAAAACACGATGACGCTGATGCTGGAAGACCGGGTGTTCGCCCTGTTCGGCTATGTCGGCACGCCAACGGTGACGCGCGTCCTGCCCATGCTGAAGAAGTTCCAGGATACGACCATGTACCTGTTCTTTCCGTTTACTGGTGCACAGCCCCAACGGGAACCGCCCTACGGCGACTTCGCATTTAACCTGCGGGCGTCCTACCGGCAAGAGACCGCCGGCCTCGTAGACAATTTCGTCTCGATCGGCAGGAAGCGGATCGCCGTGTTCTATCAGGCTGACGCCTACGGCCGCAGCGGCTGGGAAGGTGTCAGGCGGGCGCTGAGAGAGCACGGGGAAAAGATCGTCGCCGAGGCCACCTATCGCCGGGGCCAGAGGTTCGACAGCAGCATGGGTCGGCAGGTTGAGATTCTGAAGGCTGCCAATCCCGACGCGGTGATCTGCATCGGGGCCTATGCGGCCTGCGCCGCCTTCTTGCGGGACGCGGTTGATTTAGGGTTGAGCGTTCCAGTCGCCAATCTGTCCTTCGTGGGCAGCGAGAGCCTGCTGCAGCTGATCACCCAATCCCGCCCGGACCGGGACCGCTACACCGACCTGTTGGTCAATTCACAGGTGGTCCCCAGCTACGAGGATGTCCGGATTCCCGCCATTCAGGAGTACCGCCAGCTGATGCTGCGGCACAACCCGGACCCGCCGCAAGACCTGCTAGAGCAGAGCTACAGCGCTCTTCCCCAGAGCTTCGTCAGCCTGGAGGGTTTCCTCGACGCGAAGATGATGGTGAAGATCCTTGAAGTGCTCGGTGAGAACCCCGATCGAGCAAACTTGGAAAGCGCAGTCTTCTCGATCCAGGACTACGACCTTGGAATCGGGGAACTGGTCTCGTTCGGTCCGGACCGCAGGCAAGGCCTGCAGTCCGTCTACTACACGATCGTCGACGCGGGACGTTTCGTCCCGTTGGACGATTGGAAGCGCAGGTTTGCCTGAGATGAGCCTCCAGAGACTGTTCCAGAAGACCCTGTTCGGGATCTTCTTCCTCTTCGGCTTGATCGGGGTCGCGACCTCGGTGCTTTGCATAAGGACCGTCGACGGCTATCTGTCGCGGGAGTACGAGGCCAACAGCAAGGGCATTGCGAAGACGATCGCGGACGCCAGCGTGGATATCATCCTGAACCGCGATCTGTCCGTGCTGCAGTCCCTGATCGACCAGTTCGTCGAAATCCAAGGAATCAGCTATATCTACATCACCGACGAGTCCGGCGAGTTCCTCGCCCACACGTTCGTGCCCGGGATCCCGGAGGAAATCAGGACCGGCTACACGGGTAGC
>JAJDTX010000112.1 GCA_022826925.1 Bryobacterales bacterium
TCCGCAAGATTTGTCTCACTTAACTCCGTGCGGGTGTTGAGCGCTGTTTCAAGTAGACCCGCTACTGGAGGAAGAAGATGTGAGGCGTCGCGGGTTGGGACAGCTGACCCGCTAGCGGCTTTGCCCCCTGCGACTACCAGATGTTGTATAGCGAAGCTGCCAAGGCCTAGTGCCTTCGCTGCGTGCGTTTCGCATTAGCTCGTGCCACGAGCGCCTCGTTGGTCGGATTATTTCGGAACGCGATTCGTTTTGTTTCAGCGAAATAAACAGAAATTCAACAGGCGGAGAGGGCGGAGAGATCAGGCGGGCTGGGCATGGAGGGGCTCCTTTGTTATTAGTGTAACAAACTAACAACAAAGAGATCCAGAATCCCCCGAACATCGGGCCAATTTCGGTCTCAGGGGCGCTTGGTCGTAGCTTGGACCGCTCAGGCTCACCGCGCTTGGATCGAACGCGTAACCTCAGCCTGCTTATTCCCGGGTGTGCAAAACGAAGTCGTACACCCGATGATGATGTTGTTCTTGACTTCTGCGGCCTGCTTGGCCATCATAGACCAGCGCTCCGCAGAGTAAGCGCCCCTACCGCACCTCTAACTGTCCACCAGTCCGTAGCCACCCCACCGCTCTAAACCCCGGGACTGCGCGGTTGCAGCAGGCGCGTGCCTCCCGTGCGCCAAGGTTTCTCGATACTGATGAAACGGATGCTCCGAAGTCTTGTGCCCATACGGTGCGCCCTCCCGGCGCTTTCCCTGCTGGCGGGAACGGCTTCGGCGCAGGAGATCACTGGCATCATTCTCGGCACTGTCATCGACGCGCAGGGGCGGGGAATGGCCGGCGTGGAAGTCAGGCTCGAGTCGGACCAGCTTCCCGGCGGCCCCATAGCGGTTTCCACTCATGCGACAGGACAGTTCCGCTTTTCTCGCCTTGCCCCCGGCGAATACACGCTGAGCGCGGAGCTGGCAGAGTTCGGCACGTACAAGGAGGAAGGCATACGGGTCTCTGTTGGCGGTGCGACGGAACTTCGGATAACGCTCCAGCTGGCCGCAATCTCCGAGACCGTCAATGTCGTTGCCGAGGCACCCTTGGTAGACGGCCGGAAGTCAGGAATCTCCACGAACTTCTCGTCCGAATACATGAGGAACACGCCTCTCCGGCGATTCAGCTTTTTCGACTTCACCAAGGCCGCGCCGGGCATGTCCGCAACGAGTCCAACGAGCGGATCCAGCTCCAGGGTGTCCGCATTCGGGTCGGGCGTGGATGAGAACAAGTATCTGATGGACGGGGTGGATTTCACCGCGCCGGTATCCGGCGCCGCCTGGCCTTGGCCCGATACCGACGTGATCGAGGAGATCGAGATCGTGTCGCTGGGGGCCTCCGCCGAGTACGGCAACAGTCCGGGCGCGGTGTTCAACGTGGTGACCAAACAAGGCACGAACCGGTTCCGGGGGGATCTCTCGTACTACGGGATGTTCGATTCACTGACGGCGAAGCCCGTCAAGGTTAACGCTGCAGGCGAATTGGACCCGGCCGGATGGGGTTTCACGCGGTCAAGCTACCGGGACATCACCGCGCATGCCGGCGGCCCGATCTGGCGCGACCGGGCTTGGGTTTTCGGCGGGTATCAGAGTCTGCAGGACTGGGACAGCCAGCCGGGCACCGATCCAGGCTTTCCTCGGAAGTTCGGTGCTAATCGCGTCTTCTGGAAAGTGACAGCTGACCTCGCTCCAAACGTGAGGTTCATGCACACGTATCACGACGACTACTGGGTCATTCCTTCAACGCCGTCTCTGACCCGTCCGTTCGAAACCATCTGGACTGATAGCGGCCGCAACCCGTCCCTGACGTTCGGGCGGATAACTCACGTCCTGTCGCCTTCGACCCTGTACGAAGTCGGCCTGTCGGGCTTCTACTCGCCAAGGGACCTCTCCGAGCCCAACAACCCGGACGTTCCCCGCCGCAACGACATCGACAACGGCATAGCCTCGGGAGGTGCTTCGAGTTACGAGATCTTCAGACAGGGCCGTACCGAGTTCAAGGCCAAGCTGCACCACAACGCCCAAGGCTACCGGCATGCCAGCCATGAACTGAACGTGGGCTTCACCTCCGTGATCGGACACCACAGTTCCCATGGTGGCCTGACACCTGCGCCCGGCTATCCGGACGGCGTCATCTTCCACGACAACGGAGACGGCACGCCGAACTACCTCGTAACTGAGACCCGGCACAATGTCGGAGGCGAGTTCCGAGAGAACGGCTTTTTCTTCGAGGACTTGATGACGTTCGGCCAGAGGGTCACGGTATCGGCGGGGATTCGATTCGACGACGTTCGCGGCATCAGCCAGGACGTGGACGACCTCGTGATCTCCGAGGTCGAGACGATGGCCTTTGCTTCCGAAGGAACCGTGGCCGGTCGGGGGAGGCTGTTCCGCTGGACGAACGTCAGTCCGCGTGTCGGGTTCAACGTCAGACTAGACGGAGCAGGCCGCACGGTACTCCGCGGCAACTGGGGACGCTTCTACCGAACCGCAATCACCGGGGAGCTCTCGCGCGTTCATCCAGGCCAGCCGACTGTCAGCGAGATCCTCTGGAACCCCGAAACCCGCGCCTATGACGTTCCCGGGCCGAACTACGCCCCCGAAACGAATCTGGGATTCGATCCCGATGCACGCGCACCCAAGACGGATCAGTTCTCGATCGGATTGGACCGCTCCTTCGCATCGGACTTCGCCCTGGGCGTGACGTACGTCCGGAAGAGCCAGGATGACCTGCTGGGCTGGATCGTGCAGAACGCCACCTACGAGGCGGTGCCACACACGTTCTCCAATGGACTGGCGGGGCAGATCTATCCGATTACATCCGAGCCCGACGACCGGTTTTTCAGGCTGGGAAACGTGACCTGCCGGGGAGTCTCGTACCGTTGCGATGGAATGTTCATGAAATACGACGGCCTTGTGCTCACGGTGAACAAGCGGATGTCAGGGCGCTACCAAGCGCAAGCGTCGTACGTCCTTTCTAGCGCCCACGGCCTCCTGCCATCGTCCGGGTTCGGCCCGGCAGCCAGTCAAACCACGCAGGTTTACCAGTCTTCGCTGGGCCGGGATCCGAACGACTTCACGAATGCGACAGGCAAACTGCAGAATGACCGGACCCATACATTTCGGCTCACAGGCACGGTCTTCGCTCCTTGGGGCATCCTGTTGGGCGTGAACTACGGGAGATTCTCTGGAAAGCCCTGGGCTGGCGGCGACCTAGTCGGCCGGTCCTTCCTTCCGCAGGGGAACCGCTGGGTCTACGTCGAGTCCCCCGGCACGCGTCGTCTGGACAGCCAGAGCATCTTGGACCTGCGCATCTCGCGGACCTTCTCGCTGAAGGGAGACGGATCCCGGGATCGTTCGCTCGAAATCCTAGTGGATATTCTGAACGGAATGAACTCTTCGGCAGCGGAGGACATTGCGAGCCGCCTGCTCGGGTCGATTGTCTTCGGGATGGGCGAACGCTGGATCGATCCGCGCCGGGCCCTTGTCGGTGTCAAGCTGCGGTTCTGAAGCTCGCCACGCGGTCATCGAACTCGGTGTGCGCCTGCGGACACCATTGTCCCGACCCGAGTTCGTGGCTGCGAGAGATTTGCCCCCAACCCGGAATGATCTGGACTCGGAATTATGGTGGACAGGTAGAGCTTCTGGCAGGCCGTGCGCATCCCTAACGCCACCAGTATCAGGCGTGGCGCTGCGCTGGCAAAGCGCCTGCGGATGACGTGTTATAGCATTGTCATATGAGGCATTCAGCTTGACCGGGAGTAGTTGCCAGCGAACGCCCAATTTGCTGTTGAGGATCGCAACCTTGGCGGTTGTCCCTTTGCTGGCTGCTGCCAACGTGGATTGCGATCCGTGTGCGATCGGCTTGGTATTTGACGGCCCAGCGTCCTTTAACGTGGAGATGCGAGCCATCTTCGAGGAAGAGATCAAGGCCGTTTCCGCACCTCGGTTTACGGCCGTTTTTCCCGATTCCGGACGCAAGGTGGCCGATTGGAGTCTCGACGGAGTGCGCGACGCTGTCGAGTCAGTCTTGGCGGATCCAGACATCGACATCCTTCTGACGGCTGGTCCGATCGCTTCCAGCCATGCTGTAACTCGCGGCAGT
Organism: Bryobacterales bacterium; assembly: GCA_022826925.1. Classification (GTDB taxonomy): domain Bacteria; phylum Acidobacteriota; class Terriglobia; order Bryobacterales; family UBA6623; genus VXMF01. Next base: position 4,140 of record JAJDTX010000112.1, read on the forward strand.
CTCTCGAAGCCGGTGGTCGCCATGTTCGTGCTGGATCCGGAAGCGCAGCGCTTTCCCCTAAGTACGAACACTGACGGAGAACGTGTCAGTGGCATCCCCAACCTGTCATATGTAACCTTCACTCGCGACCCGGCAGAGGAGCTCAGCACCCTGAGAGAAGTGGTCCCGTTCCGCCGATTGGCCTACTTGGTGAGCCAGTCTCTCCTCGATGCCGTCCCGGCACTGGAGGAAAATCTGGGAAGTGCCGCGCGGCTGGACGATGTGCAGCCAGCGATCATTGGCGTTGGCACATCCGTTGACGCTGCCCTTGCGGCGATTCCCCCTCAGGCGGACGCGGTATATGTCACTCCGCTGCTGCATCTTCAGCCCGCCGACTTTGATGGCCTTGTGCAAGGGTTGATCGATCGAAGCCTGCCGGCATTCTCGTACTGGGGGCGGCGCGAGGTCGACCGGGGCCTGCTGGCGAGCCTGTACCTAGACACCGACATGCTGCGCCTCGGGCGGCGGGTCGCGCTTCACGTGCGGCGCGTTCTCGACGGGGAGGATGCTGGCGACCTGCCGGTGGACTTTCACCGCAGCGAGCGACTGACGCTCAACATGGAGACGGCGCGAAGCATCGGCCTGCATCCGGCCTGGGCCGTCACAACGGCTGCCGAACTGTTGCACAACGAGTTGCCCGGCGGCGGACGGCGACTGGACTTGACCTCTGCCGTGCGCGAGGCGGTAACGGCGAACCTAGACCTCGCGGCGCTTGACCGATCGATCGCGGCTGGCAAGCAGTCGGTGCGGGTTGCTCGGGCCCCGCTGGCACCCCAGATCACCGCGTCAGGGAGCTTCGACACCATAGATCGCGACAATCCCCAGCTCGTGCTCGGGCTCAGGCCGACATGGAGGCCGGTGGCCTCTTTGGGTATCTCTCAGCAGCTCTACTCGGACGGCGCGAAAGCCCGCGTCGCTGTCGAGGGCCACGCCCAGACCTCTCGAGAGGAGGCTCGGGCGGAGCTGGCGCTTGACATCGCCCACGCAGCGGCGGTCGGTTACCTGAACGTGCGCCGCGCCAGGATCTTCGAGCGGATCCAGAGGCAGAATCTCGATCTAACTCGAACGAACCTCGAATCGGCGCAGTCGCGACGACGAATCGGCGTGGCACGGGCTTCCGAGGTCATCCGCTGGGAGAATCAGATTGCCAGCAACAGGAGGGCAGTGATCAACGCTGCGGCGACACTGGAGATTGCTCGGATTGCGCTGAACCGCCTGCGGCACAGGCCCCTCGAGGAGCACTTTGCCACGGCAGATGTGGACTTGGCCGACCCGGCTCTCTTGGCAAGTTCGTCTACGCTTGACACTTACGCCGGCAACGCGTTGGGGTTTGCGGTCTTCCGCGACTTCATGGCTTCCGAGGCCCTCGCGGAGTCGCCAGAATTGCGGCAGCTCGACGCATCGATTGCAGCCACCGAGCGTACGGTGGTGGCCGCCCGCCGGTCCTTCTGGTCTCCAATCGTTGCGGCATCGGGAAACGTGATCGCCGCGCAGCCCGGGCAGGGACCTGCAGCGTTCGAGAGCTTGGCGGCTCCGTTCTCGTTCGACCGGCCGAACGCGCTGAACTGGACCTTGGGAGTGTCGGCTACGCTCCCGCTGTCGACGGGGGGGGCGCGCCGCGCCGAGCAGAGCCGCGCCCAAGAGCAGCTGGATCAGTTGCGGCTGGCTCGCGCGGCAGCGGCGGAACGGATCGAGCAGCGTCTGAGATCCGCGCTCCACCAAGCGGGCGCATCCTACGCAGGCATTGAACTCGTGGAGGATGCTGCTGCCGCGGCGAGGAGCAACCTGGATCTGGTGCGAGACGCGTACGAACAGGGCGCGCTACCCATTCTCGACCTGATCGATGCTCAGAATGCCTCCCTAGTGGCGGAGCAGCGCGCGGCAACCGCCGTGTACGACTTCCTCATCGACTTGATGGAGGTGCATCGGGCGACAGGCCGCTTCGGGTTCTTCATGGATCCCGAGGATCTCTCGGCGTTCGGCGAGCGTCTGCGAGATTTCTACACGAAAGCTGGCTACGCACCGAGCACGGGGCCGTGAACATCATGCAAGTGGAACATTCCGAACGAGTCCGGCTCCGGCTCATTCCCGTCGTCTGCGCCGCCACGCTGCTGGCCCACGCCTGTACCGAGCCTCCTTCGCCTCCAGAGACCGTCATTCGGCCGGTGCGCTACGTGAGCGTCGTTCCCACGGCCGACCAGAGGATTCGGACGTTCTCGGGAGTGGCCCGCGCCGTTGCAGAGTCGTCGCTCAGCTTCCGCGTGCCGGGCTCGATCGCGGGTCTCTCGGTGGAGGTTGGCGACAGGGTCGAGCCCGGGAATTCTATCGGCTACCTTGATCCGGTCGACTACGAACTCCAAGTCCGGGAGGCGGCAGCCTCCCTACGGCAGGCCGAGGCGCGCATGGAGAACGCGCGCGCCGAGCTCCGGCGTGTGCGCCGCCTGTACGAGAACGACAACGCCGCGCGCACGGACCTCGATGCGGCCACTGCCGCGGCGGAATCTTCGGCCGCGACCGTCGAAGCGGTAGCGAAACGACTTGATCTTGCGCGGCGCCAGGTTGAGCACACCCGCTTGGTCGCGCCAACTGCCGGTGCAATCGCACGCGTACTGGCGGAGGCGAACGAAAACGTGGCGGCCGGACAAGCCATCGTCGTTCTCGCGTCGGGCGCGGTGCCCGAAGTCGGTCTGGCCGTGCCGGAGGCGCTGATTCGCGAGATCCGCAAGGGCACGGCGGTTACGGTCACCTTCGATGCGATTCCAGACCGGCAGTACCGCGGCACAGTGACGGAAGTAGGCGTCACGGCGGGTGCCACGGGCACCACCTTCCCGGTCTCCGTCCGGCTCGGCCCGGCAGCCTCGGAGATCCGCGCGGGCATGGCCGCGAGCGTGGAGATGGCTTTCGGCGCCGGACGCGAAGCAGCGCGGTTCATCCTGCCGACTCATGCTGTCGGGGAGGACCGCGCGGGCCGCTTCGTCTATGTCGCCGAGCCGAATCGGGCAGGAATCGCGGTGGTGCGCAGATGCGCCGTGACGGTCGGCCAGCTGCTTCCCGGCGGCATCGAGGTGACCGAAGGCGTCGCGGAAGGTGACCGGGTCATTGTCGCCGGCGTCAGTCGCCTTCAGCAGGGCGACGAGGTGCGGCTCGGCACAGCAAGCGATCTCTAGCGATGGACCTGACACGCTTCGCCATCGAGAACAACCGCATCACCGCTGTCGCGCTTCTCGCGGTGGTGCTGGGCGGGGTGTCAGGGTATCTGGGAATGTCCCGGGCCGAGGATCCCGGCTTCACCGTCCGTGCCGCGCAGGTGCTGACACTGTTCCCGGGCGCGAGCCCTGAGCGTATCGAGCAACTGATCACGGATCCGATCGAGGAAGCGGTACAAGAGCTTCCCGAAGTCGATTTCATCACTTCCGCGTCGAAGACCGGTGTCTCGATAGTGATGGTCAACATTCGCGAGGAATTCGACGCCATGCGGCCGATCTGGGACAACCTGCGGCGCAAGGTCGAGCGGGCCTCGGCGGACCTGCCTGACGGGATCATCGGGCCGCAGGTGAACGACGACTTCGGCGACGTCTTTGGAGTTGTCGTGACCCTGACCGGCGACGGCTATTCGTATGCCGAGCTGAAGCAGTTGGCAGACGAGGTTCGCGACGAGCTGCTGCGAGTTCCGGAGGTCGCCAAGATCGATCTGTACGGAGCGCAGGCGGAACGGATCTTTGTCGAATACGACAATGCACGCTTAGCAGAGTTCGGCCTCTCGCCGCTGCAGCTGCAATCGATCCTCTCCAGCTCCAACATCATCATTCCCGGCGGGAGCATCCTCACGGGGGTAGAGCGGATCGCGCTCGAACCGACGGGCAACTTCGAATCTGTCGCGGACCTACGGCGCACGGTAGTGACACTGCCCGGGAGTTCGGAAGTCGTGTATCTCGAAGATCTTGCCGACATCTACCGCGGCTATGCGGATCCTCCGTCAGGGCGGGTCTATTCCTCGGGCGTGCCCGCCCTAGCGCTCGGCATCTCGATGCGGGAGGGTGGGAACGTCATCGCGCTGGGCCAAGGTGTGACGAGCCAGTTGGACCGCCTGCGCGGGCTCTATCCGATCGGCGTCGACTTCGATGTGCTGGCGTTCCAGCCGAGCGTCGTCGAGCGCAAGATCCGGGATTTCGTCGTGAACCTCGGCCAGGCTGTCGGCATCGTGCTTGCCGTGATGCTGCTGTTTCTCGGGCTGCGGACCGGCTTGGCGGTGGCGAGCCTCGTGCCGATGGCGATGATCATGTCGCTGCTCGTGATGTCCTGGCTGGGCATCGGGCTCGACCAGATGTCCCTGGCTGCGCTGATCATCGCGCTCGGCATGCTGGTCGACAACGCCATCGTAATGGCGGAATCAATCTTGGTGCGGATGGCAGCAGGCGAGCAACGGGTAGAAGCGGCGGTTGGGGCGGCTCGTGAGCTTCGCGTGCCCCTGTTGATCTCTTCCCTGACGACCGCGGCGGCTTTCCTGCCGATCTCGCTGGCAAAGTCCACTACCGGCGAGTACACTGCGCCGCTCTTCAAAGTGATCACGATCGCGCTGCTGTCTTCCTGGCTGCTCGCCCTGACCATGACGCCGCTGCTCTGCGTGCTGCTGCTCAAGGTGCAGCGTGTTGAGTCCGGCCAGCGCTTCACGGGGCGTTTCTACAGCCTCTACCGGGGCTTCCTAGTGGGCTGCCTGCGACGGCGCCTGCTGACGCTCGGGGCCATCGCCGGGGTTTTCGCGCTAGCCTTGCAGGGCCTGAGCCGGCTTCCGAATATCTTCTTCCCGCCATCGGACCAGGCGGTCTTCACCGCAGAGTACGAACTGCCGTCCGGCACATCCATCGAGCGGACCCTCGAGGTGATCGGGGCCGTGGATCTATTCGTCGGCGAGGAGTTACGAAACGACGCGGGGGAGGGAGTGAGCAACTGGGCGACGTTCGTCGGCAACGGAGGGCCCCGCTTCTATCTGGGACACAGCCCCGAGCCGCCCAACCCGCAATACGCCTTCGGGCTTTACAACGCCACGAGTCGGGATATCGTCACCGGCAACCTGATCCCTCGCCTTGAGGCATTCTGCCGCGATCGGTTTCCGGAGGTGGTCGCCAAGCTGGCGCCGCTGCAACTCGGCCCCCCGGTCGACGCACCGGTGCAGGTACGCCTGCTGGGGCGGGATCCGGATCAGTTGTTTGACATCGTCGAAGCAGTCAAGGCGGAGTTGCAATCGACACCCGGGACCACAACGGTGACTGATGACTGGGGCATGCGCAGCAAGAAGCTGGTCGTGGCCGTAGACCAGCCGCGGGCCCGGCGGTCGGGGGTCACAAGCCAGGACGTGGCGATCTCCTTGCAGACTGCTCTCAGCGGCATTGAGGCGACGGAGTACCGTGAGGGGGAGACGAGCATCCCTGTGACGCTTCGATCGAAGCTGGCCAGCCGCAGCGACATTTCCAAGCTCGACGGCCTGAACGTGTACGGCCAGGCCAAGGGGGCGACCGTTCCGTTGCTGCAGGTTGCGGATGCCTCGGTGGTCTGGGAGCCCTCGACCATTCGCCGCCGCAACCGGCTCAAGACGGTGACTGTTTCTTCCCAACTTGAACCGAACGTGGTAGCCTCCGACGTGATCGCCACCTTGGGTCCCTGGCTCGCCCAGCAGCAGTCTGGCTGGCCGCTCGGCTACCGCTACGAATTCGGCGGCGAGCAAGAGACATCGGTCAGGGCCAACCAGTCGATTGCGGAACAACTACCGGTCGCCGGCCTCATCATCTTGCTGCTGCTCGTTGGCCAGTTCAACTCGATCCGGCGCACAGCCATCATATTGTTGACAATCCCGCTCGGGCTGATCGGCGTCGTGGGCGGTCTGACGCTCGCAAAGTCGTACGTGGGCTTCATGACGCTTCTTGGAATCATCGCTCTTGCCGGAGTGATCATCAACAATGCCATCGTGCTGATCGACCGGATTGGAATCGAGATTAATGAGAACCATCTGTCGCCGGATCGCGCGATTGTCGAGGCGGCCCAGGGACGTCTGCGCCCCATCCTGCTCACCACGGCCACCACCGTTGCTGGCCTGCTCCCTCTCTGGTTTGGTGGTGGTCCCATGTGGGAACCCATGGCGATCGCGATCATCTTCGGGCTGCTCGGGGCGACCGTGCTCACTCTTGGCGTGGTGCCGATTCTTTACTCCATCTTCTTCGGCGTCCGATTCCACCGGCGTCCCGGCTAACCCCTGTGCGAGCTCGTGCCTGGCACGGCTGGTTAACTCTCATAACGGCAGGCCACGGACCCCGGTTCGTAAGTCTAGACCCAACTTCCACAACGCGATTTAGGGGTTCCGACGCTCTTGCCAAGGCCATGCCGAATCGGTAAGTCCTTTGGGCCAAGTCACTTGGACCCAGATAGTAAAGATTTGGGCCGGAATCGGCCGCATCGCGCCCGATGCGCACGAGCTAACTGGCTGCAATTAGGGGAGTTGCGGGACGCCGCTATGGGCGGGCGCCAGGCTAACCCTGTCGCGACACCGTGAAAGTTGGGGCTAGCCTCCTGCGAGCGGGTGCGGCACGAGTGGCGGCCGCGGGATGTTGCCGGACGGCCGCTTGATGGTGACGTCTTCGAACAACAGCGAGGGCACCACCAATGACACCGCTACTGGCCGTCTCACTCCCGAGAATCCGAGCGCCGAGCCGCTTCCGGCGAGAAACCGTGCCGTGTGCACCACGCTGGCCTGAGACGCGGCCACGATGTCGCGGAAGTCGGACTCTCGCATGCCCGCCAGCACGACCTTGCCGACCAGTTCCTCGCGGCCGTCCGCAAAAACTTTGTGCGCGACCGCTGCGGGTATCTCTGAACGCTCGCCGGAGCGGGTCGCAGAACCCGGCCCGCGTTCCCTGGAGATCCGCCCGGCGGGATTGCCCACGCGGCGGACGACAATGCCGAATTCGAGTTCCCGCTCCTCCACCAAGCTGAGCAGTTCGCTGCGCAGTTCGTCCGGTGCCAATCCCTGCCGCGGGACCACGAACAGGTTTGACGGCGCCGGCCCGGCTCCGCGCCGGTGTCCGTTGCTTGCTGGCACCCCCTGTACCGGATTTCGCGTCGACAGCAGGGTCTTGAGAATCCCGCGCTGGACAAGGGCGGTCTGCTGGGCAACAACGCCCTCGTCGTCGATGGCATAGCCGCCAAGCAAGGCAAGCTGTTCGTGATCCTCACGGGTGGGATCGTCCACCACGTCGAGAAATCGCGGCAGGACGCGCGAGCCGAGCTTGTCCACGAACGGATTGCCGGCCCGCTCCATGGCACGGGCGAAGCGGGAGTCGTCGGCAACCGGAACACGGACCGCAAGAAGGCGCGGGACGAGCACCTGCCTGACCACCTCCGCCGCCGCCTGCCCTTCGAACAGAACCGGCCCGGTATAGCGGTCCAAGACCGGCGCGCCGCGAAGCAGCTGCAAGCGCTCGGCCAAGTCGGCGGCGAGTGCGAGCAATTCGGATCGGTCGGGCAGACGTTCCCAGGCACGCGCATGCGCGGAGACCGAATCCTCGAATGCCGTTCCGTCATCGCCCTGGGTTCCCGCCAAGATCTGCACGGAAGCGCTGGGATCGAGGCGGACGAACGAAGTGCCCTCGCTGTTGACATACGAAACGCGGCGGCTGGCGGCCTCGACCTCAACCTCCGAGACGGAGACGTGCGGCAGGCCGCGGAAAGCCGCGGAGACCTCCAGTGCCAACACCTCCAGGGCCGATACGCTGATTTCCGCCAGCGGTCGCGCATCGGCGTGCCGGTGCGGCTCCTGAACGCTAAAGTCCGGCACCTGCTCGACCTGCGTCGAGTTCTGCAGGACGGCGCGTTTCTTGGAAAGATGATCCAACGCCTGCCTGTAGGCGTTGTCGGTTGCCAGCCAGATCTTGCGCCTCAGCTCGCCGTAGTCGTCCTCGAGGGGCAGCGTCGTGGGAAAGCCCGCTCGCGAGAGCGCGGAGCCGAACTCGGGCCGCGTGAAAAGATTGGTGTTGTCGAAGCTAGCGTCGCCCACGCGAACCTCGACCGACAGCAGCCGACTGGCACCCTCGCTGCGGCCGACGAGAGCGCCGAGCGAGGCGGTAGCCCGCGCGCTTGTCGTTTCGCGCACTCGGTAGGACACGAAATACGGCTTGTTCATGTCACGCAGTTGCAACTCGGCCATGGTGCGCTGCATCTCGTCCCGCATTGCCCTCATCAGGACCGACTCTTGCGCCAGTACGGGGGCCGTCGCGAGCAGGGCAAGCAGCGGCAGGATGAGCCGGGCACGCGGCGTCATTGGACACCTCCGCGCCCAAGGCTCTGCGGCACAGGCCCAGAGCCGTCTGGCGGCGGCAGCAGCGGAAGCGGGACCTGCGACTTCGCTTTCTTCTGTACCTCGACTTGGGACACGAGAATCGCCGGGGACGCGGCCGAGACCGGCACGCCGCCCGACTCGGCACCGCAGGTTCCGTTGAATACCGCGATTTCGCCGCCTGCCGAGACGACCTTGCTGAACGTTGTGAGCGGCGTGCCGATCAGGTCGACGCCGCGAACCAGCTCCTGCCTGCCATCGGCATAGATCCGATAGACCACAACTGGAGTGACATTGAAGGCGTTCGGAACGCTGCGGCCCGTGAACGTGAACCCGCCCTGGACGTCCTCGAAGTACAGGCCGTAATCCTTGTCTTGCTCTTCGAGCAGAGCGATCAGTTCCTGCTTGAGTTCCTCTTCCGAACGCAGCTCGCTCACTTCGACGAAGAGATTCGACTGTCGCGAGACCGGGGCAAACCCGGCCTGCTTGCGCCCGTGGCCGTTGGAGCGGTGAAAGCCCTTGATGGGCGTCCGCGACATCAGGAACCGCTTTAATACGCCGCTCTGGATCACTGGTACGCGCTGCCCCCTCACGCCTTGGTTGTCGTACCGATAGGAACCCGCCAAATCGGTGGATCCGAGGCGCGTGACCGTAGGATCGAATATCACCGAGAACGCCTCCGGCAGCACGGCCTCCCCCAACATGCGACCGAAAGTCTGGGCATCTTGGTCGCCCTTCTGACGGTGCCCCTCGACCCTGTGGCCCAGTATCTCGTGGAAGAAGACACCGCTCGCCCTGCCGGAGAGAATCGCGGGGCCGGTATACGGCTCTGCCAGCGGCGCGTCGCGGAGGCCGGCCAGGTCCCGAATCATCCGCTCCACGGCAGCGAGCACGGCTGCATCGTCCGGCAGCCCTCTGGGATCGAACGCGAAGAACGACTCGTAGCGAGGCAGTTCCATCCCGTCTGCGGCCTTGGTCAGCGCCGAAATCGCCAGGCGCACGCGAGGCTCGGACGTGCGAATATTCGAACCCTCGCTGTTGACATACCAGCGCGTCACCACCGATCCGCTAATCACCGCATCCGCGGAGTAGACGTGGGACGCCAGCGCGAACGGTGCCGAGTAACGCTTCAGTCTGTCCTCCCAAGCTGCGAGATCCAGATCGAACGAACGCATGTCTTCGATCGACTGCTGTTCGTCTTCGGCCGAGAAGTCCGCCAAGAGCTCTTCATCCTGCACCGTGACCTGTACGTTGGTCTTCACTTTGGTGAGCTGCTCTGTAGCCTCCTTGTACCTGCGGTCGGTCTGGAACCACAGCGTGCTGCGCAGGGCGTCAATGTCCGCGACAGGGGCCTCTACGCGTGAGACGCGGAACCGGCCGCCCACGCCCCTGCCCCGGATCGGACGGGTATTGTCAAGGTCGTGGCTGCCCACCCTGAGATCAATGTCGAGCAAGCGGCGCTCGCTCTCGGATCGGCCCGCCAGCGCACCGAAAGACGCTCGCGCATACGAGGTGCGCTCCTCGGTGATCTCGTAACTGAGGAAGTACAGCGGCGCGGGCTGGCCGGACAAGGCCTCGACCGAGCGGTCAAGCTCTTGCTGCATGGCATCCAGAACGGCATCCGACGCGTGAAGCGGCCAGCACGCAAGCAGCAGAAGGGTCGCGGTTACGCCCAAGCGAAGCGCCCTCTGCGAAGGTGGTATTATTCCGCTCGCCATCGTTGTGTTCATTCTAGGCGTGCGGGCAACGCGGGACTTGACCGAAAGGCAGGATCGGCAACGCCAAGACCAGCGCCGGCGGATCTTGCCCCTCGATGGAAGGAACGCTCGAGTGAGGACACTGCTCTTTCTTGTCGCCGCCTCTGCGCTGTGTTGCGCCGGTGGTTCGCAGACCGCGGTAGAGACGCCGCCGAACGTCCTGATGATCGCGGTCGACGACCTGCGGCCTGAGCTGGCGTCGTTCGGCGCTTCGTATATTCATTCCCCGCACATCGACCGGCTGGTGTCAGCGGGGCGAGCCTTCCGCAGGCACTATGTCCAAGCACCGACCTGTGGCGCTTCGCGATACACCCTGTTGACCGGTCGCTATGGCGGGGCCAGTAACAGCGCGCTGTTCGAACGTGCCGCGCAGTTGCAGGACGACCCAGGCACCGTGCCTCCGAGCATGCCCACATGGTTTCGCCGGCACGGCTATACAACAGTTTCGGTCGGAAAAGTCTCTCACCATCCCGGCGGCCTCGGCGGCGAGGACTGGGACGACCCCGGCCGACTGGAAATGCCCGACTCGTGGGATCGCCACCTGCTTCCAGCCGGCCCCTGGCAGCATCCTCGCGGCTGGATGCATGGCTTGGCACACGGGGAAATCCGGGTCAATCCCGCCGAGATGGCCGTGTACCAAGCCAAGGATGGCCCTGATTCGATCTATCCGGACGGGCGTTCAATCGACGAGGCCCTGAGGCAACTGGACCTGCTAACCTCCGATCCCGCGCGGCCCTTCTTTCTCGCGGTTGGGATCCTTCGTCCTCACCTGCCGTTCGGTGCGCCGCTCCGGTACCTCAGGCACTACGCCGACCAGCAACTGCCGCCCACGCCCCACCCGGCCAAGCCGAAGGGAAGGACCACGTGGCACCCTTCAAATGAGTTCATGAAGTACAAGCTTTGGAATCGCGATCCGAACACGGATGCCGAATTCGCGCTGGAAGTGCGCAGGCACTACGCTGCCTGTGTGACTTACGCCGACGCACAGGTCGGTCGCCTTCTGGGGCGACTCCAACAGAGCGGCGCTTCAAAGAACACCATCGTGCTGCTTTGGGGGGATCACGGCTGGCACTTGGGCGAGCATGCAATCTGGGGCAAGCACGCCCTCTACGAGGAATCCTTGCGATCCCCCCTCGTCATTTCGTATCACGGGCTGCCGCGGCCCGGGGTGCCGTCGGATGCGCTGGTCGAGACCTTGGACGTGTTCCCCACGCTGTGCGACTTGGCCGGATTGCCGAAACCGGATTTCGTGCACGGAGCCTCGCTGCGCCCGATCCTAGACGATCCGGTCGCTAGCGGCCATGCCGCGATCTCCTACCGTCGAGGAGCCCGGACGATACGCACAGCGACACATCGGCTGATCCTTCACGATGACGGCTTCGCGGAGCTGTACGACCACACGTCAGCCGACAAAGAAACCGCGAATGTCGCGGCTTCGAATCCAACCTTGGTAGCGGAGCTTTCCGAGAGACTCCGTGATCGCTTGGATCGGTAATCGTCTCGCCCCAACCCGGCGAACCGACTTCCGGGTAGGTGAGACTCATCTTCGACAGTTTGATTTTCGTGTTTCGCTAAGCCAAGCTATTACAATGGCTTAGAGAAGGCAGAAATCGGGCGTGGCACTACAATGCCCGGATTCGGCTGCGATTCGATTGCGCAAAGAGTTTCAGGCTGCCTTG
>JAJDTX010000121.1 GCA_022826925.1 Bryobacterales bacterium
AGCCTGAAACTCTTTGCGCAATCGAATCGCAGCCGAATCCGGGCATTGTAGTGCCACGCCCGATTTCTGCCTTCTCTAAGCCATTGTAATAGCTTGGCTTAGCGAAACACGAAAATCAAACTGTCGAAGATGAGTCTGGCAGCGGGTCTGTCGGTGCGAGGCTTCATCGGGTTGCTTCGGCGGGATCGGACCCGGAGAAGGATTCGCAAATGAAGAATCGGTGGCCCCTCATCGTCGCGGCATTGCTAGTCGCGCTCAGCTTGACCACGACGCTCTCGGCGCAGCGGGCCGACAGGGCGATTATCACGGGCGTGGTGATTGACCCGACCGGCGCCTTGATCCCCGGCGCATCCGTCACGATCCTCGACGAAGGAACGGGCGTCGCGACGGAGCTGGAATCCAACAGCGCCGGGGCCTACAATTCGCCGTCCCTCGTGCTGGGCGTGTACACCGTCCGCGTGGAGAGCGCCGGTTTCAAGACCTTCCAGCGCAGCGGGATCCTGCTCACTGGCGGCCTGATCTTCCGGCAGGACGCCATCATGGAACTCGGCGACGTCACCGAGACGGTCGAGGTCGTGGCGGCCTCGGAGATGCTCAGCACGCAACAGGGCGATCTGACCCATACCGTCGACGAGAAGTACTACGAGGACCTGCCGGTGGTGATGGGAGCGGACATCCGCCTGGCTGAGTCGCTCCTGCTGCTCCAGCCCGGCTACACGCCGATGGCGCCGAACGGCGACCCGATGTTCAAGGGCAGCCAGTTCAACTCGCGCATCAACGGTGGCCAGACGATGGCGACCGAGAACTTCTTCGACGGCGCAGCCTTCGGGTTCGCGGAGGGCCACCAGCAGACCCACGAGAGCGCGGTGCCGATCGAGGGCATCCGCGAAATGAAGGTGATCAACACGACGTACTCGGCGCAGTACGGCCACACCAGCGGGGGCTTCATCGAGTACACCAGCAAGTCCGGAACCAACGAGTTGCACGGCTCGCTTTACGAGTACTTCTCCAACGAGGCGCTCAACGCCAGCGGGTTCTTCGGCACGTTCCGGCCCAAAGACCGCAAGAACAACTACGGCGGCTCGATTGGGGGCCCGGTCTACGTCCCCAAACTCTACGACGGGCGCAACCGCACGTTCTTCTTCCTCAACTGGGACATCTACGATTTCCGCTCGGGTACGCTGCCCAGCTACGCGAACACGACCCCCATCGACGACTTCAAGCAAGGGGACTTCTTGCAGCTGCTGACGAACAACCAGGTCGGCACGGACGCTCTCGGCCGGCCGATCCTCGAAGGCGCGATCTACGATCCGGCGTCCAACCGTGTCGAGGGCGGCGTCAACACCAGGGATCCGTTCCCGAACAACATGATTCCCGCGAACCACCCCTGGCGCAGCACTGCCGCCCAGCAGATCGCGAACACGATGGTGAAACCCGACCGCGAAGGCTTGGCATTCAACGTGCACGGCGGCTCCGGCGACCAGACGTGGGCGTTCGACATCCAGACGGTTCTCTTCCGGCTCGACCACGCGTTCACCGACAACTTCCGCTCGACGACGAGCTACTTCGAGAATGACCGGCCCTCCACGAGGCGCTGCGGCGGCGTGGGCGGCTGCGAGGTGGTCTCCACCAGGGACTTCGAGAAGAACACGGAATACCTGGGCCAGGGGTTCAACCAGACCATCGCCACGCACCACCTCCACCAGCAGTTCGACTACATCATCACGAACAACATCGTGAATCACACCACCCTGGCCTATGACCGCTGGTACATGGGAGGCAACGCGCTCTCCGCGCGGACGGGCTGGCCCGAGCGGCTCTGGGGCTCCGACCGCGGGGGCCTGATCGAGGAGGGCACGGGAGTTCCCGGCATTTCATTCTCGGGGAACACGCCCTACTCCGGACTGGGCAATCCCTGGGGCGGCCGGCAGGGCGGCCCAGGCTTCAACACGAACAACCGCTACCAGTTCTCGAACGATCTCACGTGGATCAAGGGCAAGCACACCATCAAGATCGGGATCGAGTTCCGGCACCACCAGTACCCCTTCCGCCAGTGGGGCGCCTCGCCCGGCGGGCGGTTCACCTTCAGCCGGCTGCAGACGGGCGGCTACGACATGGCTGGCAACAACGTGGCCACGACCGGCGACCCGTTCGCCTCGTTCCTGCTGGGCCAAGTGCACAACGGAACCTTCCAGATCGCCGCCGAGCCCACCTTCTACGAGCGCTACGTCGCGCCGTGGGTGAATGTTGACAGCAAGGTCACCAACAACCTGACGCTGACCTTCGGGCTGCGCTGGGACTACCAGACATCGCGCATCGAATCCAGGGACATGTACTCGACCTTCGACCTCAACACGCCCAATCCAGGGGCAAACGGCCTGCTCGGCGCCCAGCTCTTCGCCGGCAGCGGGGAGGGCCGGACGGGTCGCAGGAAATTCCAAAACCCGCCCAAGGACGCATGGGGACCGCGCTTCGGATTCGCTTACCGCATGGGCGACAAGAACGTGATTCGCGGCGGGTACGGCATCTACTACTCCGGCGTGGCGCACAGCCAGTTCACCGGCCTGCCGATTCTCGGCTTCGAGAACTTCCCGGCGGCCAACAACACCAACGGGGGGCTAACGGCAACCTACCACTGGGATGACGGGATCCCCAGGGACCTGATCATCCGCCCGCCGTTTGTCGATCCCACGGTTTCGCTCAACCAAGCCCCAATCGCGGTGGCGGAGGACGACCTGACCCTCCCGCGCTTCCAGAATTGGTCGCTCACGGTCCAGCGCCAGCTGAGCGACAACATGGTGCTCGACGTGTCGTACATCGGAAACCGCGGCACGAGGTTGACCAACCACGCGACTTCGATGGGGCTGCTCGGCAACATGAACCATCCCTCGATCCTCGACTACGGTGCCGGCGTACTCAACGCGGATATCAACTCGCAGGCCGCTCGGGACGCGGGCATCGGCGCGCCATACCCGGGCTTCTCGGGCAATGTCGCGCAGGCGCTGCGTCCGTTCCCGCACATCCAGTCGATTCGGTGGCGCAGCGTCCCAACCGGCCAGAGCACGTACCACTCGTTGCAACTCAAGCTCGACAAGCGGTTCGCCAACGGCCTGCAATTCCGCGCTTCGTACACCAGGGCCAAGCTCCTCGGAAACGGGGCGGAGAGCGGCCAGGGCCAGGACGGCCGCAACGGAAGGCGCCAGAATCCGATCGAGCAGCACGTCAAGACTCTGAGCTCGGACGACATCCCGAACAGCGCATTCATGGCATGGACGTATCAATTGCCGTTCATGCGAAACCAGAAAACGGGCAAGGCGCGCCTCTTCGGCGGCTGGAGCTTCTCCGGGATCTTCCGCTTTGACCAAGGGCGCCCGATCAACACCGCCATGGCAAACGACCTCGGCGGCATTTTGTTCAATGCCCAGAAGCGTCCCAATCGAGTCCCGGGTTCCGATGGCCTGAACCGGATCAGCGGTCGCTTCGATCCAAACAGCGACAGCTACCTGAATTCCTCGGCATGGACGGACCCAGGAGCGCTCAATTTCGGCGACGCACCCATCAACGACGGAACCGTACGCGGTTTCGCCAACATCACTGAGGACCTGAGCATCTTCAAGGACATCTGGCTGAACGAGCGCTTCAAGGCGCGCTGGGAAACAAACTTCGGCAACATCTTCAACCGCACGGTCTTTTGCGCGCCAAACAGCAACTGGAGCGCCGGATCGTTCGGGCAGGTATTCCAGCAGTGCAATATCCCGCGCTCGATCCAGTTCGCGCTGCGCCTCGACTTCTGATCGAGACCGCCAGCAGCTGACGACTCCGAGGGGCAAGCAGCGCAGCGCTGCTAGCCCCTTTCCTGTTCTTGCTGCGGGCGGCGGCTGTCGCAGCGCCCGTCGCACCACCGTGCGGTCCGAAGCAGTGCGCATCCGCCCGACCGATCGGCGACTTGGGAGCGGCTGCAACCCGAGCGCCGGCCAGAAGGCCCGGAGCGGCCGCAGGCGGAAGTCGCAACGTCCAGTCGGGCATCAATCACCAGACCAGTTTGATTCGCTTGTAATCTGGTGCAAATTAACGGGTTACAAAATCTTATAGAATGCGGTCTGGATATCGATTCCTTGACGGCAAATGGCATGGCAGCTTGCTTGACAGGCATGGAGAACGGGCGATGACCGGATATGCTGCCAAGCCATCGCTGCAGATTCGGCGTGACGATGGGGACTGGGTGGCTTGGTGCCCCGCCATCGATGTCGCCACGCAAGCACGAAGCAAGAAACGGGCTCTTGACGGCCTAAAGGAGGCCGTCGAGCTTTGGTTCGAGTCCTGTATCACTCCAGATGTTCTTGACCAAGCGCTGCAAGAGTCTGGATTCCGCAGGGTCTCCGGTGCTGCGGGTACTGAAGACGCAAGTCACAGCGTTGTGGTGCGAGCCACGCAAACGCCCGATCAGGCTGTCTCAGTTCCTGATACTGTCCGCTTCCAAGTTTCCGAGGAACGCGGTGACAGCTGCCTAGAAGGGTTCATCCCCGCATTGCTTGCGGGGGACGATCCGGGCAGCTACTTCCACCCGACTCATGGCGCGGGGGCACCCCAACGCGCGGTGCTTGGAGCCAGAGCATGAGGCCGCCAAGTTCCGCATTGGAACCAAGGCGTGCGGACTCGGGCCTACTTCTACCTCGTTCGTCTCGCGCCTCGCAGCCCCGCGAACTGCAAGTTCGGAAGCCGGGCGTGCCGAACCGGGGCGATGCATGACGGCAAAGAGAACTGGTCCGACCCGTCGCACGAATCGACGATCCCGGCGAGGCTTCCTGCGGACTCTCGGATCGTGCGGGGCCGCTGCCTCGGTTGGGCACCTTGCGGCCCTGCTGCCCGACCATCCCCGGTCCAAGTACTTGGAAGAGCTGTTGGGCCAGCCGTTTCGCGCACTGGCAGCCGAGCCGCAAGCCGATGAGATTCGCTTCACCGACATCGCCGCGGAAGCGGGGCTGGGGTCGGCCGTCAACGTCTTCGGCAGCGCGACGGAAAAGAACTACCTGATCGAGGAAATGGGGAGCGGAGTCGCGTTCTTCGACTACGACCATGACGGCTGGCTCGACATCTTTCTTGTCAACGGATCCTCGCTTGAAGGCTTCCCCCAAGGCCAGGAACCGACCAACTACCTGTTTCACAACAATCGGGACGGCACGTTCACCGACGTCACCCGCGACGCGGGACTGACACACTCGGGCTGGGGACAGGGGTGTTGCGTCGGGGACTATGACAACGACGGGCTTGACGACCTGTTCGTGGCCTATTGGGGCAAGAACGTCCTGTATCGCAACAATGGCGACGGCACGTTCGAAGATGTCTCCGAGCAGGCCGGCGTCGCCGGCGACGGCCGGCGCTGGGGGGCAGCCTGCTGCTTCCTCGACTACGACCGCGACGGGCTGGTCGACCTTTTTGTCGCCAACTATGTCAACTTCGATCCCGCCGCTTCCCCCGAACCGGGCGGGGCCGAATCGTGCTGGTACAACAACCTCGCCGTTGCGTGCGGCCCGCAGGGCTTCGGTGGCGGAACCAATATCCTCTACCGCAATAACGGCGACGGGACATTCACAGACGTGTCCGAGGACTCGGGAATCACGAATCCGCGCGGCTTGGCCGACCCCTCGTTCGCGAAGACGAACTGGCGTCCGGCGGGGTCGTACGGCATGGGAGCGGTGGCTGCCGACTTTAACAACGATGGCTGGACAGACATCTACGTCGCTTGCGACACGGCTCCCAGCCTGCTCTACCGAAACAACCGGGACGGGACGTTCAGCGAGATCGGAATCGCCGCCGGGTGCGCGTTTAACGAGGACGGCGCCGCCATGGCGGGCATGGGCGTGGGAGTCGCGGACTATGACGGGGATGGCTGGCTCGATATCGTGCGCACGAACTTCTCCGACCAGGTGACGACACTCTATCAGAACAACGGCGACGGCACGTTCTACGACGCGAGCCTGCAGGTCGGCTTGGGGGTGAACACGAAGTACCTTGGTTTCGGCGCCGGGTTCTTGGACTTCGACAATGACGGCTGGAAGGATATTTTCCTCGCCAACGGGCACGTGTATCCCTCGATCTCCGGGAAGAAGCTCCACGTGACTTACGAGCAGAGGAAGATCCTCTACCGAAATCGCGGGGATGGCCGGTTCCGGGACGTGTCACGGTCGGCCGGGCCGGGAATCACGACGCCACGCGTAAGCCGGGGCTGCGCCTTCGGGGATTTTGACAACGACGGGCGGGTAGACGTCGTCGTGAACAACCTGGACGACGTGCCGTCGCTGCTACGCAACGAGAGTCAAAGCGGCAACCACTGGCTGATGGTCAAGTGCGTTGGAACCAAGTCGAACCGATCCGCAATCGGGGCGCGCGTGACGGTGGCATCCGACGGCCGAATGCAGATCGACGAAGTGATGAGCGGGTCGAGCTACTATTCGCAGAATGACTTGAGACTGCACTTCGGGCTGGGCTCCGCGGATGAGGCCGAGAGCGTAGAAGTTCGCTGGCCATCAGGCGCCAGCGAGGTCGTCGAGAACGTAGCCGCAGACCGCTTGATCGTGATCAAGGAAGGCGAAGGGATCGTCAGCGAGGACGAGTTCCGAAGGGCGTAGCATCGCGACGCCGAGCCCATTCGGCGGCGTCCCGGCAGGCAGGCGGTCGTTCGGCCGGCGCGACGGGCGGTTTTCAGGGCTCGCTCCGTCTCGATTCCCTTCTCCGAGTCTCTAGCTCGGCAGCCTCGCGCTCGAGGCGCTCGAAGGCGCCAATAGCGCTCCTGCTTTTCTCCGCTTGGCCCAACCGACGATACAGCAGCCCAAGCACGTAGTGATAGCGCGACACGCGGGCATTGATCGAGATTGCGCGCTCGAGGTGGCTCACTGCGTCGTCCCACCGCTTCTCGGCGCGGTAGGCCTTGGCCGCTTGGAACAGTGCCAAGTCGGACTGCGAGTCAATCGCGAGCGCTTCCAAGGCGTGTTCCAAGGCCAGCGACGGCTGGTTCAGGCGATTGTAGTGCGCGGCGAGGTTGACGTATGGCGATAGGAAGCCCGCTCCCCGCTCCTCGCTCAGTTCGACCGCCTTGTGATAGTTCCGTACAGCCTCGGAATCTTCGTTCATCGACTCCAAGGCGAAACCCAGGGCGTTGTACGCCTCCATGTACCCCGGATCCAAGTTCAGCGCCAGGTCGAATTCGCGCCGCGCCGCCGGGAAATCGTCCTGTGCCGAATAGAGCTTCCCCAGGTTGTAGCGAATCTCGGCCGATTCCGGCTTCAGCCTGGCCGCCTGCTCGAATTCGATTCTCGCGCGGTCGAAACGGCCGATAATCATCAGCGTTCGCCCTAGGATTTTGTGCGCCTCGGCGTTGTTGATGTTCAGTCTCAGGGACTGTGCAAGCGCTGCGACAGATTCCCCGATCTTCTGCTGGGCGAACAAGACGTAGCCCAGCGCGTAGTGCCCCCACCAAGATTCGGGTCTGTCCCGGACATACTGCCGCAGGCGGGGTTCGACCTGCGAATAGTTGCCTAGCCGGATCTCGGATTCAAACTCGCCGACAGCTACGGGATCGTCGACATCGGTCGGGTCGGTTGCTACCCCTCCCAGCCTCGGCGGGGCCGATTCCGAAAGGATCGAGAGCAGCTTCGCGCGCTGTTGTTCGCGCTGGCGGGAGAGTATGCCGGCAATCTGCTCTGCGGAAGATTCGTCCCGCGGATCACGCTTCACCGCCTCCCTGAAGGCCTCCAGCGCCTCTTCATCGGATCCAGACTCGACCAGACTCTCGCCCAGCAGACGATACGCCTCGGCGGAGGACGGCCGCAGCTTGACCGCGTCTCGAAAGGAGGCGGTGGCCCGGTCGTAGTCGCTCTTCGACAGCCAGGCGCGGCCAAGCCCCACGGCTCCTGCGTAAGAATCGGGCCTAAGTCTGAGAGCTGACTGGTATGCCTCGATCGCTGCGTCTGGCTCGGACCGGCGCATGAGCGCGTCCCCTAGCAACGCGTAGGCTTCGGAATACTCCGGTGCCAAGCGCGTGACTTGGCGGAGCTTGTCCACCGCTTGGTTCACTTCGCCCGCTTCCAGAGCAGCCTGAGCCTCCCGCATCAAGACCGTGGCGGTTTCGGCCTGCTGCTTTTCCGTGATCAAAGGGCGGCTGGCATCGAGTTCGCGTTGTGCCTCGTCGCGGCGTCCGGCGCGGACCAAGGCAAGCCCCAGCTGGTAGCGGGCCTCGCCGAGATTCGGGTCCAGCTGGATGGCTTGCTCGAGGTGGGCCACGGCCTCATCGATCCTGCGTTCTGCCACGAGCGCCTGGCCGAGGGACTGATGAGCCTTGGCGAAGCCGGGGTCGATTCGAAGAGCTTCTTGCAATTGCTCGATCTCTCTGTTGCGGTCCGCCTTCTGGTTGTACGCCTGGCCAAGGTTGTAGCGAGCGTTTGCGAGATTGGGGTTCAGCGCCAGTGCTTGTTCCAATTCCCGAATCGCCTCGTCAGCATCGACCACGACCAAGACCCCGCCGAGGTTCGCTCGGGCGTCCGCGTAATCCGGGCGGATTCGAATGGCTTCGCGGAACGCAGCGATGGCCTCTTCGGTCTGGTCGGTCTGTGTCAATACCAGGCCGAGGTTGTTGTGCGGTTCCGCATACTCGGGATCCAACTGGATCGCCTTGCGGAAGGCCTCGGCGACCTGCTGCGAGTCCGCGCCGGACTTACCCAGCAGCCTGCCCAGCACGTTATATGCGGACGGGTGTTCGGGACCTGTAGCCAGCCCTGCGCGCAGGGCTTGGATCGGCAGGTCGAGGTCCGGTATCGCGCTGACCCTCGCCGGAAGGTTGAGGGCAGCCTCGAACAGGCCAAGCGCCGAGTCCCCGCGTCCGGCCTGCAGAAAAACCAACCCCAGGTCGATGTACGGTGCCGGGAGCTCGCGGTTCAGGGCGATGGCCCGCTGGAGGTAGCGCCTGGCATCGTCTGCGCGCCCCTGCTCGCGGTAGGCCATTCCAAGGAAAGCGCAAGCCTCAGCCAAGGCGGGATCTAGCGCTAGCGCGTCCTCGAGCTCGCTCACAGCCGCATCACGCTGGCCCCGATACCACATTGCAAGGCCGAGGTGGTAGCGGGCCTCAGCCGAGCGGGGCTCCAGTTCAATCGCCTTGCGGAGGTGGAGCACCGAGCCATCAAGATCGCCTTGCCGCCCGAGCAGGAACCCTAGCAGCTCGCGGGCCGGAGCAGAATCCGCGTCGGATTCAACGAGCGCTCGCAACTCCGCGAGCGCAGTCTCGGCATCTCCGCGCGCCAAGGCACTGCGCGCGGTTTCGACGCGCTGTGGCGCCTGTCCATCCTGGAGGACCGGCGCAGCAGACCGCCGACGAGCTTGGGCAGAGCTGCGCTTGAGAGCTTGGCCGAGGCCGTAATACGACTCCAGCTTCTCGGGATTGATCGCCAGCGCCTGCTCGTAAGCCTCCGCGGCAGCGTCGAGGTCGTGCCCCTGCAGAGCCTGGGCCAGTTGATGGTGCACCTCCGCGAGCGAGGCGAGCTGTTGGCCGTTCGGCCCCGCCTCTGGCGCGCTCCTCGCGAGCACTTCCCGGAATTGCTCGGCTGCCTGCTCGCTCTCCCCGACGGTTCTCAAGGCCACGCCCAGATTCATGCGGATCTCGAAATCCCCGGGCCTCAGGTCCACCGCTTCGCGGAAGGCTGCGACCGCTTCCTCCATGTCCCCGGTCTCCACCAGCACGGTTCCCAAGCTGTTGTGGGAACGCACGAGCCCGGGATCGAGTTCGATCGCCCGCCGGAACTGCTGGATCGCTTCCGCATAGTCCCGGCCTTGCTGATAGGCGACCCCTAGCCAGTGGTGGCCTTGCGCCGAATCGGGATTTCGCTCCAGCAGCGTCAGGAAGTGCTGGACCGATCGCTCTTGTTGCTCGCTCCGCAACAGCAGAATGCCCAACTCGAGCTGTGCCGGCTCGAGCGACGGGTCGAGCCGGGCCGCCTCGGCAAGTTCGGAGATCGCCTCTTCGACCCGCCCGGCGTTTCGCAGCGCCAGGCCGAGGTTGAAGCGGGCCTCGGCGGAGTCAGGACTCAGCTCCGCAGCCTTGCGAAACGATTCCAGCGCTCGCTCCTGCTCGTTCTTGTTGCTGAACGCGATTCCGAGAGCGATGTGCGTTGGGACGTGTTCGGGGTCCAGCTTGAGGACTTCCTCGAATTCGCGGATCGCAGAGTCCCACGAACGCTGTTCGAGCAGGCTCACGCCCCGCTGGTAGAGGTCGGCCGAGCGGTCCTGAGCCATGCCCGTCGCCAGCGCGGCGAAGTGTGCGAGGGCGAGCAGAGCCACAAAGTGTGCCATCGAGCCAACCGCGCGCGCCGCGATCCTGAGTCCCCTGTCGGAGCGGGCTGGCGGGCTGGACTGCATGGCGATGGTCGCGCGAACCCGGGCTCTAGTGCGGGTTGAGCAGCGTCTTGACGAGCTGCGCCTTCTCTTCTTCCTCGCGGAGCCCCTTGGCAGCCGCGAGCTGGTGCTTCGCTTCCTCGCGCAGGCCCATGCGCACAAGAAGTTGCCCGAACTGGTAGTTGGCACGGGCGGACTGTGGATTCAGCCGGATGGCGGTCTCGAAGTTCCGGCGGGCTTCATCGTACTGCCTGGTCTTGACTTGGGAAGCCGCCAGCCCTTCGTACGAAAGGGCATGCTCGGGATGGCTCTCGAGGATCTCGCCGAACATCCGGATCGCGTCCTCGTTTCTCCCCTGCTTTTGGGCGATCATGGCCAAGTAGTAGGGGGACAGCAGCTGGTCCGGGTCGAGCCGACAGCTCTCCGTGAGGTGTCGGATCGCGTCCTCGAACGCGACGCTGAGGTAGTAGACCGAGCCGACCGCGTACTGCATCTGCGCGTCCTCGGGATTCTCGTCAAGGATGCTCTGGTATAGCTCGAGTGCCGCTTCGTACTGCCGGGCGGTGCCCCGCGCCGTGCCCAGCCAATACCGCGTGGACCTGTGGCCCGGCCGCAGTTCCAAGGCTCTCTCCAGTGCCTTGGTCGCATCCTCGATCAGATCCAGGCGCAACGCCACGGTCCCGAATGACAGCAGCACCTCGGCGTCCTCGGGAGCCTCCAGCTTGGCGCGGATCAGGAAGGCCAAGGCCTTCTCCAACTCGCCTCGCTTGTCTGCGATCGCAGCCACCTGCTTCAAAGCCGGGACCGATTGATCGTCAAAGCGCACGGCCAGCTCGTAGTTCTGCGACGCCTTGCCGAGGTCGTCTTCGAGCAAGTAGAACCCCGCTAGATTGAACACGACGTCAAAGTTTGCCAGCCCCTCTCGCTTGACACGCTCCAGGACCTCGATTCCGCTGGGATTGAGCCCGCCCCGCGACAATGCCAGGGCGAACCTGACGGTCCAGTCGCGCGGCACGGCCTCAAGCCTGTTCCAGTCATCGACCAGACTGCCGGCCTTCGCCCGTTCTCCCGCGCCCGCGTAGCACTCGGCCAGCAGCAACAGACCGTCGGGCGACATCCGCAATTGCTCTTCCAGCGGGCGGGCCAGAGCGAGCGCCTCTGGGTGATTGCCCTTGCGAGCCTCGAGCCGGACCAGTCCCAGCCGGGCGTTGGGGTTATCGGGGGCTTGGGCGAGCGCTTCCCGGAACAAGACCTCGGCGCGGGCGTGCTTGCCGAGGAAGTCGTACGCTTGGGCGAGATTCAGGCGGGCACCGACGAGACCGGGGTTCTCGCGGATCGCCCGCTCCAAGAATTCGGTGCCTTCCTCGTAATTCTGCTGCTGGAGACGAATCGATCCCAGCAGGGCGAGGGCCACGGGCTCGCTCGCGGGATCGTCCAGAGCCAGCCTCGCCTCGGCCTCGGCGGAAGCGAGATTCCCTTGCTGCATCAACTGCACAGACCGCTGGAGGTGGTCTCCCGGGCCCGGCGCCGAACGGGCAGAGGAAGCCAGAAGAACCAGCGAGCAGAACCCGGCAGTGGCTAGACGAGCGAAGCGGGCTGGCGTTGCGAGCACCCTTGTGCCTCCGAGCCAGGCTCAGTGTGTCGCTTGTCCCGGCAAGCCTAGGATATCCCACCGTAGGCCACCATGCAAAGCGCCGCGCCCCTCCCGGGCACCTGCCGGTCGGGCCTCCATGGCACGTCCTAGCCGCTGTGGCCGAAGCCTCAATTGGCTGGCGCATCGCCCGGCTGCTGGAGCGAGATTCTCCTTGCGATGGGCTCGTAGGGGTCCGTCGGGCGCCTGGCGGGATCCACATAGCGGGCCAGGTCTCGAACCGAAATCACCGTGCAGGCCCGCTGCTTCAGGTAGTCCATGTATCGGACGAATTGTTCGGGATCCGTGTGGACCCAAGGATGCTCCAGCGCCGGCACTCCGTGAAAGGTCAGCACAGCAATCTTGCCGTTCCGGGCTTGGTCGACGGCCCAGACCAGATCCTCGAAACCCCACTCGGGTCCCGCGTAGCCGGTCGTGGGTATGAGAAGTGGGTGATCTTCCTCCGGATCGTACGCACGGCCGCGAGCGCCCCGTCCGCCATCGGGATGTTCGGGTCTCACTCCCCGGCGAGCGAACACATACCCCTTCTCCGAGAGGACCTCTACCACTGCGAGGCTGTGGTGCCAGCCCGGGTACACGAAAGTTGTCGGCGTTGGAATGCCGTGCTGCTCGCAGCGTTGCTCGATCAGTTCGAGATTGGACCGGATCTCTTCCTTCGACAGCTCTGCCATGTTCGGATGCCCGGCCGTGTGGTTCCCCACCTCGAAGCCGAGATCGTGGAGGCGGCGGACATCGTTCCAGGAGACGTACCGCTGCTTTTGCACGTCTGCTCTGAAGCCAAGCCCTTCGGTGATATAGAAGGACGCTCCGAATCCGTACTCTTGCAGGGTCGGCGCCACGAAGTCGATGTCAGACTTGTTGCCGTCGTCGAACGTCAGGACCACAAGCCCATCGGGGATGGGCTGCAGGCCGTTCGCAGCTGGCTGGTCGCAAGCGAGGCTCGAAGCAGCTACAGCGATGACCGCCAAGGCGAGTCCCTTACGCATGGCGCTTCAGATTGTATTGGCGCAACGGTACGCAGGTCAAAGGGATCGGCGACACCGAAGGGGACAGATGCACCTCGGACCGCCACTCAGCACTTGCCTAGCCTGCGGCCAGTTTGCGACTCTAACGGGCAACGGGTCCGGCACAGCACTGAATGTGCTGCCCATCCATCGATCCAGCCAGACCGCAGCAGGGCCGAGCCGTTCAGCATCGGCCTGCTGCGGAAGCGACGGAAGGATGCACGCTGGGCGCGGGCACCATCCAGCTACTTCGATCGACCATGACTGAATCCAACAGACGCGAATTCTTCAAAGCTCTCACGGCCGCCACACCGGCGCTGGCCGCGGGCACTTGGCTAAGGGGCCTGGGCCACGCCCAGTCAAGTGGCGGCCCAGCGCAGGTCTTCCTGAACTCGGCCCGGAAGCGAGCGTCGATGGATCCCCGCTTGATGGGTGCATTCCTTGAGCACTTGGGGCGCGCGATCTACGGGGGCGTCTACGAGCCGGACTCGTCCTTGGCGGACAGTAGCGGATTCCGCTCCGACGTTGTCCGGGAAATGCAGGAGCTTAGATGCCCGATCATGCGCTATCCGGGCGGCAACTTCGTGTCGGGCTACGACTGGCTGCATGGCGTCGGACCCAAGAACGACCGGCTCGCCGTGCTGGAGCGTGCTTGGAACTCCATGGAGACCAACCAGTTCGGCACCAACGAATTCATCGACTGGTGCAAGCTGATCGGCACCGAGCCCCTGCTTGCCACGAATCTCGGCACCGGCACACCGGAAACCTCGGCAGCGCTGGTGGAGTACTGCAACGTCGAGAAAGGCACTCGCTGGAGCGACCTGCGCCGGGAACATGGCTACGAGCAACCGCATGGGGTCAAGACGTGGTGTCTTGGAAACGAGATGGACGGCTGGTGGCAGATCGGTCACATGCCGGCCCATGAATACGGTCGAAAGGCGCGCGACGCGGCGCGCCAGATGCGTTCCATCGACCCCTCGACTGAACTCATCGCTTGCGGATCGAGCGCCCCGTTTATGCCGACCTACCTGGTCTGGGACCGGGAAACGCTCGAGGAGTGCTACCCCGAAGTCGACGGGCTCTCGCTTCATCGCTACTACGGCAACACGCCCGACGAGACGGGCGAGGATTCGGCGCGATTTCTTGCCTTGAATCTGGACATGGACTACCAGATCAAGGAGACGATCGCTGTCTGCGACTACGTTCGGGGGCTTCTCAAGTCACCGAAGCAGCTCTGGCTCTCGTTCGACGAATGGAACGTCTGGTACCGGGCGCGCTCGGGAGACCACACGAACGGCCAGGGGAAATTCGCGCCTCCGCTGCTTGAGGAGGTCTACAACCTCGAAGACGCGCTACTTGTGGGAGGCATGGTGAATACGCTGCTGCGGAACGCGGACCGCGTCCGCATCGGCTGCCTCGCCCAGATCATCAACGTCATCGCCGCGCTGGTCACGAACAAGGACGGCGTGCTGCGCCAGACGATCTACTACCCGTACGCGTGGGGCATCAAGTACGCCAAGGGCGACGTACTGGATCTGCTCGTGCGCTCGGAAACCTACTCGGTCGAGCGCCAATACAATGCCGACTATGTGAACGCGCCTACAAGCCGGCCAGCAGAGACTCCGTATCTTGACGTGTCGGCCACCTTCGATCCGGAATCGGGAAATTGCGGGATTCTCTTGCTCAACAGGGACCTGGAAAAGGAGCGCGAGGTCGAGCTCCGTTTCGAAGACCTGACTCCAACCGAGGTGATTCAGGCCGAGATGATCAGCGGGTCGGACCTCAAGGCGACGAACACGTTCGACAATCCGAACAACGTGGCCGGCCAGCGGTTCGATGCGCCGTCACCGGCGGCGACGATGAGCATCAAGCTTCCCGCGCGGTCGTACACCGCCCTTCAGGTGGCGACCGGCTAGGGTTCGCGATCGCTTGCGCCCGCTACGGATTGCGCACAGAGCGGCAGTGCGTGGGAGGGGTCGCCGAGCCGCTGTGAACTCCAGCCGTCATGGACGTGCCCCACGGTTGGCGAGGCTGGAGATGGGAGGACTGTGGACGTTCGTAACGCTCCATTGCGATCCCTTAGCGACCGCCGTCGCGGGAGATTCGAGCGCAAGCGGAGACAAGTCAGCCGAGGTGTGTAGCAGGCTATTCTGGCACCAATTAGCTAATCGGAGACCCCTCCGGAAGAAGCTAGGAAACGGCCAGCGGATTTGACAGGCCCGTTCGCGTTTGCGATGATGCGAACAGTCAGATTGCTCCTCAGTAGCTCAATGGTAGAGCATCCGGCTGTTAACCGGAGGGTTGTAGGTTCGAGTCCTACCTGAGGAGCCAATCCTTCTGCGTAACTCATTGGAATAAAACGGTTTATCCCAATTCAGACACTTTCGTTACCACTTCTTCTACCACTCGTGTGAGTGATCGTGGTCTTGCAGGGAAACAGCGATCATTGGAGTGTGTCGTGAATTCCGGCGGCGGCTTCGACGGGCACTTCGCGACTCCGGGAAACCCTTGAGAGGCCCCCACACGAAGGCGAATCAGTGTTTCGGGGAAATCGCGCCAGCGAAACTAATCGGGGACGACCGGGAAGCCCCAAGCGAAACACATGTCGCTAGCTTAATTCATTGCATGGCAGTGAGTTATTCAGATTGTCGGGACGGATCGGATCCCTTACGCGAAACATTCGCGGGGCGGGAGCGACCCCCCCGAAAATGCCCCTCGCTTGCGCAAGCTGGCGTTTCGGAGAGGTCGCTCCCTAGATCTCTCCTTGCAGGAAGGCGGGTGGCCCCGCGGCCCCGGACGTTCTCAGCGCGGGCGTCCGGACGGTTCGGTACTGCTCTCCAGATTCGCGATCCTGACACGCGGCCGAGACTACCGTCGTCGCGCGGTCCATTGTCGCAGTAACGTACAACGCTGGGTCGCATCCGAGGGAAGTCTCACGGAATCACGCTTCTCATTCAAACCGATCCCTTTCTCGCCGTACCAAGCAGTCCCCTTACCATGCCGCCGGTTTCCGGATGTTGGTGCCAGGAATCGGGTCTGGCAGTTGCGATCGCATCAAGCCGTTGGCTCGGATGTGGCGCACGAAGTCGGCGTGTTTCTTCAGCTGCTGCGAGGTTCTCCTCGCTCCCGGCGTTATCAGCCCGATCTGCTTGTCATGCTGCTCTCGCACGAGACGCATCGCTTCGGCAACGTCGCTGTCGTTGCTCACCACCACTCCGCAGTCGTAGGCATCAAGCCAACTGTCGTTCAGCAGATGCACGGCGAGATTGACGTCCGATCCCTTCTCCTCGGTCCTGATCACCTCTGCCGTGTGCCGTCCCGCCAGCGGCTGCGAAAGTGGCGCTCGCACCCTGTGCGTGAGAAAGTGCCCAAAATGCACCTCCACCTCTGGTCGAAAGCGCTGGAGAGCGCGGAGATAGACGTTCTGTCTCAGCGGCTGGGACTCATCGGTCGGCGCTCCCGAGACTCTTGCGGTAAAGTACTTGACCTTGAGGATGTCGTGATGCTGCCGCAGCACAATTTGAAACAGAGCGACTAAGTCCAGCCACTTCCATGGAGTTCCCTTGAGGGCACCGTAGTAGAGATTGAACCCGTCAACATAAACGTAGGTACGCATCACTGCGCCACCCCAAAAAAGCAAGGGCCTCCGAAGAGGCCCTGCGCCCTGCGCTCGAAACCGCAGGGGGAGTACCTCAAAGTATAGCGCAAACACGCGATGAAGTTCAAGAATCGTTAGAGAGAATCATGATTCCGGAGTGCATCGTTACGGCACGCATTGCGGAATCCATACAGCACATCATCCGTGATGGGTTTCCACCGCAAGGGTGGGGACGAGGCTCCTGCCTGGTCGAGAACGGCAACCATTTGCCGCCGAAATACGCGATCTCGGTGGCTCATCGAATTCGTGTTCAGGCATGCCGGATCTGGTTAGCAGCTCCGTTCGTGACGTAGTCCGTCCAATCCCGCATCAGTGTTCGTCGTCGTTCGAACAGGTCGCTTCGGGCGTAGGCGCTCTCTGTCTTGTTCGCGATCGCATGCGCTAGAGCAGCTTCAGCGACCTCACGCGGCTGCCCCGTCTCGCCGCACCAATCCCGGAACGAGCTACGGAATCCGTGCGGTACGGCCTTGATGCCGTTCTCGCGTACTAGCTTGCTGATCGTCGAATCTGACAGAAGCCGACCGGTCGAAGACGGGAAAACCAATTCGCTCTCATCGGAGATCATTTGCGCCTCGGCTAGCAACTCAAGCACCCGGCCGGACAACGGCACGCGATGTTCCCGCTTCATCTTCATGCGCTCGGCGGGTACACTCCAGATCCGATCTTCCAGATCAATCTCGGACCATCGCGCTCCCCGGACCTCGCTCGAGCGACAAACCGTCAACACCAAGTACTCGAAGGCCAACTTCGTGGCCCGCCACGCGTTCGACGCCCGGACCTTCGCGAGCGCCAGTCCGACCTCGGCGTGTGGGAGAGCCCGGTGATGCACGGTCACCTTGCCGTTGCGGGGAAGGGCGGCGTTCAGCGTCTCGACTGGATTCTGCTCCATGTGTCCTTGCGTGACACACCACTTGCATACCATCGACAGGCGCTGCCGGAGTTTCTTCGCCGTCTCAGCCTTCTCAATCGAGAGCGGTGCCAGAATGGCCAGCAACTCCGCCGCCGTGATCTTGTCGACCGGCTTCGAGCCGATCTTTGGGTAGACGTATTTCGTGAAGATCGACCTCCACTGCTTCTCAGTCTTTGAGCCCTTCTTCCAGGTCAAGACGTGAATCGCAATAGTCTTGTCGGTCGTTTCGCGGAACGTCGGAACCCTTGCCACGCGCTCGAGCGGGTTGTGGCCCTCCTCGACCGCTATGCAGTTCGCAAGCGCCTTCGACCGGGCGCCCGCTAATGAGACTACCGGATAGCTGCCTAGGCCAGTGTCTCGGAGGCTGCCGTCAACCCGGAGGCGCTGCGCCCAGGTCTTCGACCAGCCGCCGGCAGCCATCGGCTTGACCAGCAGGCTGAGCCCGTGGCCGCCGCGGCCGTCGCCGTAGCGGCCTGGCCGGTTGACCGACTTGACAAATGTGGCGCTCAAGCGCTTCGGCCGTTTCACCGATAGTTTCCCTTTCGATACCATTTCAGTTACCACTTAAATGACAAGTATGGACGAATCTTCTCGTTTGCGTCAAGAGGTTCTTTTTGTTCTTATCTATCATATAATCAAGTACTTAAAGTGAGACGCCCCGAGACACTGAGCAACCCCGGAACATCTCGAAACGGCTCCTACCTGAGGAGCCAATCCTGTCACCTATCTCTTAGGCAGATCGTTCGTAAATCATTGAAGAGCAATAACTTTATGGGTCATTAGAAATTCAGTTACCACGCTTCGTACCATACTGGCCATTCTGGCCCTGCATTGCTGCGACACCCGCTCAAGCCTCACCAGCACGCTGAGGATCGAGGCCTTGGAATCGGGACCACAAGCGCATGTTCGAGGTTTTCGGCGGTGGCAGCTTCCAAGAGAGATGATGGACGGCTCAGCAAATCGCTCATGCCGAACGACAGTGAGACCGGCGAACCGAGGAGCAAGCAGACGGGCTCCCGTCGAACACTGCTCTCTTACGCGCGCCGTGATGTCCGGCTACCTCTTCTCGGTCAGCCGGCCAGAAAGGTACTTGTGGACAACACTGGAAAGCAGTGTCTGACAAGCTATCCCTTCCTCTCTGGCCCGAGCCTTAGCTAGGCGGAAGTCGCGCTCGCTCAGCCGCAGACTTACACGCCTAGTCTTGTTGAACGTGTTGCGAGCCGCCTCAAGGGCCAACTCAACCTCTCGTTCAACGGCGCGAGCAGAGCGCAACTCACCCCGCTCGAAACTATCTAGAATCTCAACCTCTTCTGCGCTCATGTCTCTATTCACGATTGCGGCCTGCTCAAGTACATTCTCGTCGCCTTCCGAGTCGGAACGATCGTCTTCAGAATGCGAGCGCCGTCAGTCTGTGTCGTGAACGGCACGATGTGAATGTACTCGTCGGCTTCCCCAAGATAGATCATCTGAACAGTGGTTGATGCGAGCGAGGGTCTGGCGTCGATCTGTCGGCGATTGCTCGGCGACTACAATGGCCGCACGATAGCAGCCGCCAGCACCTGCGGATTCCAAGCTCCTTTCACTTCTTATCTTCCGATTCGGCGTCAATCAAGGTCGTAGGCCGTGCCAAGGCGGAGCCAGACATCCTCGCCGGGCAATCTGGGTATCGTCGCGCACAAAGGCGTAGCGAAGCTGCCTGCGCTGCTCGTGGGTGAATCTGTCGCTTGAGCCAGACAAGCTTAAAACTTGCTTTGTTACGTATAGTTTCTAGTCATACTAAGAAATTATAATAGAATAGATACATATAAAGGACGAAATAATGATTACAGAATCGAAGACTCCCAAAACAGGCCCTCTCCTCGAACGAGCGAGGCCACACTCACGCAAGGACGAGCTAGGCACGACGGAAGATCGCTGCCTGTCTGTCGTCGAGTTCAGCGCCGCGGCCGTCCGGCACGCGGTGACGATCAAGAAGAACTTCGAGGCTCTGGGACTATGACGGAACGAAGATCCATGGGGCGTCGCATCCCGGAGGCTTCGTTCCCCGCGCCGCCGGGTAAGGGGGCGTTGCCCGCAGACTACTCCGCCGTGCTGGGCGAGATCAAGGAGCGCATCCGCACGGAGCGCGTGCGCGTCGTACTGGCCGCCAACGAGGCGATGGTGCTGCTCTACTGGGAAATCGGCAACGCGATTCTCGCGCGGCAGGAGCGGGAAGGCTGGGGTGCCGGGACCATCGACCGCCTCTCTCACGACCTCCGGGGCGAATTCCCGGACATGCGGGGATTGTCTCCCCGCAACCTCAAGTACATGCGCGCCTTCGCCGCGGCCTGGCCCGAGCGGGAAATTGTGCAACGCACCATTGCACAAATTCCCTGGCGCAGCAATCTGGCGCTGCTGCACAAACTGGACCACCCGGAGGCACGCATCTGGTACGCCCGAAAGGTTGCCGAACAGGGCTGGAGCCGGGAGATACTCGAACTACAGATCCGAGCGGGTCTGTACGAGCGCCAAGGCAGCGCCGTCACCAACTTCCGCCAGACACTTCCGCCAACCGACTCCGATCTGGCCACGCAGGCGTTCAAGGATCCGTACTTGTTCGATTTCCTCGGCACCGCCAAACCGCGCACCGAGAGAGAGCTCGAGCAGGGCCTCGTGGACCACGTCCAGCGCTTCCTGCTGGAGATGGGAAGCGGCTTCGCCTTCGTCGGCCGACAGGTGCTACTAGAGGTCGGCGACCGCGACTTTCGCCTGGACCTGCTGTTCTACCACCTCAAGCTCCGCCGGTACGTCGTGGTCGAGCTCAAGGCGGTTCCATTCAGCCCCGCCTTCGTCGGCCAAATGAACCTGTACCTCTCCGCCGTGGACGACCTGATGCGCCATCCCGACGATGCACCAACCATCGGCCTGCTGCTGTGCAAGGGCAAGGGCAAGGACCGGATGGCCGTGGATTACGCCCTGCGGGACCTCGCCAAACCCCTTGGCGTCGCGGACTGGGAAACCAGCCTAGTCGAGGTTCTGCCGGACGATCTAAAAGGTAGCCTGCCGACCCTGGAAGAGATCGAAGCGGAGCTTCAAGGGGCCGATGGCGAGGAAGGGTGAAGTCGCCATCGTTGAAGCTCAGAACTGGCGCCAGTGGCACCGTTGCGTGCCGGAGAAAGTACGCAACGCGGAACTCTAAGCCAAGTTGCGATTATCCCGAATACAGATCTCTTCCCGCGCAACGTCGTAGCCCCCAAAGCCAGGCGAAGCCGGCGGTTGATGCGAGCAGAGTGGATCGGCGACTCATCTATCCAGGGACACCGCGACGGGGTAGCGGTTGGTGCCAATGAGTGGAATTCTATTGGTGGTGTATAACCCTGATAGATACACCATAGGTCAGCCAAGTGATTCGGACACAGGTATACCTAACCAGTCGGCAGCGAGGTCAACTTGCCGCTATCGCCCGCAGTGGAGGCAGGCGGCAAAGCGAACTGATCCGCGAAGCCATCGATCAATTCATCGAACGACATACCCTTGAACGACGCTCGGCTGTACTGCGCAAAGCCGCAGGAATCTGGAAGGATCGA
Source organism: Bryobacterales bacterium (assembly GCA_022826925.1). GTDB lineage: Bacteria > Acidobacteriota > Terriglobia > Bryobacterales > UBA6623 > VXMF01. The sequence goes on from JAJDTX010000121.1 coordinate 21,170, forward strand.
ACGGACCTTCCGGCCCTCGACACCCTGCGGGGCACTTGGAACAGGGGCTGAACTTGCAACGCCCGTTTTTTGGTGGAAACCGACACCCTGATTGACTGCCTTCGAGGGCATCCACCCGCGGTCCGTTTCGTGATTGAACATGCGGATCGCATCACTCTCTCCGCCAAGTCGGTTGCGGAGCTATACGCCAGCGTCCGTGGTACCGCCGAAGACGCGGAACGCCAAGACCTAGAGGACTTCCTTGCACCGTTCCCCGTTGTTCCGGTCAGTGCAGATATTGCTAGGCTCATCTTCGACAGTTTGATTTTCGTGTTTCGCTAAACCAAGCTATTACTATGGCTTAGAGAAGGCAGAAATCGGGCGTGGCACTACAATGCCCGGATTCGGCTGCGATTCGATTGCGCAAAGAGTTTCAGGCTGCCT
>JAJDTX010000186.1 GCA_022826925.1 Bryobacterales bacterium
GATACGGGCACTGTCGCCTAGGCGACCACACGGCGGCCCCGGCCGCAGAGCGGAGCAGCGTCTGGAGCCCGCACTCCACCCCGGGTATGGCTAAGCAGCTTCGAACCGAGTCTCGTCGGTCTGAGGCAAAGCCTCGCTAGAAATAGGGGCCGCACCGAAGCGCGGCCCCTGAGTGTTCGGATCCGGTCGGAGGCGTGTAGCCTACCAGCCGAGCCTCAGCCCGACGCGGAAGAACCGTTCGTCGATGCCCTCTCGCCCGGTGTTGCGGATGCGATTCAGGATCATGAACGTCCCCGAAGTCACGCTCCGGCTGTTCGGCCGCTCGAAATGCGGCGTGTTGGTCATGTTGAAACCCTCGGCGCGGAATTGCAAGGTCACCCCCTCGCTGATCTGGAACTTGCGGAAGATCCCCATGTCAAGGTTGAAGAGACCAGGCCCCCGCACGCTGTTCGGGCCACAAGTGCCGAACCGAGGGCCGTCCGGCTGCGCAAACGCGCCGGGATCGATCCACAAGTCGTTGCTGCCCGCCTTGACATAGCGCGGCTCGCCGACGCAATCAGCGATTTGAGAGGAGGCCGCGGCATTGAGTTCGTTGCTGTTCGCTGTAACAGAGAACGGCGTGCCTGTGTAGGCGCTCATTAGCCCGTTGATCTGCCATCCGCCCAAGATCATGCCCAGCGGGCTGTCAACAAGCAGGTTCTTGCCCTTGCCGAACGGGGTCTCGTAGATGAAGGTCATCTGGAAGTTCTGCCGCACGTCTTGGTTGAGGTCCCCGTAAGTGCGATCGTAGAAGCGCGGGATTCGGAAGAATCCGGGACCATCCCCAGAGTCCTCATCCGTGTAGCCCCGGCCGTGGGCCCACGTGTACGCTAGGTTCACCTGCACACCGTTGCTGAATCGGCGCTCGAGCTTGGTTTGCAGGGAGTCGTACTTTGCCGTGCCGAGGCTGCCGAACAATGTGGTCGAGCCACTCCGCCCCCAGAGCTTATTCAACTGTCGGCCCGCGTTACCCTCGCCGATGTCGCCCCAGTTCTGTTCCAAACCAGCAAGTTGGTTGACCGAGCGAGTCGCCACGTAGCCAGCAGACGCAATCCAGTTCCCGAAGCGCCGCTCGAGCGTCAGATTCCACGACTGGATATAACCTCTGGTGAGGTTCTGCGTGTCCATCGTGCGCACATTGGTATTCAGCGGGAGATCTAGCACGCCGTCCCCGAGCGACGGCTCGTTGATGACCTCCAAGCCCTGCCGGAGTGTGGTCGAGTACCCGTAGCTGTTCGGCAGGCCGGGGCCGTCCTTGGCCATGATCGGGTAGTTCGTGCGCAGCGGCCGCGCCCAGTTGAAGGGATCCACCGTGACGCCGTACCCCACGCGCAAGACTGTGTCGTCATCCACGCGGTAGGCAAGTCCGACGCGCGGCACGAAGTTATGCTTGCCGACGTCGATGCCGCAATCCTCCGGAATGCTTCCGACTCCGCACGCCCAGATCGTGTTGTTGGAGAAGTCGTACCGCTCCAAGCCCCGCGACGCGCGGGTCGGGAACGGGAAGATCTCGTAGCGCAGGCCATAGGACATCGTCAGCTTGGGCGTGATTTGCCAGCGGTCGCGCACGTAGAAGCTGAGCAACTGCGTCCGCGTGAAGTAGCCGTTCTCGTTGAACTGCCAGATCTTGCCTGCGTTCTGCGGAAACCCTAGCAGCCATGCCGCGTGGGCGTTGTAGTCGTTCCCGCGCTCGCCGCCCCGCCGCTCGGTCGTGTTCTGGCGGAAGCGGAACTCGCCGGAAGCGGCACCGGTGCCTCCCGAGAACTCGGGCTGGTTGTGGTCGAGATCCTGCAGGTAGATGTCGGTCCCGAAGCGGATATTGTGGGTCCCCTTGGTCCAGTTGGCGTTGAGCACGAACTGGTTCTGCGGGTCCGAGCGGTAGTACGGCTGGAAGCTGTTGGACATGCCCAGGCCCTCGAAGCCGTCGATGCGCAGGCGCGGCCATCCGCCATCGATAAACCGGTTGGACTGCAAGCCCGGGATCTGCAGCACAGACCAGCCGAGGTTCTCGTCCAGCCGCTGCTGCTCGACGTTCGTGTCGACCAGCGTGTAGCCGTAGTAGCCATCGACGATGAAGGTCGGCGAGACGACCTTCGTGACCGAGATCGTGCCCGAGTATGTGTTGCCGAAGCCCGTGCCAGGGTTCGAGTTCGTCGGGTGGAGCCGGTTGCCGCCGAACGGCCCGAGCGTCTGAGCGTTCGCCATGCGGTAGTCGAGGAAACTGAACCGAATGAAGCCGGTCAGGGTCGGGCTGAGGTTGAAATTCGTCTTGGCATCCACCGTGTCGCGGAAGAACGTCGTCGAACCGTCCGCAACATGGTTCTGCCCCAGCCCCAGCGCGCCGCCGTTTCCGCCCAGCAGGTTGCCGATGTTGTTGGGGTCGGGGAACGCCGGGTCGTGGATCATGGCGGACACGCCCGAATCGATCCGACTCCTCGGCACCATGTTCCCGGGGAATGGTTCGCGATCCCGCGCGTAGCCGGAGTCGTTCATGTCCTGAATCCCGGTCAGCGGATCGTAGATTGGCGTGGGTGACCCCGAAAGGTCTCCAAACCGCATCGAATTCGTCGCCATGTCGATGAACCGCTGCGCGAAGCGCGACTCATAGGTGCCTTCGTAGCTGAGGAAGTAGAACCACTTGTTCTTCTTGATCGGGCCGCCGACTGTGCCGCCGAACTGGTTGTTGATCAGCTTCGGCTGGGCAGAGTTGCGGTTGCTGAAGTACGGATACGCCTTCAAGTGCTGGTCCATGTGGTACTGGAAGGCAGAGCCATGGACCTGGTTCGTGCCCGACTTGATCTGCAGGTTGATCGCCGCGCCGCCGGCAAGGCCCTGCTCGGCGTCGAATGAGTTCGTCACAACGTTTACCGTCTCGATCGACTCCAGCGCGGGATTGTAGCCCGTCATGTGGGGCACCCAGATGTTGGTCGACGAAGCGCCGTCGATGCGGGTGTTGTTATTCGAGCGGCTCGTGCCGTTGACCGAGAAGCGCACGGCGCGGGTCGGATTTGTCGGCACGGAGTGCGCGTTCTGCGGGGGCGAGAAGCCCGGCAGCGTGACGAACAGCATCTGGTAGTTTCGGCCGAGCGGCACGGGTACGTTCCTCAGGGTCGTCTCGGTAACCTCCTGCCGCACCTCGGCACGGTCAGTCTGTAGAGTCGCGGCTGAAGCCTCGACGGTCACGACCTCGGTGACTTGGCCGATCTCCAGACTCGCGTTGACGCGCGTGACGTTGTTCTGCGAGACCACAACTCCGGTCGTGGTGGACGCCTGGAACCCGTCCGAGCGCACCGTCACTGTGTAGTTGCCGGTGTTCACCGTCGCGAAGCTGTAATTGCCAGCAGCGCCAGTTGTAGTTTCACGGACTTGGCCCGTGTCCTCGTTGGTGATCGTGACCTCAGCGCCGACGATGGCGGCATCTGTGGTGTCCGTCACCAACCCGTCGATCCCGCCTTGGATTAACTGGGCGGTAGCGGACGGGGCGATCAACCCGATAATCGCAAGCATGCCGACGGCCGGCCAGCTTACGCGGGGTAGTCTAGTCATCTTTGTTTTGTCCTCCTGTCAAAGACTCGGTACTTCACGAACTGGTCGATGTACCACGGCTCCGAGCTCAGCTCGGCGAAGAGCTGGCCAAATACCGTAGCGACTAACCAAAGACCAGTTACAACACTATCATACCCGAAACTTTGCATATGATTTACAGAACTAGACGATAATTTACTTTTGTGCGCCTAGCCCGGCCAAGGGCTGCGAAGGTCCCGGGCTGTATTTCAGCAGCGCCATGTTTGACCCGTACACCGCCGGCGCGGTACCATGAATACTCGCGAAGCGGTCCCGCTTCGTGCACCGTTTCGGAAATGTCGAACAAGACGTACGTCCCCAAAGCGTCCGAGCTGACCCATGACTGGTACGTCATGGACGCCGAAGACAAGCCCTTGGGCCGCTTGGCCACCCAGGCCGCGACGCTGCTGCGGGGCAAGCACAAGCCTAACTTCACCCCGTTCATGAAGACCGGCGACTTCGTCGTCGTCGTCAACGCCGAAAAGGTCTGCCTGACCGGCAAGAAAGAGACAGACAAGATCTACTACCGGCACACTGGCTACCCGGGCGGCATCAGGCAGGAGACGGCCAGGGAGGTGCGCGAGAAGCACCCGGAACGCTTGGTGGAGCGAGCAGTGGCGGGCATGCTGCCGAAGAACAAGCTCGGCCGGCAGCTCAAGTCGCGGCTCAAGGTGTACGCCGGTGCTGACCATCCGCACCAGGCGCAGCAGCCGAAGCAGTGGACCTTTTAGCCGGCTGTAGCGGAGTCAGCGGGAACAGGAGACATCGTTTTGCCGAATCAAACACAGTGGTTGGGGACGGGTCGGCGCAAGAGCGCCATCGCCCGTGTGTTCCTGCGCCCGGGGGCGGGCAAGATCCAGATCAACGAGCAGTCGCCGGAACAGTACTTCCCGACGGAGTCCCTCAAGGCCAAGGTGCGCCAGCCGCTGCTGGCCAGCGAGACTGACGGCAAGTTCGACGCGCTGATTCGGGTCCACGGCGGCGGCAAGTCGGGCCAGGCTGACGCCGTCCGCCTGGGCATCGCCCGCGCCCTGCAGGAGTTCAACAGCGAGTTGCGGCCGCTGCTCAAGAAGGGCGGCTACCTGACTCGCGATCCGCGCAAGCACGAGCGCAAGAAGTACGGCAGGCCCGGCGCTCGCAAGCGGTTCCAATACTCGAAGCGCTAGTTGGGGATCGAATCAAGCTCACATAGCGTCCGTGGCCAAATCCTGCTTGGAAGGTCCCGGTCGTTCGGGGCGGCTTGTAGCAAGCTGCCGTAGACCCGCGCACAGCCGCCAACGGAGGTACCGTGCCGCAAATCACCATGAAGGAATTGCTCGAAGCCGGCGTTCATTTCGGGCACCAGACCAGGCACTGGAATCCGAGGATGAAGGAGTTCATCTTCGGCGAACGCAACAACATCCACATCATTGACCTGCAGAAGACCCTGAAGAACTTCAAGGAAGCGCTGCAATTCATCGGCGAGCAAGCCGCCTTGGGCAAGACGATGCTGTTCGTCGGCACCAAGCGCCAGGCCCAGGAGGCCGTGGCCGAGGAGGCCCGGCGCTGCGGCATGTACTACGTCAACCATCGCTGGCTCGGCGGGTTGCTGACCAACTGGGTCACGGTGCAGAAGTCGCTCGATCGCTTTAAGGAGCTCCAGCGGCTCGCCGAGGAAGATGGCTACGAGGGGCGCAGCAAGAAGGAAATCTCGCGCCTCGAGCGCGAGCGCAAGGCGCTGGCAGCCAACATCGCGGGCATCAAGGACATGCCGGGCTTGCCGGACATGGTCTTCATCATCGACACGCGCAAGGAGGAGATCGCCGTGCACGAGGCGCGCAAGCTCAACATCCCCGTCATCGCGGTTGTGGACACGAACTCCAACCCGGACGAGGTGGACTACGTGATCCCTGGCAACGACGACGCTCTGCGGTCGATTTCGCTGTTCACCACCAGGGTGGCGGACGCGGTCCTCGAAGGCAGGGCTGCCATCCCGCCGCCCGAGGACGAGCCGGCGGGCGATGAGGGCGTCGATTCGACCGGCGCGCTGGCGGACGACGGCGTCGGCGTGTCCGCGGTCGCCGAGTAGGCGCAGGCCAGGCCGGTCTCGACGGAAGATTCTCTAGGGGAGGCATGCAATGGCGGAAGTTAGCGCAAAGCTAGTCAAGGAACTGCGCGACAAGAGCGGCGCCGGTTTCATGGAGTGCAAGAAGGCCTTGGTCGATGCCGGCGGCGATCTCGCTGCCGCCGAGATCGCGCTGCGCAAGCGCGGCGTGGCGATCGCCCAGAAGAAGAGCGGCCGGGCCGCCAACGAGGGCGTGGTCGGCAGCTACATCCATGCCGGCGCCAAGCTCGGCGTGCTGGTCGAAGTGAACTGCGAGTCCGACTTCGTGGCGCGCACGGACGACTTCCAGCAGCTCGTCAAGGACATCGCGATGCAGATCGCGGCCGCCGATCCGCAGTACATCACTCGCGAGCAGGTGCCGGCGGAGATCGTGGACAAGGAGCGCCAGATCCAGCGCGACCGCGCCTTGCAGGAAGGCAAGCCCGCAGCCGTCGTCGATCGGATCGTTGATGGCCGCATGGGCAAGTTCTACGAGGAGATCGTGCTGGTAGACCAGCCGTTCGTCAAGGATCCTTCCACGACCATCTCCAGCTTGCTCCAGACCAACATCGCCAAGCTGGGAGAGAACATGGCCATCCGGCGCTTCCAGCGTTTCAAGGTCGGCGAGGACTCGTAGGGCCGAGCCAGTAAGAGCCCTGCGTTCAGCCGGGCTATCATGGGGCCGCCCTGACCATGCACAAGCCGCGCCGAGTCCTGTTCAAGCTGTCGGGCGAAATGCTCGCCGGCCCGGACGCTAGCGGCATTGCCCACGCCCGCCTGGCTTGGCTGGCGGGCGAGGTTGCCTCGGCGCGCTCTGAGGGCGCCGAGATCGCGCTGGTGCTCGGGGCGGGCAATTTCGTGCGCGGGGCGGCGCTTGCCGGAGCGGGCATCGAGCGCACGACCGCCGACCACATGGGCATGCTCGCCACCTTGATCAACTCGCTGGCGCTGGCCGAGGCCCTGCGTGCTGCGGGAGCGCCGAGCAGGGTGCTGAGCGCCATTCCGTGTTCGGCCGTGGCCGAGCCATACGGCCGCGGGGCAGCCGTCGCGGCCCTTGAGCGGGGCGAGGTGGTCTTGCTGGCCGGGGGCACCGGCAACCCATACTTCACCACTGACACCGCCGCTTCCTTGCGCGCGGTCGAAATCGGGGCCGACATGTTGGCCAAGGGCACCAAGGTCGGGGGGGTCTACGACAAGGACCCCGCGCTTCACCCGGATGCGAAGGCGTTCGGGACCGTGTCGTACGACCAAGTGCTGGCAGAGAGGCTGGCGGTGATGGACGCCACGGCAGTGGCCATGTGCCGCGACCACTCCCTAAGGGTGCTGGTCTTCGGACTGGACGAAGAGGGTGTCTTGGCACGCGTGGCGCGTGGCGAGACTCCCGGCACGCTGATGTCCTAGGCTGTATGGAGCAAAGGAGAGCAGCGCATGACCCACATCCACGGAGAGAACGTCGCCGAGGTCAACACCGAGGCAGGCGCGCGGATGGAGAAATCGGTCCAAGACCTTTCGCGGGCAATGTCCACGATTCGCACGGGGCGCGCCTCGATCGCCTTGCTGGATCCGATCAAGGTCGACTACTACGGCACGTCCACGCCCCTGAGCCAGATGGCGACGCTGGCCACGCCGAATCCGACGACGCTCACGATCCAGCCATGGGACATCACGCAGTTGGGTGCCATCGAAAAGGCCATTCAGCTGTCCGACCTTGGCATCAATCCTGCCAATGACGGCAAGATCATCCGCTTGGCCGTGCCGCCCCTGACCACGGAGCGCCGCCAGGATCTCGTCAAGCGGCTCCACGATGTCGTCGAGCAGCACAGGGTGGCCGTGCGCAACATCCGGCGCGATGCCAATGAAGCGATCAAGCAGCTCGAAAAGGGAAAGGCCATCTCGGAGGACGAGAGCAAGCGCGGCCATGACCTGATCCAGAAGACCACCGATGACGCAGTCAAGCGCATCAATGCGGCGGGAGCAGCGAAGGAGAAGGAGATCCTCGAAATCGGGTAGGCCGCGACCGCTTGCGACTGCACGGAGGCCGAACATGGACACGCGGCTCAGGTCGGCAGTGCTTGCCGATTTCCCGGTGGTCTATCCCATCATCGATTCAGGCGCGGCGAGATCGGCCGGGAGCGACCCTGCACAAGTGGCGAGCGCTCTGGCAAGCGCGGGTGCGCGCATCGTACAGTACCGCCACAAGGGCGAGTTCGGGCGGCGGCAATTTGACGAAGCCCGTGCGGCGGGCGAGGTCCTGCGCCGGGCCGGCGTCGTTTTCGTGGTCAATGACCGGGCCGACATTGCGCTGGCCTTGGACGCCGACGGCGTCCATGTCGGGCAAGACGACCTCCCGCCCGCGGACGTGCGGCGGCTGATCGGCTCGGACATCCTGTTGGGATACTCGACGCACAATGCCGCCCAGCTCTCGGACGATGCATGCCGGTGGGCGGACTACCTAGCGATCGGCCCGGCCTTCCGCACGTCCAGCAAGCGGAACCCAGACCCGGTGGTCGGGATCGAGGGCATACGCGAGGCGCGTTCAATGACCGCCAAGCCGTTGGTCGCAATAGGGGGCATTACGCTTTCCAACGCAAGCGATGTATTGGCCGCGGGCGCGGACAGCGTTTCGGCGATCTCCGGCATCACCCCCCGCAACATGGCTCAGTGGATGCGGCTGCGCCATTGATCAAGTACCATCCGGCCGGTTGCCGCACGCGGCGGACGACGGCCGCCCGGCCCGATCCCAGTTGTTGTTCCGCCTGATTCGAGCCTGTCCACGGCGGCACTAGAATGGGAGTCTGCCCCAAGGCGCGGGGCCCGGCACTGTCCTCCATGACTGGCGAAGACGTCCGCGAGCAGTTCTTGCACTACTTCGAGACGAAGGGGCACCGCAGGGTTCCCAGTTCCTCGCTAGTGCCGGCGAACGACCCGACACTGCTGTTCGCCAACGCCGGGATGAACCAGTTCAAGGATGTCTTCACCGGGGACGAGCGGCGCCCCTACGCGCGCGCGACCACTTCGCAAAAGTGCGTCCGGGCCGGGGGCAAGCATAACGACTTGGAGAACGTGGGCCGCACGCGGCGACACCACACGTTCTTCGAGATGCTGGGCAACTTCTCGTTCGGTGACTACTTCAAGGAAGACGCCATCCGTTTCGCCTGGGAACTGGTCACAGAGGTCTACGGCTTGCCCAAGGACCGGCTGTATGTCACCGTCTTCCGCGATGACGACGATGCCGAGCGGCTCTGGACGAAGGTCGCGGGAGTCCCGTTGGAGCGCATCAAGCGTTGCGGCGAGAAGGACAACTTCTGGCAGATGGGCGACACCGGGCCCTGCGGGCCGTGCTCGGAGATCTTCTACGACTACGGCCCCGAGGGCCTGGAGCCTGGGGAGCCGGATGGCCCGTTCCCGGCGGACGTGTCCCGCTACGTCGAGATCTGGAATCTCGTCTTCATGCAGTTCAACCGTGACGAGCAGGGCGAGCTTCACCCCTTGCCCAGGCCGTCGATCGATACCGGCATGGGGCTAGAGCGGACAGCTGCCGTGCTGCAGGGCAAGCTGTCCAACTTCGACACCGACCTGTTCCAGCCGATCATTCGTCGCGCCGGGGAGTTGCTGGGCCTCCGGTACGGAGCCGACCCCGCCACGGACACCACGTTGCGGATCGTGGCCGACCACAGCCGTTCCGCGGCGTTCCTGGTGCATGACGACGTGATGCCCGCCAACGAGGGCAGGGGGTACGTCCTGCGCAAGATCATCCGCAGGGCGCTCCGGCACGCCAGGCTGGCCGGCTCCGAAGGCCCGTTCCTGCATCAGATGACAGGTTTCGTCGCCGAGCTGATGCAGTCGGCGTATCCAGAGATGAAGGAGTCGTCCGGGCGCGTCGCGCGGATCGTGCGCGACGAGGAAGTGCGCTACGAGCGCAACTTCGCGGTGGCCGAGCGGGAGTTCGAGAGTGCGCTCGGGAAGCTCGAAGACGGCGTGATTCCGGGTTCGGTGGCGTTCCGGTTGTACGACACGTTCGGGTTGTCGATGGACGAGCAGCAGGAAATGGCGCGCGAGCGCGACCTCAAGATCGACCTGCGGGGCTTCGAGTCCGAGATGGCTGGCCAGCGGGCGCGCGCCCGCTCCAGCTGGAAGGGCCCTGCGAAGGGCGATGCGGCCGCGACGCCTGCTCTGATCGATCTCTGCGAGCGCTGCAAGACCGTCTTCGTGGGCTACGACCGGACCAGTGAGGAGGAACTGCGCGTGGCCGGGCTGTTGCGGAACGGGGAAGTCGTCGAAGTGGCCGAGGCTGGCTCGCGAGCCGAAGTAGTATTGGAACGGACTCCCTTCTATGCCGAAGCCGGCGGACAGGTCGGTGATCGCGGCGTGCTCACGCGGGGTTCGGAAACGGTAGCCGCGGTCTCGGACGTGCAAGCGCCGGTGCGTGGGACCAGCGTGCATCGTGTCGAGGTCTTGCGCGACATAGCTCTCGGCGACCGGCTGGCAGGTCGAGTGGATGAATCAAGGAGGGATGCGGCCCGGCGCAACCACACGTCGACTCACTTGATGCACGCGGCCCTGCGACGGGTGCTGGGCACCCATGTCAAGCAGGCCGGAAGCGTCGTCGATCCCGAGAGGCTGCGCTTCGACATCACGCACTACGCTCCGATCGAGGCCCGGGAACTTGAGGATGTCGAAGACCTGGTCAATGAGCACGTCATGCGCGACACCGAAGTAGTCACACAGGTGAAGGACCTCGATGTGGCGGTGCGCGAAGGCGCGATGGCTCTGTTCGGCGAGAAGTACCTCGACAAAGTCCGGGTTGTCAGCGTGGGCGACTTCAGCGTGGAGCTTTGCGGCGGAACCCACGTCGCCCGCACCGGCGAGATTGGCGTCTTCAAGGTGGTCAGCGAGACCAGCAGCGCCGCCGGCGTGCGGCGAATCGAGGCGATTTCCGGCACCGGGGCCTTCGGACACTACCGCGAGGCCACCGGCAGCGTGCAGCAACTAGCGGCGCTGCTCAGGGTTCAGGACGACGGGCTGGCGCCGGCTGTCGAACGGCTGATGGCCGAACGACGCCGACAGGATCGCGAGATCGCCGAGCTGAAGGCGAAGCTGGCGAGAACGAGCGTGGGGGATTTGGTTGCCCGGGCGCGCGATATCGGCGGCATGAAGGTGCTCGCGGCAAAGCTGGACGGCGTGGAGCGCGAGCAGCTGCGCGTGCTGGCCGATGCCGTCCGCCAAAAAATGGGTTCCGGATTGGTGGTATTCGGAACCGTCAAGGATGGACGCGTCGCGCTGATCTCGGCAGCCACGAAGGATATTGCTGGGACGCGGGTCCATGCCGGTCGCGTAGTCTCTGCCGTGGCCAAGCTGGTCGGCGGGGGCGGGGGCGGGCGTCCAGACATGGCCGAAGCCGGCGGCAAGAACCCCGAAGCGCTAGCAGGCGCGTTGGAGCGAGTCTACGAGATCGTGGGCGAGGGCACTGCCCGATAAGGGTTCTTTCCGCGCTGCCTGCGGGGCTACTTTCGCCGGGGTCGGCTGGGACGCATTTCGATGCGACTAGCGAGGTTGCGACCGGGCGTCTTGAAGAGGTGGATCGCCATCGATGCGATGGCTCCCGGGTCGAGCTTCCATTCCGCGCCTTCGATTTCTGACCTGAACCCGGTCTGCACGCTGCCGGGCATGATCGTGCTCACACGGATATTCGAGTGGCGCAGGTCCAGCATCATCGCTTCAGTGAAACCGGCCAGCCCGAACTTGGAAGCGTTGTAAGCCGCGCCGGTGGCGAACGGGTACTTGCCCGCCAAGCTGCCGATATTGAGAATGAACCCTCCGCCGCGCCGCTTCATGCGCGCCGCTGCCAGATTGGAGCAGTAGAACGGCCCGCTCAGGTTCGTGTCGATGACCTCGCGCCACAATTCGGGGGCAAGTTCGTCGACCGCGCCGAAATGACCTATGCCGGCGTTGTTTACCAAGATGTCTGCGTCGCCGAGCTCTTGGTCGACGAAGGAGAAGAACTCCTTGACCTGATCCCATTGGCCCACATCGCACGGACGACCAACGATCCGGCCCTGCGTGCCCAGAGATCGGATCGCAGCGGAGAGCGTGGCCGCGCTTCGGCCGCAAATGGCCACGCGAGCCCCTTCCGCCAGCAACGCCTCGGCGATGGAGTAGCCGATCCCCTTTGTTCCGCCTGTGACGATGGCACACTGCCCCTTGAGATCTGTCATCGAAGTGGGGCCGGAGAGACGAGCGTTGGCTCCGCGCTCATAGCAGCCAAGGCTCCGGCCTTCGATACAATAGCATTTCGCGGATGGTGCCGCTCCCAGCCTCTTGATGTCAGACGCAGAGACTCCCGCGGTCGGGGCAGAGATCATCGCCATCTGCCAAGAACACTTGGCCCGCTTGGGTGAGGAGGCCGGGCGGGTCGCCGAGGATCGCCTCGCCACTCTTGCATCGAAGACAGCCGCCGACACTGCCGCTCTGCTGGATCAAATCGCCGCCTCGACGCGGCGGATTCGTGCGGCGGGCGATGCCGCCGCAGTGCTGGTCGAGCTTGCCGACTCGGTCGGCCAGCTTTGTGACCGCGCGGTGGTGCTCCTCAACGACGGCGACCGGCTGACCGGCTTTCGCGCGTCGGGCGGCGAATCTCCAGCCGAGCTGGGCCAAGTCTCGTTCGATCTCGCATCCGCCCCCGCCCTGGCCCATGCGGTGGAGACCAAGGACGCGGTGGTCATCACGGGAGGCCAGCACAACGTGTCTCACCAGCTCGCGTCTAGGCTGGGCTATTCGGACAGCACCGAGCTGCGGGCCATACCCTTGGTGCTGCGGGACACCGTGCTCGGGCTGGTGCTTGTAGACGGCGCAGCGGTTCGGGGATCGGCCATCGAATCCCTCATCCTCACGGCCGAGGCTTGGATCGAGGCACTGAACTCGCGCCCCAAGGGCTGATGCTCCGACACATTCAAACCCGCGCGCGGCAGTTCTCCGGCGGTTCAGTGCGCGCGATGATCAGACCTCGTCCGTGTCTGCGAGTCGCCGCGCTGGCGACGGCCTTGCTGACGGTTGCACCGGGCGCCGCTGGTGCGGTTCCCGCGACGCTCGGCGAGTTGAGCAGGGCGCTGCTTGCGTCCCGCTCCGATGCGAACTTCCGCGCCATGCAGAGCTTTGCGGACGGCGCGTCCGGGGCCGATCGCGCCCTGGCCCACTACGCCATCGGCATGGCGCACTACCGGGGCAGGGACTACCCTGCGGCCGAGAGCGCCTTGGCAAGGGTGGCTGCAGCGGATGGCTGGGTGGCTGAGTACGCCGCCTACTATCGCGCCAGGTGCATCGCCTTGGCAGAAGACTTCGAACGTGCCCTCACGCCGCTCAGCGACTTTGCCGAGCGCTTCCCCGAGAGCCGGTTTCGTCCAGCCGCCGGGCGGCTGCAGGTGGAGAGCCTGCTGCGGCTGAAGCGCTTGGACCAAGCAAGAGCGCTGCTCGCCGCCGGTTCGAGCGCGCTGGAAGAGCCCGTTCGGCTGTACCTCTCCGGCCGGGCCGAACACTTGGACGGCAAGCTCCAGCGTGCGGTCTCGCTCTATCGCGAAGCGTATTATTTCCACCCGTTCAGCGACCAAGCTCGCGCGGCTGAGGAGCAGCTTGACCGCCTGCGGGCGGCCATGGGCGACGCCTATCCGAACGCGCCCGCCGAGTGGCGGCTGGCGCGTGCGGAGAGTCTTCGCAGGGGGAGCCAATATACTCGTGCGTCGGCGGAGTACGGCAGGGCCCTCGGCGCCGGCCTGACGGGGGACGACCGGGATCGAGCCATTATCGGCAGGGGGGCCGCGGACTACTCCCGGCGACATTCTTCCGCGGCGTACACCTCCCTGGCAAGGGCGCGTCCGCGAGAGCCGGAACTGGAAGCACAGCGGCTCTACCTGCTGTGTGCCATCGAGCGCCGCAAGCGCATCGTTGGCGAGATGCTGTCCAGCATTTCCAAGCTCGCCGCGAAGCACGGCAAGTCGCCATGGTACGAGGAAGCGCTGCTTTCCGTAGGCAACTACTACTACTTGCTGGATGACCGGGCCAGCTATTCGAAGTGGTTCCGGCGCTTGGCGGACGCCTTTCCTCAGGGCAAGCATTCAGCCTACGCCCATTGGAAGCTCTGCTGGCGCGCTTGGCTGGACGACAGTGCCGACCGCGCCGAACTGCTGAACGAGCACGTCGAGCGCTACGGTGCCGCGCCCACGGCAGCCGGGGCGATCTACTGGCTGGGGCGCCTGCACGAGGACCGCGGGCGCCGGGCGGAAGCCGCGGCGCACTTCAATGCAGTCATGGGCGGTTTTCCGCACTACTACTATGCGTTCCTTTCCGAGCAGCGGCTCAAGCGCATGGGCAGAGTGAGCTCAGACCCGCAGGCCGAGCGCCGGATCTTGGCTGGCCTGCCCAAGGCTCGGTCGCTGGCGTCGCAGCCGCTCGCGGCAACGCAGGACTTGCTGGTGCGGGGCGGAGAACTCCACCAGCTCGGGTTCTACGACGACGCCCGCACCGAGTACTCCCGCGTGGACTACCGCAAGCCCGATGGCCACTTTGCAGGGTTGCACCTGGGTCGCATGCACGAAGGCCGCGACGAGCACCACTTGGCGTTGCGGACGATGAAGCGCTACCTATTCGGCTATCTGCGCATGCCTTACGATTCGTTGGACGTCGAGTACTGGCGCCTGCTGTTTCCGATCGGCTGGGAGGATCGCCTGCGCGCCCGCTCCGAGCGCCACGGCTTGGACCCGTATCTGGTGGCGGCCCTGATCCGCCAGGAGTCGGAATTTCACCCCGGCGCGAAGTCCCGCGCGGGAGCCCTGGGCCTGATGCAGATCATGCCCGGGACGGGCCGCGGGCTGTTCCGGCGACTGGGCATCTCCGGATTTAGCAGCCGCAAGCTGACAGTGCCCGACACCAGCCTGCGGCTCGGCACGTTCCACCTCAAGCAGGTGCTGGCGCAGTTCGGCGGAGAGCTGGAAAAGACGTTGGCGGGCTACAACGCCGGCGAGCGGCGCATCGGGCAGTGGATGGCGCTCGGCCCGTTCGAGGACAACGAGGAATTCGCCGAGACGATTCCTTTCAGCGAGACTCGCGGGTACGTGCAGTCCGTGCTCCGCAATCGCGCCATGTACGAGCGCATCTACGGCGACTGACGCCAGCAGGGCCGTTCTCGGCCCCTGGATTGGCAGTCGAATCCCGAACGGACCTAGGCGATCCGGCCGTCCTTCATGCGCACGACCCGGTCCGTGCAGTACGACGCTGCTTCTGGATTGTGGGTGATCATCATGACGGTCTGCCCTAGATTCTGATGCAGAGACCTGAGCGTGTCCAGCACCGCCATCGAGTTCTCGGAGTCCAGATTTCCGGTGGGCTCGTCAGCGAGCAGGATCGGCGGGCGGTTCACTAGCGCGCGCGCGATCGCCACCCGCTGCTGCTCGCCGCCGGAGAGGGCGTTCGGCTTGTGGCGCAGGCGGTGCCCAATGCCTAGGATGCGCACGATTTCATTGAACTGAGCGCGGTCGCGGTCGGCCGACCCAGCGATGTGCTGGGCAATGCGGATGTTCTCCTCGGCGTTCAGGGTTGCCAAGAGGTTGAAACGCTGGAACACGAAGCCGACCTTGGTCTTGCGCAGTTCGGTTCGCTGCCCGTCCGACATGCCGGCCAGGTCTTGGCCGTCAATCTCCACCGTGCCGCTGGTCGGCGCGAGCATGGCCCCGATGATGTGGAACAGGGTCGACTTGCCGGATCCGGACGGCCCGAGCAGGGCGACGAACTCGCCGGCCTGGACTTCCATGGACACGCCACGAAGGGCCGGGACGTCCACGCTGCCAAGTCGGTAGACCTTTTTTAGGTTCGAGGTCTTGATCAAGGCGTCAGCCGGCACTTGCAGCTCCTTCTTTCCCTCACTCGTAGGAGAGGACCTCGCACGGATCGGCCTTGGCCGCCTTCCAGGCGGGATAGGCCGCGCCTGCGATTGAGCCGACGATGGTAAGCACGGCGGCCCCCGCCAGCCACTCCGGGATGAAGATGATCGGAATGAGGGGATAGCGGATCGCGACCAGCTCCTTGCCGAAGACGCTCAGCCCATAGCCGAGAACGATGCCGATCGCGCTCACGACCAGTGTCTCGCGCATCACGATGGAGCCGATCACTCTCTTCGAGGCGCCAATAGCCTTGAGGATCCCAATCTCGCGCGTGCGCTCCAAGATCGCCGTGTACATCGCCAGCATGACCACGATGAAGCCGATCGCGACGGCGATTGAAATGATGATATTGACGAACTGGGAGGACATCCGGCGCACGTCCGTCGCCATCGTCGCCAAGAAGTCCTCCACGGAAATGACGTGGCGATTCGGCAGCAGCGCCCGCAGGTCTTCGATCAACTCCCGCGTCTTGGTTGAATCTTCGAGTTTGAGATAGACCTGGCTGACCCGGCCCTGCCAGCCTTGCAGGTCGCTCATCGTTTCCGGGGGGATGAACACGCGCGACATCTTGCCGGTCTCTATGATGCCGACCACCTCGAATTCCCGGCTCATCAGCTCGATGCTGTCCCCTACCGAAACCTCTTCCTGGCGGGCGTAGAGCTCGTCGACGAGCGCCTCGTACGGCGCGGCGTACGTGCGGCCTTCGAAAATCACGATTCCGCCGCTCATGTCGTCGAACGCTTGCCAGTCGACACCGGTGATGGTCTGCACGTTGCCGGGCGTGTAGACGGTGGCCCCTAGCGCGTGCTCGATCTGCGGATAGCGCTCCATCAGCATGGCTGGAAGCTTGTCGGAAATATCGGCAGTGCTAAGCGCGGCGCCCGAAAACTGCGGTCGGATCATGATGTCGGCCCCCACGCCGCGCGTGCGGCGCAGGGACTCGGTGAGCAAGCCTTCCGAGACCCCCACCATCATCACGATCATCGCGACCTCGACCGCCACGGCAAGGATCGTAAGGCCCGTGCGCACGGGCCGGTGAAACAGGTTGCGGAGGACCAATCGGTGGATCATGGCTGGCGCGTGCTAGGAGCTTGCGGTATCGGGCTCGCCGACCTGCTCGATCTCGACGTCGTCGGGAAGCGGCAGCTGAAACGAGGTGTCCGGGATCTCCTCGTTCAGGCCCGGTCTGAGGATCTCGATCTCGAGGCCGTAGCCATCTTGCGGGCGCTCGACCCGAATGTGCTGCGGGTAAGGAAGCCCCTTGTCCTCGAGCCAGTCGCGATACCAGGCATCGGTGGCAACTTCGGTATTCTCGTCGAGGATCATCAGCCGCGAGAGCTGGAGGTCGGACCGGCTGAACCAGTACTTGCGAAGGATGCGGAAGAAGCCGTCCGGGCCTCGGTCGATCACGTGCAGCACCTGATATCCCGACTGGCCGTACATCTCGATATCGAGCACGACGTTGCCCACGTCTTCGATAGGCTCGAGCATGATCGCCTGCAGCATGTGCTGCGGGCGGATATTCTCGGCCCGGTTTTCTGACACGTGCGTGAGAGCTGTCCTGCCCTCGTAGACGCGATTGCGCCACGGCAAGTGGACCCGGAATCGCTCGCCGTCCGAGACCATGTCGTACACCGTTGCGATGCCGCCCGGAGACTGGGCGTTGGTCCTGATCCAGCCCGGCCGTCGGATCACCAGCGCCCCGCGAACGTCTGGATAGAGCGTTTCCCGGTCGCGCTCATCGGACTGCACCGTAAGCGTGATGTCAATCACCGCCTTCATCGACTGCACCGAGGCGATGCGCTGGATGCTGGCGATGAGGTCCGCCCGGCTCGCCGTGCGAGCCTCTGGTGGCGGCGGCAGAATCGTGGTCGTGGAGAGCACGCCACAGCCGAGCGATGCGCCCAGACACACTGCTAATGCAATGCTTTTGAGCGACACAATCCTAGGGTGGGGCCGGCGGCCAGAGCCCGACGATCTCTTATTGTAACAAGGCGGCTAGAAAACGTTGCGAAGCGCCCGGAACTATATGGTGTTGTGACTCTTGCATGCCTCGCGTGCAACCGGCCCGGCAGTGGTTTCGAACTCGGCCGGGCGACCGAAGAACGCCCGCTTCTTGCTTGCGGCGTGCCTGAACGGCACCGACCTCTTGGTTGCGCAAGCAGCGCCGAAGCCGAGCGTCAAGGCCCGTGCGAGGACTCGAGTCGGTCTCGCTGACGCATCGTGCGAGCTCACCACCGCGACTGGTCCAGCCTCGCCGAATCGAGCGCAAGGCGGCCGCGTCTGCCTGTTGGGGACGGCCCGAGGCACAAGACCGAGGCGGTTCTGCGCCACGCGCTATGATGGCCTAGAATGGCGCAGCCTGCCAAGCAGTTCGCGATCACTCCTGAATTGTCCGACCTCGGGCGGATTGATCGCCAGCTCGCCTTTTTCCCTGCGCGCAATGAGCGCCCGCAGAGGCTTTCGCACGCACAATTGGAGCAGTTCAACGCTCGCGGATACGTGACCGCTATCCGTGTCATTCCTGACGCCGAGATCTGCGAGATCCGCCGGCGTTTCGACAGTTTGCTGGAAAGAGTCCTGGCCGATGGAGGGGACAGCTATTCGATCAGTTCCGCCCACCTAGCGTACGCCGATGCCTACGATCTGCTCACCGACGGGCGCATTGTCGCCTACGTCAGCGACATCTTGGGACCCGACATCGTGGGCTGGGGGTGCCACTATTTCTGCAAGATGCCGCGTGACGGCAAGCTCGTGGACTGGCATCAGGATGCCACGTACTGGCCGCTGACTCCGTCCAAGACAGTCACTGTCTGGCTTGCCATTGACGATGCTGATCGCGGCAATGCCTGCATGCGCTTCGTGCCCGGCTCGCACTTGCGCGGCCCGCTGCCGTTCGAGGTCGCCGACGACGAATCAACGGTCCTGAACCAGAAGGTGTGCGGCGTGGAGGAATTCGATCCGCCGGTCGACAACGAACTGCGCGCGGGCGAGATCTCGCTGCACTCGGACTTGCTGCTGCACGGCTCCGAGGCCAACGATTCGGATCGGCGGCGTTGCGGCCTGACGCTGCGCTATTGCGCGACGGACGTGAGCGCCTATCTGGATTGGAACCTCAAGGGCGTGTTGGTCAAGGGGTCGGACCCGGCCGGGCATTGGGCCAATCCACCGCGCCCGCCCAACTGACCCGCGGATCCCAAGCGCTGCCGCTGCCGAGAAACTCCTAGTTCAAATGCAAGGTCTCCGCATTCCATTCATCGACCTGTTCATCATCGTCGCCTACCTGCTCGGCATTCTCGCAGTGGGAGTGCTTTCGGTTCGGCGCCAGCGCATGACCGGGGAGGTCTACTTCCTAGCCGGCCGGTCGCTGGGCTGGATCATGATCGGAGCGGCCCTGTTTGCGTCGAACATCTCGACGATCCACTTGGTCGGGCTCGCCGCGTCCGGCTACAACGAGGGCCTTGTGTGGGGCAACTTCGAGTGGATGGCCGCCTTCACTCTAGTGGTGCTGTCGCTGTTCTTCGCACCGTTCTATTTCCGCAACCGGATCGAGACGTTGCCCGAGTATCTGGAGCGCCGCTTCAACGCGGCGGCGCGTTCCTTCCTGGCCTTCATGGCGATCTTGGGGGCCCTGTTCATCCACATCGGGATGAGCCTGTACGCGGGCGCGACCGTGTTCGAGCAGTTCTTCGGGATCGATGTCGTGACATCGATCTTGGTGATCTCCGTGGTGACGGGCTTGTACACCGTGCTGGGAGGACTCAAGGCGGTCGTCGTGACCGAGACCATCCAAACTGTGCTGTTGATCGGGGGCTCGATCTTGGTCACCGCGCTTGCCATCGGGGCGCTGCCGGAGCACGGCATCAGCAGCATGGCCGAGTTCCAGGAGCAGCTCAGGCCGCGGCAGCTCAGCATGATCTGGACTGACAACTCGGTAGGCTTGGCGTGGTACTCGGTGCTGCTGGGCTATCCGGTCTTGGGCATCTGGTATTGGTGCACCGACCAGACCATCGTGCAGCGTGTGCTGGCTGCCCGGTCCGAGCACGACGCGCAGATCGGCCCCTTGTTTGCCGGATTCATCAAGGTGCTGCCCGTGTTCATCTTGGTGCTGCCTGGCGTGATCGGCTACGTGCTATACGGCAGCGAGATCGGCGACAACGCCAACCAAGTGCTGCCGATGCTGATTCAGGAACTGGTTCCGACAGGCTTGCGCGGGCTGATCTCGGCCGGACTGCTGGCCGCTCTGATGAGCACCATCGCCGCCGCGCTCAATAGTTGCGCGACATTGTTCGCCGTCGACATCGTGGCCCGAGTGCGGCCCGGCACCAGCGATGCCTCGCAGGTGCGGATCGGACGCTGGAGCGCGGTTGTCGTCATGCTGCTGGCCATGGCATGGTCCACGCAGGGAGCGAAGTTCTCGAGCATATTCGAAGCGGTGCAGGAGATCGGAGCGGCGCTGGCACCTGCCATCACGGCTGTCTTCCTGTGGGGCGTGTTCTGGAAGCGCGGCACCGCGCAAGCGGCTGTATCGACGCTGGTGTTCGGATTCGCGATGGGGGCGACGGCGTTCGTGCTCGATTTCAAGGATGCCGACGGCTACAAGCTGATCACCAATGGATGGGGGATACCCTTCATGCTGCAAGCCTTCTACATGACGGTGATCTGCAGTTGCGTGTTTTACGTGGTCAGCAAGATCACGCCGCCGCCGCCCGCCGAAAAGGTCGAGGGGCTGACCTGGGACAACCCGCTCAGCGCGCTGACCCGTCGCTGGACCGGGGCCGGCGTCGATCCCCGAAGGCTTGCGACGCTGCTCTGCGTCGTCATCGCGGCGCTGTATGTCATGTTCCGCTGACACTCGCGGAACCGGAGTTGGAGAACCACGATGAAGCGACCGACCGTAGTGGTGCCGGATGACTACCCGCCGGTGCTCGGGCCTAGCGCGGCGTTCAAAACGCTCATGGCCGGGGCCGACGTGACCCACCACGACAGCTTGCCCGCCTCGACGCAGGTGTTGCTAGAGCGGATTGCCGGAGCCGAGGCCGTGCTCAACATCCGATCGTCCATCGACTTCGGGGAGGAGGTATTCGCCGCCTGCCCCGAACTGCGGGTCCTGTCCCTGTGGGGGACGGGAACAGACCATGTCGATCTGAGCGCGGCCAGGGAGCACGGCGTGGTCGTCACCAACACGCCGGGCGTCTCGGCCGTGGCGATGGCCGAGCATGCCCTGGCGCTGATGCTGGCCGTCGCCCGTGACATTCCCAGGATCGACTCTAAGACGCGCAAGGGGGCTTGGCCGCGGGGATTCGTGACCCAGCTTCACGGCAAGACCCTTGGCGTGGTAGGACTGGGCGCCATCGGCTTGCAGACGGCTCGCATCGCGAAGGGAATCGGGATGCGCGTGATCGCTTGGACCCGCACTCCCGAGGAGAAGCCGCTGGCAGAGCTGGGAATCGAGTTGGTGGAATTGGATGACTTGTATCGCCAGAGCGACGTGGTCAGCCTGCACGTGCGCCTGACACCTGAAACCACCGGCATGGTCGGACCGCAGCAGCTGGCGGCGATGAAGCCCACGGCGATTCTAGTCAACACTGCCCGCGGTGCCGTCGTCGACGAGGCAGCGCTTGTGGAAGCGCTGCGCGACGAAACCATCCGCGGTGCCGGATTGGACGTGTTCGAACAAGAACCGATGCCCGAGAACCACCCGCTAGCTAGCCTTCCAAACGTGGTGCTCACGCCGCATTCGGGCGGTGTGACAGCCGAGGCGCTGGAAACCGGCCTGCGGCTGGCCGTCGACAACGTCTTCGCCGCAATGAGGGGCAAGCCGATGAATCGCGTGGCCTGACGATAGACGCGGGTCGAGTGGTGTTCTTGCTGCCGACCGACTCAACCCATGGAGTTCTGCCAGCCGACAAGACAGCTTTCGCTGCTGTTGGGTCGACTTGCGACGCCGAAGTTGCGCCTGCCTCCGGCCGGGTGGCGGGACCAGACGCTATCCACTGCTTGCTAGCACGAGGCCCAGCGCATTGCCTACCGCGTTGGCGTCGCGCTTCGTCAATCTTCCGAGCCTGCCGGTGCTCAGAGCGTCATCAAGCGTGAAGAGTTTGAAGCGGACCTTGCACGGGACGTTGAGGCCGGCTTCCCGCCCGCCCTCGATCATCGTGTCGCTCGGCCAATCAGTCCCGGTCGAGGTGATCATGGTCATCAGTGATTGCCGATGAGCCCAATTGAAGTCTGCCGATGAAACCATCAAGGCTGGTCGGCGCTTGACGGTCTGTCTATCCGAGAAAGGCAAAGGGACGACGACCGAATCGCGTGATCTAAAGCTTACGCCACGCCTCCTCGTCCTCGGGAGAAGCCCACTCGCTCAAGACCTTGGAGAGGCCCAACACGAGGTCGTCCCGCCCCGGCGTCACCTTGTGTGCCACTAGATGATCGCCCTCGACTTCGAACGCGATCACATCGCCCGCATCCAAGTCGGCCGCCGCACGGATGCGCTTGGGAATCGTTGTCCGGCCACGTGCGGTAATCTTGGCAAACTCCATGTGCTTAATCTACTGGAACACTGATTATTCAGAAGAGATGACTGAACAGACCAGCAGTTGCACTGATTTGCCGACCGGTCCGCCGCACCTTTCACAGCGACACCGATTGCTGCGCGACGCGCTCTTGCGGCGCTTAGGTTGTCAGTGACAGACGCACATCTCTTCGATCGCTGTCAATGGCAACCGAGAATTGCGCACATTCCGGGCGAGAGCCACTGCGGGTTTCGCGGACCTACCCCTGAAGTTCCGGGGGGACGGCAGGCGTCGGATAGAGGGAGCGGAGCGACCAGAGCCGGACGCCTGCCTCTGTTTCTGCAATTGATCTCTCCGGCCAATGTTCGGAGGCTGTCTCGGGCAGGGCTACAATCGCATAGTCCGGGAGTGCGCAGGCCGCATGAACTGCGCATGTATCCGACCCACTTGAAGTTGCCATGAAGTCCCGCTGGTTGGTTCTGCTCTTCTCCGTCGGCACGATTGCGGGCAGTTTGCCCTCGCAGGTGGCCGGCCAGCCGCTCAGCCTCAAGGCTGAAGCCGGCTCCCGTCCCAACGTCCTATTTCTCGCGATTGACGACTTGAACGATTGGATCGGCGCGGCTGGGGGGCATTCGCAAGCGAAGACGCCCAACCTGGATCGCTTGATTTCCCAGAGCGTCTTCTTTCAAAATGCTCACACTGCCGCGCCTGTCTGCAGCGCATCGCGGCATGCCTTGCTGAGCGGCCTGCGTCCCTCGACTACGGGCTGGTACACGAACTCCTCGAAAGAGAGGGTTGAATACGACAGAATCCTGGGCGACACGGTGCCTCTGCCGACCCATTTCAAACGCAGCGGCTACAAGACGATGGCCGCTGGAAAAATCTTCCACAGGGGAACCAGCGACGTTGGTGGCTACGACTATTGGGACGAAACGCGTCCCAAGTACGAGTGGCCCGAGTGGCTAGCCGAGCGCGGCCACGGCTACCAAGGAAAGAGCGGAGGACATTTCCATCCGTTCCCGCCGGATGGCGGAGCGATCTACCAGAAGTATCAGGAGGGTGTCAGCGGGCAATCGCTGTGCTGGGCGGCGCTTGAGGACGACGACATGCCCCCGGAGGGCATGCCGGACGAACAGGTTGCCGATTGGGCGGTCGAGCGACTGAAGCAGGAGCACGACAAACCGTTCTTCCTAGCCGTAGGCTTCGTCCGACCGCATGTGCCCTATACGGCACCGAAAGAGTTCTTCGATCTGTACCCGCCCGAAAGCGTCGTCGTGCCTACAGTGCCGTCAAACGAGATGGACGACATTCCGCTCCTCGGCAAGGCCATGGCTCTCGGGACACTCCCGGGCGGAGACCACCGCAACGTGCTCGACATCGGACCAAACTACTGGCGGGAGATGGTCAGGGCCTACCTGGCCTGCGTCACCTTCGTCGATGCGCAGGCCGGCAAGGTGCTGCGCGCTCTCGCGGACAGCCCCTACGCAGACAACACCATCGTCGTCTTCTGGTCGGATCATGGCCAGCATTTGGGCGAGAAACGGCACTGGCGCAAGCAGGCCTTGTGGGAGGAATCGACCCGCGTTCCATTGGCGATCCGCTTGCCGAAGTCCGTGAACGGCGGCCAAAGCTCAAGCCAAGCGGTGAGCCTGCTGGACATCTATCCGACCTTGCTCGACCTTGTCGACCTTCCCGCCGTCAAGGGGCTTGAGGGAACGAGCCTGTTGCCGCTGCTGGAGAATCCGTCCGCCCGCCGCACCGAGCCGGCCGTGACGACCTGGTACTACAACAACCACTCGGTCCGCGGACTGAACTTTCGATACATCCGTTATCGCGACGGGACGGAGGAACTCTACGATCACCGATCCGATTCCGGCGAACACCGCAACCTGGCAGCGGACTCCAGGCACGAGGACGTCAGGGCGAGGCTAGCGGCGTATTTGCCGAAGAAGAACGCCGTGCCGGAATCGATCGAGGGAGGAGGCTCGGACTCTTTCGGGAGAACGGTGGAGGGGCTCCGCGTCGAGGGCGTGCCGGGCTGGCTGGGCAAGGATCCAGCACAGCCCACAGCGAAGTGAGTTGCGGGCCTCGAAGTTCTTGGTAGAGCAAGCTCGACTTCGGCGCTGGCCGAGAACGAACCAGCCCAGGGCCTTCACCGCGGCGCGGCACGCTTCGTCTACAGGTTGTCCTCGTGCACGAGAAAGGCTCTTGCCTCCGGGTGGTCGGCGACATTCCACCCGTAGAAGAGCAGCATTCCCTCGACCGCCGTGCCGTCCGGACGAGTCACGGGCTGGACATTGTTAAAGCGCCAGCCAGCGTACTGCTGCCCGTCCGGCATCAAGTCCCGGTACTTTCTCCAGCTCTTCCCGCTGTCCGCCGAGACCCACTCTTCAAGGCGACCGCCGCCATGCTTGTCCATGAGGCCAGAGGAGTCCAGATAGCCATCTCCGACGATGACGTAGGCATGCAGAACGCCGTCCCTGTCCCTAGCAAGGTGGCCGCTGTTCCACTGATGGTTCGACCCGCAGATGGCAGTCTGCCTCCACCGCCCGTTGTCGCGTCTGACGTAGTAGTAGCTATGGGTCTTCAGATCGTCCTCTGACAGGACATGCAGGAACGTGGGTTGGCCCCTTTCGTCCAAGGCGATCGCAGGCGGCACCCCGGCTCCGCGCCCTTCCGTGTCCCAGATCCGGGCCTTCTCCTTCGCTTGGTCTAAATCGACGGGCGTATTCAGGACGTCCCCGTCCGCAGTGTGGACGGCATCCGTCTCCAAATCAACCTTGATGTACGACAGATTGTATTTCCACGCGTTGCTCACCGGCTGCTTGTAGCGCGCGTTGAACAGCCGCTTCGGGTCATTGGACTTGACGTCGTCATAGTCGGTGAACACCACGTGCAAGTGCCGTCCGTCCTTGCTCGGAAGCTTGCTCTGGTAGGAAGACCATTCGGTCTTGCCGCGGCTGTCCAAGTCGGTGACGTCGTTTCCCGGTCCAGTCCATGTCCTGCCGTTGTCATCGCTGATTCGGTACGTCCAAGAACTCGCGTGGCCGTCGGTGCGGTAATAGACCAGCTCCCTGCCGCCGTGGATTCGGAAGACGGTCGGGTAGGAGAGCTTTGGGGCTATTTCTGACGCCCGGGTCCAATCTGAGATCTCCCTGCCCATGTCCGCTGGACGCTTGGCGACGAGATGCGTGCCCGGAGTCTTGTGGCAACCGAAGAGAACGTGCAAGTGCTCCTCTTGGTCCGCCCAGATGACCGGGCCGTGATGGTGGTCGCCGGTCGCCCTGCCTAGCGTCAACGGTTCGGAGAAGCGCCGACTCGACCGGTCGTAGCTGATCAACATCGGGCTCGTCTTCGCTTTGCCCGACTGGCTCGGCGAGGCCCCGGCCTTGAATCCGATGAAGACCCTGTCGCGCAAGCAGACCGCTTGCGGCCTCTGCCTGACGTCGTAGAGCATCTTGATCCCGCCCCCGTTTCCGAAGGGCAAGATCTCCGAATCCCTGCCTCGACCGACGCCCCGCAACGAAGGCGCGCTGAAGGCCGTGGCGGCGACCGCGCACCGCATCAGGTCGCGCCGGCTGAGCTCGGGCAGCTGACTTGACGAGGTCCGGCCACTCATCATCGAGCGGATCATATCACGACGACCGCGTTCACACGGCTCTGGCGGCAGGGCGGCCCTTCAGCGAAGGAAGGCCACCTCGTCGCAGACGATCTCAGGCTCGTCGGACGGAAATCGCGGGCCGAGGCAGTCGGTCGGTCTTGCCGAGGCAAACCCCGCTACGGTATGCTGATAAAGCCCGGCAGGCTCTCGCCTGCCAAGGACTTCCCGTCTCGCGGAGCAGTCCCAAAGTGCGCCTGTAGCAAGGCCGCATTCTCCGCCCATGACCATAGGCGAACTGCATCAGAAGGACATCGAGTCTCTCACTCAGATGGCTCTCGAGCTCGAAATCGAGGATGTCAGCGGACTTCGCAAGCAGGATCTGATCTTCCGGATCCTGAAGTCACAGGTCGACGAGGACGGCATGCTCGGGGTCGAGGGCGTGCTGGAGATCCTGCCCGAGGGCTTCGGCTTCCTGCGCTCCAGGATCTACAACTACCTGCCGGGGCGTGACGACGTGTTCGTGTCCCCGCAACTGGTATACGACTACGCGATTCGGAATGGGGATACGGTCGAGGGCGAAGCCCGCATGCCGCGCGAGCGCGAGAACTACTTCTCGCTCACGGATGTCGCTGCGCTCAACCACGCCGATCCTGAGGAGGCGAGGGAGCGGATCGACTTCGACAGCCTCACGCCGTTCTACCCGCAGGAGCAGCTGCGTCTCGAGACCGTCAAGGAAAACCACAGCGGGCGCGTGATGGACCTGATCACTCCCTTGGGCAAGGGCCAGCGCGGGCTGATCGTGGCCCCGCCGCGCACGGGCAAGACGATGCTGCTGCAGTCCATCGCCAACTCCATCACCGCGAACCATCCGGACGTCACCCTGATCGTGCTCTTGATCGACGAGCGGCCGGAAGAAGTCACCGACATGCAGCGCTCGGTCAAGGGGGAGGTCATCAGTTCCACCTTCGACGAGCCCCAGACCCGCCACGTGCAAGTGGCCGAGATGGCGATCGAGAAGGCCAAGCGGCTGGTCGAGCACAAGCGCGACGTGGTCGTTCTGCTGGACTCCATCACCCGTCTGGCGCGGGCATACAACACAGTCGTGCCCTCGTCCGGCAAGGTCCTCACCGGCGGCGTCGACGCGAACGCCCTGCAGCGGCCGAAGCGCTTCTTCGGCGCGGCGCGCAACATTGAAGAGGGCGGCTCGCTCACGATCGTCGCGACGGCGCTGGTGGATACCGGCAGCCGCATGGACGAGGTCATCTTCGAGGAATTCAAGGGCACGGGCAACATGGAGCTGCACTTGGATCGGAAATTGGTGGACAAGCGCACCTTCCCCGCCATCGACATACATGCCAGCGGGACTCGCAAGGAAGAGCTCCTGCTGGACGAAGACACGCTGAGGCGGGTCTGGGTCTTGCGCAAGGTCACGAGCAACCTCGGCACTGTCGAATGCATGGAACTGCTGTTGGACCGCATTTCCAAGACTCGCAGCAACGCAGAGTTCTTGGCGTCGATGAAGGGCTGACTTCATGACGGGCGGCAAGTCCCGCACCAAGATTCGGGTGCGCTATGCCGAGACCGACCAGATGGGCGTGGCGTACTACGCCAACTACTTGGTCTGGATGGAAGTTGCGCGCGTCGCCTACTGCCGGCACGCCGGGTTCGAGTACCGCGACATGGAGCGCAACGACGGCGCGTTTCTCTCGGTGGCCGAGGCGCGCTGCCAGTACCGGGCCCCGGCTCGGTTCGACGACGAAGTCGACCTGGTCTGCTGGGTGACCGAGAGCAGGTCGCGCAGCGTGCGGTTCGCCTACGAGATGCTGCGGGACGGTGAATTGCTCGCCTGTGGCGAGACGCTCCACGTTGTCACGGACTCACGCGGCAAGATGATCCGGTTGCCGGAACGCTACCGGCCGTACTTTCCGCTCACGCGCTAGCGCGAGAAGATCGCCGGACCGCCAGCAGGTGCCAGGCGCCGCGTTGAGCGTTGGCTCTTGGGATAGAATTACAAGCTAGATCATGTCGAGTCACAAGTACATCCACGTGTCGCTCTGCCTTGCCGTCCTCTGCGCTTGCGGCGGCGGAGAACCCGCCTCGAGCGAGTCCGCTCCACAAGAGACTCCTCCGTACCTCGTGGAGTACGAGGGCGGGGAAGGGGCCGGTCAGGGCCGGCACATCGTGCTGGTTGGCGGCGACGAGGAGTATCGGTCGGAGGAAGGCCTTCCGCAACTGGCGCGCATGCTGTCGCAGCACCACGGCTTCCGTTGCACTGTGCTCTTCGCGGTCGATCCCGAAACGGGCATCGTCAACCCCCACGTCAACACCAACATCCCTGGCACCGAGCGCCTGGACGACGCCGACCTGATGTTCATTCAGACCCGCTGGCGCGTGCTGCCCGCAGCGCAGATGGAGCCGATCGACCGTTTCCTGATGGCTGGCAAGCCGGTGATCGCGCTGCGCACGGCCACGCACGCCTTCGCGCCCCAGCCGGAGCTGCACAAGCAGATCTTGGGCTACTTGCGCGCTTCCCGCAGAGCAGAAGACCCCGACTCGGTCGCGCTGCCCGACATCCCGGCTGAGGAATGGGGGCCGTTCGACCACTACGGGGACGGCTACACCGGCCCGATGCAGGAATGGCGGGACGGCTTCGGAAGGCTCGTGGTCGGCGAGCGCTGGGTGGCTCACCACGGCAGGCACAAGCACGAATCCGCCAAGGGCGTCATCGCCGCCGATGCGGCGGACCACCCGATTCTGAGGGGTGTCGACCCGGACTCGGTCTGGAGCGCGGCCGACGTGTACACGGTCCGCCTGCCGCTGCCCGGCGATTCGATGCCACTGGTGCATGGCAGGGTGATGGCCCGCGCCGGGGAGTATGACGAGGAGGACGCGCTCTACGGCATGCGGCCCAGCGATAGCCAGCCGGTCGAGGGCAAGAACGACCCCATGATGCCGGTCGCTTGGGCCAAGAGCTATCAGCTTCCGGGAGGACCGCAGGGCCGGGCGTTTTCTACCACGCTGGGAACGTCAACCGATCTACTCGAGGCCGGCGTGCGCAAGATGCTGCTCAACGCAGTGTTCTGGGCTCTTGGGGAAGAGTCCGCAATTCCGGAGGGCGGCGTGGCGTCTGAACTCGTCGGCGAGTACAGCCCCACGCGGTTCAACAACCATCCTCCCGAGTACTGGCAGCAGCGGGCCGTGGTGCCGGCCGACTTCCGCTAGCTGGGCGGAACGGAATTCAAGCTTCCGCCACGGCCGCGACGGCCTTGGCGACGTCCTCGCCGCTGGGCGCCTGGAAGGCTCGCAGTCCGAATTGCGGCAATGCCGCGAAGATGTGGTCGAAGATGTCGGACTGGATCGCTTCGTACTCCGCCCAGCGCTTGTCCAAGATAAACGCGTAGACTTCCAAGGGCAGCCCCTGCGGCGTGGGCTGCAGCTGGCGCACGATCAGAGTCATGTTCGAGTTCACCATCGGATGGGCTGACAGATAGGCCGCCAGATAGTTCCGAAACACGCCGACGTTCGTCATCCTGCGCCCGTTCACCTCGACGACTTCGTTGATCCCGCGGGCGCTGTTGTGCTCAGCGAGCTCCGCCTCCTTGCGTTCCACGTAGTCGCGCAGGACCTCGATGCTCTTGAAGTGCTCGATCATTTCCGGCTGGCAGAACCGCACGCTCGACACGTCGAGAAAGATCGAGCGCTTGACCCGACGCCCGTCGGATTCCGCCATGCCGCGCCAGTTCTTGAAGCCCTCCGAGATCAAGGCGTAGGTCGGCACCATGGAGATGGTCTTGTCCCAGTTCTGCACCTTGACGGTGTGCAGCGTGATCTCGACGACATCGCCGTCAGCTCCGTGCTGCGGGATCTCCACCCAATCGCCGGGGCGAACCATGTCGTTGCTCACCAGCTGGATGCCGGCGACCAGCCCCTGCAGGCTGTCCTTCGAGACGAGCAGTATGACCGCCATCATGGCGCCGAGGCCGCTCAGCAGCAGCAAGGGGGAATTGCCGGTCACAATCGAGACGCCGAGGATGATCGCGCCGACGGAAAGCACGATCTTGAGCACTTGCACGTACACCCGGATCGGGAAGCGGCGCGCGATCTCGTACTCCTCCTCGTAGATTTCCCGCCCAACCGTCAAGACACGATTCGCGGATGTCAGCAGCGCCGCCAACGCGTACAGCTCTGCGCCGCGCATCACCCAGACCGAGAGCGAGGGCGAGATCAGCACCTGCGGCCCGAGGACGTAGATGATCAGGGCGGGGACCAGGTGTGAGAGTTGCGCGAAGACCCGTCGCTCGACCAGCCGGTCGTCCCAAGTGGACTCGGTCCTCGATGCGGCCTTGCGCACCGCGCGCACGATCACCTTGAGGCAGATGAAGCGCCCGAGCCAGGCGATGCACGCGATCAGCAGGATTTCCAACGAGTCGGCTGTGACGTGCGCTGCCCCCTCCGACAATCCGGAGTCAAGCAGCTTCTGGATGAGCAGTTGGTTCATGCGGCGATCGGATCCGAAGAGGCTCGCTGACTGGCCTCAACCGGGAGAGCTTTCAGGTCGCTCAGGCTTTCAGGCTGAGGCGGCAGACGACTCCTACATCGTCGCAATACCACATCCAGCCATCGCGAATCGTCATCCCGTGCGGCAGGGGGTCGCTGTCCTGCAGCTGGATCTTGGCGCTGGTCTCGCCCGTTTCGGGGTCGAAGCGGTAAAAGGCGTTGTCGTTCGTTTCGGCGCACCAAAGCCACTTGCCCTCCCAGCCGAGCCCGTGAGGGCGGTCGCCGGCGGTGGGGAATTGCTTTTCTACTTTGAATCGCTCCGGATCAATCCTGTAAATCATCTGGGAGGGCGGGACGGACACCCATAGCTTGCCCGCGCGCCATTCCATGCCGTGCGCTCCTGTCGCGTTCCTCCGGGCTGGCGGCCGACGGGCTGCCGCAGGCGGAGTAGGAGGTGGCGCCAGCGGGCTGCGGCGGGCTTGGGTCCAGCCCACCACGCCCGAGCCCGGGGAGTCGAAACGCGCCAAGGTACGACCGGTGTGCGGGTCGATCTTCAAGATTTCGCGGCTGTAGGTGGAAGCTGTCCACAGAGCTCCGCCATCGAATGTGATCCCGCTGCCCGCCTTGGTCTCGGTCTCAAGCTGCCGGAGAACCTTGCCGTCGCTGTAGTCGACCAAGTAGGCGCGGTTATCCCCCTGATCTAAGACCCACAGGCCCTCTTCGGTGGCCTGCAGGCCATTCGGCTTGGGCCCTGGAGTGTCGAACATGGTCGTGACCTTGGCGCTGCGGACCTCGAGCTTCGCCAAGGCCGGCAGCGCGGATGCGAGCGCGATCAGCTCTCGCCTGGTAACAAACATTGTGGCCTCCTTGGGCCTTTGGGCCACGCTCTCAGCGGTCCGAGGGCCCGGGTTGCTCCGATTATAGTCCCGCTAGTCCAATGTCTCCTTCAAAGGAACGTAGTTGGATGGATCGGACTTGCGGAATCGGCCCTCAGGCACCTCCACCAAGCGACGCTCGGCTTCGGGCAGGTCGGGGTATGGCACGGTCTGCTTGCGGCTGGGGTGTTTGGGCAGCAGGCGGGCGAGCGATGCCTTCACCTCGTCATGCTCGGGTTTGGCCGCGAGGTTGTTCCACTCGTACGGATCGGCGTCGTGATCGTACAGTTCTTCGCCGTCCGCGTACCGCGAATAGCGCCAGCGCTCGGTGCGAACCGAGACTCTGTCGGGGCTGAGGCTCGTGATCGCCGGCTTGTCCCACTTCGCGTCGGGGTCATCCAGCAGCGGGCGCAAACTGCGGCCGTCGAGTTCTGGGCGTTCGGGCAGGCCGCAGAGATCGACAAGAGTAGGGTAGAGATCCAAGAGCTCGACAGTCCGCCCGCTCTTGCGACCGACCGCGCCCACGCCCGGCCCGGCCAGCATCATCACCACGCGCGCCGACCGTTCCCAGAGAGTGAACTTGCGCCACTGCTGCTTCTCCCCGAGCTGCCAGCCGTGGTCGCTCCACAGCACGATGATCGTGTTGTCGGCGTGCGGGCCGTCTTCCAGCGCCGCAAGGACTCGACCGACATTGGCGTCGGCGTAGTTGATGCAGGCCAGGTAGCCTGCCACCGCCTTGCGCCACTGCCCGTACTTGGTTACGTTGTCGTGGTCGCGGAAGCTCCGCAGCGAGGACTCGGGGACATCGTCGATGTCGCCCTCCAATGTCGGCGGCAGCTCTACGCGCGCTGGAGGAAAGCGGTCGAAATGTTCTTGCGGGACGTACCAGGGCAGGTGCGGCCGGTAAAATCCGACTGCCAGAAAGAACGGGCGCGAATGCTCCTCGCCCAGATAGCGCTCCGCCCAAGCAGCCAAGCGCGTGTCCTCGGTCTCGGAAGCTCTTGCCGAGAGCCCGCTCCAGTCGAAGTGGCCGGTCCTGGGAATGCCGTTTACCGGCTTGCCGGGCGGGTGCAGGAAGCCCTTGAACTGGAAGTACGCTTCCCACGAAGCGGCCTCGTTCTGCGGACCGTGGAAGGTCTTGCCGCCGCCAAGCACCTCGTAGCCGTGCAGCATGAAGTGCTGCGGCAGCGTGACCGCGTCCGGCACGGCCTTGCGCCACACATCGGCGTTGTTGTAAACGCCGGAGGTCGACGGCCTGAGGCCTGTCATCAGGCTTGTCCTGGACGGATTGCAAGAAGGCGCTTGGCAGTACGCGCGCGTGAAGGTGACGCCGCGCTGTGCCAGCTTGTCCATGTTGGGCGTGATCGACTGGGGGTGGCCGCCCAGCGGGCCGATCCAATCGTTGAGGTCGTCGACCCCGATGAAGAGGACATTCGGGCCGCTGGCCCGGGCCGCTTGGGCCAAGGCGTCTGCAGGGCACAGCAGCACGGAGCAGATCGCTGCCAGTGCGGGGAGCATTACCGAGTGCTTGCATTGGCCGCGGGCCACTACTAGAGGAGGCGTCATGTTGACGGCTATCATACCGACCTCGGCTGCGACGGAGCCCAGCGTGACTGAAGCAGGGCCACACTATGCTATTCATTGAGTTCTGCAGTGCAAAATCCCCGTTCAGTAGACGCGCCGTCGGCTCCCGCACAGCCCCCAGCTTCGGCAAGCGTCGCGAGCGAGCACTCGCTCCAAGGCGAGGCCCCCGTGGCGCAGGTGGCGGGCTTACGGCGCTGGCTCTTCGTTGCTTTGGGTGGCGTCTTCGTTGCCCTCGCCTTGGTGGGCGTCGCATTACCGGGGATTCCCACCACGCCGTTCCTGCTGCTGGCGAGCTACTTCTTCGTCCGCTCCTCTCCCGCCTTGCATCAGCGTTTGCTCCAGTCGAAGCTCTTCGGCCCTACGCTGCGGGACTGGCAGCGTCACCGAGGCGTCAAGCGGAGGACCAAGTGGATTTCGATAACGTGTTGCTCGCTGATGATCTGCTTTTCGATCGCCACCGGAGGCCTGCCCTGGGCGGGGCGTGTTGTGATCGCGGCGGCCGGAGCGTATGGGATGTGGTTCGTGGCGAGGCTGCCAACCGTGCCGAACAAGAATGAGGCGCATACCGTGGAAGGGCGGGCCTCGGCAAGGAAGGTGCAGTGATTTGAAACCCACCACTGCAAGCCAGCGGCTTCAACATCTGCCCGGCGAGTGCGGTGTCCCGCCGGGCGCCTGCATGAGGGAGGTGAAGGGCAAAGCGATGGCGCTACGAAGCGGCGGCGCAGCCGTCATATCAGGCCTGCTCATCTGGTTCTTGGCTGGATGTGGGGAGACCCGGCCGGAAAGCGTGCTGGAATCGGCCGAAGTTCGTCAAGCGGCAGCCAATGCGCTGGTAAGCCTCGACCGGCGGATGGTGTGCTGGAAGGGCGCGACGCCCGAATTCGACGGGCGGATCGGCCAGGGGGAATACGACGATGCCACACCGTTCGAATGGAATGCCGACTGGATCGAGGCTATGAAGCAGGACATCGCGTCCAGGCAGGATCTCGACTTCAACGGCTGGGTCAAGCATGACGGGGAGCACTTGTACCTCGCATTCGATATCACGGACGACATCTTCTACGGGATCGAAACCGAGCGATGGCTTCCAGACCAGGACGAGTTCGCGCACGTGATCGGCGAGCGGGAGCGAGGCCGTCCTTGGTTCGGCGACATGATCGAGATCCTGACCTTCAGCCGAATGTTGGAGATTGGGGAGCCGGTCTCGGACGTGACCGGCGATGGCCGCGGGATCCAGATCATCTACAACCTCACCAAGTCTCTCGAAGGCGGCGTCGGCGTGCCGGGGATGCTGCCCCACGGTCCGAACCGCACCGTCGAGAACTGGGAGAACAACAAAAGATGGATTCACGATGACATCATCGAGACCCGGACCGTGATTCACGGTCCCGACAACCGCTACACCGTAGAGGTGAGGATTCGATTGGACGGTGGAATGGAGATCCGCGAGGGCGAGTACTGGACTGACGCGATGCCCGACACGCCGATCGGCTTCAATCTTGCGATCGGCGATGTTGACGAGGCCGAGAAGTCCCCCGATGGCCTGCTCCATCACGAGACTTGGTGGGCGGGCAAGACGGTGCGGCGGGGAGCCGCCCCCAGAGTGAAGCTCTGGGGCGCCCTAGTGCTGACATCCAAGCAGAAGCCTAGCGCCTAGGGCAAGAGTCGGCGCGACCCTGCTCGTCGCGCCAGCGAGCGAAGTCTCGAGCGGGTCTTGGGGAGGGACTGCACATTCCTGCGCCTCACTCCTGTGCCGCCAGCTGTGATCGGACCTGTTCGCCGAACACCTCGTTCTCAACCTCTCCATAAACGACTGGCGGATAGGCCGGAATTCGCTCGAGCGCCTCCGCTTCGCGCGCGAACTTCCGGTGGTGCGCCAGACGCTCTCGCAGCTCCGCCACCTTATCGGGGCGGCCGTCGGCCAGGTTCGTCTCCTCGTAGGGATCTTCGCGGATGTTGAAGAGCTGCAGCGGCTGCTCCCGCCAGCCATAGTAGCTGGCACCCTCTTCGATCAACTTCCAGTCGCCGACTCGGATCACTTCCAGCGAATGCACCACCTCCTCGCGGAGGCCGGGACCTCCCTTGGCGATGGCGTCCCAGGCATCCCGGCCGTCGAGCGGCAAGCCTGCATCCGTCCTCGCCCCCGCGAGCTGCGCAAACGTCGGAAACAGATCGACGATATGGAGCATCGCGCCGCTAACGGATCCGGCGGGAATCTGTCCCGGCCAGCGCATGGTCGCCGGGACCCGCACGCCGCCCTCGTGGTAGTCAGACTTGAAGCCGCGATAGGGGCCGTTCGACGTCACCCGCGTGCCGCCGTTGTCATTGGTGAACATCACCAGCGTGGAATCGAGCACACCCTTGCGCTCGAGCGTCTCGAGCACGCTTCCCACTGCTAGGTCCATGCACTCGAGCTGGGCGCGCTGAGGCCCTCTTCGGCCGAGGCGGGAGTACTTCTCGAGATAGTCGTCCGGCGCTTGGTGCGGCCCATGCACCGCGTTGAAGGGCAGATACAGGAAGAACGGGCTACGTCCGTCGTGGCGCTCGATCAGCCGCTCGGCCTCTTCCGCCAACAGGAAAGTCGAATAGCCATCCTCGACCACGGGGCGGCCGTTGCGATGCCAATCCAGGACTGGACCGCGCATGTGCGTGAAAGAGTCGATCAAGGCCGAGTAGTGTCCGTAATGGTGGTCGAACCCGCGCTGCAGGGGAAGGTGCGGGCGCTGCCATTCCCCGAGATGCCACTTGCCAACCATCCAAGTGTGGTAGCCGACCTCGCGCAGGGCCTCCGCCATCGTCCGCTCGTCCAGCAGCATGCCGTGGCGGGACTCGGCGGTCGGGCGGACTTCCATGCCGTTCTTCCAAGCGTACCGGCCGGTAAGCAGGCAGGCGCGAGTCGGCGAACAGACCGGCTGGACGTAGAATTGCGTCAGTTTCACGCCCTCGTTCGCGATCCGGTCGATGTTGGGCGTGGGGACCTCCTTGCCGCCGTTGAAGCCGACTTGCTCCCACCCCATGTCGTCGGAGAGGAACACCACGAAATTGGGTCGCCGCGGCGCTTGCCCATAGAGGGTGATCGATAGGAGGGCTAGAGCCCAGCAGGGACGGAGCATCGCACTCAATTGTCGCCAACGCGGCTCGCCCGATGCCACAAGCCGTACAATGCTCGGGATGAGAATCGCATCGTTCGGCGTCGCCGCCGTTGCCTGCGCGCTGTTGTGCGCGCCTTGCCTGGCGCAGCAGCCTCCCAACTTCGTAGTCATCTTCGCTGACGATCTGGGCTATGGCGACTTGGGGTGCTACGGCAATCGGCACATCCGCACCCCCAATCTTGACCGCATGGCCGCCGAGGGTCTCCGGCTGACCAGCTTCTACGCCCAGAACGTTTGCGGCCCCTCCAGGGCGGCGCTACTGACCGGCTGCTATCCGATCCGAGTCGGCGAGCCCGGCAACACCAAGGGAGCGCATACGATCCTACATCCGCAAGAGACCACCATCGCTGAGGTCCTCGCCGCCAAGGGCTATGTCAGCGGCTTGGTCGGCAAGTGGCACGTAGCAGGCCCCGGGGCACACGAGCGTGGGCCGGGCACGGGTCCCTACAAGCGCGAGCTGATGCCGACTCAGCAGGGCTTTGACTACTTCTACGGAACCCCCGCCCACAACGGCGTCACCCGCGAGCCCGATCCGAAGCGGTGGAAGACGGAACTCATGCGGGGGGATGAAGTCTTGGAAAGTCCCACCGACCTGAGCCTGCTCACGAAGCGGTACACCGAGGAGGCAATCCGTTTCTTGAAGACGCACCGCGAGCAGCCGTTCTTCCTATACCTAGCCCACACCATGCCACACGTGCCGCTCGGGGCCTCTTCGGAATTTCGCGGGCGATCCCCGCGCGGGCTCTACGGCGATGTGATTGAGGAACTCGATTGGAGCGTTGGAGAGGTTCTCGCGGCCCTGCGTGACCTTGAACTCGACGAGCGAACGCTGGTCGTGTTCACCTCCGACAACGGTCCTTGGATCGAGGGACACTTGGGAGATTTCGGCGGAAGCGCGGCACCGTTGCGCGGGTTCAAGATGTCCACTTGGGAGGGCGGGCTGCGCGTGCCGGGGATCTTCTGGTGGCCCGGGCAGATCCGCCCGGGGCAGGAGAGCGATGAACTGGCGAGCACGCTCGACCTGTTGCCCACCTTCGCAGCGATTGCTGGCGCGCCGCTTCCCGGCCGGCGCCCGCTTGATGGCGTCAACCTCTGGCCGTGGCTGTCCGGAAAAGCGAGCGAGAGCCCGCGCCAGGATTTTCTCTACTTCGCTTTCACACACTTGCAGGCCGTGCGAGACCAGCGCTGGAAGCTGGTCCTGCCGCGCCCGAGCGATCCGCCGTGGACGAGTTGGTATGGACGCATGATCGACGCGGTCGAAGCCCCCGAACTTTATGACTTGCAGTTCGACTGGAGCGAGAGCCGGGATGTGTCCGAGCAGCGCGGTGACATCGTGGAGCGCTTGATGGGAGTCGTCGAGCGGGTGCGCGCACGCTTGGGAGACTACGACCGCATCGGCTCGGAGGTGCGCTTCTTCGATGTCGGGCCGCGAAGGCCCAAGATGGATGCCTGGAAGAACTGACAGCAGTTGCGGGGTTCACCGACCGCCAGTTTGTCCTGCTGGCTTTCGCTGCCGCAAGAGTGGTCTCGGCGGGCGAGAACGCCTTCGTCGGCTTCCATGAGAAACTATTTGTAGAGCACTCGGCCGGGCCGGCTGTCAGGCGCGGCAGATTGCACCGCATGTTGGAGGAAATCCATGAGCGCTGAGGGAGCGTCGTACGGACGTCTGCAGAGAGTTCTAGATCGCGTCAGTTTCACTTGGGGGGCCAGCGGTACCAAGCTAGCCTATGTGGCCGAACACGGATTGTGGATGAACCGTTTCCGCCCCGGCGGCCCGCACGCGCTGTGGATTGCCGGCCATCTGGCGTTCTACGAGGGCGGGGCTCGCAAGCTCTACCAGGGGCTCGAGCACAATCCCCTCGGGCACTGGAAGGACCTGTTTGCCAACGGCAGCGAATGCTACGACGAGCCGGCAAAGTATCCCGCTCCCGAGCAGATTCTGGCGGAACTGGAGGGTGGCAGGAAGGAAGCGCTCTCAGCGATCGCAGGCCTGAGCGATGCGCGACTCGACAGCCCGGTGGTCAACGAGCGCCTCAAGATCAGGGACTTACAGTCACAGATCGAATTCATGGTCTGGCACGATGCGCACCACGATGCGCAACTGGGTGCCATCGTCAACAACCACAAGGCGAGCCAGTCCGGCTGACGCTTGCGGCCGTGCCGCTTCATTCCAGCTCTGGCTTGAGGCCTTCGTTCCAGTAGATCTTCAGGTTGTGCGTGGCGCGACCCGCCGCGACGATGTCGGGTCTCCCGTCGCCGTTGAGATCGGCAGCGATGAGATCCTCCGTGGCCATGCCGCCCCAGTCGACGATCTGCACCTCTGCGGTGTCGGGGTCGTAGACCGCGACACCCGTCCGATCGTAGGGCATGCTTCCTTTGAGCCGCCAGCCAAATGCCAGCTCTTCGCTGCCGTCGCCGTCCAGATCGGCGGTCCACAGCGCGTGCCCGCCGTTGATTCGCTTGACCACGACTTCGCGCTTCCAGCTCGACCGCGGATCCTCCGGTTCGTGGTAGAGCACGATGTGGTTGGCATGCCACGGCTCGACCGTGGCAATGTAGCGCTTGCCCGAGCCTAGGCGGCCGACCTTGATCTCTCCCGCGCCGCGAATGGAGTCGCCGATATAGCCTGCGCCGAGCTGCAACCTCGCCCACCGGCCAGACTCGGAACGGTCCAGCAGATGCACGCCCTCGTAGGAGGCCACCAGCAGCTCGTCGGCCTTGTCATCGTCGAAGTTGACCCCCCAGAAGTTGTGGACGATATGAAGGCTGTCGTCGATGACCTCTTGCGCCCAGGCCTTGGCGGCGGGTCGCGCCGATGGCGTAAGCGCCAGCAGCCGGGCTCCGTTCCCAACCCAGTGCTTCGGACCCTTGGTCCCGCGTCCGTGCAATGGAGCGACGATCAGTTCTCCGCGGCCGTCGCCATCGGTATCGGCCCAGCGCATGCGATGCGTGGTGGGCTCGCTGCCTAGCGAGTGCAATTCCCAC
Organism: Bryobacterales bacterium; assembly: GCA_022826925.1. Classification (GTDB taxonomy): domain Bacteria; phylum Acidobacteriota; class Terriglobia; order Bryobacterales; family UBA6623; genus VXMF01. The sequence continues at coordinate 38,825 of JAJDTX010000186.1, forward strand.
TCCGCCTCGGGATCGTCCGTTCGCTCGATCCACTGCAGCGTTCCGCCGCCCTGGGTGTCGCTGGGCCGCCAAGCCGCGCCGATCGCGAATTCCAGCTTGCCGTCCCCGGTAATGTCGTAGGCGGCGATGGCGACGTTATCGGCCTCGGTCTCTCCGTCGAGCACGACATGCTTCTCCCAGCCCGGGTTGCTCCACCAGATGACCTGTGTTTCGTTGAGCGCAACGATGTCGGCGTCCCCGTCGGCGTCGACGTCCTCGCACAGCACCGCGTAGCCGATTCCGAGCTCGTCTTCGATCTGCTCGTGGCGGAACTGGACCGCCGCTGGGCTCAGGCTGGCGGCCAGCCCGGCCAGAGCCGCCAGGGGAATGATGGTCTGCATGGCGATAGCGTAGCAATCGGAAGGCGCGCCCGCGCGGAAGTCTTCCTACCTGGACCGGGGGATCAGTCTGGCAGCTCGAGGATCTGGCCGTCAGCCAGCAGTCTGCCGCGTAGCTTGTCGTATTCCAGGTCTTGCACGGCGATTCCCTCCTCGATGGCCAGCACCGCTGCCGTGGCCGCCGATTGGCCGAGGATCATGAAGACCGGCTCCATGCGAATCGAGCCGTACGCGATGTGGGACGCCGACACGCACACCGGGACGAGCAGGTTCGTCGCCTCTTGCCTGCGCGGCTTCAGAGAGCCGAAAGCGATGCCGTATGGGCGGAGCGGCTTGACGCCGATGTCGCCTTCGTTTTGCACGAATCCATCGGCTGTCACGTAGCGCTGCACGTTGTGGGAGTCCATGGCGTACGATCCCATGCCGACCGACTCGGGAACCGCCCGCTTGGCAAGGCACTCGTGCTCGGTCATCACGAACTCTCCCAGGAGCCGCCGGGACTCTCGGATGTAGAGTTGGTGCGGCCAGTTTCCGTTTCCGGCGAACTCGTCACGGGCGAGTCCCCATTGCGCGAATTCCTCGCGCACGTCGGCCGGCACTCGCTCATCGTTCGCTAGGAAGTACAGCAGGCCCTTTTGGTACCCCTCGTGCTCGGCGACGATCGCCTTCCGAGCTTCGTACGATGCTTCTGGGTAGGCGTAGTTCATGCCGATGTTGTCGGTGCTGAAAGGCCCGTGGTTGTTGGTGTCGGTCTTGCCGTTGGGAATCGGATCGAACTTCCGAAACGTCTCGCGCCAGCCCGTCTCGAACACACGCAGGATCAGTTCGTATTGGCTCGGATCGTACCCTTCCGGCTTGGGAAACGGAACGCGGTTTTCCGGCACGCGGGTAAGGCAAAGACGAAAACAGTAGGCTTGGATGCGGTCGTCGGCGCTGCCGTTCTGGCCAGGCGGCTCCGGGCTGATCCGGGCCAGGAGCCCGCTGGCCGGGTCGCCGGGAGTGACGTACGGGTCGACGCCGTCCGGGAAGAAGTGCCCGTGGTGGCGGGCGTCCTTCTGCACCCCTGCCCACTCTTCTCCGTAGCTGTCCGTGCCCTCTCTTCCGACGGTGTACGAGACTCCGGCAGCGGCCATCAGGTCGCCCTCGTAGGTGGCGTCGATGAATGCGGACCCGGCGAATCTCGCTCCGCTTTCCGTGGCAATGCTCCGGATTCTTCCGTCCTCGACGCGCACTCCGCTGCCGCGGTCCAGCCATTCATCCCGCCGCACGTCGATTCCGTGCTCGGCCACGAGATCCTCGAACACCTTTTCCGCGACATGCGGCTCGAAGATCCACATCGTCCGCTGTGCGCCGTCCACCGCCGGCGTGCCTTGGCCACGGTTGCCGTACTCGGAGCGCTCTTGCCAGCGCCAAGCTGCTGGATCCTCGTAGTGCCGCCAGATGCGATGGTAGAACTCGCGAGCGAGCCCGCCGATCACCGATTTGTCACCCGTGTCGGTCCATCCGAGCCCGCCTGATGACAAGCCGCCGAGATGCCGGTCCGGCGATACCACGACCACGGACTTGCCCATTCTCTGGACCTGGACGGCAGCGGTGACGGCCGCCGATGTGCCCCCGTAGACAACCACGTCGAACACCTCCGCATGGCTCCGGCGCGTGCCCGGGGCTTCGGTGCCGGCACATCCTCCCAGTGCTGCCACCAGCGCGAGCAGGAATGCCGGCAGGGTGGGGAACTGCGGACGGGCGGTTGTTGGAGTCTTCGGCACTGGTCTTGGTCTTCAGGCAGAGCTGGCCGTGGGGTTGCGATTGAGTTTACCGCTGCCCAAGGGCGGCACTTACAAGGGTGAAATGTCGGACTCGGCGTCGGTCAGGTCCCGCCCCAATAAGGAGATGGCGTCTTCGTGCACAGCGTCAAGGGTCATTCGCGCTCCGGTCATCGAGTTGGCGACTGTCGCGGCCACGATGACGCAGTCTTGGCGGCTGTCTTGCCCCGACACCTCGGCCAACGCAATGTTGTGCCGTGCCTTGAGCCGATCCTTCAGCGAGCGGATGACTTGGCGCTTGTCCTTCAGCGAGCGGGCGCTCCCGACGTGAATGCGCAGGCACAACGTTCCCACATGGCACTCCATCGCCAACTTCCCTGCGCGCCGGGCGCGTTCGTGCGCACCGCCGACTTAGCCGCTAGACCGGGATGAGCTCGTTGATGTCCTGCGCGACCTCGACCGTCTTGAAGACCTCGATCTCGTCGCTCTTCTTGATGTCGTTGAAGCGCTCGAAATGCATGCCGCATTCTTGGCCGGCCCGCACTTCCTTGACGTCGTCCTTGAAGCGCCTCAGCGAGGCCAGCTTGCCGCTGTGGATCACGACGTTGTCCCGCAGCAGCCGGGCCGAGGCGCTGCTTTCCGCCATGCCCTCCTCGAGCAGGCATCCGGCCACCGTGCCGACGTTGGTGATGTTGAAGACTTCGAGGACTTTCGCCCGGCCAAGAACCTCTTCCCTGCGAATCGGCTCCAACAGGCCCGCCAGGCCCTTCTTGAGTTCGTCGACCAACTCGTAGATGACAGTGTGCAGGCGGACATCGATGTGCTCCTTGTCCGCTAGGGTGGCCGCCGAGCGCTCGGGCCGCACGTTGAAGCCCACCACGATCGCATTCGCCGTGATCGCGAGCAGGATGTCCGACTCCTTAATCGCGCCGACGCCGCAATGGATCACGCGCACCTTGACCTTGTCGCTGGTCAGCTTGGCCAGGGTCTCCCGCAGCACGGTCGCAGAGCCTTGGAAGTCGGCCTTGAGGATGATCGGAAGCTCGCGGGCGCGGCCGTCCGCGAGCTGTTCTTGGAACTGCTCCAGAGACAGGCGCGCAGTCTGTGCCATGGCCTGCTCGCGGGCCTTCTCCTCGCGGAACTCGACGATCTTGCGGGCTTTTTCGGTGTCTGCCAGCACGGATAGCTGGTCGCCCGGCTCGGGCAGGTCGTCCAAACCCAGCACGACGACCGCCGAGGACGGTCCGGCTGAGCTGACCTTCCTGCCGCGATCGTCCATCATTGCGCGCACCTTGCCCAGCACCGCACCGACCACGAACGTGTCTCCGACTCGCAGCGTGCCGTTCTGGGTGAGCACTGTGGCCACCGGACCCTTGCCGCGGTCAAGCTTCGCCTCCAGCACCACTCCGATGGCGGAACGGGCGGGATTGGCACGCAGTTCGCGCAGTTCGGAGACCAGATTGATCATCTCGAGCAAGTGGTCGATGCCCTCGCCAGTCTTGGCCGAGACCGGGCAGAAGATGGTATCGCCGCCCCACTCTTCCGACACCAGCCCGCGATCGGAAAGCTGCTGCTTGACGCGCTCGGGCTCGGCCTTGGCCAAGTCCATCTTGTTGACCGCGACAATGATCGGGACGCGGGCCTCCTTGGCGTGGTCGATGGCTTCGATGGTTTGGGGCATGACGCCGTCGTCCCCGGCAACGACCAACACCACCATGTCGGTCACCGAGGCGCCGTGCGCGCGCATCTTCGTGAACGCCTCGTGGCCGGGCGTGTCGATGAACACGATCCGCTTGCCGTCCTTGATGACGTGATAGGCGCCGATGGCCTGCGTGATGCCGCCCGCCTCGCGGCCGGCGATATTGGTCGACCGAATCTTGTCGAGCAGAGAGGTCTTGCCGTGGTCGACATGGCCCATGATCGTCACGACCGGAGGCCGGAGCTCGATATCCTCCACGCTCTCGTCTTGATCGATGTCCAGCACCGCCTCTTCTTCGAACGTCAGTTCGGTAGCGGTCGCGCCGAAATGCGTGGCGATCGACTTGATGCTCTCCAGCTCGAGCGGCTGGTTGATCGTCGCGAACTGGCCCTGCTCTACCAAGAACTTGATGACGAAGCTGGCCTTGATCCCCAGCTTTTCCGCCAGTTCCTTTACCGAGGTGCCGTCGGCCGCGAAGATGTCGGTGTTGCCCGCCCGCGGGATCTCGGTCTGGCGCTTGCGCTGCTGGATCTTGCTCTCGGCCAAGGCCTCCAGGTCGCGCTTGCGCTGCTGCGGCGGCCTCGGGCGGCGCTGTCCGGGAGCGCCCCGGCCGGGGCCCGGCGGGCGTCCGCCCGGTCCTCCCGCTGGAGGGCGTCCGGGCAAGCCGGGCCGCATGCCGCCCATGAGCTGGCCCGGGCCTTTGTGCGCGAAGCCGGCCGGCGTGCCGGGAGTGGGGGCCGGAATGCCCGGCATCGGCGCGGGCTTGTGGGTGCGCGGGATGATCGGTCGCCCAGGCACTAGGACGCTGGAAGCGGCCGGTGGTCGCGCATGCGGGCCGGGCCGGGGCGTGCGCAGGCCCGCAGCGGCGGGACGCTGCACTCCAGGCGGCCGGATCGGGCGGACCGGGCCTGCCGGCGACGGCTTCTTCTGCGGCCTGGCAGGCTCGGGCGCTCCCGGAATCCCGGCTGGTTTCGGCGTTGGTATCGCGGGGGGAGCATGCTGTCTCGGCGGCGTCGGCCGCGTGGCCCCAGCCGGCGACGTCGGTGCTGCCGATGCTGGCTGCGAGCCGGGCATCGCGGGCGGCGCGCTGATCGCCGGGCCCGGAATCGAGGGAGCGGGTGCCTTGGGTGGCAGGGCCGGGGTGTTCGGCTGGCCGGGAACTGCGCTTGCCGTCGGCCGCTTGGGCTCGGGGCCGAGAACGGCGGGGATCGGCGGCGGTTCGGGCTTGGCGTCGCCGTCGTCCACGCGGTCCACCAAGGCCGTTGCCTCCAGCGGCTTGGATTTCTGGATCGCTGTTTCGGGCGGGGGCTGCGCAATTGGCGCCGCAACTGGCGGAACTGCGGCCGCCGCTGCTGGGCGCTCGGCCTTCGGCTGGATTGGCGGGCGCAGCGCCGCTCCGACACCCGGCCCCGTGCCGCCTCCGAGAGGCGGCCGAAACAGCGTCGCTCCGCCGCCGCCGATCTTGATCGTGGGACGCACGGCCGCGGTTGTGCTGCGGTGCGCGGCGCCCGGCGCCGACTGGTCGATGACCACGCGTCGCTTGCGCCGGAGGGGCAGTTCCAGCTCGGGCTCGGGCTCGGGCCGCTTCTCACCCTCTGCCCGCTTGCGGAGGTGCTCGCGGATCTGGCCAGCCTGCGCGTCGTCTACCGAGCTGGAGTGGGACCTGACCCCCTCAACGCCCAGCTCGGGTAGAACGGCGATGATCTCGGAGGACTTGACCTCCAACTCGCGCGCTAGCTCATTGATGCGAATCGTTCTTCTCCTCTTGGACCAACTCGTCCGCAGTCGTCCGCACGGCGGACTCGGCATCCGCGACGGCCCCGGCCGTCGCGAGCGCCTCCCCGCTCTCGCTATACCCCTGTCCGTCCACCGCGAATTCCGCCCCATCGTCGGGTCCGCGATAGACATTCATCTTACCAAAGCTCTCCAGCTCTGCCACGTCGAAATCGACTTCGTCCTCTTCCTCCTCCGACGCGCCGGACTCCGGTTCTCCCGGCAGCACCGGGGCCGCTTCCGCGCCCTGCTCGGCGTCCGGGCTATCCGCGGGCGCGGCTGCCGCAGGCTGCTGTTCGCTGACCGTTTGCACCGCTCCGACCGTTCGCGCAAGACGCGTGTAGCACTGTTCCACCGCCGCCCGGATGCGCTCCACCAGTTCAGGACCCACGCTGGGAATCTCGATCAATTGCTCGGGCGTCATGTCGGCAACCGCCTCGAGGGTGGCCGCGCCGGCCTCGACCAAGCGCTCGATGAGTCCCTCGCTGAGGCCGTAGCTCTTCAAGATGCTGACCGGCGTGCCGCTGCCGCTGATTGCCGCCATGGCCTCTTCGACATCCCGGCGATTCTGGTCCTCGCTCTTGATGTCGATGCGCCAATTGAGCAGCTTCGCCGCGAGCCTCACATTCTGGCCCTTCTTGCCGATCGCCAACGAGAGCTGTGACTCGTCGACGATCACCTCCATGTGGCGCGTCTCCGGGTCGATGACGTTCACCCGCGAGACCTTGGCCGGACTCAGCGCCCAGCGGACCATTTCTAGCGGGTCCTCGATGTACTCGATGATGTCGATCTTCTCGCCGCGGATCTCGCGGATGATCGTTTGCACGCGCATGCCCTTCATGCCGACGCACGCGCCCACCGCGTCGACGTTGCGATCGCGCGAGCGCACCGCGATCTTGGTCCGCTCGCCCGCCTCGCGGGCGCACGCCTTGATCTCGACCGTGTTGTCGTAGATTTCCGGCACCTCTTGTTCGAACAGCCGCTTGACCAGTTCCTCGCTCGCGCGCGAGGCGACCACGGCGGGCCCCCGGCCGGCCTTTTCGACCGCCTTGATGACGATCCGAACGCGCTCGCCCGGAGCGAAGGTCTCCAGCCGCGACTGCTCGCGGCGCGGCATCCTGGCCTCGGTGCGGTCCAATTCCACGATCAGGTCCGGGCCCTCGTTGCGCTTGACCGTGCAGTACTCCATCGTTCCCAGGCGGCCCTCGAACTGCTTGCAGATCGTCTCGCGCTCGGCCTCGTGGACCTTTTGGAAGATCACCTGCTTGGCCTGCATCGCCGCGATGCGGCCGAGGCTCGCCGTCGGTACCGGGAAGCGCACCTCATCGCCGATTCGGGCCGATGGATTGACACGGCGGGCCTGCGACAGGCTGACTTCGAATGTGGGGTTGGCCACCAGGTCCGTGACCGTCTTGACCGCGTAGACGTCGACCCCGCCCGTCTTGGGATTGATCTCGGCCACCAGGTCCTCTTCGGTCTGATGGAACTTGCGTGCCGCCGCCAGCATCGCGTCCTTGACCGCGCTCAAGACGATCTCGGGGGAGATCCCCTTGTGCTGGCTCAGCTGTTCGATTTCGGTGGAGAGTCCCCTTGCCATGTCTTTCCTCGCCCCTTGCCCGCTCCCGTCAGACCTCGACCACCAAGCGCGCAAGTTCGATGTCCGCGAACGGGACGTCCAGCGCTTCGCCGTTGGCGGTGCGCAGCGACACGCTCTCCTGCGTAGCGCCCTCGATCAAGCCCGTCACGGTGCGGCTGCCTTCCAGTGCGCCGCGCACGCGCACCTTCGCCTTGTGCCCCTGGAAGCGGCGGTAATCCGCCGGCCGCGACAGCTTGCGATCCAATCCCGGCGACGACACCTCCAGGGTGTAGCTGTCCGGCACCAGGTCCTCGACGTCCAGCGCTGCCGACAGCTGGCGAGAGACGCGCTCGCAATCGGCGTGCGTGATCCCTGTCGGCTTGTCGATGTAGACCCTCAGGAGGCCGCCGCGCAGGGCTCCCTTCCATTCGGCGTCCACCAGTTCCAAGCCTTCGAATTGGACGATCTGACGCGTCAACTCGCTCACCTTGGACACGATTTCCTTTCTTTGCGAAGCCATCGACTCGGAACCATAAAAAAAGTGGGCCAAAGCCCACTTTCGGTTATCGCCGAAACTGCGACTCCTCTCATTCTAGCCGGTTCCCGCGCTCCGGGCAATCGCCGCGCCGGAATTTCGCAGCCGGCGGGCTAGAATGTCGTATCGTGCCTGGATTTCCGACCTTAGGCGCCATCGACCGTCTGGATGACCGGCTCGAAGGCCTGATCGCAGCCGACGCCCCGATCGAGCTGCTCGACGTGGGGTTTGCTTGGCCCGAGGGGCCCGTGTGGGTCGCCAGCGAGCGGCACCTGCTCTTTTCAGACATTCCGCGCAATTCCATCTATCGCTGGAGCGAGCACGGCGGGACCGGCGTGTGGATGCAGCCGTCCGGATATACGGGAGTGGCCTACTACGGCAAGGAGCCGGGCTCGAACGGCCTGACCTTGGACCCCGCGGGCCGGCTGCTGGCGTGCGAGCACGGCGACCGCCGGGTTTCCAGGCTCGAGCATGGCGGGGGAAAGGTCACGCTGGCCGATTCCTACCAAGGCAGGCGCCTGAATTCGCCCAACGACCTGGTCCTGCGCTCTAGCGGCGACCTGTACTTCACCGACCCGGCCTACGGGCTCCACCACCGCTACGACGATCCGGCTCGCGAGCTGCCCTTCTGCGGCGTGTACCTCGTGCGCCCGGGCGAGCGCGAACCTGTGCTGCTAACCGACGAGCTGGAGAATCCGAACGGCTTGGCGTTCTCTCCCGACGAGCGGTTGCTCTACGTCACGCAGTCCAACCCCCGCAGGGCGGTCGTGATGAGCTATCCGGTGCTGGCGGACGGCACCCTGGGCAGCGGCAGCGTGCTGATCGATCTCACCGACTTCGCCGCCGAAGCGCCCGGCTTGCCGGACGGGATGAAGGTCGACCGGGCCGGCAACATCTTCACGACGGGGCCCGGCGGCGTGTGGGTGGCCGCCCCGGACGGAACGCTCCTGGGGCGCGTGTCAACGGGCCGGCGCATCGCGAATCTGTGCTGGGGAGGCGATGGCTCAGTGCTCTATCTGTGCTCTGACGACTATCTGTGCCGGGTCGGGACGCTCACCTCGGGCTGTCTGCCGGGGCCTCCGTCCTGATGCGCGGCCCGCGCATCGCGCCTTGGCCCGCCTAGACCACTGGCCGAATCGCTTGAACGTCCAGTTTCGCCAGCGCCGCCTTCAACTTCTCGAAGTGCTCCCCGTCGCGGTACGTGCCGATGATGGCCCCGCCGGATCCGGCGAACTTGGCGGTTGCGCCCGCGTTGCGGGCAGCTCGGACCATTTCTAGGTTTTCCGGGCTCACCGTGCAGACTTGGGCTCGCAGGTCGAAGTTGGCGTCAATCAGTTCCCCGAAGCGCTGAGTGTCTCCCGCGATCAGGGCCTTCCGGCCCTCAGACGCCATTGCGGCCCACTGCAGCATCGCGGCCCGAACGGCGCCATCTCCCGAATCGTAGCGCCTCCGCAGATCGTTGTGGAACACCTCCGTGCCCTCGCTGAGGTTGGTGCGGTATGCGACGTACAGGTTGGGCAGCAGGGAGGCGTCCATCGATTCGTAGTCGCCGAAGCCCTTCGATTCCATCAGGTCTCGGTCGAAGTCCATGTAGACCAAGCCCTCATAAACCTGCACGACGCGGTCCTGCAGGCCGGCCGAGACGCCCAGCTCTCGAGTCTCTGTCTCGAGCACCAGGTTGGCTTGCACAGGTAGCGGGATGTCCACCTCGAAGTGGGCCATCAACGCCCGCAGCGAGGAGGTGATGATTGCGGAAGATCCGCCCATGCCCAGCCGCAGCGGGATGTTCGATTCGTACTCGAGAGTGAAGTTGCGGTCGTGCAGCTCGATCCCTTCCGCCGCGCAGTAGTCGCTGAAGCGCATGATCAGCGCGCGAATGATGCGAATTCCGCCGTAGTAGCCGCGCCAGCGAGTGTGGGCGCGAAGTTGGCCCAGATTCTCCCAGACCGGCATGTCCGCTGCCGAGAGGCGGATCTCCAGCCGGGCGCTGGGATACAGCAGCGTGCGAGAGCGGAAGTTCCGCACGGTGGCGGCAAGCGTCTTGCCGAAGTATCCGTCGGAAGGGTTGCCGAGCACGCCCGCTCGGGCATAGGCGACTGTTTCGATCACGGCGCGACGAACTAGTGGGCCGCCGCGGTTCGGTCGGCTGCCGGGGCCTCCTCGGACGGGTCTACCGGCAATAACAGCCAGCACACCAGGTACGCCACCACCCCGGGGAAGATTGGCGGAATCACCGCCCCGATCGCCCAAACGACTCGAAGGGTCGTCAGGTCCTTGCCGAAGTAGCTCGCGCAGCCGCTGCAAACGCCGGCCACCATGCGGCCCTTCCGCTTGCGCATGCAGACACCTTGAATCTGCTCAGCCGCGGCGCCGTCGAGCGCCTTGCCGCACTTGCGGCAGAAGCGGTCGTCTTCCTCGATTTCGAAACCGCACGTCTCGCAGAACATCAGTTTGATTAGAGACTACCCCAGACCGGTGCTGAGGGCAAGTGGAAAGTGCGCTAGCGGAGGTTCGTGGGAAGAATCTTCGGTTGCCGGCCCGCGGCGACCGTGATTTCGTACAGGAGCATCGAGGCCTTCTCCATCGGCCACACGTCCGCGGTGGAGATGGCTGTCCGGCCCCCGGCGTCGATGGGGTCCGGGTCCGCGCCTTCGTCAGCGAGGAAGCGGATGATCTCGCAGATTTCGTCTTCCGTCGCGCGAAACGAGGTCAGCATGACCGATGCGTGCATGACCGTGCGGCCGATGGAGGTCTTCGCCGCGAGATCGTTGTCCAGGGTATAGGCGTACTGGACGACCGGCATTTGCGCGCTCCGCACCGCCCGCATCAGCAGCGTTAACCCATCCTGGGTGCGGGCCTTGGTGTTGGCCCCCGCGGCAACGAGCATCTTCATCACGCCGAGATGCCCCTCCAGCGCCGCCGCGAGCAAGGGCGTGTCCTCGGCGTCGCTCCTCCGCAGGTCGCGGTCCGCGCCCAAGTCATCGATGGGATGGGTGTGTAGGTTGGGATCTGCGCCTGCCGCCAGCAGCATTTCGACTGCCTTGGCGTCGCCGGCCCGGGCCGCCAAATAGAGCGGCGTCTGGCCTGCCTTGTCCGGCGTGGACGCGGCGGCGTTGGAACCGAGCAGCAGCCCGAGCGCATCGCTGTGGCCGTACGCGGCGGCGATGTTCGCGGGCTGGCTGCCGTCATAGGCCACCGTGTTCGGGTCGGCACCTGCTTCCAGCAGAGTCCGCATCGACTCCAAGTCGTTGCGCGTGACGGCGAACATCAGGGCCGTGAACCCCTGCTTGGAGGCGATGTCGAGGGTCGCCCGGGCCTCCGCCAAGGCAGCCGCCGTCTCGGGGTGGCCGTCGGATGCGGCCCACATCAGCGCTGTCTGGCCGCGTCCGTTTTCGCGGGCATCGGGGTCGGCGCCCCGTGAAAGCATGAGCCGCACCGCGTCCGTCAGTCCGGTCCCCGCCGCCAGCATCAGCGGGGTCTCGCCGTTCCAGCGGCTGACCGTCGGATCCGCGCCTGCCTCCAGCAGCGCCATCGCCATGGGCCCGTCGCCGTTGGCGCACGCCAGCGTGAGCGGGGTGTCGCCGTACGTGTCGGCGGTGTTGACTTCGGCACCGGCCCGCAGCAGGCTCCGGGCGGCCTCGAGATCCTGCAGATGCACCGCCCAGGCTAGCGGTGTCGAGCCATCGGGCAGCGCGGCGTTGATGGCGTCGCCGCCACGCTGAAGCAATTCCGAGACAGCCGCCCGATCGCGCTGCTTGAGCGCCTCTGCCAGGCTCGCTTCACCGGCGTAGGCGCCTACAGCCAGAGCGAGGGCGCAGAACGCGGTCGCCGCGAGAGTCCGGTGCCGGCGATCAATCCGCACCGAGGTTCCTACCCGCTGGTGAGGCCTTCCAACTTGCCGGTGCTGTCGCCAAGCGCCTCGGTCGGCACGCCCACCATGTCGAGCATGGTCAGCAGCAAGTTGTTCATGGGCGTCTCGCGCGAGTAGCGCAGATGGCGGCCGCCGGGCAGCTGTCCGCCCGCTCCTCCAGCCAGGACCAGCGGCAGGTCGTGGTGAAGGTGCTGGTTGCCATCCGAGATCGAGCTGCCGTATAGCAGCATCGAGTGGTCCAGCAGGCTGCCGTCGCCATCTTGGATCGACCGCATCTTGTCCAGCATGTAGCCGAACGTCTTGACGTGGTGCTTGTTGATCAAGATGACCTTGGAGATCTTTTCCGCATCATGCGAGTGGTGCGTGACTGCGTGGTGCGCGTCCGGAACGCCAATGCTCGGATAGCTGCGCCAAGTGCCCTCGCGCCCCATCATGAAGGTCGACACGCGCGTCAGGTCGGCTTGGAAGGCCAGCACTTGCAAGTCGATCATCAGCTTGGCGTGCTCGTCGAAGCCGTCCGGGACACCGCCCGGCCGGTGGAAGGTGGGGAGCTGCCGGCCGCTCTGCGCCTCAGCCCGCTCGATGCGCCGCTCCAGGTCGCGGATCGCTTCGACGTACTCCTCCAGCTTGCGCCGGTCGTCCGCGCCGAGATCGGCCCGCAGGCGCGCCAGGTCTTCGCGGACGAAGTCCAGGATCGTGCGTTGCTCGCGCAGCTTGGAGAGCCGCTCGGCGGGGTCGGTGCTCTCGCCGTCGCCGAACAGTCGCTCGAACAGTCGCCTGGGGTTGTCTTCGACCGGGTTGGGCGTCGTGGGCGTGCGCCAGGAGAGCGTGTTGGTGTAGGCGCAGCTATAGCCGGAATCGCAGCCGCCGGCCACGCTCTGCTCCTCGATGCCGGTCTCCAAAGAGGCGATCTGCGTGTGCTCGCCCAGCGCGCGGGCGGCGATCTGGTCTGCGGAAACGCCGGCCCGAATGCCGACGCCCTCTGTCTTGATGGGCCGCGCTCCCGTGAGGAAGGTCGCGCCTGCCCGGGCGTGGTCGCCGGCGCCGTCCGGGCCGGGCCGGCCGTTGAGCTGGGCCAGCCCGCTGAGCACGGTTACGTGCTGGCGGAACGGCTCCAGCCCCGCGGTGATCTGGCTGAACTCGAAGTCCCGACCCTCGCCCTTGGGTGTCCACTCGCCCTTGAGGTCCATGATGCCGTTCGGCACGTACACGAAGCCCATGCGCAAGGCGGGCGCGCTCGCGGCGATGCGGGATGCGCCGTGCGCCGGCACCATCGCGTCCATGAAGGGCAGGGCCACGGTCGCTCCCAAGCCACGCAGCACCGTGCGGCGCGATAGCGATTTGTTGGTCGCGAATGTCATTCAGCCCTCCTGCGCATCTGGAACGGCATGCTCTTAGTCACCGCCACGATGAGGTCGGCGAAGCGATAGCTAGACGCTTCCCCCTCGCGGGCGACTGCTCGCACTATAGGCCTATCGTAATACTCCAAGCCCCTTCCTAGGGCGTACGTGAGCAGTTTTTCTACGACAGTTCTCACGAAAGCGTCCTTCAACACCGTTGTGAACACCTGTTTTAGCTCCCCGGGACCGTTGAACCGGACGCCGCCTGGAAGTTCGCCCGAGGCGTCGATCGGCACTTCGCCGTCCTTGTCGCGCCAGCGTCCGATCGCGTCGAAGTTCTCTAGGGCGAAACCGATCGGGTCCATCCTGACGTGACAGCTGGCGCAGGTCGGGCTCTGGCTGTGCAGCGTCATCAGTTCCCGCAGGGTGAGGTGCTCGCCCTCCGGAGCAGCCTCTTCGAGCTCGGGTATGTCCGGCGGGGGCGGGGGCGGGGGCATGCCGAAGAGGTTCTCCAGGACCCATTTGCCGCGGATCACCACAGAGGTGCGGTTCGGGTAGGAAGTGACCGCCAGCACGCTGGCTTGTCCGAGCAGGCCTCCGCGCCGCGCGTCCGTTAGGCCGACCCGGCGGAACTGTGGGCCCCGCACGCCGGTGAGGCCATAGTGTGCGGCCAGCCTCTCGTTCAGGAACGTGTAGTCGGCGTCGAGCAGTTCGAATGCGCTTCGATTGCGCTTCAGGATGTCCGCGAAGAACAGTTCGGTCTCCCGCCGCATGGCAGAGCGCAGGTCCGCGTCGAATTCCGGAAACAGGATCTCGTCGGGCTTGACCTTCGCTACCTTGCGCAACTCCAGCCATTGCCCGGCGAAGTTCTCCACCAGCGCGCTTGCCCGCTGGTCGGCCAGCATTCGCCGGACCTGCCGCTCCAGCTCGCGCTCGTCGCGCAAGCGGCCCTGCTCGGCGGCCGCGAGGAGCTCCTCGTCAGGCAGGCTGCTCCACAGGAAGAACGAGAGCCGCGAGGCCAGCGCCGTGTCGCTGATCCGGAAGGGCTTGCCCGGCGCCGTGTCTTCGGGGTCGGGTTCGAGGCGGAACAGAAAGCTGGGGGAGACGAGCAGCGCTCGGATGGCCCGCTCGATGCCGGATTCGAACCCTCCTTCCGCCTGCCCGAGCTCGTACATCGCCATCAGGGCCGCCACGTCTTGGTCGTCGACTGGCCGCCGGTAGGCTTGCCGCGCCAGCCTCGAGACGATTTCCTGGGCGCACGGCCGCGCCTCTTCCGCGCTCTCGGGCCGGCAGGTGAAGATCTTGCGGCGGCTGGCGGTATCGCCGGGGCCTTGCGGCTCGAACGGGCCTTCGATGGAGATCCAGCGGAGTTTGAAAGGCTGGGTTGCATCTGGCAGCTGCAGCAGCTCCAAACGCCTGCCGTCCAAGCGGATGTCAAAGGGAGGATGTGGTCTTGCCGGCTCGCTGCTCCCGCTGGGCGCAGTGCGCTCCGCGCGCGAGGATTCGCCCAGGAATGCGAGCGCCAGCGTGCGCATCCCGGCCTGTACTGTCAGGCGGGTCTGGTAGTGCTCGTAGCTCGTCCGGCTGTCCCCTTGGTCCAAGGCCGCGGAGATAACGTACTCGCCCGTGAGAGGGAAGTAGTACCGCAAGGCGGTGCCGCGGCTGGAGCGCACTGGCAGGTCCAGCCTTGAAGAAGGAGCGTGGCCGGCATAGCGGAAGCCGGTCTCGCGATCCCGCACGAAGATGTCTTTCTGCGGCTTGGAGATTCCCGTTCCTACGGCCAGTCGGCTCACGTGGCGGGCGGCGAACATGTAGCGGTCCAGCAGAGCCGGCGACAGAGTCAGCACGTCCGCGATGTTGTCGAAGCCGTAGCCGGAATCGTCACCGGGCAGCATCGTCGTGAGATCGAGGTCTAGGTGCAGCAGGTCGCGAACCGCGTTGGAGTACTCGGCCCGGTTTAGCCGGTGTGCCGGCGGACGACCGGGATCAGGATTCGCGCGGGCGGCCTCGTCCAGCGCTTGCTCCAATCGGGCGACGAACTCCGAGCGCTCGGACTGTTCCGGGGCGGGCATGCCTGACGGCGGCATCTCGCCCGCCCCGACCTTGCGCAGGACCTTCTCCCAAAGCGCTGGATCCAGATCAGGCTGGGCAGGATCGAGCCCTTGCAGCGAAACGCCCGCTGTCCGTGCACCGTCGTCATGGCACGCGACGCAGTATTGGTCGACCAGAACCTGATCGGAGGCTGTGGCGGTCGCGAGCGGCGCGAGTCCAACAGCGCTGATCAGCGCCAGCAAAACGATCCTAGAGTGTGTCGGGGCCAACGAGATCATCGTACCCGGAACGCTCCGCGATTGGAAATCTTGTACTTGAGCGAGGGTGACTTCTGCTTGTGAGCCACGGTGGTCAGCGTCCTGATCGATTGCACGCGGCAATCGCGAGCGCAGCGGCATGAATCCCTGTGCTCCTCAGAGTCTTACCTCGGACCGAGCCAAGACCCACGAAGGCTGGCAACGGGAGCGCCGCTCGGGAGAATTGTTCAGGACGATCCAGCAGACTCCAAATCTCTAGCGCTCGGGGTCCTACAAGTTCATCGAGGCGGACGGAGATTGCTGCGAGCAGGCGTTAGCCAAGTCGGTTTACCCGGAGACCCGCAGTCTTGCCTCCAACTCAAGGATTCGTCGATCTGCCTCGTCCCGTTCGCGCTCGGCATTGGCGGCCCTGCACTCGGCGTTGCGCCGTGCCGCCGCCTCGGCCTCGGCCCAGCGCTGTGCCCGGTCGGCCCTCTGCTCCGCATCCCTGCGCGCTTGGCACTCCTCCGAATACGTCAGCAGGCTGCGCCCCAGTAGCGGATTCCGGAACCGCAGCAAATTGCCATCCGCCCGCAGGTCTAGCTCCAGCACCAAGCTCTGATGCCAACTCACGCCTTCATCCTGCCTCGTCTCGCGAACTCGTTCGTAGCTGGCGCCTTCTAGTCTCCAGCCCTCTAGCCCTTGAGGAATGCTGGTTCTATCCGGGTCGAACCGCCAAAACTCGGGCACTCCAATCCGCTCATACGTCGTCCGCTTGCTCGTTGGCTCTAGGCTGCTCGTCGCTGGCGGGACCACTTCGACCACAAACGACAGGACCGCACCGCCTTCCTCCCAGATCTTGTACGACTTGCGGTCACGCTTCTCCACTCCCAGCACGACGAACACATCGGGCTCTAGCACCGCTTCCTTGTCGCCCCGGCGGTAGTACACGGCCATGCTCCCCGCCACGTAGGTGTGTGGCCGATGCTCAAAATGGCCCTGCAACTGGTTGCGCATTGCCACTATCGCATTCGCATGGTCGTCGCCCTCCATGAGGACCCGACCATCCGAGTAGGGATACCCGTCAGAGTCCACGAGGACAGCGCGGGACTCGGGAGGCAAGGGCGCAGTGGTGTCGGTCATGGGCTGATAATAGCAACGGGGACTTTCTTCGAAAGCGGCTGACCGCGCAGGCTGAGTTTGCTGTGAGCGCCGCTGATCGCGACGCCCGCGGCTTCGTCGATGCCGACCAACGCCTTCCAATCCCAGCAGATGTCCTCAGCCCGGTCGTCGCAATCCAGAATCGGGCACGTTTGACGTCCGAGCAAGTCACCGAGCGGGGAGACTCCAAGCCAAGGGCCGATTGGGACTTCCTTCGTTCGCTATGGGATGCAGATCACAAGCACACCCGTGATAAGGAAGTGGATCGCGACTGGTCGATTTCTCGTTGGCTCTGATTTTCCAAGGGTGCGACTGGGTAAAGCAAATCTCGTACCCTTTATCCATGCAGGTTGGCAAGCTGCTGCTGGTCGCACTCCTCGGTGCGAGCGTCGTGCAGGCCTCTGATTGGGCTAGGTTCCGCGGCCCCAATGGCAGCGGGGTTGCCGAGACCGGCCGCTTGCCTGTTGTCTTCGGACCCGGTACCAACTCCCAATGGGACGTCACCGTTCCGCCGGGCAAGTCCTCTGCGGTCTTGTCCGCGGATCGGCTCTACCTCACGGCGGCCGAAGACGGCGAGTTGCTGACGCTCGCCTTCGACCGCGCGACTGGCAGGGAGCTGTGGCGGCGCGCGGCCCCGTCACGGCGCGTGGAGAGGATGAACCGCCTCAACCACGAGGCTTCGTCTACGCCTGTCACGGATGGCACGAACGTCTATGTCTTCTTCGGCGGCTACGGGATGCTCGCCTACGGCCCCGATGGGGACCAGCTGTGGGCTCTGCCTCTGGGACCGTTCACCAACTATCACGGCATGGCGGCTTCTCCGATCTTGGCCGATGGCAAGCTCATCATGGTCTGCGACCAAGATCTGGAGGCCTAGGTTATTGCCGTCGATCCGGCCAACGGCGAGATCCTCTGGAAGCGGGAGCGTCCCGATTTCGTGCATAGTTTTTCGACGCCGGCCGTTTACGACTGGGGCGCGGGCGGCCTGGAGATCATCGTGCCGGGCTCGTACCGCATGACCGGCTACGCTCCGGACGGCAGCGAGCTTTGGCGCGTCGACGGCCTGACCTACCAGGTGAAGTCCATTCCGGTGCTGGCCGGCGATCGGCTCTTTTTCAACGGCTGGGCGCCGGGCGGCGAGCCGGCCGTGCGCTTGGAACTGCCGCCGTTCGGGGAAATGAGCGAGCGCTTCGATGCCAACGGTGACGCCGAGCTGGACAAGGAGGAGATCCCCGCGAATTGGCTGCCGGACAATTGGGCGATGCACGATCGGAACAAGAACGGGATGCTCAACGCGCGCGACTGGGCGCACTATCGCGCCCGGCGCGTGTCTGAGAACTCTTGCATGGCCATCCGGCTCGGCGGCCGCGGCAATGTCACAGGGTCCCACCGCTTGTGGCGATACCAGAAGTCTCTGCCCGACGTGGCATCCCCCCTCCTGTACGAGAAGGTTCTCTACTTGGTCCGCAACGGAGGGATCGTGACCGCGCTCGAACCAGCTTCCGGGGCCGTGCTCAAGCAAGGGCGGCTCTCCGACGCGATCGACTCCTACTACGCCTCGCCGGTTGCGGGCGATGGCAAGATCTACATGCTCAGCGAGACCGGCAAGGCGGTCGTGTTGGAGGCCGGCTCGGATTGGACCGTGTTGCAAACCAACGATCTCGGAGAAGAGGTCTACGCCACGCCCGCCATCGGAGGCGACTGCTTGTACGTCCGCACGGCCAGCAAGCTGTATTGCTTCGGCGAATAGAATCGCAGTTGTCTCTCTGCCAGCGCGGCTTCTGCCGATAGAATCTGAGAACACATGACGGACTCAACCAGGCGCAACTTCTTGCTCGGCTCGATAGCGTTGGGCCCGCTCGCCGCCTGTGGAGGCGGCGAGCGCCGCGACGCCGGCGCGAAGGCACCGAACATCATCCTTTGCATGGCGGACGACCAGGGCTGGGGTGACACCGGCTACAACGGCCACCCGTACCTCAAGACGCCGCATCTCGACGCGATGAGCCGGGCCGGGCTCCGTTTCGACCGCTTCTACTCCGGCGCGCCGGTCTGCTCGCCCACCAGGGGCAGCGCGCTGACGGGCAGGCATCCGTATCGCTACGGCGTGCCCACGGCCAATGCTGGCCACATCCGGGCCGGAGAGGTCACGTTGGCGGAATTGCTGAAGGCCCAAGGCTACACCACCGGGCACTTCGGCAAGTGGCATCTGGGCACCCTGACCAACGACCAAGAGGACGGCCGGCGGGGAGGGCGGCGACCCGAACACTACGCTCCGCCGTGGGAGCACGGGTTCGACCAGTCGTTTTCCGCCGAGGTGCAGATGCCGACCTGGGATCCCATGGAGAATCAGGCGTTTGCGTCGAAATACTGGACGGCGGAAGGGGAGTACGCCACCGAGAACCTGTCCGGGGACGATTCGCGCGTCATCATGGACCGGGCCATTCCCTTCATTCAGCAGGCTGTGGCCGCGCAGACTCCTTTCTTCGCCGTGATCTGGTTCCATGCCCCCCACCGCCCGGTAGTGGCCGGACCGCGGCACAGGGAGATGTATGCGGGATTCAGCGAAGGTGAGCAGCACTACTACGGCTGCATCACCGCGCTCGACGAGCAGGTCGGCAGGCTCCGCGCCGAACTCCGGACGTTGGGCGTTGCGGACGACACGATGCTTTGGTACTGCAGCGACAACGGCCCCGAAGGGCGCACGTCACACAGCAGCACCGATCGGGGCTCGAGCGGAGGGTTGCGCGGGCGCAAGCGGAGCTTGTTCGAAGGCGGAGTCCGGGTTCCGGGCATTCTCGAGTGGCCGCGGCACGTCGAAGCCGGGCGTGTCTCGGACATGCCCGCGTCCACCTGCGACTACTTTCCCACCATCGCCGCGGCGCTCGGGCTAGACGTTTCGGAAGATGGGCGCCCGATCGATGGAGTGAGCCTGCTCCCCTTGATCGACGGCGACATGCAGCAGCGGGGGCGTCCGATCGCGTTTCAGTGTCCTGACGCAGGAGAGCGCGGCCAGAGCGCCCGCCTAGGCTCGCCGGACCACGCGCTGATCGGCGATCGTTACAAGCTGCTGAGCTTTCTCGACGAACAGCGAAGCGGCGAGGACATGCTGTTCGACATCGCCCTGGACCCCGGGGAGCGGCACGACTTGGCCGGGGAACTGCCTGAGGTGGCGGCCGAGATGCGGCAGTACCTGCTGGAATGGGACGCGTCTTGCGCGCGAAGCGACGCGGGAGCGGACTATCCCAGCGGCTGAGCGAAGTTGCGCGGCGCGCTCGGCAGGCCGGGCTTGAGCGCTCGCCGCGACATGTAGAATGGAACCGCTGTGAAAGCGAAACAGCCCATTGCGGCGACGCTCCAACGCCGCGATTTCCTGCGCAGTGCAGCCGGCGGAGTCGGCGTCGCCGCGCTGGCCGAGCTCTTGGCGGCCGATGGGCTGACCGCGGCCGGTCCTCTGGCTCCGCGGGCCCCGCACTTCGCGCCGAGGGCGAAGAACGTCATCTTCATGTTCATGGAGGGCGGCCCCAGCCAGTACGAGCTCTTCGACCCCAAGCCTGCGTTGCAGCGCTGGGACGGCCAGTCGCTGCCGGAATCGATCACCAAGGACCTCACTCTCGCCTTCATCAAGCCCACCGCCAAGGTGATGGCCAGCCGGTACAAGTTCGAGCCGCGCGGCCGGTCTGGCATGGAACTCTCTGAACTTGCGCCGCACCTCGGCTCGGTGGCGGACGACATCTGTCTCATCCGCTCGATGCACGGAGACGCCTTCAACCACCACCCGGGCCAGCTCCTGCTGTTCACCGGAGCGACGATACCTGGCCGCCCGACACTGGGGTCATGGCTGCTTTACGGCTTGGGCAGCGAATCGAAGAACCTGCCCGGTTTCGTCGTCTTGACCTCGGGCAAGGGCACTTCCGGAGGCACGACGAACTTCTCTTCGGGATTCATGCCGTCCCACTATCAGGGCACGCTGTTCCGCAATCAAGGCGATCCGATCCTATACCTCACCAATCCTCCGGGCGTGACGCCGGAGATCCAGCGCGAGACCATCGGCTTCGTCAACGACATGAACCGCATGCGCTACGAGCGGACCGGGGACGAGGAGATCGCCTCGCGCATCAATGCCTACGAACTCGCCTTCAGGATGCAGACCGAGGCTCCGGACCTGGTGGACCTCTCGGACGAGTCCCCGGAGACCATCGCGATGTACGGCATCGAGAGCGACAACGAGCATCGCCGCCAGTATGCGACGAACTGCTTGCTGGCGCGCAGGCTGGTCGAGCGCGGGGTCCGCACCGTGCTGATGATGGACGCGTCTTGGGACGATCACACCTATCTCAACCAGAAGCTGCCCAAGCGCATGCAGGAAACGGACCAGCCGACCGCTGCTCTCCTCAAGGACCTCAAGCGCCTCGGCCTGCTGGACGAGACCCTGGTCGTGTGGGGCGGGGAGTTCGGGCGCACGCCGATGGTCGAGATTCGCAAGCCCGAGGAAGCAGCCAACGCCGGGCGCGACCACCAGCCGACAGCCTACTCGATGTGGATGGCGGGGGGCGGTGTCAAGCCAGGCTACGTGCATGGCGCAACCGACGAGTTGTGCCTCAACATCACGGCAGATCCGGTCCATGTGCATGACCTGCAGGCGACCATCCTGCACCTGATGGGCTTCGATCACGAGAAATTCACGTACAGGTTCATGGGACGGGACTTCCGCCTGACGGATGTGAGCGGCAGCGTCCAGCACGGGTTGCTGGCATAGCCAAGGACTCGCCGCAGTCGCTAGCGGCCGGTATCAGTCGCTTGCGACCGGTTGGAGCACGGGCCGCTGCGCCACAGCCCGGACCGCCCCTTCGTCGATCTCGATGCCGAGTCCCGGGGATCGCGGCACTTGGTAGTGGTGGCCGACGAGGGCGAGCGGCTCGGCCAGGAATTGATTAGCAACCGAGAACACCGAGGGATTGTACTCGGCCATGGGAACGACCGGCATCGCGGCCGAGAAATGCAGCGCAGCGGCGATCTGCGGCCCCAGCGCAATGCTGATATGGGGCACAACCTGCACGTTCGGATACTCTCCGGCGACGTGGCGGGCGATCGCAACCGCCTCCGTGATGCCGCAGCGGCCGAGGTCGGGCTGGAGCCAGCCGACGCAGCCTTGCGCAAGGAACGGCTCCAGCTCGTGGCGTGATCGATAGCTCTCACCCAAAGCGATCGGTGTCTTGATCTCCGCAGCGAGTCGGGCATGAGCGTGCAGCATTTCCGGGGGGAGCGGGCACTCGAGCCATAGCGCGTCCAGCTCGTCGAGCGCGTGCCCGAAAACTCTGGCCGTGGCCGGGTCAAGGTGCCAGAGTGCGTCGACCGCGATGCTAATTGCCGGGCCGAAACGTTTCCGCAGCGCCGTCACCAGCTCGACCATGTCCTCGGGGTTGCGATCCAGGAAGAGCTTGACCGTGCGAAAGCCCCGGCCCCACGCGTCCTCCGCTCGGGCGATTCGGGCGTCGGCGGTATCTCCGCTGAGCCCTGACAGGTAGGCCGGAACGGTGGTGTCGGGAGCGGCGTTGCCCAGCAGCTCGCAGACCGGGCGTCCGGTAGCGCGACCCACCAAGTCCCACAGGGCGATGTCGACGCCCGCGATCGCGTCGAGCATGAAGCCGCCTGTCTGGCCGCGCACCCGCATGCCGGCATACATGCGCTCCCGCAGCGCTCCCACCCCACTGGCGGACAACTCGAAGGCTTGGCCCTCGATGGCAGGACGCAAGAGCTGCTCGGCGATCAGACAGGCCACGTCGGGCGCCAGCGGCGCCTGTGCTTCGCCCCAGCCGACCCGCCCGGACTCGGCAGTGAGCTTGACGAGGGCGGCTTCGAAGTTGACCGAGTAGAGCGTCGCGTACGCTTCGGACCAGCGATAGTCGAAGCTCCCCGGCTGTAGCGCGGTAGGCGAACCGGCCGTTCCCCGGACCGCCGCCGAGTCGCGCGGAAGCCGGATGGAAAATGTCTCGACGGACGCGATGCGATCCACCGCCATAAAATCAGACGGGCCAGACGAGTGAGCGCAGCTGCTTCAGTTCACGCAAGCCGGCTGCGTCGAGCGAGCGTCCCGGGTGCCGCACGAACGCGGACCGGATGACGCGCTCGGATACGAGGCTGTGCTTGATCGCCGATACGCCCAAACCCGGCTGAAGCTCGTAGCGGATGAGCGGCAGCGCTCGGCTGAACACGTCCCATGCGAGCGCCATGTCGCCATCCTGCATCGCGTCCCAGATCGCCACGTATACGGCAGCCATGTCACTGGCGGGCATGATGCCCCGCGAACCGCGTTGGCACTCCTCGATCATGAACTGACCGTTGAGGCCGCCGAACAGGGTGAGAGCGCCGTTGGAGCACTCCATGGTTCGGCTGATCTTGGGTGCGGTCGGCGGCGCTTCGACCTTCACGTACTCGACATGCTCAATCTCCCCCGCCATCCGCGCCAGCAGCGGAGGCGGCATGGCCACTTGGGAGAGCAGGGGGGCGTCTTGCACCATGATCGGAATGCCAACCGCATCGCTGATCGAGGAATAGAAGACGAGCAGGCTGTCGCCGTCCGGCTTGACGTAGAACGGAGGTAGCACCATCAGGCCCGTCGCGCCCTGCGCTTCCGCTTGCTGGCAGGCTTGCACGGCCGCGGCCGTCCCGGTCGCTCCGATGCCGACGATCACGGGGACGCGCCCGTCCACATGGCGCACGATCTCGTCCAGCAGGGCCGACTTCTCCTCGGGCAGTAGCGCGTAGCCTTCGCTGGCGTTGCCAAACGCGCCCAGGCCATGCACCCCTTGCTCCAGCAGGTGGTCCACGAGCTGCAACTGGCTCGCCACGTCGATCTGGCCCTCATCCGTGAACGGCGTTGCGAGGATTGGAAAGACGCCGCTGAATGATGCTTGCATGGAGATCGTCCTAGGTCGCTGTGGCAGTATCTGCCGAGCGCGACCGCACGGCACGGATATCGGAGATCAGGGCGTTTTTGGCCCTCTCGACGTGCGTGGCCAGCACCGTTGCGAGGGAGCTGGCGTCGCGCCGTGCCAGGGCTCGGACCATCTCGCGGTGCTCCTGCTGGGCTAGCGGGACGCGGTCCGCCCAGTCGTGGTTCGAAACGTGGACACCCGCGATCTTCAAGTGAGCGTTCAACTGCTCGTACATCTCATACAGCTTTTCGTTGCCAGCCAGCCGCACGATGAATAGGTGGAACTCCCAGTTCAGCCGGTCGTGATCCTGCATGCCGGCGTTTCCCGCCGCCGCGTATTCGTCCATGCGGTCGACGGTTGCCTCGAGGTAGCTGATGTCCTTGTCGGTCACATGGAGCACGGCCGTTTCGGCCGCCAAGCCGTCGAGCGCCCGCCTCAGGTCGAAAGTGTCTGCGACATCGCGCTCCTCCGGTTCTGCCACGAACGTCCCGCTGCGAGGGCGGACCTCGACCAAGCCGTCCTCGGCGAGCCGGTCGATGGCTTGACGCACCGGCATTTGGCTCACGTCCATCTCGTTCGCAAGATCGGGGATGGAGAGCCGTTCGCCCGGCCGGAAGCGATCGTTGAGAATCGCCTTGAGCACCTCGTCGTATACGTAATCGGAGATTCTCTGGCGCGGCGCCGGCTGCAGCCCGTTCGCCGCCGATCCGTTGGTTGCAGCACGCGCTGCTTTGTCGCGCGTTGCGCTCATTCGGAGGCCTCTTCATCGATTCCGTGCGGGGTCAGGACATGCAGCACTGCCAGTGCGATTGGATGCAGGAATCCCATTACGAAAAATATCATCCCGTAGGAGTAGTTCTCCACGACGAAACCTGTGATGCCCGTGAAGATCACACCGCCGAGGGAGCTGCCCAGGCCCACGATGCCGGCGGCCGAGCCGACGACCGCCGTGGGATAGATGTCGTTCGTCATCGTCATCAGGTTCGTCTTCCAGGCCATGTGCGCGAACGTGACCATGCAGATTGCCGCAACAGCTACCGCTGCGGAATCGCTGGCGGGCACGATCAGGCTCAGCGGCATGACCGCGGCGGCCGGCAGCATGACCCATTTGCGGGCTCGAACCGGCGCCGTGCCGCCCTTGATCAGCCTCCCGGATGCCCACCCGCCAGCAAGGGCCCCGAGATCGGCTGTCAGGAACGGCACCCAAGTGGTCAGGCCGATCGCCACGATGCTGAAGCCGCGTTCGTCGCTGAGATACTTGGGCAGCCAGAACAAGTAGAACCACCAGACAGGGTCGGCCAGCAGTCGTGCGGCGAACAGCGCCCAAGTCTGCCGGAAGCCGAACAGCGCGATCCAGCGGATGCGGGCTCTCCCGCGCGCGGTCTCGCTCGATTCCAGCAGCGACCGCTCCTCCTGCGTGACCCGCGGGTGCCGGCTCGGGATCCAGTACCAGCGCAGCCAAAACGCCAGCCACACAAACCCCACCAGACCCGTGACCACGAACGCGACGCGCCAGCCCCAGAGCGTGAAGATCAGCACGATCAGGGGCGGTGCCAAGATCGCGCCGGTGGAAGCAGCGGCGTTGACCAGACCGTTCGCGAAGCCGCGCTCCTTGGGCGGAAACCACTCCGAAATGGCCTTTTCGGCCGCTAGGAAATTACCCGACTCCCCCATGCCCAGCAGCGCTCGGCAGATTCCCAGTCCGAGGGCGTTGCGCGCCAGAGCGTGCGCGGCGTTCGCAAGCGACCACCAGACCATCGACATGGCGAGCGCTGTCCGCGTGCCCCAGCGGTCGATGATTCGGCCCCAGACCATGTACATCCCCGCGTAGCAGAGCAGGAATGCCTGCACGACCTGCGAGTACTCGATGTCGGACAGGCCCAGATCGGAAGTGATCTCCGATGCCAGCACCGACAGCGTCTGGCGGTCGATGTAGTTGATGACCGTGGCGGCAAACAACAGCGCCGCGATGCGCCAGCGGATATTGGGAATGAGCCCCGCCATCTTCAGGCCACCCGGTAGGCCGCTAGGGCCTCTTCGTCGAACTCAGCTCCGATTCCGGCACGTTCGGGCACCATCGCGGCGCCCGGCCGAGCTTCCAACGGCTCGCGCAGGATTCCATTGCCGAACGGGCGTTCCAGCAAGGTGCCGCCCTCCATGATCACGGCGTTCGGAAGATGTGCCGCCAGGTGCACGGAAGCAGCCCAGTAGAGCGCAGTGCCCGTGCTGATGTGCGGAGAAAACAGCACTCCGTGCAGGTCCGCCAGGACGGCGATCCGGCGGCATTCGCTGATGCCTCCGGCGCGGCACAAATCCGGGTTGACCATATCGACGGCACGCGCCGCGAACAGATCCCGGAACTGGTAGCGATTCGAGAACGTTTCGCCAGCGCACAGGGGTGTCTTCAGGGCCTGCCTGAGCTCGCTGTAGCCGGCACTGTCTTCCGGTAGCAGCGCATCCTCCCACCAGCCGATGTTGGGCAGGGCGTCGAGCCGCTCCCCGACCGCCCGGGCTTCGTGGACCTTGTAGGCCCCGAGCGAATCGACGAGTAGCTGGCCCTTGCTCCCCACTGCCCGAGAGACCGCCTCGACCCGCTCGACGCTGGCCGTGCCCGGTCCCTTGCTCAGACCCATCTTCACGGCGGCGAAGCCACGCTCGAGCTGCTGCCGGGCGCTCTCAGCCAGTGCCTCTGGCGTATTCCCGCCGATCCCCGTATACGTCGGGACGGCATCGCGGTACTTGCCGCCAAGGATCCGGTAGAGCGGCTGGCCGAGGTACTTGCCGAGCAGGTCCCACAGGGCCAAGTCCACGCCCGCGATGGATTCGGTGAAGAAGCCGGTTGCGTACCCGCGCAGGCGTTGGCTGGAGTAGAGCTTTTCCCACAGCGGCTCCACTTGCCGCGCATCCTGCCCGATCAAGATCGGCGAGAGTAGATCGTTGATCACGGCAGCATGCACGCGCGGCGCCGCGGGCGCGTGGCACTCGCCCCAGCCGACTAGGCCGTCTTTGGTCGTGATCTTGACCAGCGTTGCCTGGGTCGTGCCCCGAAATCGGCTGGGCGAGGCGTGGTCTAGGCGGTTCCAGAGCCCCGCACCTCCAGTCGCGTGTCCGACCGGAGGCATCTCGATGTACCACTCCGGCGGCTTCTCGCCTCGTGGCGAGCGGATGACCACGGGCTGGACGCGGTCAATCGTCAACGGCCCATTGCCGCTCGCAAAGAGCCGCTCGCTGAGCGCAGTGGACGCAGCCAGCCCGAGGGCGCCGGTCAAGAAGCGTCTGCGGGAGCCTTCGCTGATATCGCCCGTCACCATCAGGGAACGTCCTGCACGCAGCGGAATCCTAGGTTCGGCGTGCGCTGGTTGGGCCGGACCCAATTGCGAAAGAAGACGGTGATTCGGTTCGGGCCGTTGGACCAAGCGCCGCCCCGCACGATGCGGTACATGCCTTCGGCCGGCCCCTGGGGGTTCTCGGCCGGGCTGGACTCGTAGTACATCCGCTCAAACCAGTCGGAGCACCATTCGGCTACATTTCCGGCCATGTCGTGCAGACCGAACGCGTTCGGGGGGTGCTGCCCAACTTGGCCGGGGCCGAGCGGTGTCCCGAAGCGCGCGCGGGTGCGGTCCGGCTTGTCCTCGCCCCACGGATAGCTGGCCTTGTCAAGGCCGCCGCGGGCAGCCCGTTCCCACTCCGCTTCGGTCGGCAGGCGCTTGCCCTTCCAGGCGCAGTAGGCTTGGGCGTCATCCCAGTCGACGTTGTAGATCGGGACGTCAGCGAGTGCCTCAGGCATCGTGCCGCCTAACCAGTGGTAGGGCACCCGCCAGCCGGCGGCCGTCACGAAGTCGGCGTAGTCGGCATGCGTCACCTCGGTCGCGTCCATCCACAAGGCGTTGAGGCGCACTCGGTGTGCGGGGATGTCGTCCAACAGGATGCGCGGGCGCATCCCTGATTCGTCGTCCGAGTTCAGCTTGCTGCGGCCCATGCTGAACTCGCCGGCCGGTATCTCGACCATGCCCTCCGGGGCGGTTTGCGAGTCCTGTGCCGAGCCGTTACTCGACTGCGCGACGGCGCCTCCGACGGCCAGCACGGCAATCAAGATCGCGGCGCATCCGCTCCGGCACATTAGGCAAAGAGTTCCTCGATCTCGTCCGGCACGCAGGGCTCGGTCGCACCCAGTTGATCGGTGTACCGATAGATGCGCTTGGAAGGGGTGTTGGTGATCTCCTTGAGCCAGTCGATGCCCAGCGCCGAGTACACCGAGGCGACGATGTTCTCGGTCTTGGGCTGCATGCCATACTTCCAACCGGTTTCCAATGCGTACTCGCCCGCCGCGTCGGTGCGCCCGATCAGCTGGCCGCCGCGCACGCCGCCGCCCGCGAACAGGCCGATGTAGACCTGGTTGTAGTGGTGCCGGCCTGCGACTAGGTTCAGCGCACCCGGCACGCGGCCGAATTCCGTCGGAACCACGACGATCGTCTCGTCGAGGAGCGTCTTGGATGGATCGCGGGGGGAAGGGGTCGCCTCAAGATCCTGCAGCAGATTGGCCATCGCCCGGTCCAGGTCGTTGCAGTGGTTGTAGTGGTTCGACTTGGCGCTGTGGTCCCAGATGCGCTTGTGGTGGTCCCAGCCTGGGTGCTTGACATGGATATAGCGCGTGCCGGCATCGGCCAGCACGAGGTTGCGCGCCAGCAGGCAGCCGAGACCGACACTGTTGTCGCCGTAGCGCGCCTTGTCCGCTTCGCCGAGCTCCAGCGCCTGCGGCCAGCGCGAGTCGCCCAGCACGTGGTAGGCCTCTTCCTGGAAGGACCGGAACGCGCTCATGGAAGCCCCTCGGCCGCCGAAGTCCCGCCGCACGGCCTGCTCGAGGTCGCCAAGCAGCCGGAAGCGCTCCTCCAGCATGGCCAATGCCTCGCCCGTTGCTGTGACGCTGCCCGCTCCCTTGCCGGCGTTGATGTCGAGCCCGGAGAAGCGCGGATGGAAGAAGCCGCTCGGAAGCGCTACGTTGCCTAGGTTGCAGCTCACGAAGGTGGGGAACGTGTCGCTCTCGCGCCGCTGCGGCTCCAGTTCCGCCGCGACCACCGTGCCGACGGGTGGAATCTCCTCGGTCTGGGCCGGGTTGAGCGGCCGTCCGGCGCGGGTGT
Source organism: Bryobacterales bacterium (assembly GCA_022826925.1). Taxonomy (GTDB): domain Bacteria; phylum Acidobacteriota; class Terriglobia; order Bryobacterales; family UBA6623; genus VXMF01. Next base: position 67,281 of record JAJDTX010000186.1, read on the forward strand.
AGTACTCGCCGCGAAAGTGGACGACCTCGTGGCTCTTGAAGGTCCGCACCACAGCAACCTTGTCCATCAGTCCGGACAGTTGCGGGAAGAGCCGGTAGGGCAGGTAGAAGCCCTTGCGGATCTCGCGCACGTCGAAGTCGGCCTGCGTGCCGGCGTCTTCCTTGAAATCGAAGGTATCGACGTGGCTGATGGCCCCGGCGGCCTCGATGATGATCGCGAAGCGAGCCGTGCCGCGCGGATTGGACCGGCCCCCGGCACGGGCGCGTTGCGGCCAGAGGCCCTCGCCGACGATCCCGCCCAGCAAGCTGCCCGCGCCGAGCCGCAGGGTGTCGCGCCGCGTCGGTGCCAAATCTCGAACTGTTCGCATGTCTCGATCTCCGTCTGGGACTGTCCGGCCTAGTAGTTGAATAGGAACTCCGGCTTGTTCACCAAGGCCCACTGCAGGTTCTCCAGGCCTTGGGCGGGGTCGTCCCGCATGGCCGCCAGGGCGACCTCGAGCTCGCCTTCGAGCGGCCGTCGCGAAAGCGTCGCCAAGTAGAGCCGTTCTGTCAGGCCGCGATGCACCGCGGCTTGCAGCTCGGAAGGCTGCGGGCTCGAACCGGTCGCCGCGCGCCAGCCGGCGGCTGCCACAATGTTGTCGCGCTCCAGATCCGAAAGCATTTCAGCGACCCTCCCGGCACCGTCGGACTGGACGCGGTCCAGCACCATCTGCGAGTTCATCATCAGCATGGCCTGCAGGGACGATGCCGGCGTGCGGGCGGGGAACTGATCCCTGCTCTGCTGGCCGAATGCCCGCATGAACTCAGCCACCTCCGAGCCGACATAGCTCGGGTCGAGCAGCTGGCGGGCCATGTCGGCCTTGCTTTCGCCGCTGCCGTAGCCGCCCGGCACCGCCGTGGCCGTCACTAGGGAATCGTGCAGCTGCACCGGGCTGAGCATCTTGACGTAGCGGCGGGCGAAGTAGCGGCCATACTCGGGCTTCCATTCGCCATCGAAGCGCGACGAGAGCTGGTAAGCGCTCGATTGCGCAATCGTGCGCACCAGGTGTTTGAAGCTGAAATCGCTGCGCTGGAAGTCCTTGGCCAGCTCGTCCAGCAGGTAGGGATGGCTCGGCTGCACCGTCCAGCCCTCGGGAATGTCGTCGCTGGGGTAGTAGCGCGCCAGGTCGAAGCCGTCTAGCGGCTCGACGATGCCGACGCCCATCAGCTCCGCCCAGATGCGGTTCACGGTGGCGCGCGCGAATTGGATGTGGCCTGTCAGCAGCCGTGCCAGTTCGTCGCGCGGCAACGCCCCGGGGCGCGCCGGCTCGTCGTTGAGCACGAACTTGGGCTCGTTCGAGCCGCCCGTGCGCGGGACGCGCACGATGCTCTCGCTCAAGGTCGGATAGCCCGGCTCGACGTCGTCCACAGTGTACTCGGTGTTCGCCTGGAAGCCGTTCTCCCAGTTCATGATCATGCGAGTCTTGCCGAAGAAGGCCGCTTGGCGGAAGAAGTCCTCGCGGGTCAGGCCGGTCAGGTAGAGGTTGACCTGCTCGAGGTGATTGGCGCCGTCGTGGCACGAAACGCAGCCCAGGTTCAGGCCCAGCAGCGCCTTGCCGTACGTGATCGTGAACTCGTCGATCGAGTCCGTGCGGTTGACCAGGTCGTGGGCGTCCGGCTCGTCGGGGTCGTCCTTGGCCTTGACGAAATCGCGCGCGAAGTACAGCGCTCCGGGAGAGGTGTGGCTGCTCTTGCCCCCTTGGGTCAGCAGGTCGGTCACGATGTCGGCGTACGAGCGGTCGAGGGTGAGCCATTCGTGCACCCAGAAGCGGAACAGGTTCTTGCCGTAACCCATGCGCTGGCCGGCCCGAAAGAGATCCTCGAAATAGTAGGCCCAGCGCTCGACGAACTCCTCGCTGTCAATAAGCTCGTCGATCAGGCTGTCGCGCTTGTTCGGATTCCCGTCCGCCTCGAAGGCCAGCACTTCCTCGAGCGTGGGGATGCGCCCCACCAAGTCAAGATAGGCGCGGCGCAGGAACTCGCCGTCGGGTGCCAGCCCGGCGTGCGGCACCCCATCCCGCTCGATCTTGGCAAAGATCGCCTCGTCGATAAAGTTCCGCCGCGCGACTGCGCTCGGCGCTGCGGCCACCGGCCGCAGAGAACCGGCCTGCGCCGTCACCGATTCAGCGATTTCGGATGCTTGCGGCGCTGGCTGCTCGAACGACCGGTGGGCATGGTCGGCACGCGCGGCCGCTTCTGGCGAGAGGTCCTGCCCAGTCTCGGGTGCGGCCCCGAGCGAAGCCGCCAGCGCCAGCGCCGCCGCTGGCGCCAATCGCTTGGCCCACCCGGCCATGCTCGGCTTCGCGATCGATTTTCGGTTCTTCATGCGAGTCTGCCCATCGTGTGTCCGCACGCGGCGCCCGGCCCAGCCGGACGCCGCACCAGAGGCCGCCGGCTAAAAGATGATCTTCAAGCCGAACTGGATGACGCGCGCGTCGCGCGCACTTGTAATTGTGCCGAATGTCGCCGAGCGGTTCAAGCCGTCAGCGCCCGCCCTGAACGCCGTGTTCGGAGCGTTCCTGCGGCCCCCCAGGTTCACGCGGTTGAGGAAGTTGAACGCCTCGGCGCGGAACTGGACGTTGACGCGTTCGCCGATGAACGTGTCCTTGATCAGCGACAGGTCGAAGTTGACGGTGCCCGGGCCGCGCACGTCGGGCAGAGCCCGCCCCACGTCTCCGAAGGTGAAATCGGGTGGGTTGACGAACTGCGCGGTGTCGAACCACCGCTCCGCTGTCGGATTGCTCAACTTGGCGCTCTTGCCGGTCGAGTTCGGGCGGTTGGCCTGGAAGTTGCTCGCGCCCCGGATGATCAGGGGCAAGCCATCTTGGATCGTTCCGATCGAGTTGATCTGCCAGCCCCCGATCAGCTTGTTGATGCCCGCGGACGAGCCGCGTCCGAAGGGCAGTTCGTAGAGCACGCTGAGGACCGCCCGCTTGGCCACGTCGGTCGGATCGATGGAGCGCTGTATCTGGCGGTCATACAAGCCGTCTTGGTAGCTGTTCTCGTTGGTCTGCTCGACCGAGCCGAAGTCCACCGGCACCTGGGTCGAATCGCTGATCTTCTTCCCTCCCGTGAAGGCGAAGTGCAGCAGCAGGCCGTCCTTCAAGGGCCGCTTGATGTTGAACTGGACCTGGTGCGACAGGTAGTTGCCCATGCGCGGGTTGAAAATGTTCACCGAGGTGAAGTGCGGGAATTCCTTCAAGGACTGCTCGTACGTGATGGTCCTGCCGCCGAGTCCGCCGGGCACGAGGCCCGCGTTGGGGTTCGGCACGCGGTCGTTGAGAGATTGCTGCAGCTCATAGCGCGTCGAGGGCGGCAGCTGGTTCAGGTTGTAACCGTTGGCCGAGAAGTGGTTGCCCTTGTTGCCAGCGTAGGTGATGTCGAAGAACCAGTCTCCGGTCTGGTGCTGGATTGATGCGTTCCACTGTTGCGTGATCGGCGTGGTCGGATCCGACTCGCGCAGGTTCACGCTCTGGCCCAGTCTTGCGCCCGGGCCCGCCGAGACTCCGGGTGTTGCCGCGAACGGGAAGGGGAATCCATCCGAGAAGCGGAAAGCCTTCTCGCCGGGAGTCGCTGTCCGGTAGTTGGTGCGGGTGCGGGAGAACAGGTTGATGTCGCCGGTGAAGCGCCTGAAGAAGATCGAGGCATAGTAGACGCCGTAGCCGCCGCGGAAGACCGTCTTGCCCTGGCCGGTGAGGTCGTAGGCGAATCCGATGCGCGGGCCGAAGTCGTTGTAGTCCTCTTCCATGAAGGTCCTCGGCTGGCCGTCCACCCCCGCGAACACCGTGCAGCCGCGCAGCCCGGACGTGGGCTCGGTGCAGCTCGGGTCGAAGTTGATCTGGCCGTTGTGGCGCTCGTAGGGCTTCTGCTGGAAGTCCCAGCGGAGGCCCAAGTTGAGGGTGAGCCTGGGACGGACCTTCCAGTCGTCCTGCACGAAGACCGCCCAGTTGAAGGCGTGCCACGAGTTGCCGAGGATCCGGTCGATGCCTGCCGAAGCCACGTCGCCGGTGAGGAACTGCGCCATGTCGAATCCCGTGCCGGCCGGTGCCTGGGGATTGGTGGTCAATCCGTTGAAACGGAAGAAGCCAGCCAAGGCTCCGCCCTGGCGGTTGCCGCCGTAGAGGTCGCGGGCGTTCACTCCGAACTTCATCGTGTGGTTGCCCGTGATCTTGGTGACCATGTTCTGGATGTCCCAGTTCAACGAGCTGCGCTTGCCCAAGGCACCTCCGCCGATCCTCGGGTACGGGCTTACGTTGATATCCGGCACTTGATCGCCCGGGACGCTGTCCGGCAGGCCGATCAGCTGGGCATATCCCATGTGGTTGCCGACGGTCTCGAAGAGGAACAGCTGGCGGCTCGTGCCCACGCGCAGGTTGTTAATCAGCGTGGGTGAGAACGTGTGTGTGTCGGAGAATGCGAAGTTGCGGTTGGTTTGGTCGTCGAACCGGTTGCGGCCGACGTTGGGGTCGGTGAAGACATCATTGGATGATGGCTGGTGCCGGGCCGAGGTATAGCGGCCGAAGAACGAGTTCTTGTCACTGAAGCGGTGGTCGATTTTCAGGTTCCATTGCGACCAGTTCACTTTCCGGTTCTGCGAGTCTTGGAAGTTCTGGCTGAACGTGTACTCGTTCAATGGCGTCTTGTTGGGTGCCGGGTACCACGGCAGCACATTGCGTGCGGCTGGATCGAATCTCTCCTGCGGGACGATATTGTTGGGGTAGCGGTCGCGGACTAAGCCCCCGCCGTCCGGGTTCGGCCGGGTGGTGTCCGGGTCGAACAGGGGGATGAGGTCACCCCTCGCCGTGCGCAGGTTGCCGAACCTGCCTTCGAGGAAGTCGGGGATCGGCACGTTGCGGATGCGGGGGCTGCTGCGCCCGAGGCGGTACTCTTCCCAGTTGAAGAATCCGAACATGCGGTTCTTCATCAGCGGGCCGCCGACCGATGCGCCGTACTGGTTGTAGCGCAGAGGCAGCCGCGTTCGGGCGAACGCGTTGCGAGCGTCCATCTTGTCGTTGCGCAGGAATTCGTAGGCCGTGCCGTGGATCTGGTTCGTGCCCGAGCGCGTCACGAGGTTGATGGCTCCGCCAGCGGTATAGCCGAATTCGCTGGACATGGTGCCGCTCTGCACCTTGAACTCCTGCACCGAGTCGACCGCGATCGGCACGCCCACCTCGCCGACGTAGCTCAGGATGTTGTTGTTGCCGTCCAGCATCTGCGCGTTCATCGAGTTCGGGCTGCCGTTGATGGAAACGGACGAGAGCTGGATGCCCCTGTCGCCGAAGCCCGAATTGGTGGGGCCTGCATTGGAGACCACGCCGGCCGTGAGCATGGTCAGGGCCAAGGCCCCGCGCCCGTTGATCGGCAGGTCGGTCACGCGCTTGCGCTCGATGACCTCGCCTAGCGTCGCGCCCCTGGTGTCGATCAGCGGGGCTGCGCCGACCACTTCCACGACTTCGGTCACTTGGCCGATCTCCAGAGTCACGTTGATCTCGGCGTTCTGGCCGACTTGCAATGTCACGCCGGAACGGACGGTGCGCCGGAAACCGTCGGATTCGACGGCGATCTCGTAGGTCCCCACGACCATGCCCGGCGCCACGTACAGCCCGTTCTCGTTGGACGATGTGGCGAACGCCGCGTTGGTCTCGGTGTTGAGCACTTCGACCTGAGCCCCCGGGATCACTGCCCCCTGTTGATCAGTTACCGTCCCGGAAATCGTGCCGGTGCTTTGCTGGGCCAGCGCCAACGGCGCCAAGCACAGCAAGAGCAGGGCTAGGCAGAGCCTCTGAGTATGCATCGCAATCCTCCCGTTGAAATCTGTTATAACAGACCCGCTTCATGCTAGGCCTCTCCAGCACGCCTGTCAAGGGGGTGCGGCAGAGTTTCGACGAGCGGTTCTCCGACCTCGGTCGAAGTGAGGGGTCCTCATGGGTCGGCTGACGAGGGCGATGCCTGCCGCGGCGTCCGAAGCCCATTACGGCGAGGATCTTACGGGACTACGCTGCTCGGCGCGGCGCACCTGCAACGACATCACGACCAGCATGCTGGAGAATGGTACTTAATTTGGTACCATGCCATGTTGCCGGCCAAACACGGCAGGACGTTGACTCGTGTCTACGAGAGGCCCACGCCGGCGGACATCCGGTGGGAGGAGATGGAGTCTCTACTCAGAGCTTCTGGGGTCGAAGTTGTCGAGCGTTCGGGATCGAGGGTGGGGCTCAGCAAGGGAAGCGAGAGGATCGTGATGCACCGACCGCATCCAAGACCGACCATCGGTCGAGCGACGGTGCGCGACATCGCAGCGTTCCTCAAAGTCGTGGGGGTGGAGCCGTGATGGAATACAGGGGATACGTGGCCGCGTTGGAGTTCGATGAATCGGCCGACATCCTGCACGGTCGGGTAGTGAACAGCGGATCGTATCCGATTGCCACATTCGAAGCGAAGGACACCAAGGCGCTTCGCCGAGAGTTCGAGCGCTCGATCGACGAGTACCTTGCTTGGTGCGAGGAAGACGGAGTGGAGCCAAGAAAGCCGTATTCCGGCAAGTTGAACGTGCGCTTGGGCTCAGAACTCCACGGCGCGGTGGCGTCGGCAGCAGCAGAGGAGGGGGTGAGCATCAATTCCTGGATCGTGGAGGCCCTGCGGGAGGCAGCCGGGGCACCTCCACGTTCAGCAAGGCTGGCTGCGCAGGCGACGCTGCCGCATCAGAAGGGAGGTTCTAGCCGATCAACCTCGGAGTAGCCTGGCCAAGCGATCAGGCACGATTCGGTTATGCGTGGGAATCAAGAACACGGAACCGGATACTGTCCAGCGGCTGGTAGCACGAAACCCATCACGTAGTCTTGCTAATCGAGCCTATTGATCTAACTGTGTGGATCATCCTCGGCGATGCCCGAAAGCACGACAGGGGCACGGTCCGGGAATTCGGCCACGAGAGATAGGTCGCCTCCCATCGCCTTAACCGTCTTCCGAAGCGTGGAAAGCAACAGGTCGCTGCGCTGCTCCAGCCTCGAGACGCTGTCCTGCGTGATCCTGAGCTGCTTGGCCAGGCGAACCTGCGTGAGCTTGCGCGCCTTGCGCAGATCGCGCAATGTCATTTCCTCGGCTAGCAGCTCCGCCACGCGGGACTCGACCTTGTTGCGCCGGGCGGCACTCAGCTTCTTGATCTTGTCCTCGATGTTGACAGCCATGTCTATTTCCCTCTCTCCTTCAAACGAGCTAGATGCGCGTCAAAACGTTCATCCGCCTTGAGGATTAGCCTCCGGTAGAATCGCTTTCCTCTCCCCCCGGACTTGTCTCCCGCCACAAGCAGTACGGCCTGCCGTTTCGGATCGAAGGCGAAAGCCACCGGCCATCGGCCGTCCGTCGCACTGAACTTTGGTTCCTTCATGTTCGAGCGGCGCGAGTCTTCGAGCGAGTCCACTCGAGGCCGCCCAAGCTGCGGGCCCAAGTGCTGCAACAGTCGCGACAATGCCAGAATTTCCGTCTGCACATCCTCGGGCAGCTCGTCAAACTGCGACTCGAACTCGTCGCCAATCTCAACTACCCAGCGCGCCATATTATGACACGTAATACATATGATTTCGACTCCATATTTGTGTATAAAGCGGACACCTCAGGAATGGTGCCCGCTCTCGAGCTTGTCGAGGTGGCCACTAATGGGGCGATGCATGCTGACCGCGCCATTGGCCGCCGAATCTCGCAACGAGATCCTAGCGCGGGTCGAGCGAAGCTGTAGCCGCAACCATTTCCGAGCTGCGCAGCGATGGTTGGCAGATCTGCCTTGCCATAATGGGCCGAGAGCTAACCCCATGTCGAAACTGCCACTCCTGTTCATTGTTCTCGCGGGATCCGCGGTCGCCCAAACGGATCGCCCCAACATCCTGTTCGCGATCTCGGACGACCAGTCAGCGATGCATGCCGGAGCGTATGGAGATACCTCCAACAAGACCCCCGCCTTTGACCGCATTGCCCGCGAGGGCGTGCTGTTCAACTACGCCGCGACGGCCGCGCCGTCCTGCGCCCCATCGCGCAGCGCGATCCTGACCGGCCGCAACATTTGGGAGGTCGAAGAAGGCGGGATCCTGCTAGGCATCCTGCGATCCAAGTTCACGGTGTTCCCCCTGCTACTAGCAGATGCGGGCTATGAGCTGGGCGCTACCGGCAAGACTTGGGGGCCGGGCCGGCTGGAGGGCTGGGATCGCGACATTTTCGGGAATCGGATCACCACGCACAAGCTGCCGGAGGCGGACCGCCGACCCGGGCTGAACGAACTCGATTACGCAGCTAACTTTGATGAGTTCTTCGCCAATCGCGACGAGAGCAAGCCGTTCTTCTTCTGGCTGGGGACTTCCGAGCCCCACCAGCGGTACGACATCGGCGCGTGGAAGAGGGCCGGTAAGAAACTCGAGGACGCTCGGCTGCCCGGCGCGTTGCCGGACCGACCCGAAGTGCGCGGGGAGATCTTGGATTACGGGATTGAGATCGAGCACTTTGACAGCCATCTGGCCCGTGCCCTCAAGACGCTTGAAGATGCAGGCGAGCTTGACAACACCCTCGTGATCGTCACCAGCGATCACGGCAATCCGCTGCCCCGCTCCAAGTGCAACCTGTATGACTCGGGAATCCAGGTGCCGCTGGCCATGCGGTTGCCGGACGTGATTCCCGGCGGCCGCAAAGTGGACGACTTGGCCAGTTTGGTGGACGTTGCGCCCACGATCTTGGATGCCGCCTCCGTCGCCGTGCCGGAAGTGATGTCGGGCCGCAGCCTTTGGCGCATCGCTCGCTCCGAGAAATCGGGCCTGGTCGATGCCTCGCGGGATTTCGTGGTGGCCGCCTTTGAACGCCACACCATCGCCAGACGGGGCGGGATAGGCTACCCGATGCGGGCGATCCGCACGCACAGATTCGCCTACATTCGCAACTACGAGCCGGACCGCTGGCCGGCCGGCGACCCTGACTACAACGCTCCGCCACAGGGCTTCTTCGGCGACGTGGATCGTGGCGTGACCAAGGCGTTCCTGATGGCGAACGCTTTGGATCCGGAGATCAGGCCCTACTACCTGATGGCCTACGGGCGGCGTCCGGCGGAAGAGCTGTATGACATCCAGAGCGACCCGCACCAGTTGCGCAACCTCGCGGCGGATCCCGCCTTTGCCCGGGAAAAGCAGGAACTGCTGTGGCGGCTCAATGCCTACCTGCAGGAGCACGGCGACCCGCGCCAGCGCGGCGAGGCGCCATGGGACTCGTATCCCTTCGTCGGGTCTTGGAGCCTGCTGGACAATCCCAATTGGAAGCTGGAGGGAATGCCGGCGCCGTTGCCGTGAGCTTGGGGCGACTTCGCCCAGAGGCGCTCGCCACCCTAATCGGGCTTGGAAGCTGACATGTCGAAGACGGCACGACGGCCTACTGTGCGGTCAGCGCCGTGCTCCTCAAGTCCGTGCTCCGCGTTCCAAGAAGCCACCTCGTCTTCGGCGGCACGGGCAAACCAATTGTCATAGAAGGGACGCTCGGCTTCGTCCATCCAGCGGTCCAGGCGCGACCAGAGCCGTTTCCGAGTCTCCGAGTGAGCGGGGTCGCCGAGGAGGCTCTTCTCTTGATAGCCGTCGGTGTTCGCCCACAGCCGGTGCTCGCCCTCCGCCGTGACCGCATAGGTGAATTCATCCGTGACCACGGCTCGCCAGATGATCTCGTGGCGGCTGCCGCCGTTGTTCATGTTCGAAGGGTGCGCCAGAAACACCGAGTCGGGCCGGGGCGCCGACGGTTCGTTTCGCAGCAGTCCCGACAGGTCCGTGCCAGGCAAGGAATTGACGTACTCGGCGGACGGCCCCAAGTCCTCATTGCTCAGACCCGCCAGCGACACCAGCGTCGGGAAGAGGTCGATCACCGAGGTCGGCGCTCCCAGCGTGACATCAGCGGGAATGCGGCCAGGCCAGCGCGCGACAAAGGGGACCCTCGTCGATTCGTCGTTGGGGTGGCGCTTCTGCCCGTACGCTACTCCGTCGATACCCGTCATGCCGCCGTGGTCGGAGGTATAGACAAGCACGGTCGAGTTCGCCAGGCCCAGTTCGTCCAAGCGTTCCATCACTGTGCCGACATCGCGGTCCATGCCGCTGATCAAGGCGTGATAGTCGCGGTGCTGCTCGAAGTCCCGCGTGATGTCGAGCGGGTGGAAGGGAAGCGCTTGCTCGTCCGGGTACAAGGCCTTCATGTCGTCGGGGGCATCGTGGAACGGGCCGTGCGGCGGATTCACCGAAACAATTGCGAAGAACGGCCTGTCCTCGCCGGAAACCTGCTCGATCCATTCCATCGCTTGGGCCGACGTACCCGTGGAATTCGACAGGCCCTCCCATTGCACCGCTTCGCCGCCATCGACCGCATAGTTGCACTTGCGGTGGTTGTTGGTGCCCCACCAGACGATCGACTTGTCGAATCCGAACGGCCGCGCGTCACGGCCGCCGAGGTGCCACTTGCCGAAGAGCCCGGTGGCGTACCCCGCATCGCGAAATGCCCAGGCGAGAGTCCCCTTGGTGGATTCTCCCTCCGGCATGTCAACGCGTTCGGCCAGAGACATGTGGTTAGCCATCAACCCTTGCTGGTAGGGCCAGCGCCCGGTCATCAAGATCGCGCGGTACGGAGTGCAGATCGGCAGGTTGACGTAGTGGCGGTCGAGCGACACGCCCTGCGTCCGCAGGGTGTCGAGGTTCGGCGTCTGGACCGCAGGCGTCTGCGTGAAAGACATAGCGCCCCAGCGGTGCGTGTCGCTCACGAACACGATCACGTTGGGATGGCTGTCGTCTTGCTCGGCGGCCGGGGAGCACGCCAAGAGCAATGGCACCAGTGCGAGCCACGAGCGAGGGTTGAACAGCATGAAGGGAATTGTAGTGCAGGCCGCTGTGCCGAGCCGTCGGGTGTCTTCGCCGGTGTACTATGCTGGGACTTGCGTCGGATCCGGGGTGCTCCGCCGACGCGTCCCCCGAGTTGGAACCCACGGAGGAGTTCTGTGCGCACGCCCGTAGTTGCCGGTAACTGGAAGATGAACAAGACCGCCGCCGAAGCCGCGGCGTTCGTGGACGAGGTCAGCCCTCTCATCGCCGACGCCACCGGCCGCGAGGTCATCATTGCCCCGACCTTTCCGGCGCTGGCCGCGGCAGTCGCCGCCGCCCGGGGTGGAAACATCCGGGTCAGCGCTCAGAACCTGCACTGGGAGGCCAGCGGCGCCTACACGGGCGAGGTCTCTGCGAGCATGCTGGTCGAGATTGGCTGCACTCACGTGATCGTTGGCCACAGCGAGCGGCGGCAGTACTTCGGCGAGAACGATGGCACGGTGCATCTCAAGACGCTGGCCGCCCTGGAGGCCGGCCTGACGCCGATCGTATGCGTTGGCGAGACGCTGCAGCAGCGTGAGGCAGGGAACACCGAAGCGGTCCTGGCGGAGCAGTTCACGGCTGGGATCGGTGCGTTGCAGCCCGAGCAGTTCGCCAAGCTGATCCTGGCCTACGAGCCGGTCTGGGCGATCGGCACCGGGCGCACTGCCACCCCGGAGATCGCCGAGGCGGCGCACCGAGAGATCCGTGCCTTGGCTGCCGGGCGCTTCGGGGAGACGACTGCCGGAAACGTGCGCATCCTGTACGGCGGAAGCGTCAAGCCCTCCAATTTCGCCGGCCTATTGGGCTGCCCCAACATTGACGGCGGGCTCGTCGGCGGCGCCAGCTTGGACCCGCAGTCCTTTGCGGCGCTTGTCCGAGCGTAGCCGAGAGCCTCGGGGCATAATGGAAGGGACATGGTTATCCTGCTGACAACGCTGCACATCTTGGTGAGTTTCTTCCTCATCATCGTGGTGCTTCTGCAGAGCGGCAAGGCGGCCGATCTAGCCGGCGCGTTCGGCGGCATGGGGTCGCAGACGGCCTTCGGCCCCAGGGGCGCTGCCACTGTCTTGTCCAAGGCAACGACGACTGCGGCCGTGCTGTTCATGCTGACGTCGATCACGCTCGGAATCTGGCAGGGGCGCAACATCGTCGGCCAGTCGGTGATCGACCGCAGCGGAGTCGGCAGCGAAACGCCGGCGGAAGAGACCGCACCGGCCGAGACGGAGCCGCTCGTCCCGGCGACTTCGCAGCCTACACCGGCTGAGACGGAAGCGGACGGCGGCGAGCAATAGGTGCCGACCGCGTCGCGGCGAGCTGGGAGCAGCCTGCGCGGGCGGTTGTCGAGATGCGGAGGTGGCGGAACTGGCAGACGCGCTAGCTTGAGGTGCTAGTGGGAGCAATCCCTTGGGGGTTCGAGTCCCCCTCTCCGCACCACGCCCTGCAGCTTGCCTGCGGGGCAAGTTCCGCTTGATCATTGATTTGGTGCCGGTCTCGCGCTCGGCGTGACCGCCCGTCCCCGGTGTCCAGCGAGTGAGGTCTCGCCAAGCGTACAATCGTCATCGTGATCGCGGCGCCCCTGCTTGGCCGGAATGCCGAAGTGGCGCCATGGGAAGGGATGAATACGAGATGAGACGTGCCAAACTGCTCCTGTTCGCAGCGGGGATCGCGCTGCTTCTGCTGGGCTGTTCCAACGGTGAAACGGAGGCTTCGCCCGGGCCAATCTTCTCCGACGAGCCCATCTGGAGTAGCGGCACCCAGACCTCGGGCGGAGACGGGATTGCCCGCTTGATCGATGTGGATCGCGATGGCGACCACGACTTCGTCACAAGTGCGCCGGAACCGCGCCGCTGGGTGGCCTACCGCAACGACGGCGGGACGATAGCCGCGGAGCCGTTTTGGCAGTCGAATGAGACGACAGATTGCGACCATATCGACGTGCTCGATTTCGATCAAGATGGCTGGATGGACCTGGCCGGGACGCACGAGAGCCATTGCTCGCTGTACTTCAACCGCTCCGGAGAGTTCAATCAAGCCCCCGACTGGGAGACCGGATTGATTGCCAATGCGAACCAGATCGACTTTGGCGACTTCGATCAGGACGGTGATCTAGACATGGTGATGGCTGCGGGCGAGCCGATCGACGGCGTCGCCCTGTTCGTGAACGACTCCGGCACGCCCGACCAGCAGGTGTCGCAAGAGCTGGGCCATGAAGAGTACTCCGAGTCGGCCATTTTCGCCGACTATGACGGTGATGGCGACTTGGACATCACCGCGGCCTACCGGAGTGGGAAGATCGTGGTGTTCCAGAACTCGAACGGCGAGTTCGACGGGGGGACCACGATCTTCGAAGATCTAGAGAGTCCGTGGACTCAGCGGCTGTACTGGCGCGACCTAGATGCCGATGGTGCAGCGGAGTTGTTCTGTGCCAAGGGGCCGTGGGGGGGCGAGCTCGGGAGGAGCGTGCAGTTGGTCCTGCAAGAGGGTAGCGCCACAGCCGAAGTCCGCTGGCAAAGCAGCCCTGACACGGCGTTTCACGCCTTCGAATTTGTAGATGTGGACCGGGATGGCGATCTTGACGTGATCGCATCCGACTACGCCAACGGAGGGAGCGTGGCGCTCTATCTCAACAGCGGAGGAAGGCTGGCCAGCGAGCCTGATTGGAGTGTGAGAACCAGCGGGCCGGCCCACGAAGCTGTGCTGGAAGACCTCGATCAAGACGGGGATCTTGACCTGGCCGTCGGCTGCAGGGACCAAGCCCATATTTTTGAGAATCAGTTGGCGGACGGTGCTTAACAGTCCGCTGAATGAGTTGGGCCCAGTCAAATCGTAGGTAGTGGAACAATCGGAGAACGCCACAGCGGCCCGGTGCTCGTCCAACGAAGCCTGACGAGGGGCGGGGTGGACCGGCCGCTAGTCGGCAAGCTGCTCGGTCATCGGCGGTACGGAACCACGGCGGGTTACCCCCACGTCGCCGAGGTATGCCCTGGCCCGGCGGCGGAGCAGCGAGTCGGGAGCCTCATGGCCTGGGCCATGGTTACCGCCTTCGGCGCCTCCTGCCCTTGGTCGCCGCTTTGAGCGGTGCGAGCATCTTCTCATACAGCATGAACAAGTGCTCAACGCGCTCCCGCTCGGAGGCGAACCCCGTGCGCCGGTAGAGCCGTTCCACCGTGCGGTCAAGCGCCTGATGCGCACGCCGCAGGGGCGTCGGCATCAGGTCGGGATCGTAGAGATCGGCGAGGGTCGCGTCTGGATATGTGGCGCGGGCGTCGAGCACGGCTTGGGCGAGCGGCTCTAGCCTCGACAGGTCGGTGCCTTTGGAGGGCAGCGGGAAGGTGTTGTAGACGAGACCGCTCGAATACTGGTAGCGGCTCTCTAGCCGTCCACCAACGTGACGTAGCCAAGCCATATGCATGGACGAAATCAGCAATGCGAAGAGGGGTAGGTTCGCGTTCTCAACAACCAACAACTTGTTACTAGGTATCGTTGGGGGCTTCAGATAGCCGATAGGGACATATTCCCTGCGCTCGGAACTTACTTCCGGCAGCACAAGGAATTCCGATTCCGGCGCGACTGTGACATGGAACGTCGTGGGATCCGTGGCCAAGGACTTTCCCAGTCCCCCCGCTCGGTTTTTCCGATAATCCCTGACGGCGCGGACGCGGTGCATCACACCCGACATGGCCCGCAGGCGAGAAGGGGACGCGCCAGCCAGAAAGAGCAGCCAACGTTCCACTCCGTTGAGAAACTCGCGCCCGCCTATATAGGGTCTGAGCAAGTCGGCCGCTTCTGGCTCCTCCGCCAGGAAGGCTTCCTTTTCCTCCCCGTTCAGGATGTAGTGCCCGCCATCGACGGGCTTGGTGCCGACACCGATTTTCGGTAAGCCGGACAGGGACTTCCGCTCCCGTTCAACGACCATATGCGGGTCAGTCAACTGGCTTGTGTCCACGAGGTAAGGGCCGATTCGACTGAGTTCTAGTTCGGTGGACTCGTTGCCCGAAGATTCGTATGTGAACAGGCGGCGGCGAGATGACGCCGAATTGCGATCGGCCATGCCGACGATCACGACATGCACATGCGCTTTCCCGCGCGCCTCGGACCCCCACGGGAATGTCGAGTGGGCGAAGACGATTTCGAGGCCGTATCTGTCGAACAATGTGGGCCAGAGTTGAGGGACCTGCTCGCCCTGTACGATCGAGTTGGTGGCGACGAAAGCGATCCGCGCGCGACTTCCCTTCAAATAGGCACCAGCCTTCAGGAACCACGAGGCGACATAATCGAGCCGAGAACCTCCAGCGCCGAGCGACTTCATGACGGCCTTGGTTTGCTTCTGTTTGTCCCCGTCGCGCATGACAAAGCCCCCGAACGGCGGATTGCCCAACACGAACGAACACTCGCCCGGCGGGAGCAAACTGGACCAGTCCGTTTCCAGCGCGTCACTGTGGAGGATATGTGGCGACTTCTTAAGGGGGATACGTGCGTAGGTCTGGCCAAACTCCAGACTCAGGCGGTTGTTCATAATGTGGTCCATCATCCACAGGGCGGTCTCGGCGATGCGGGCTGGAAACTCACTAAGCTCGATCCCGTAGAACTGGTCTACGTCCACCACCGACTGGCTCGCCGCATCGATCACCACCTGCGTGGTCGCAGCAGTCTCTTCCCGAATCTCGCGGATAACCTCGATTTCGAGCATCCGTAGTTCCCGATAGGCGATGATGAGGAAGTTGCCGCAACCGCACGCCGGATCGAAAAAAGTCATGCCGCCGAGTTCCGCCTGGAACTTGCTCAGCGCAGTCAGCCGGTTGCGGCCTCGCCGCGCTCGCACCAGTTCGAACTCGGCACGCAGATCGTCCATGAACAGCGGCTCGATCACCTTCAGGATGTTCTTTTCGGTTGTGTAATGCGCACCTTGGGCGCGGCGCTCCGTCGGGTCCATTACAGACTGGAAGAGTGCGCCGAAGATCGCGGGCGAGAGTTTCGACCAGTCGAACCGGCAGGCGTCCAGCAGTGCCCCGCGCATTACCGCGTCGAACGAGAACATCCGCAGATGTCCCTTGAACAGGTCGCCGTTGACGTATGGGAACCGCGTCAGATCTTCGTCGAGAGTCGCAGGGCGCTGATCTTCCGGAGTGTCGAGCACCTCGAACAGTTGCGCGAGCCAGAGGCCAAGATCGGCTCCGTCCTCGCGGGTCTGCGTCTCGATGAAATCAAGGAAGATGTCGCGCGGTTCGAATACTCCGGTATCGTCAGCGAACATGCAGAACACGACTCTTACGAGGAAGCGTTCTAGGTCATGCCCACCATGGCCCGCGTCGGCGAGCGAGTCGTATAGACGCCCAACCAGTTCGGCAGCCTCGATGTTTGCCGGATCCTGATCGCGGAAGGTCCGGCGCTGCACACCGAGGATGAAACCGAAAGACTCGACATGCTCGGGCAGATCTGCCAGTGCAAAGTCAACGACTGCCCGCTCGTCGAGATCGTGAAGCTCGAACGTTTGGAAGTCGCTCACTAGAACGAAACGCGGGCGGTCACGCTCGCGTAGTGCGTCAAAGTACTCTCCGGCCTGTCCATACGCTTCTTCGAGATTACGCCCGGCGCTCTTCTGCTCGACGATGAGAACGCCGGGCCAAAACAGGTCGATGAAGCCCGAGCGGTTATTCAGCTTCTTGACGTGTTCTTCGTAGCGCGCCACAGAACGTCGGCGGACGCCGAAGACCTCGAAGAATTCGTTGTAGAAGCTCTGAGTCTCGCCCTTCTCGTAAGCCGCGTCCCGCCATTCATCAGCGAAGGTGGCGGCGCGGGCACGAACTTCATGCCACGAGAGGCGCATCAGCCTGTGCCGTTGCCCTCACACCGCGAAAGTGATGGCTTACACCTTGCCGGAAGCGGTGCCCACCAGCGAGCGGAGGCATTCAGCAAAGCCGCCCTACCCGTAGCGCTAGCGTGAGGCTCGATCATACGTGCAGCGCTCTCGTGCACCGTTCTATATCAGCCCAGTCGTAGCTCACCTGCATGCGAATCCAGTGGTCGGCGGTACTCCAGCCGATGGTTCCCAGAGCGACCGTCATGTTCGCGGAAACGCCTGGTCGGCGATCATCCTGTTGCGTGCAGGCCCTTATCGGCATCCAAGGTCGGCAGGCGAGCGATTGCCGCCCCGTTCTTTCGTTCCGCAAGTCGCAGTTCATAAAGCTTCTGGAGATTGATCCAGAACTCTCCCGAGGTGCCGAAAAAGCGCCCGAGCCGCAACGCCGTGTCGCCCGTGACCGCGCGTCGGCCGTTGAGAATCTCGGTGATGCGGTTCACCGGCACCTCGATGCACCGCGCGAGCTCCGCCGCGCTCATGCCGAGAGCGTCGAGATCCTCGCGTAGCGTCTCGCCCGGATGGATAGGATCACGCATGAGATGTCTCCTCTCAATGGTAGTCCACAATTTCCACTTCGGTCGGTCCGGGACTTCCCTCAGGCCACTTGAAGCAGATCCGCCATTGGTCGTTAACGCGGATGCTCCACTGCCCCTTGCGCCGACCCTTGAGAGCCTCTAAACGGTTTCCGGGCCTTGCCAAATCGCCAAGGCTTGTGGCTGCGTCGAGCTGGTCGAGCTTGCGTGAGGCCGTCCGGACGAAGCCCGAGAAGGCCGCGATGCGATGACCCTTGTAGAACGCTTTGGTCCTCTTGTCCAAGAAACCGACGATCACGATGTTTTCCGTTTCCGAGGCAACCCCATCAGTTTCACGTAAGCGAAAACATCCGCATTACGTCAAGCACAACGCATCATGCCTCGCCGATGCCGACCCGTTAACCGGAACGCGTCGAACCTTCGCGGGTTGCCTCGCCAGCCGACTTCGCGTCGCTGAGGGCAAGTTCGGCTGTGAGCGGGGTGGCTGTCGGCTCTCTCTTTCACTTGATCGGAGGTGGGCCGTCTACGACAAGGCGGACAGTTGAAGGTGCGTAGTTCTCACACGCAACGCACTGCTGGAGGGAAATATGGGCTCGGCAGCACTTGCATCCGGGGCGAGCGCAGGCTACTATATATAATCGAAAAAAATACGAATAGTGAACGTATATAAATCATCTGCGACAGACATCCGCTCTCTCAGGACCCTGATCCGTGAGCACGGTTTGGGCCATACCCTGCCACAGCGAGCGCAGACTCGCCATGCGGTGGCCCCGACCGGGATCGAGCAACTCGACATTCGGCTGGGCGGCGGTCTTCTGCGCGGTGCGATTTGCGAGGTCATCGGGCCGTGCTCGTCTGGACGCACGGGGCTGTTGCTGGCGGCGCTGGCTCGCTGCACCCGAGCAGGTGAGATCGCGGCGTATGTTGATGCCACGGATTGTCTCGACCAGCGCTCGGCCGAGCAGGCCGGGGTCGAGCTGGAGAAGCTGCTGTGGATCCGTTGCAACGCCGGGGGGCGTCTGTGCGGGCAACAGGGGGCGTGGGGCCATGCACCATCTGACGATGTGTGGCAGGCGGCGAACCTGATCGCGGCGGCAGGCGGGTTCGGTGTTGTCGCGATCGATCTCGGAGGGCTTTCCGAACGCCAGTTGGGCCGCTGGCAGAAGCGGGCTTGGATGCGGCTCAAGCACGCGGTGGAGGGTTCTTCCACCACCTTGGCCGTGCTTGCCGAGAGACACGTCGCAGGCAGCGCTGCAGACATGGTGCTGCGACTGCAACGCGAGCACACCGCATGGGAGGGCCTGCTGGAAGGGATCGGCCTGCAGGTCGAAGTAGTCAAGGACAGGGCGCACAGAGCGGACGGCAAAGCTGCGGGGAGAGCCGCATGACGGCAAGGGTTTCCGGCGGGAGAGCCCAGCCAGCGTCCCTGTACGCGTCGTTATATGTTCCTGACTTCTCGGTCGCGGTGCTGCAGCGAGGGGAGCTGCGGCCAGACCCGACGGCAGTTGTTTGCGGGCAGTCCCCCAATCGGTTTGTGCATGCCGCAGATGCTGGCGTCAGGCGGTGCGGGGTGCGCGTCGGCATGGTCTTGGCCGCAGCACAGGCGCGGTATGCCAGCGCTGGGAAACCGCAGCCGTTGCGGATATTCGATCGCGACGAAAGGGAAGAACAGCGGGCACAGGGCCTGTTGCTGGAACTGGCGGAGAAGGCGACGCCGCGCTTCGAGGAGGTTGCGCCGGGGTTGCTCGTCCTCGATTTCAGAGGCCTGAGCGATCCGTATGTGGCGGCCGGGGAGCTGGCATCAGGCGCGGCTGAGCTTGGCCTGAAGGCCAATGTCGGCGTTTCCATGAATCGCCTGGTCGCCCTTAGCGCGGCGCGCACGCAGCTAGGCGTTACCCATGTCTACCCGGGCCAAGAGGAGGGTTTCCTGCAAGCTCTGCCGCTCGACACCCTGCCGCTGGACGACGGCGAACTCAAGATCCTCAACCACTGGGGGCTGCGCACGGTGGGGGAATTGGCGCAGCTGCCGCCGGAGCGGTTGTCCGAGCGGTTCGGCGAGCGCGGGGCTTGCATGGCGCGGCTGGCGCGGGGCAAGGAGAGTTCGACGCTGCGGGTCTACCAGCCGCCGGCAAGGCTGGAGGTGAGCCGGGACTTTGATTGGGAGATCGAAGCGCTCGAGCCGCTCATGCTGGCCATGACCGGCATGCTGGAGCAGCTCTGCATCAAGCTGCATGGCCTTGACCGGGCCGCGGGGGGCCTGACCACGCGCTTGCGGCTGGCCGATGGCGGAGAGCTTGAGCGGACGATTGAGCTGCCGTCCCCGCTGAGCGATGCGCGCGTTCTGCTGACGCTTGTGCGGATCGATTTGGCGGCGCATCCACCGCCGGCCGCGGTCGAGGGTGCGTATGTGTCGGCTAGGCCCGTGGAGTGCCACCAAACGCAGCGGGCCCTGTTCGGGACGGAATCGGCCAGCCCGGAGCGCATGGCGGTGATGTTGGCACGTCTGGGCGCCTTGGTGGGAAAGGAGCGGTTCGGCGCGCCGAGCGTGCCGGACACATACCGATCGGGCGTGGCGGAACTGAAGATGTTCCGGCCGGTGCCGGAGAGGGCGAAGGCTAGGCGCAGGGCGGCGCCCGGCCGGGCATCGGCTGCTTCCGAGCCGGTCGCGGCGCGGTCTTCTCGGCCCGCACCGGCCCGTGCCCCCACGCCCCCAAGGGCTTCTTTGGTTTTTCGCTGCTACCGGCCGTCTCATCCGGCAAGGGTGATCTTGCGCGAAGACCGTCCGGCCCGGTTCGAAGCTCAGGGAGTGCGCGGTCCCGTGACGGCATGCGCCGGCCCGTGGCACGTTTCGGGCGAGTGGTGGACGCCAGACGGATGGCAGTACCAGGAATGGGATGTGGAAGTTGCTGGCGGGCTCTACCGGGCTTGCTGCGAGCGCACGACCGGGGAATGGTTCCTCGTGGGGGAGTACGACTGATCTTGGCGCTGTGCCCGGCGTGGGTGGGTTGCATATGTACGTTGAGCTGCACAGTGCGTCAGGGTTCAGCTTCTTGGAAGGGGCGTCGGACCCGGAGGACTTGGTCGGGACGGCCGCGAGCCTCGGACACGCGGCCTTGGCGCTGTGCGACCGCGATTCGGTTTCCGGAGCGCCGCGCTTGTTCCAGGCCGCGCGCGCTGCGGGCGTGCGCGCGCTGGTCGGCTGCGAGATCTCGCTCGAACAGCAGGATGTCAAGAAGGGGACGCCGAACGCAATCCTGGATCGGCGGCTGGCGGTCTTGGTGCAAAGCCGCGCCGGGTACCGCAACCTCTGCCGCCTGCTCACCCGCATGAACCTGCGTGCGCCCAAGGGCGAGGGCCGGGCGCGCTGGCAGGACGTGGAGGAATATTCCGCGGGGCTCGTCGCCTTGCTGCACGATCTGCGGGACGAGGATGCGGTGCGCGGCATCTTCGGGCCCGGCAATGTGTACGTCGAGCTGCAGCGCCATTTGATCCGCGAGCAGGAATGTGCCAATCGCGCCCGCGTCGAATTTGCGCGGGCGCATCGTCTGCCCTTGCTGGCCACGAACGGTGTCCGCTACGACACCGCGGACCGCAAGCATCTTTTCGACGCGCTGACCTGCCTCCGTTTCAAGCGCAAGCTGGACAACGCGGGGCGGTTGCTCGACGCCAACGCCGAGCGCTGCCTGAAGTCCTCTCGCCAGATGGAGCGTCTCTTCGCGGATTTGCCGGAAGCGGTGGCGGAGACGGCCGAGCTGAGCCAGCGGCTCAGCTTCACGCTGGAAGACTTGGGCTACGAGTTTCCGCGCTTCCCCTTGCCGCCGGGCGAGACGGCGGCTTCCTACTTGCGCGAGCAGACTTTGCGCGGCGCGGCCGAGCGCTATCGCGGAGAGCCCCATCGCGCCAAGGCATTGCGCCAGATCGACCACGAGTTGGCGGTGATCCGCAAGCTCGCGTTGGAAGGCTACTTCCTGATCGTCTGGGACTTGGTCGAATTCGCCCGGCGCAGCGGCATCCTGTGCCAGGGGCGGGGCTCGGCCGCCAACTCTGCCGTCTGCTACGCGCTCGGCATTACGGCCGTTGATCCGGTCAAGATGGACCTGCTCTTCGAGCGGTTTCTCTCGGAAGAGCGGGGGGAGTGGCCCGACATCGACCTCGACCTGCCGTCCGGAGATCAGCGCGAACGCGTCATCCAGCACGTCTACGCGCGCTATGGGGAGCGCGGGGCCGCCATGACGGCCAATGTGATCACCTACCGCGGCCGCAGCGCCGTGCGCGAGACGGGCAAGGTGCTGGGGTTCCCGGACGAGATGATCGGAGAGCTGGCAAGATCCATCAGCAGGTTTGAGTACCTCGACAGCCGTGACGGGCTGTTCCAGCAGGCTGCGGAAGTGGGTCTGGACCGCAGTGACCCGCGCGTGGCCCACTGGCTGAGACTGTGCCTGGACATTCGGGGGCTGCCGCGCCATCTGGGGCAACACTCCGGCGGCATGGTCGCTTGCCAGGGGGACCTCGACGCAGTCGTGCCGCTGGAGAACGCCCGCATGCAAGACCGCGTGGTCGTCCAGTGGGACAAGGAGGACTGCGCCGACCTCGGCATCGTGAAGGTGGACTTGCTGGGCTTGGGCATGATGGCGGTGCTCGAGGAAGCAACAGCGACTATCCGCTCGAGGGGGGGCAGGTTCGACATGGCCCGCCTCCCTGCCAAGGACTCCAAGACGTATCAGATGATCCAGCGGGCGGACACGGTGGGCGTTTTTCAGATCGAGAGCCGTGCTCAGATGGCGACCTTGCCGCGCATCCGCCCGGCCTGCTTCTACGATCTGGTCGTCGAGGTGGCCATTATCCGCCCCGGCCCGATCACGGGCAACATGGTGCACCCCTATATCAACAGGCGGCTCGGGCGCGAGCCGGTGCGCTACCCCCATCCGTCGCTCGAGCCGATTCTCAAGCGCACGCTGGGCGTGCCGCTGTTTCAAGAGCAGCTGTTGCGCATGGCGATGACGGCGGCGGGCTTCACTGGCGGGCAGGCCGAGCAGTTGCGGCGGGCGATGGGGTTCAAGCGCTCGGTGGAGCGCATGGACGGGCTGGAAGGGCGGCTCCGCCAAGGGCTTGCCCGCAACGGCATCGAAGGGGCGGCGGCCGCTGAGATCGTGAAGTCGATTACGTCATTCGCCCTGTACGGCTTTCCCGAGTCGCACTCGGCTAGCTTCGCCCAGCTGGCGTATGCCAGTTCGTACTTGAAGGCGCACTATCCGGCGGAGTTCCTGGCGGCCCTGCTCAACTGCCAGCCGATGGGCTTCTACTCGCCGGCCGTCTTGGTCAAGGATGCTCAGCGGCACGGCGTGCGCGTGCTGCCGATCGATGTCAATGCGTCGGACGTGCGCTGCACCGTGGTCGACCTGCCTGCGGCGGGGGCGGGCAGCGCTGCTTGCGTGCGCTTGGGGCTGGCGTATGTCAGGGAACTGCGGCCCGAGGCGGCTGCGAAGATCGTTGCGGACCGGACCGAACGGTCTGACTTCCGGTCGATTGGCGAGTTTTCTCGGCGCGTACGGCTGCACAAGAACGAACTCGACACGCTGGCCGAGATCGGTGCCCTGAACTCCCTTGGCGACGGACTGCACCGGCGCGAGGCAATGTGGCAGGTGGAGGGCGCTTGGCGCCCGAAGGGGCCTCTCTTCGACGCTCAGGACGACAGCTTGCCCGAGCCCGGCCCGCTTGCTCCGATGGAGCCTCTGGAGCGTCTCGAGTCGGACTACCGCGGAGCCGGCCTGACGGTTGGCAAGCATCCGATGCACTACCTGCGCGGACGGGTGGCGAGTGCCGGCGTGCTGTCTTCGCGTGACCTCGAGGCGACCCCCAACGGTCGGCGCGTGCGGGCGGCCGGAGCCGTCATCACCCGGCAGCGGCCGGGCACGGCCAAGGGCTTTTGCTTTGTCACGCTCGAGGACGAGCTAGGGGTGGCGAACCTCATTCTGACGCCGCAGGTGTTTCACGCGAATCGGTTCACGGTGATGCACGAGCCGTTCCTGCTGGCGGAAGGCGTGCTGCAGAACGCGGAGGGCACGGTCTCGGTGAAAGTGGACTCCTTGAAGCCGCTGATCGCACCGGCGCTGGACGTGCAATCACACGACTTCCACTGAGCCTGTAGCCGCTGGCGGCGATCGTGCCACGAGCGACCGGCGCATCCAAGCGCTGACACTCTGCGCGCGTTCCATGTCGGCCCAGTTCTTGCCCGTGCTAGGGTAACTGCCTGCATGTCTGAAACTCTGACGCTTCGCTACCGGAAACTCCGTGAATCCGCGATTGCGCCTGAGTTCGCCCACGGGGCCGCGGAAGACGCCGGAATGGACTTGTATTCATCCGAGGAGGTCGAGCTGCCGCCCTCGGAGTGGCGCAACGTAGGAACCGGGATTTGCATCGAAATACCGCCAGGTTTCGAGGGCCAGCTTCGGCCGCGCAGCGGCCTGGCGCGCCGGCACGGTCTCACGCTGCTGAACAGCCCGGCCACGATCGATCCCGGCTATCGCGGCGAGCTGCGCGTCACGCTGATCAACTTCGGCAAGGAGCCGTATCAGATCCGGCCCGGAGACCGGATCGCCCAACTGGTTATCGCGAGGTATGCAAGCGTGCGCTGGGAGCTTGCCGAGTCCCTTGAGACGAGTCTGCGCGGCCGGGGCGGCTTCGGGTCCACGGGCCGCTGACCGGGCCGGAGCGCAAGCTCGATGCTATTGCCGGTACAGGAACTCGTTTAGGTTGAAGAGCGTCTGGCACAGGTCGACCAACCCCGTCGGCGTGCTGCCGACGAAGGCCAGAGCCTTGTTCATTTCGGTCTCGCTGGGCTTGCGCGCCAGAGCCAGTTCAAAGGCGTGATTGATCTGGGCCCTCGCATCGTGACCCGCTTCCAGCGCCACGCGCTGTGCGAAGTGCTTGGCGTGCAACAGCACTTCGGCGTTGT
Organism: Bryobacterales bacterium; assembly: GCA_022826925.1. GTDB lineage: Bacteria > Acidobacteriota > Terriglobia > Bryobacterales > UBA6623 > VXMF01. The sequence goes on from JAJDTX010000186.1 coordinate 91,532, forward strand.
TCATCAGCAGCAGGGATTGCGGCGCCACCGTCGAGCGCGTGCGCTCGCTGCAGGACGAGACCATGTCAGGCTGGTCGAACGCCTCGAACATCGGGTAGCGGATCGAGCGCTTCGAGAACACGTAGACGCTGCGCCGCCAACTGTCCGGGTCGCCGATCGCCATGCCCGGCCAAGTCCGGTCGGTGCTCGATTGAAACAGCGTTGGGTCGATATAGGGCCGGACCGCCGGTCCTCCCACCTTAAGGTCGAGCGTACCGGCGACGGCGAGAATCTGGTCGCGGATGACCTCCGCCTCGTGGCGGTTGCGGCTCTGCCGCCATAAGAACTTGTTGTCGCCGTCCTCGGCGAGATTGTCGGGCAGGTCTCGGCTGGCCATGCGATAGGCATCCGAAGTCACCATCAGGCGGTGCATGTGCTTGACCGACCAACCCGAGTCGATGAATTCAAGCGCCAGCCAGTCCAGCAGCTCGGGATGGCTGGGCAGCATGCCGGTCTTGCCGAAGTTGCTCGTCGTACGGACGATGCCCTCGCCGAAATGGTGTTGCCAGATGCGGTTGACCATCACGCGCGCAGTCAGGGGGTTGGTCTCCGAGGCGATCCATTCGGCGAAGTGCTTGCGGCGCCAACTCGTCTGGGCCTCCGGCGGCGCGGCAGGGAACTGCGGTTCGATTCTCGCTGCGACCGTAAGAACGCCTGGTTGCATCAGCGACCCCTTGCTGCCGGGGTCTCCGCGGTGGAGGAAGTACGACGGGAGCGGGTCGCGGCTGTCTTCGGAGACGGTTCGAGCTGTCGGGTACGGATCTGGCCGCTTTGTGTCGAGATCCTTGATCTGGAGCTGGATGTCACGGTGCTCGGAAGCGTGGCTCGGGTCCATCTGCGCCAGAATGTCTTCGACCAAGATTTGCTTGTAGAGTGCCTCCACCTGCCGGGCGTTGAGGCGCTGCGCCTTGGTCCGCTCTTCGGCCGGGGTCTCCCACGCAGTCCGGTAGTACTTTGGCAGCGCGTCGAGCGTGGTTTCGAACATTGCGTCGCGGTAGGGCTCTTCGATTCGCGCTAGACGGTCCCTGAGAGGCTTCTGCTGAGCGGTGATCTGCTGGTTGAGTTCTTTGTGCTCGGCAACGACGTCTGACCCGACCAGCGGATAGTCTATTTCCTTGGTCGAAAAGAACACCGCCTGCATCTGGTAGTAGTCCTTCTGCGCGATCGGATCGAACTTGTGGTTGTGGCAGCGGGCGCATTGTGCAGTGACAGCTAGGAACGTCTGCGCCGTGGTGGCGACGTTGTCGTCGAGCTCGTCCATCCGCGTGCGCTCGTCCTTGATGTTGTTGTCGAGCACCATCCGCAGGTAGCCGGTCGCGATATTGGCCTCTTGTGAATCGGGCGCGATTTCGTCGCCGGCGATCTGCTCCTTGATGAACAGGTCAAACGGCTTGTCGTTGTTGAATGCATTGACGACGTAGTCACGATAGCGCCACATCGTGGGCCAGTCGAAGTCACGCTCGTAGCCGCCCGAATCGGCGTAATGGACTAAGTCGAGCCAGTGGCGGCCCCAGCGCTCTCCGTAGTGCGGCGATTCCAGGAGTCGGTCGACGAGCGAGGTCCAAGCTCCCGCAGATTCGTCGGCCAAGAAGTCCTGAACCTGTTGAAGGGTCGGGGGTAGACCGGTCAAATCCAGGTAGAGGCGGCGAACCAGGGTCCGGCCGTCGGCTGGACCGCTCTGGGCCAGCTCCTGCTCGCGGATGCTGGCGTCCAAGAATGCGTCGATGGGATTGCCGCTTCCGTCACCGGGCACCGGATGCCTGACGGGATCCGCGAAGGCCCACCACGCTCGCTCTTCGTCGGTGATGGGGCGCTCCTCCAGTTTGCTCAGGGCCGCGCGCCGCTCCGCTTCCTCGTCCGAGACCGCGCCCTCCGGCATCGGTGCGCCGGCCATGATCCACTTGCGTAGCACATCGATCTTTTCGTCGGACAGCTTGCTGCTGCCGGGTGGCATGTGCGGCTTTGTCTGATGGTTCACCAAACGCCACAGCCAACTCAATTGGAGGTTCGAGCCCACCACCGCGGCACCGCGCTCGCCGCCGGTGAGGATCTTCTCGCGCGTGCGCAGGTCAAGGCCCGATTGCTGGATCGCCGCGCCGTGGCACATCTGGCAGTCCTGCTTCAAGATCGCGCTGGCGTCCTCGGCCAAGTCGTTCGCCGCCAGCAAGGTCGGTGCGGCGACTAGCAGTGCGAGAGTGCGGATGCTCATCTTCTTGATCATTGTCGTTTTTGGTCGCTGAACTTGCAACTTGCGGCCGCGTCGGGTTCCGAGTGCGGGCGGAGGGGGCTCTCGCACTGCCCGCCTTGCGTATTGGCAGCCTCGCAGGCCTGCAGCCGGGTGGGCTCGGACAACCGCCCCGCTGCCGCAGGGAGCCCTCAAGCATTGCCGAGGCCCCTTCGATTGTCGGGTCGGATCCGTTGCGGTCTACGACGCGCTCGGTTCCAAACGCTGTAGAATCGCCTCGCCAACCAGTCTTTTCACCAGGGTCAGCTTTCCCTCCGCGTCCAGACAGTCAGGCAAGTCCTGAACGGCAAACTCGTCGGCTGCCATGGCGAATTGCAGCGCTGGCCACACATGGGCCGGCAGTCTGAGCTCGTGCCCAGAAAAGCGCAACAGGCACGTCTCGCCCTCATTCTCGGCCTTGACGATCAGATCGACACGGCGTCTCACCCGCGAGCGGGGTGTCAGCGGGTCTTCGCGGAAACGCTGGCTCAACAAGTCGGTGAACAGCGGTACGTCGGCGGCCAACACTTCGTCCGAGAAGCGGCGCCAGACAACATCCGGGTTGAACCGCGACCGCACTAGCGACAGCTTCTCGCCGAACAGGCGCTCCCGCTCGGCGGCCGAAAAGCCCTCGCTGGCGAACCGGTGGGGGAGATTCCGTCGCAGCGATTCTTCCTCGAGTGCCGCCGCGTTGACGCTTTCGACGAGGAACTCGGCCCACGTGAACGCGGTCAGCCCGAGCGTGATGTGCAGCGACGCCTGATCCGTGGAACGCGCCGAGTGCATCAGACCGCGCGGAAGGTACACGGCGCTGCCCGGGCCGAGTTCGAACTCTTCGCTGACATCGCCCGGGAGGGTTCCGCGCTCGAAGCGCTGGCCCCGTAGCGGCAATCTCACCTTGGTGTCGTAGATGGACCAGCGCTTCGTGCCACTGACTTGCAACACGAAGACGTCGTGAGTGTCCCAGTGCGGTGCGAATCCCTGCGCATCGGCAGGGGTGAGATACACGTTTGTCTGGACCCGCGAGGAGAAGCGCCTCCCGAGCGCGACACATAGCCGCGCCAGCGTCGGCACGCGCTCTTGGAGCTGGCGAAAGATCACGGTCGCACCGTCGTCGAAGAGCCTCGCGACCTCGAGCGGCTGGATCCTGCCGGCGCCGTTGGCGTAGTCGCCCCGGGAAACATCGCTATCGCCGCGCACCAAGCTGATATCGGGATGCTTGGCCGAGTGGGTTCCCAATACGTTGTCGAGATCGGCCACAGAGAGGAGTTCGTCGTAATAGGGCGATGCCTTGCGCTGGATGTGAATCAAACGCTGCTCGTAGTAGTCTCTTTCGAACTCGGCTGTCGGCAGCGGGTCGATGAGCCAGGCGTACCAATCGCGTTCGATCGCCGGTCTCGATTCTCTGTAGTCGGTCATCATCAGAGCGTGCGGCGCGATGCGATCAACCACGAACAGCCGCTGCGCCGTGGCCTTCGGATATCACGATCAAAGATCGCGCCAGGCTTGACAGCCAGGGCGAGCTTCCTATAGGATATTCGCAAGCGCCTTGCCTTTTTGCCCTTATTGCAGCAGGAGGACGATATGCCCAGACCAGACAGCCACGCGCCTATCACCGATCGTCACGGGTCGCCGACCTCGCTGACAGACGAGGATATCACCACCGTCCGAGTCGATCGCCGCTCGTTTCTCTCGCGAGCGATCACGGCCGGGTCGGTGGCAGCGGGTGCCGCGCTGGCCACCGGCTGCGGCGGCGGGACCGACTCGGACAGCTCCGACAGCGAAGCCGAGGCGAGCGACTCAGACAGTTCCGATAGTGGCGCCCAAGGAATGGAGCCGGAGAGCTCCGACAGCGACGCCCCGGCAACGGATTCCGACAGTTCTGACAGCGCCCCCGAGGCGACGGACTCCGACAGTTCTGACAGCGGCTCCCAGTAGGGAACACTCGCGGCCTCTGTCCGAAGTGGGCCGCTTACGAGCGTCGGGGGATTCGACCCCGAGCCCCGACAGGGCGTTGCCCTGCGCAGGATGACCGGAATTCTCCTGCCCGCCAGGTTTGGGGGACTGTCCTGTCCTGCGAGTTCCGGCAACGCCCAAGCGGGACAGATAGACAGGCTCGTGCGAGGATGCAGAAACGAACCCCGGCGCCGATCGTACCGGAACTTTCGGGCGCGAAGACAGCGCCGCGCACTGGCAGTGCAGGTGGCGTCAGCCTCGCGCCCGCGCCCTTGCTTCGCATGACTCGAGGCAAGTGCTTCGCAAGCCCTTCTGGCTCGTTGCCGCTTCGGGCGCCGGCGATGCTGGTATCGTGCGAGAGCCCCTGAATGGCCTCCATTGCCTCAGTTCGCGCCCAGGCTGACGTTCTAGGTCTGTATGCCGACATCCAAGCGCACGCGACCCGGTAGTCGGTGGTTCGGCCGCCGCTTGGCGTTCAGACTGCACGGCTGGTGTGGATTCCTTCTCTCGATCCTGCTGTTCGTGATTTGCCTGAGCGGGACACTTGCGGTGGTCGGCCACGAGATCGATTGGCTGCTCAATTCGGACATGCGCGTCGCGCCGCGGAGCGGGCCGACCGCGTGGTCGGCCATCCACCGCAACGTGCGGGCGCTGCATCCAGAGGCGCAGGTGCTGTGGCTGGGGGCTCCCGTCGGGGCGGGGTTTGCAGCCGAGGCAGTGATTCGGCGGCACGACCTGAAGCAGCCCTGGAGGGTGTACGCTGACCCCCGCTCGGGAGAGATCCAGGGGGAGGCAAGTTGGCTTACCGCCCAGCGCTTCCTGCGCGATTTCCACATGTACTTGTTCACGCCCTACTGGGGCAAGTACATCGTCACCGTCTTCGGGTTGATCATGGCCGTCTCGGTGGTTACCGGGATCATCGTCTATCGCAAGTGGTGGAAGGGCTTCTTTACCTGGGAGCGCAAGCGCGGGGCCCGCATTCTTTGGGGCGGAGCGCACAAGCTCCTCGGGGTCTGGTCGCTGTGGTTCGTAGCCTTGATGGCGATTACCGGGACTTGGTACTTCGCAGAAGAGCTCCTCTTTGACTTCACGGATTTCGCATACATCGGCACCCCGACCCTTGACGACCAGCAGCTGAATGCATACGGAGCGGCCGCGCCCTTGGCAGACCTCGACACGGTCGCGGAGAGTGCCAGGCGGGAAATCCCCAGCCTGCGGGTCGCCATCATCAGGCTCCCGGCGAGCAACAAGGACGTGATCAGCGTGCAAGGGCAGACGGACGCGATCTTGGTCCGCGACCGCGCCAACAAGGTCAATTTCCACCCCTTTAGCGGCGACTTGGTGAGCGTCCAGCTCGCGCAGGACCTCTCGCCGGCTCGGCGCTGGGTCGACACGGCCGACCCGCTTCACTTCGGCGACTTCGGCGGCATCCTGAGCAAGCTGATCTGGTTCGGATTCGGTCTAGCGCTCAACGCCATGATTCTCACCGGGGCCTGGTTGTATCTGCGGCGGGTTCGGCGACTCGCGGAGCGCAGCGAAGTCGCACAGGCCTTGGACGGGATTCCCGACGAGGCAGCAGCTGCGGCGGAGGCACTGCCGCATGGGTAGCTGGAAGTATCCGCAACTGCTGGTCTTGGCGCTGAGCATCGGCTTGGCGGCCCTGTTCTGCATAGACGTGGCCCGACCGCCGGAGTCCGTTGAGGTCTACAGCGGAGACTTCGGGCCGTGGCGCCTGCGGCTCGCCGCCCGCGAGCGGGCCGCTCCCGGCGAGACGCTGGTGCTTACTGCGTGGATCAGCAGTCCTCGGGCGCGGCCCAATTTCAGGCGGCTTCAGATCAGCGTCGCTGCATCGCCGGAGCCGGTGACAGCGAACATGTTTGGCACCGGGCTGGCTCGCAGCGGGAAGCTCCGGCTGCCCTCCAGCGTGGGAAGGGGGACGCAGGTCCTGCTGCGAGCGGAGCTCTGGAACGGCACCGCGGTGACCAAGAAGATTCCGGCCGCGCCTCTGCTGGAGGGAGCGGCCCCCTGAGCAAGGCGATTTCGGCAGGCCTGCACTTGTGCCAGAACTTGCTAACGGTTCGCGTTGGCGGGACAATGCGTGAAAGCTAGCGCCGGAGATGAGACGTTACTACTTCGACCACAACGCTACGACGCCCGTGGATCCCCGCGTGCTGGAAGCGATGCTGCCGTACTTCGGACCCGAGTACGGCAACGCATCCAGCTTGCACAGATTTGGGCAAGACGCGCGCCAAGGAGTGGAGTCGGCTCGACGCCAGGTCGCGGCTCAGCTTGGATGTGACGCGAAGGATGTCGTGTTCACCAGCGGGGGGACAGAAGCCGACAACCTGGCGGTGTTCGGCACGGTCCGGTCGGCCCCCGGGCCGTCGCGCCATGTTGTCACGACCCAGATCGAGCATCCCGCCGTGCTCAACGCCTGTGAGCAACTCGAGCGCGAGGGCGTGGAGGTGACCTACCTGCCGGTGTCCGGCGAGGGCACCGTCGCGCCGGACGACGTGCGTGCAGCTGTGCGCTCCGACACCGTCCTGATCACGGTGATGCACGCCAACAATGAACTCGGCACCATGCAGCCGATCGAGGAGATCGCGTCAATCGCTCGCGAGGCAGGCGTTCCGCTTCACACCGACGGCGTGCAGAGCTTCGGCAAGGTGCCGACCCGGGTCGAGGAACTGGGGGTGGATTTCTTCAGCTTGAGCGCTCACAAGATCTACGGCCCCAAGGGTGCCGGGGCGCTCTATGTGCGGCGGGGCCTCCAACTCGCCAAAGTGCAGTACGGCGGCAGTCACGAACGGGATCGCCGTCCGGGCACTGAGAACGTGCCAGGCATCGTCGGTCTTGGCGCTGCCGCCGAGCTGGCGGGATCGGATCGGGAAGACGAGAACGCGAGGGTCGGCCGGTTGCGGGACCGTTTCGAGCGCGAGCTGCTCAGCGCCGTTCCGGACGCGCACGTGCACGCTCTGAATTCTCCGCGCCTGCCGACCACATCGAGCGTGCGGTTCGACCATGCCGAGTCGGAACCGCTGCTGATCTCCCTGGACCTGCAGGGATTTGCGGTCTCGAGCGGATCAGCCTGCTCCAGCGGGGCAGTGAAGCCGTCTCACGTGCTCACCGCCATCGGCCTGAGCCGCGATCAGGCCAAGTCGACGCTGCGCTTCTCTCTGGGGAGACAGACTGACGAAGAGCAGGTGGGCGCGCTGCTGGCGGCGTTGCCTGACTTGGTGGAGCGCCTCAGAATCCTCTCCCCGAGCTGGGCTGGGACCGCCTGACGGCGCCCCGCCGGGCGGATCACTCGAACAGGCCGAACGCGAACACTCCGGCTTTGGTGGTGATCGCGACGTATTGGCGGCCGCCAGCTTCAAACGTGACCGGGGAAGCTCGGATGGTCCCGCCAGTGTTGAAGTGCCACAGTACCTCGCCCGTATTCGCGTCGGCGGCCATGAAGCTGCCATCGCGGCTCCCGAAGAACACCAGTCCGCCCGCTGTCGCCATCGCCCCTGCAAACATCACCTCTTCGCTCTCCACGCCGAGTAGCGGCACTTCCCAGGCGATGTCCCCGGTGGCAACCTCGATCGCCCGCAGGTAGTTCTTAGCGCCGGTCTCCTGGTGATTGATGCTGTGACCGGTGCGGTAGTAGACGCCGCACGCGTCTCGCGACATCACGTAGAGCAGCCCCGTGCCGGGATGATAGGTCGGCGACTGCCAATTGGTGCCGCCGTGGATGTCGGGGCAGACATAAGACCCGCCAGGGCTGGGAGCGCTCTCTGGCTTGGGGACCGGGCGGCCTTCCGGAGTGAATTTCTCCAGCCATGTCTCCTTGGCGAAGGCGGTGCCACGCAAGAACTTCCCGGTCGTTCGATCCAAGACGTACAGAAAAGCATTCCGGTTGGGGTGTAGCAGCAGCTTGCGCGTCGCGCCGTCCCATTCGGCGTCGACCAACACTGGCGTTTGGTTGGCATCCCAGTCGTGCTCGTCATGCGGCGTGTACTGGAAGTGCCAGACGAGTTCCCCATCGTCTGGGCGCAGGGCCAGCAGGCTGGCCGTGTAGAGGTTGTCGCCCAAGCGGTCGCGGCCGTCGAAATCCTTGGGGCCCGGATTGCCGGTCGGCCAGTACAGCAGGTCCAACTCGGGATCGTACGTTCCGCTAGTCCAAGGCGTTCCGCCGCCGGCCTTCCACGAATCGTTCTCCGGCCACGTCTCCGAGCCGGGCTGTCCGGGGGCGGGAACCGTGTAGAAGCGCCACTCTCGCTTGCCGGTCTCGGCGTTGAATGCGTCCAGGTAGCCGCGAATACGCCCCGTGTCGCCGCCGCGTATGCCCATCATGACCCGATTCTTGGCGATGATCGGCGCTCCGGTGGACCCGAAGCAGGGTTGCTCGTCAGGGTCGGTCACTTGCGAGCGCCACAACATCGCTCCGTTGCGGCTGTCGAGCGAGACCACGTAGCAGTCGGGCGTGCCGAGATAGAGGCGGTTGCCGGAAATGCCGAAGCCCCGGGTCCAGTTCGGGGCCGGGTTGTCACCTCTGCGGCCGTAGGGGTAGTCGAAGCGCCAGATCGAGCGCCCGGACGTCGCGTCGATCGCGAAAGCTCGCATTCCGCCGGCCGTGAGATACATCACGCCGTCACGGACAAGCGGCGTGGCCTCGGTGCGAGGCTGCGGCGGGCTGTATTGGAAGACCCACTTGGGCACGAGGCGGGCGACGTTCTCGCGGTTGATCTGGTCCAACTCCGAGAAGCGCCGGCCGGTGTTGTCGCGGTCGTAGCTGAGCCAGTTCGCCGGGTTCTTGTAGCGCTCTTCCAGCGCTTGGGCCGAGGCGCTGGCCGGCACGAGCAATGCGAGCAACAGCAGCGGCGCCGTCATGCGGGGAACAAGCCGAGTCGGGTGCATTGCAGGATCACTCAGTAGTTTCCGAAGCCGCGTCGCACGGGTACGAACGGATCCCGCTGGCGGTCTAGGAAAGCTAGCAGGTCTTGCACTTCTTCAGGCCCGAGACGCTGCCCGTAGTCTGCGGGCATCTGCGACCGTTGCGGCGTGTGCACCGAGCGCAGCTGCTTCCGCTGGAACGTCTTGATGCCGCCATCGGCGGTCATCAGCAGCAATGTAAACGAGTCTTCGTTCTTCAGCACTCCTTCCAGCGTTTCGCCGCCCGCCGTCTCGACTACCACGGTGCCAAAGCCCTCGGCCAGTTCGGCGTTTGGGTCCAGCAAATCCTCTCGGATCTTGGCGCTGTTGCGCCGAACTCCGACCGAATCCAAGGGCGGCCCGAGGAATCCGCCCGCGCCGTTGACGACATGGCAGCCCGCGCAGCCGGCTCGTTGAAAGACTGCTTGTCCGGCCGCGACATCCCCCGGGACTGGAGGCTGCTCGGCGGGATGAGCCAAGCTGCGAAGGTAGGAAACGAGCTGCCAGAGGCGCTCTTCCGGCAGATCGGGCTGGGGCGGCATGTCCGTGCCGGGAATGCCGGCGCGGATAAGCTTGAACAGGCCCGCCTCGGAACCTCTGCTCACGCTCCTGGCGACTGCGAGGTTGGACGCCATGGCACCCTCTGCCTGCTGGCCGTGGCACACCGCGCAGCGCTCGTGAAACAATTCGTCTCCGGCTTCAACCGCCGCGGCGTCGCGGCCCAAGGGGTTGCGCGACTCGGTCGGCTCCTGAGCGGACCGTTGCGCTGCAGCGGGAGCCAGCGCCAGCAGCATGGCTAGTGACACAAACGCCGCAATTCGCGGCGTCCGCAACCTGCCGCTCTTGCGAGATCCTTGCCGGCCCGTGATGGGTGGCGGTGCGCCCGCTCTACCCATGTTCGGTGCGCTCGCTCCGGCTGGAGCAGCCGTCGCGAGGAGCGTCGGCAACCTGCCAACGCCTGGCCCGGGCGGACAGTTCACAGCATGAGCATACCAATGCTCGACGATGCACATAGGGCGTAGCGACAGGTTCGGCTGTTGGTTGCCGCATTTGCGTCCATGGGCAGGAATGCTTCCGCGAATCACACCTACTCGCCGAGAATGCATGATATACTTCCGGCGGCTAGGCCGGGGGCAGGGGTGTCCATCGATCTAGCAGTGTGTCAGTCGCGGCCGGCGAGGCCCCCTCGCGCGGGGTGTGTTCGCCGCAGGTGTTGAGGTGATTCAAAATGCGACCTGAAAGACAGTTTTCCCTTGGATCCGCGATCGCCCTTGCGGCCATTGCGATGATCGGTCTTGCCACATCGGTGCCGTCGGAGGCGCAGATCCTCTACGGCAGCATAGTCGGCAATGTGGCAGACAGCACCGGGGCTGTGATTCCCGGTGCGCAGGTAAGCATCACCCACGAAGAGACTGGCGCTTCCCGTAGCGGCGAGTCAAACGAGGCGGGTGCGTACAGCTTCTCGACGGTGGCGACCGGCACGTATCGAGTCGAGGTCCGATCCGAAGGATTCAGCAGCAACACCACAACGGGTGTGCCCGTGACGGTGAACAACGTGACCCGCGTGGACGTGGACCTCGCGATCGGCCAGGTAACCGAGGTCATCGAAGTCACTGCCAATTCCGTGCAACTACAGACCGATCGCGCCGAGGTCCGGGCCGAAGTAAGCAAGGACGACTTGCAGGAGGTGCCGGTGCCGCTGGGCCGCAACTACCAGATGCTGCTCCAAACGCTACCTGGCTTCTCGCCCCCTGCCAACGCCCACTCGGTGCCCGCGAACCCGACCCGCGCAGTGCGCTACACGGTCAATGGCACTACCGACAAGTCCAACAACGTCCGCATCGACGGAGCGTCGAGCTACAACCCCAATCTGACCCACATGTCGGGCATCAACCCCTCGTTGGAGTCGATCGAGGTCGTCAACGTCGTCACCAGCTCGTTTGATGCCGAGCAGGGTCTGGCTGGCGGTGCCGCCATCAACCTGCAGATCAAGAGCGGCACCAACGAAGTGCACGGCTCGGGCTTCTGGTACCACAACAACCAGCACATGCAGGCCTATCCATACTTCAGCGATCGCAACAACGCCAAGCCCAAGTTCATCTACAACCAGGCAGGCGGCACGATCGGCGGCCCGATCAAGAAGAACAAGGCCTTCTACTTCTTCAGCTACGAGCGCACTTCCGAGAATTCCAACGTCACGAAGTTCATCAAGGTGCCGACCGTGGCGATGCGCGCCGGTGACTTCTCCGGTTCGCCCCTGCCGATTTTCGATCCGATGTCCGCCGCTGTCGGCGACGAGGGCAACCGGACACCATTCGCGAACAACATGATCCCGGAGGCGCGCATCTCTCGGGCCAGCCGCATCTTGGCCGACAACCCTGACTGGCACATCCCTGACCGTCAGGGTGTCGGAGCGCTCGGGCTGAATCGCAACAAACTCGCGAACGACAGCTACTTCTTCCACCGCAACCAGATCGACAGCAAGGCCAACTTCAACCTCTCCGACAAGTGGACGATGTTCGCCCGCCTGAGCTTCTTCTACTACAAGCAGTGGAATCCCGCGGCGTTCGGCGACCTTTCCGGCATTCACCTGCACCCGACGAACTTCCGCACCGACAACGGATTCGGGCCGACTTATAGCGGCACGATCTCCACGACCTACGTTGCGACTTCGAACTTGGTGTTTGACGCCTACTTCGGCTCGACCTTGGTTGATAGCAATGCTTTTGCCGGAAACCTCGACCAGCGGATCGGCTTGGACGTGCTGGGGATTCCAGGCACGAACGGGGATGGCACACCTGGCGGGGGAGGCACGTTCTATGGTGGCATGCCACGCATGCGTTTCGATGCGGGCTTTGGCAATCTCGGCTACCGCGCCACATCGCCGTTCATTGGGCACGACTACCTGCACCAGATTGTGTTCAACGGCAACTGGACGAGGCGGAACCACGAGATTCGCTTCGGGACCGACACGTTTCTGACGCACATCAACCAAGAGGTGGCCAACTTCCCCGGAGGCGACGCTCCGGCGGGTGGCTTCCGGTTCCGCAACAACACGACGAGCCGAGCCGGCACGAGGACGAACGACTACAACGCGATCGCCTCCTTCATGCTGGGACTGCCGCGCGAAGCGGCACGCAACTTCCTGAACGGCAAGAATCTGCAGACACGTTCGAGCCAGTATTCGCTATACATCCGCGACCGCTGGCAGGTTCGCCCCGACCTGACGCTCTCGTATGGCACCCGCTGGGAGTACTTCCCGTTCCCGGTGCGCCCCAATCGCGGATTGGAGCGCTTCGACATCGCCGAGAACATCATGCTGGTGTGCGGCATCGGCTCGGTGCCCCGCAACTGCGGCCTGCCGCAGAGCAAGACCCAGTTTGCGCCCCGCGTCGGCATTGCTTGGAGGGCCACCGACACCTTCGTCGTACGCGCGGGCTACGGGATGACCTGGGATCCCTTCAATCTCGGACGCGACCTGAGGGGGAACCTGCCGACGCAGTTCTCGCAGCGCCTGCCCACCCCGAACAACCGCTCGTGGGCAACGACTTTGGATCAAGGTTTTCCGGCGATCCCTCCAATCTCGACCGAAGACCGGATTGAAATGCCGCTCAACGCGAACGTTGCCACGGCTGACAAGAACTATGTGCGCGGATACATCCAGTCTTGGAATTTCACGCTTGAGAAGCAGGTGGGCGACTGGATTGGCACGGCCTCCTACGTTGCGACTCGGTCGACGCGCCAGAGTTCTCGCATCGAAGCCAACTGGGGAGGCATAGGCGAAGGCAATGCCGGACGCGTCCTGCGCCAGCTCTACGGGCGCAATGCGAACACGCTGTTCTGGGGCACCATCGGCACACCGATGTACGATTCGCTTCAGGTGAAGCTGGTTCGTCGCAGTCGCTCAGGACATTCGTTCAACTTGGCCTACACATGGGCGCACGGGCGCGGGTACACCTCCGAGTCGTCCACGGCTCAGCCGCGCGTCAGGCATCCGGAATACTACTGGAAGAACCGCGGGCCCCTCAACAACGACATCCGGCACAACTTGGTCGTTTCGAATTCTTACGAGCTGCCGTTCGGCAAGAGCAAGAAGTTCGCACAGTCAGGTGTGCCGGCGGCGATCCTAGGCGGTTGGCAGATCAACGCTCTGGCGTCGCTCTACACAGGTCGCCCATCCACGCCCACTGCTCCTGCTGGGTCATTGAACAGCGCCGGTTCGGGACAGTTCGCTGACTGCCTGTCGGCTCCGGTCAAGCTGGGCTCTGCGGATGGCTGGTGGGATCCTTCGACACTGGCCGACCCTGACGCGGCGAACGACCCGCCGCGCTTCGGCACATGCGGCTCGAATGTGTTGCGCGGACCGGGCCTGATCAACTTGGACATGGGCGTGTTCCGCAAGTTCCAGCCGACGGAAAGGTTCAGCATTCAATTCCGTGGGGAGATCTTCAACGTGTCGAACACGCCGCACTTCGCCAACCCGAACTCCAACATTGCCAGCAGCGGTTTCGGTGTCATCAACAACGTGGCGAATACCGGGCGCGAGGGTCTTGACCAGCGCGTGTTCCGGATGGGCTTGCGCTTGGCCTTCTGATCGCGTTCAGACAGCGAGGCGGCGGCACGCCGCCGTCTCGTCCTCCCCTTGTGCTTCTCGCCGCACCTGGCGAAGGCGTGCCTCGGGGAGTCGCTACTGTGAAGCTTGGCCGCCCTGCGCGCTGGCGACGCGGTAGGATGGACGCCGAGGAGGCGTGGCGGCAAGGGTTCCGCCAAGCGTGGTGAGCCAGCAGGTTTCCGATTTATGTACAATCTCTCTCCGCCAAGCGCGAGTGTCAAGCTGAAGAGGTAAGATTCGATTCCCCGCGGATCGCTAGGCGGATTCCGCGCCCAGCCGCCGGAGCAGCTCGTCCCGCAGCAGGATGGCCAGCACGGGGCGGAGATCGTCCTTGGAGACGCCCACATCGAACGCCCCCCAGCGCCAGCTCCTTCTCGTCGGCGCCATCGAGATTGATCGAGCGCCCTTCGCACAGCTCGTGTATCTCGAACGGCTCCAATCTCTTGGCGTCGTCCAGAAGGCCCGGGGCCAGCCGCGCGGCCGTGGCGACCAAGCCGGACTCCTTGGCCACCTCCCGCCCTCGCTTCGTGAGCTGGACCGGGCTGCGCCCCGCCATGAACGGCTCGGGCAGCAGGGGGAAGATCTTCTTGATATCGTTGACGGCTTGGGCAAGCCAGCACGTCCGATCAATTCCGGCGCGCCAGCTTGGCTCGCGGGTCGCGGCCGATAGGGGTCGGAGGCCGCCGCACAGACCGAGCCTTGGCCGTCAAGCCGGATCGGGCAGCGCCTTCAAGAACGAAATGACCGGAAGAAGATATCCCCTTTGATCCGAAGACCCATAGCGTTTGGTGGACTCTTCCAACGCCGCGATGTACTCTGCCCGGTTCTCTCGTATCAGGATGGGCGCGAGCTTCTGGCCCTTGGGCGGGAATCCTTCCAACTTCAGGCAGATGATGTAGTGGCACAGCGCCCTGGCCGTACTTCCGTTCCCGTTAATGAACGGATGGATCCAGTTCAGACGCCACAGCGCATAGGCGCCCAGCGTCATGGCATCTGGGCTACCGCTCGCAATCCGCCAATCGCTGCTCGTATTCCAGCTCCAGGCTGCTGCGGCAGACCGGTTCGCTGCCGCAACCCTGCTGTTCGGCCCTGTAGGCTTGCGCCGCCGCCATGCGGCAAGGCCGTGTCTCGCTGGACAGCGCTGGCACGCGGCGCGCTTGCTTCGCGCCGCACGCCGCTAGGTCCGGTGCCGCTAATAATCGCGGCCGTGATGACTGTTGCAATCGCCCCAGTCCTCGTTCTCCGTGCATTCATCCTCATCTTGCTCATACTGCTCGGCTTCCAATTCGTCCTCGTCGCGGAAGTCCGGATTCGGCATCGGGTTCAGGATCTCCGGCATTGGCAGTGAGCGCTGTCCAACGGGCCGATTCCGAGACGGCCTGTCCGGCCTCACCCACCGGCACTTGTCCGGTTGCGGGATGTATCTGATGACTACAGATCGGACAAGATCGAATCGCTGCGTTTGATGGTTGAATACGCGCTCATACTTCGTCCGGATTACCTGCCTGTCCGGTTGCGGGGTGCAGACGCGCCGTGACTGTGCCGAAGCTGACAAAGCTAGCCCCAGCAGGACAAATAGAAGGATCGAAAATCGCTTGGTGTTGGATCGCATTGCCAGACCCTAGCCGGAACTTCACAGCGGGTTCGAGCCGCATTTTCCCCATAACCGCTTGAGTACATGGGGTTTCGCCGCTCTGGGGACGGCCCTCAGCCTGTCACGGTTATGGAAACATCTTGGTGCGGATCGATGCCGAGCAGATCGAATGC
>JAJDTX010000014.1 GCA_022826925.1 Bryobacterales bacterium
TTGCCGATGACATGCGGCCAAACCGCCCCGATCTGGTGCCCGGCCACCCCGATTGCACCACCACAACCTTCTCACATGCGCTTACAAGCGCTCCCCAGTTCCGCCTCACCCGAGCCAGAGTCTCCATTCTGAGAACTGCTGCCGCCGCAGGCGGATTCTTGGTACGATGGGATCGGTCGCCTAGCGTGTATTGCCACGACAGTCTATGCCCGCGCTTCGGAGAGGTCGGTGAAACGGTCGTCTGCTGAAGGAGCGCTGCGCTGCTCATTCTGCCGCAAGAGCCACGAGATCGTCACGAAGCTCATCGCCACGCCGGGCGATTACCCCAAATCGTATATCTGCGACGAGTGCGTCGCCATTTGCAGCGCGATTCTGGAGGAGGAGCGCTCGACAAAGCCGCCTGATGACGGCTTCACTCTGCTCAAGCCGCACGAGATCAAGGACAAGCTCGACGAATACGTCATTGGGCAGCAAGCCGCGAAAAAGCGCCTGTCGGTCGCCGTCTACAACCACTACAAGCGCATCTTCATGCAGCAGAAGCGACCGGCCACGACGGGGGCGGAGCCGGACGTCGAAGTCCAGAAATCGAACATCTTGCTGATCGGCCCCACCGGGACCGGCAAGACGCTGCTGGCCCAGACTCTCGCCAAGATCCTCGACGTTCCCTTCGCGATCACCGACGCCACGACCCTGACCGAGGCCGGCTATGTCGGCGAAGATGTCGAGAACATCATCCTCAAGCTGCTGCAAGCGGCCAACGGCGACGTCAGCCGAGCGGAGAAGGGCATCATCTACATCGACGAGATCGACAAGCTGAGCCGCCGCGACGAGAATCCGTCGATCACCCGCGACGTCTCGGGCGAGGGCGTCCAGCAGGCGCTGCTGAAGATTCTGGAAGGCAGCGTCGCTAACGTGCCGCCGCAAGGCGGCCGCAAGCACCCGCACCAGGAATTCACGCCGATCGACACCACGAACATCCTGTTCATCTGCGGCGGCGCGTTCGTCGGCCTCGACCGAATCGTGGCACGCCGCGTCGACACGCGGGTCGTGGGCTTCCGCAAGGCTGACTCGATCGGCCAAGCCCTGCCCTCGCAGCCGGCCGATGCCGACGACGCCGACCTCGGCCTGCTCGGCCAAGTCCAGCCCCATGACCTGATTCGCTTCGGCTTTATCCCCGAATTCATCGGGCGCCTTCCCGTAAGCGCTACTTTGAGCGGACTGGACGAGCAGACGCTGGTGCAGATCCTGACCACGCCGCGCAATTCTCTCGTCAAGCAATACCAGAAGCTCTTCGAGTACGAAAACATCGAACTGGTGCTGGACCCGGCCGCGATGCAGGCGATTGCCAAGCTGGCCGTGGAGCGGGACTTGGGAGCGCGCGGGCTGCGCATGATCATGGAAGACCTGATGCTCGAGCTGATGTACTACCTGCCCTCGCAACCAAAGCGGGTCAAGCGGTTCGTGGTCACCGAGCAGATGGTGCTGGAAGACCAAAAGAAGTTCCGCGCCCGCCTCCTGGACAAAGCAGGCTAGCAGCCCGGGCGGGCATCCGACTGGGGCAGTTTCGCCGGGACTGTCGCCGCAACGCCGCTCTCTATCGGCACGTGCGCCCGCCACTGGCCGTGTGTCGGAATCGCAGGATAAAATAGAGACATGCCAAGTGCGATCGTTGCCAAGACCAGCGCGCGGATGCCGATGATGCCGATCCGCGACGTGGTGATTTTTCCGCACATGATGTCTCCGTTCGTCGTCGGGCGGGCTGCCAGCGTGAAGGCGCTGGAGGCTTCGCTGGCGCACGACAAGAAGATTTTCCTTGCAACGCAGCACGACGCGTCGGACAACGACCCCACGCCCGCCGACGTTTACGCGGTCGGCACGGTCGTCAGCATCGTCCAAAGCCTGAAGCTGCCCGATGGCAACATCAAGGTGCTGGTCGAGGGCCTCGAGCGCGCCAAGCTGCGCAGCGTGCGCATCGAGGACGGGTTCATGCAGGCGCTGGTCGAAACGGCGCGCTTCCCCGAAATCAGCGATCCGGACCTCGAAGGCCTCGTCTCCCGCGTCACGGCGTCGTTCGAGCAATACGTCAAGCAGAGCCAGAGCCTGAACTACGAAACGATGATCGCGGCGGTGCGCGTCGACGACCCGGGCAAGCTCTCTGACACCATCGGCGCCAACCTCCCGCTGTCCGTCTCCCAGAAGCAAGACCTGCTCGAAATCTTCGATCCGCTCGAGCGGTTGGGGCGCATCGGCGAACTGCTCGACATCGAACTCGAAAAACTCGCCGTCGATCGCACGGTGCAAGGCCGCGTCAAGAGACAGATGGAGAAGGCGCAGAAAGAGTACTACCTCAACGAGAAGATCAAGGCCATCCAGAAAGAGCTCGGCCGCGGCGAACGAAGCGAGTTCGACGAGTACCGCCGGCGTATCGACGAGTCCGGCATGAGCGCCGACGCCCGCAAGAAGGCGCTGGCGGAAGTCCAGAAACTCGAGAACATGCCGCCCATGTCCGCCGAGGGCACGGTCTCGCACAACTACATCGACTGGCTGCTATCGGTGCCTTGGAAGGCCAAGAGCCGCGAGATCAGGGATCTGGCCAATGCCGAAAAGGTGCTCAACGCGGACCACTACAGCCTCGAGAAGGTCAAGGAGCGCATCCTCGAGTTTCTCGCCGTGCGCCGCCTGGTCAGCCGCCCGCAAGGGTCCATCCTGTGCTTCGTGGGGCCTCCGGGAGTCGGCAAGACCTCGCTGGGCAAGTCGATCGCCAGGGCCACGGGCCGCAAGTTCGTCCGGCTGTCGCTGGGCGGCGTGCGCGACGAAGCGGAGATCCGGGGACACCGGCGCACGTACATCGGCGCTCTTCCCGGGCAGATCATCCAGATGATGAAAAAGGCCGGCACGCGGAATCCGGTCGTGATGCTGGACGAGGTCGACAAGATGTCGGCCGACTTCCGGGGAGACCCGTCCGCGGCGCTGATGGAAGTGCTGGACCCGGAACAGAACTCCGCCTTCCAAGACCACTACCTCGACGTGGAGTTCGATCTCAGCCAGGTCTTCTTCATCGCCACGGCGAACGTGCTGCACACGCTCCCGGCGCCGCTTCTGGACCGCATGGAAGTGATCCGCATCAGCGGCTACACCGAGGACGAGAAGACCGAGATCGCGAAGCGCCACCTGATCGGCAAGCAGATCAAGAACGTGGGCCTGAAGCAGGGCAAGGACATCGAGTTCCGCGAGGACGGCATCCGCCTGATCATCGAGCAGTACACCCGCGAAGCGGGGGTGCGAAACCTAGAGCGCGAGATCGGCAATATCTGCCGCAAGGTTGCCCTCGAGGTCGTGCGCGGCAAGAAGCCCAAGCGCGCCAAGAAGGCGATCGTCAACGCCAAGTCGGTCAAGCAGTTCCTCAAGGTGCCCAAGTATCGCGAGCCCGGCACCGAGCTCAAGCACGAGATCGGCACCGCAATAGGCCTGGCTTGGACCGAGCTGGGCGGCACGCTGCTGCACGTGGAGACGACGCTGATGGACGGACAGGGCAAGCTGACCCTGACCGGCAAGCTGGGCGACGTCATGCAGGAGTCCGCCCGCGCCGCGATGAGCTACATCCGCTCGCGTTCCGGCGCCTTCGGATTGCCTAAGGGCTTTTACCAGAATCTCGACATTCACGTCCACGTGCCCGAAGGCGCGATTCCCAAGGACGGCCCGTCGGCCGGCATCACGCTGACCGCCGCGATCGCAAGCGCCCTCACCAAGGTCCAGGTGCGCGGTGATGTCGCCATGACTGGCGAGGTGACGCTGCGCGGCAAGGTGCTCGCCATCGGCGGCCTGAAAGAGAAGCTGCTGGCGGCCAGCCGTCACGGCATCAAGGAGGTCCTGCTGCCGAAGGAAAACGAGAAGGACCTGCCTGACGTGCCCGAGAACATCCGCGAGAACCTCACCTTGCGTTTCGTGGAGACGATGGATGACGTGCTGGATCTGGCTTTCGTCGAGCCGATCGCGGGATTGTCCAAGCATCCGTTCACCGCAGGCGGCGTGCAGGTGATCCAACACGGCGACCGTCCGGCGGTCTAAGCGGCCGCTCAGCGGCGCACCATGGCGGTCGAGTTTGTCCTCAGCGCGAACAGCGCCGAGCAGTTCCCGCGCGACCGACTTCCCGAGATCGCGTTCGTCGGACGCAGCAATGTGGGCAAGTCGAGCCTGCTGAACGCCCTGCTGCAGCGCAGCCGCAAGCGCAAGGGCGGCACCGAGCGCAAGCAGCTGGCGAAGACCAGCCAGACGCCGGGGAAGACGCGAGCGATCAACTTTTTTCGCATCGACCGCAGGCTCTACTTCGTCGACCTGCCGGGCTACGGCTTCGCGAAGGCGTCGCACGCCGAGCGAGAGCACTGGAAACGGCTGGCCGAGTCGTATCTGGCCCGGCGGGAACAACTCAAGCTCGTCGTTGCATTGGTCGACATCCGCCACGGCCCCACCGCGCTTGACCGGCAGCTGGCCGACTGGCTGGAGGCCAACGAACAACCGTTCTGCGTGGCAGCCACCAAATCAGATAAGCTAAAGCGAGCAGCGCGACTGCGCTCGATCCGCTCCATCGAGGAGAGCTTCGCCCCCCCGGTACCGTTCTCGGCTATTTCGGGGGAAGGCGTGCAGCAACTTTGGCGAGCCATCGATTCGGCTCTTGCCACTTAGTCCCGGCTGGCGTCCTCTACTGGGCTTTGCGGAACACGCGAGATCAACCATGGCTTCTACTTCCACCGACGGCCCGGACGAGACTCCGGTAGCTAGTCCGACGGCCGAAGCGGCGGAGCCGGCGCCAGCCGAGCGGAAGAAGCCGGCGCGCGCAGCAAGGCGCAAGAGCCGACCGAAGGAAGAGCCTGCCGACAGTCCGCCGACAAGCCCCGAGAGCGACGAAGCGACCGGAGCCGAGGCACCTCGTTCCGCCGAGCAGGAAACATCTGGCGGCCACGAGAGCCCCGACGGCTCGGATGACGAGCCGGGGCAGAGCGGCCGGCGCAGGCGCAGTCGGTTCCGGGAGGCGGCAGGATCAGAAGCAAGCCCCGATGACAAGGCCGAAGAGGGCGGCGCCAGGCCACCCCAAGGGGAGCGCTATGGTCGCAAGCCCGCGCGCAAAGCCCGCTTCCGGCGCGACTCCGGGGGCCGCGGCAAGCGCCAAGGCCAAAAGGCCGAGCAGGTCGACGAAGAGGCTGAATACCAAGCCATCGTCGAGAGCATGCTCGAAGAGGGCAAGCGCCCGCTGGAACTCGCCCCGCTCAAAGCGCTCAGCATCACCGACCTGTACCGCAAGGCGCGGGAACTGGGCCTTGAGACTCGCGCCGGCTTGCGCAAGCAGGAACTGATCTTCAGCATCTTGCAGACCCAAACCGACGGCGTGGGCCTGATCCTGGCCGAAGGGGTGCTGCAGATCACGCAGGAAGGTTACGGGTTCCTGCGCTCGCCGGCGTACCACTACCAGCCCGGCCCGGACGACGTCTACGTCTCGCCGAACCAGATCCGGCGCTGCAACTTGCGCAGCGGCGACACCGTGGCCGGGCACATGCGCCCGCCCCACACCGGCGAGCGCTACTTCGCCCTGCTGAAAGTCTTGGCGGTCAACTTCGAACCGCCAGCGGTAGCGAAGACCAAGATTCTGTTCGACAACCTGACCGCTCTCTACCCGGAGAGCAAGTTCAAGCTCGAGACCAACAAGAACAACCTGAGCGGGAGGGTGCTGGACCTGCTGGTTCCCATCGGCAAGGGCCAGCGCGGGCTGATCGTGGCTCCGCCGCGCACCGGCAAGACGATGTTGCTGCAGGCCATCGCCAACTCCATCACGGAGAACCAACCGGACGTCTACCTGATCGTGCTGCTGATCGACGAGCGCCCGGAAGAGGTCACCGACATGCAACGCTCGGTGCGCGGCGAGGTGGTCAGCTCCACTTTTGACGAGCCGGCCTCGCGGCACGTCAATATCGCCGAGACGGTGATCGAGAAGGCGAAGCGCTTGGTCGAGCACAAGCGCGACGTGGTGATCTTGCTGGATTCGATCACGCGCCTTGCGCGGGCCTACAACACGATCGCTCCGCCCTCGGGCAAGGTGCTCTCCGGCGGCGTAGACTCCAACGCGCTCCAGCGCCCCAAGCGATTCTTCGGCGCGGCGCGCAACATCGAGGAGGGCGGGTCGCTGACCATCGTCGCCACCGCGCTGGTCGAGACTGGCAGCCGCATGGACGAGGTGATCTTCGAGGAGTTCAAGGGCACCGGCAACATGGAGGCCCACCTCGATCGCAAGCTCGTGGACAAGCGAATCTTCCCGTCGATCGACACCAACCGCAGCGGGACGCGCAAGGAAGAGCTGCTGCTGGGACAGGAAACCCTCAACAAGGTCTGGGTATTGCGGCGCGTGCTGAGCGGGCTGCAAACGGTCGAAGCGGCCGAGTTGCTGCTGGATCGCATGGTCAAGACCAAGAACAACCAAGAGTTTCTGGCGTCGATGACGAGCTGAGACTGGATCGGGACGCAGCATTGAGCGATGCCCTGTCGCTGACTCAGTCCACGGCTCATCGTCCCAAGGGCGCTGCGCAGAACTGCACGCAGCCTGTCTGGGCACCTAGCGAGGAATCCCCTTAATCCATGAATCTCGTCAGCGGTCATGCGGTCGGCCGGCAAATGGTGAGCGCGATGGCATCAAACAGACTTGACATCACATTTAACACAACGTTATAGTTGTGTTGTGGTGCCGTGCTTCGATAGCCGAGGCAATCTTCCAGTCGGAATTCACTGGGCCGACTGGACGGACCTGTCGAGTCACTTTGGTCGTACGCCCCATCGGCAGAGATTGCTGTCCGGATTGAAAAAGGCCCTTGAGGTGCTTCAGGCAGCGGGGTGCCAATCGGTCTATCTCGATGGGAGTTTTGTCACGTCGAAGGATAGGCCGGGCGACTTCGACGCTTGCTGGGATGTGATGGAAGTGGACGTAGAGCGATTGGATCCGGTTCTTCTCGACTTCTCAAACGGACGGGCAGCGCAAAAGGCTCGCTTCGGAGGCGAACTGTTTCCAGCACAGCTACCGAATGGACCGAGCGGCAGAACGTTCCTCGAATTCTTCCAGATCGACAAACAGACGGGGGATCCCTAGGGCATCATCGCTCTAGATCTCCGGAGGTGGCAGCCGTGATCAAGAACGAACGACAGTATCGGATTACTCGAGCCCAGGCCGAGAAGTTTGAGCACGCGATGGCCGAACTCGCGTCTGCCCCGGATACTCCTGGCGTGCATCCTGTGCTTAAGAAGGCACAAATCGATGCCCTGAGGAGTCAGCTGGGAGACTTGAAGGCCGAGTTAGAAGATTATCAGGCCTTGAGGTCTGGTAAACGGCAAGTCCTGAGGTTGGACTCATTTGATGACCTACCGCGTGCCCTAGTGCAAGGGCGCATTGCCGCGGGCCTAAGCCAGCAGGAGCTGGCTGCGAGGCTGGGCATCAAGGAGCAGCAGGTTCAGCGCTATGAAGCGAGCGATTATCAGTCCGCGAGTTTGGCACGAGTTGCTGAGGTAGTCAGGGCGCTTGGGCTGCGCATCCAAAAGGATGTCTTCTTGCCGAGTGGGACCGCCGGAGAGGAGTGTGGTCCATTGAAATGAACGATCCCCCCGTTCCGCCGTTTAGACTCATCTCTCCGTCCTTTCAGGGCGTTCCTGCAGCTTGTTCTTGACGGCACGAAGCCTATCGATGCACACGGCCACGCGATTGCTTGGCTAACGGCCTCGCGTGGGAATTCCGCGCTGTTCGCAACGGGCTCTCCGTTGCCGACTCATGCCACGCCGCCAGCGCCGTGCATCCCGGAAACCAAGGCCGAACCTTCACCCAGTCCGGCAGCGGTCTCGATCGCTCGGATCAGGCTGTGAACCCCGTTCCAAGAGACGATCACCTCCTTCCCCAGATTGCGCCGGGTCCGAGATCAGAGACGCGCCTAGCCCCGGATCCGAATGCCCCGCTGGCAGTTTCGCGTTGATACTGACCCCTAGGCATCTACGAGGTCGGTCTAGGCTCGGGCATTGTCAAGCAGCCGGGCCGCTGGAATCAACTCCCCAGAAATCCCCGCAGACACCGGCGACCGTGCGAAGCCGAATTGTGATGCTCAACAGAGTCGCACTTGCTCAGAATAGAGCGTTGTAGTCATGTAGTATCGTGCCTCGCTAACTCTACGAGAGCTTCACGCCCAATCTAGGATCGAGGCCCGCTAGCAAGCACGCAGAGCTGTCCTACATCAGCCGCGCCAATCGGTGAGTCCGTCGTCTGTGACCGCTCGTGAAACACTTGCCGTAGCGAACGGACCGGCGTTTGATTCGCAGCAGATGCTCCTCAAGCCGGCCGCCCGTTCTGAGCGCTGCGCCGATTCGAAGTGCGACACTATGCACGGAAGGGGATGGTCTCATCGATGATGCACGGATCCAGGCGAAAGTTTCTCGCGGCAGCCGCCGGAATCTCGCTCTATAGGTGCTCTGGGCCCGAGGCCGAGAATCCGGCTGCTGAGCCTTCAGCTGCCAAGGCTCCGATGAAGCTCTCGCTGTCAGTGCGGGTCGCGGAGTCGTTTTCTGACAAGCGCAACTCGGAGATGACGATCGACGAGCTAATCGACCTAGCGAAGACGTTCGGCTACGAAGCGCTCTGCATGAGGGCCTCGCAGCTAGGCACGCACAGTCCGGCCGAACAGATCGCCGAAGCCCGCGAGAAGATCGACGCGGCCGGCCTGAAGGTGTCAATGGTCACAGGCGATTTCGCAGTGCCCAGCAACAACGAAGAGGGTCCGATGCTCTTGCGCGACATCACGCCGTATCTGGACCTCGCGGACGCGCTCGGCTCCAGTCTCATCCGGGTTTGCATGAAAAAGGACGAGGACATCGAATTTGCGCAGAGGTCGGCAGACGAGGCCGCGGAACGCGGCATCCGCCTGGCTCACCAGTCACACTGCGCAAGCTTGTTCGAGACCGTCAGCGGCTCCCTGCGCGTACTGGAGGCGGTCAACAGGCCGAACTTCGGAATCATCTACGAGCCCGCCAACTGGTTCATTGCCGGCGAGGACTACGGCATCGATGCGATCCGCAAGATGAAGCCGTACCTGTTCAACTTCTACATCCAGAACCACAGGCTGAACCCCGAAGGAGCCACGGCCGTCACCACATGGAAGAGGGGACCAGTGCCCGTAGACCACATTGGCGTCTGGGAGCAAGGCGGCATTGACGTCGCAGCAGTGTTCGACGCCATGCACGAGGTGGGATACGAAGGCTACATCACCGTTCACCAAGCGTTCGGCGACATCATGCCGGTCACTGAAGCGGTTCGCAAGAGCTATGAGCACCTTAGGCCGCTCACGATGCCTAGGGCCGCCTGAGGGACGACTCAGGCAGCGCGGTCTCGCCGGGGCAAGCGGAGGGAACCCAATGCCAATCGATCGAAGAGAGTTCATCGCCTCTACCGCCGCGGCGGTAGCTGCCGCAGAACACGCCAGGGGAGCGGGGGCCCGGATTCGCACCGCGATTCTGGGGACGCAGCACGGACATGTCCGCGGCAAGCTCCAAGCCATGATCGACTCGCCAGACTACGAAGTCGCGTGCATCTGCGAACACGATCCCGCAATCCAGAAGAAGCAGGCCGCAACCCCGCTGTTTCAGGGCCAGACATGGGTCTCGGAGAACGAGCTGCTGAGCGACAAGTCGATTGACCTCGTAGTCGTGGAATGCAAGCCGTGGCAGGCCATTCCGTGGGGGCGGAAGGTCATCGCGGCAGGCAAGCACCTCCACTTGGAGAAGCCTGCGGGGGACACGTACGAACCCTTCAGCGAGCTGGCCGACGAAGCCCGATCCAAGAGCTTGCTCTTGCAAATGGGGTGGGTCCTGCGTGGCCAGGAGGGCATCAACGCCGCCTTGCACGCGGCCAGGCAAGGCTGGCTCGGAAGCGTCCACTTGGTTAGGGGCGTCATGAACTCAGATCGCGGCCAAGAGCAGAGGGATCTCGAAGCACGGTATCCCGGTGGAGCGATGTTCGAACTGATGGGTCACATGATTGACCGGGTGCTCGAATTCACCGGCCGGCCCGACAAGGTCCACACGTGGCTGCGCCACGATACTGGCGTAGACGACAACCTGAAGGACAACACGCTCGCGGTCTTGGAATATGGCGGCGGGCTCGCGCTAATCTCGACGACGGCCCGCATGTACGGATCAGGCGACCACAGGTCGTTCGAGGTCATAGGAACAGACGGCAGCTTCATGGTCCAGCCGCTCGGAGGGCACTCCAAGATGAAGGTTTCGATGCGCGAGGCAAGGGGGCCATACAAACAAGGCTGGCAAACCATCGACCTTGGCCCGCAGCCGCGCTATATCGCCGACTTCGTGGAATTTGCGCGAGCGTTCAAGAGCAACACGCCGTTGCAGCAATCCTACGATCACGAACTGCTAGTTCATGAGACGCTGCTGAAAGCATCCGGCATGATGTCCTAGCCGCGGCTCAGCGCGCAGAATGGCCATGCAAGCCCGCGGCGAAGTGACCTAGGACGCGATGATGGGCACGCATCCCAGTCATCATCAGCCACCCGGCCCTAAAGGCTAGCAACGATCATGCATCGACGAAAGTTCATCGCGTCAGCGGCAGCCGCCGTGCCGCTGGCAATCGCCTGCAAACGGCAGGCCGTGGGACCACCGAACGGCCTCAAGCTGTCGGTGACGTGCGATATGTTCCGCGGAAGTGAACGCAGGCTCCCTGTCGACACGATAGATCGCACGGACCCACGCCCGGACCCCGGTGTCCAATACACGCCCGACGAGGGCCTGGCCCTGGCCAAGAGCCTCGGGTACGAGGGCTTCGAGATGTTCGACTGGCGCGATGACCGGGAACGCACCGCATACGCAGCTGCGATGCGCAAGCACGGCATGGCAGCCGTCTGCATCACCGCCAACAAGGGGGTGCTGGCGCCTGGATGCAGCTTGACAGACCCGGGCGAAAGAGAGGGCTTCTTGAGAGAGATCGCGGATGCTTCGTCGGTTGCGGCGGAGTTTGCTTGCCAACGACTGGTAGTGCTGACCGGACCCAAGCGCGAGGGCATGTCGCGCGCCGAGCAGATGGACAGCTGCGTAGCAGGCCTGAGGGAGGCCGTGCCGATCCTGGAGCGAGCCGGAACCACGATCGTCGTTGAGCCAATCAACACGCTTGTGACACGGCCGGGACTCTTCCTCGCCGGAGCACGGGAGGGGTTCAAAATGCTGCGCCGCGTGGACTCGCCCCGCGTCAGACTGCTGTTCGACATCTACCACGTGCAGGTCACAGATGGCGACCTGATTCTTCAAATCCGAAACAACATCGACCTGATCGGGCACTTCCAGATCGGCGACCACCCCGGCCGCATGCAGCCGGGCACGGGCGAGATCAACTACCGCAACGTGTTCCGTGCGATCTACGAGCTGCAGGAGGCCGGCAAGTTCGATGGGTATGCGGGATTGGAGTACCACCCGAGCGTGCCCCTCCCTCAGACCATGGCAGAGGTTCGTCAGCTGGCAACCTTTTCTTGAGCCGTCCTGCCACCACCAATCAGACTGACCTGTGCGCTCGGCCATAGGGTCATGCGCTCAGCCAGACTAAGACTCTACCGCTCGACGACGAGGCCCGACACCGATGCGGGTACCGATATCCCGCAACGACCCGAGCCAAGCCTAGCGGAGAGCAAGGATCGCTCCGAGAGCGCGAATGCGTTTTGGGGCCTAGCGTGCCTCCGCAGCCTAGAGCTACCAACCCGGCTCGGCCGGCGCCCCGCCAATCATTGGGCACAGGCAGGGTCGCGAGAGAGCGCTGGCGGCGTTTCGCTCCCTGCCCGACCGGCAGGAAGCAGCCCGCGCTCGCCTTGCCCGCGACAGGCACGCGCGGGTAGGTCGCGAGCTTGGCGCCGAGGCGATTTGCGCGCCCGAGTCTCCGGCCCGAATCGATAATTCAACACCGCGAGCCGACCCAAACGGTTGGAATCCGAGTTGGGCGAGCCCTTCAGTCGGAGACTGTCGGAGCGTTGACCGAGGACGTGTCGAGGCACTGCCGCCGAATCCGGTAGACGGCACCAACCCCTATAATTCGGACTGGTCGCAACAGGTTCGGGGAAATTGCTTTATTCGATTAGGAGACTCGTCGCCTCCGCGGCCTTGGCGCTTGTCCTAGCTCCTCCAGCGGCCGCCCAGATCGACTTGGACGAGCTGACCTTCGCAGAGGTCTTCCGCGGCGTTTCAGGCGCAACCTCGATTACGCATGCGGGTGACGGCACGGGCCGGCTGTTCGTCACCGAGCAGGTCGGCCGGGTCTTGGTCCACGATGGAGAGAGCCTGCTGAGCTCCCCGTTCTTGGATATTCGAGACCGTGTCCGCGCCGGCGGCGAGCGAGGGCTCCTCAGCCTAGCATTCCATCCAGAGTACGCCGCCAATGGCTACTTCTTCGTCAACTACACCGATCTAGGCGGGGGCACGGTTGTCTCGCGCTTCCAGATCAGTTCCGATTCGAATCTGGCCGACCCGGAATCGGAAACGATTCTCTATCAAGCTGCGCAGCCCCGGCGGAACCACAATGGCGGCCAAATCCAGTTCGGGCCTGATGGCTACCTATACATCGGCATGGGCGATGGCGGCGGTGCAGGAGACCCACCCAATCTGGCTCAGGACTTGAGCAGTGTGATGGGAAAGATGCTGCGGGTTGACATCGACCAAGGATCCACTGCGCTGGCACCCGAGTCGAACCCGTTCGTGAACACGCCAAACGCTCGTCCGGAGATATGGGCGTATGGATTGCGGAATCCGTGGCGGTTCAGCTTTGACCGTCTCACCGGCGACATGTTCATCGGAGACGTGGGCCAGAATGCCGTCGAAGAGATCTCGTTCCAGCCAGCCGGCAGCCCCGGTGGCGAGAACTACGGCTGGCGGCTGATGGAGGGCTCGCGTTGCTACAACCCGCGCACGAACTGCAATACCGCAGGATCGCTTGTCCTACCGATTCTGGAATACGCCAACTCCGGCGGCAATTGCGGGGGCTCGGTCACCGGCGGCTATCGCTACCGCGGAACGAGGCACCCCCAACTGTCCGGTACGTATTTTTTCGCTGACTATTGCACGGGGGAGTTATTCGCGGCGTATCAGGAAGACGGTGCCTGGGAGCAGCTTGGACCTCGGGAGACTGGAATCACGATCCGGACATTTGGCGAGGACGAGGCGGGCGAGATCTACTTCGCCGACTCAGGCGTCGTCTATCGCATCGACGCGCCCCGGCCGTTGCCGCAGATTTCCGAGGGCGGAGTGGTGAACTC
This sequence comes from Bryobacterales bacterium, assembly GCA_022826925.1. Lineage (GTDB taxonomy): Bacteria > Acidobacteriota > Terriglobia > Bryobacterales > UBA6623 > VXMF01. The sequence goes on from JAJDTX010000014.1 coordinate 13,320, forward strand.
AGCCACGCTTCAAATCGGTTCGGGACTGGCCCCCGGCAGCCTGGCGACGGCATTCGGAGTGGGGCTTGCGACCGCCACGGCGGCTGCCGAGGGCCGACCTCTGCCTCACAACCTCGGCGGCGGGTCGATGACCTTCAACGATGCGACTGCGGCACCGCAGATCTTCGCCGCGCCCGGACAACGGAATTTCCAAGTGCCTTGGGAGCTGGCTGGGCTCGCTGAAGCGGCGCTCACTGTCACCGTCGAAGACATGACCAGCCCCGCCGTTACGGTGCCCCTCGCTCGCGTCAGCCCGGGCGTCTTTACGCTGAACAGCGTTGGTCAAGCTGCGGCGCTGATCGTTTCCAGCGGAGGGCTGGTAGCTGGACCCGCGGGAGTGATCCCGTGGGCCCGGCCAGCCCGGTCCGGCGAGACCCTACTGATCTTTGCAACGGGTCTGGGACCGGTGACGAATCCGCCCGGCACGGGGGCGGCAGCCCCGGCGGATCCCATCTCTGCCACGGTCGAGACAGTCAGTGTGACGGTCGGCGGCCAGCCGATGACAGTGGTTTCCTCCGGCCTCGTACCATTCTTCGCCGGCCTATACCAAGTCAACGTGGAGTTGTCGGAGAATGCCCCGGCCGGGAGCGCTGTCCCGCTAGTCATCCAAGTCGCCGGAGTCGATTCGAACACAACGCTTATCGCCGTCGAAGAGCCGCAGGCCAGCCCGGCGGCGCAAGTAACGCCCTGAACGAACGGGCTTCGTTCTCGCCAGATTGATGGCTCTAGACTTCGCGCCTGAAGTGGCTCATGGGCTTGGTGCTATGCGCTTGCACCACATTGGCTTGGGGTGATCGAACACTAGCGCATGTTTGACATTGTCGTTTGTATCTTATTGATTCTAAAGGGTCATGAATTGGTGTTGTTACCTAGACCCCCATTTTCGCCCCTTTCCGGCACCGAGGATTGACAGGTCGACGACCGCTCGTTCAGGCATGCTT
>JAJDTX010000019.1 GCA_022826925.1 Bryobacterales bacterium
CCCGCGCCTCCACGAGCAGGTCTTCAAGCAGTTCCACGCCGCCATCCTGGACCGCGCCAAGCTCTCCGCCAGCCGCTGGCACGGCCACCGCGCCTTCGCCGTCGACGGTTCCAAGCTGACCCTGCCCCGGCCCCTGGCCGAGGCCGGCTACCGCACGCCCGGCCCGCACTCCCACTACCCCCAAGGCCTGCTCAGCTGCCTGCTCCAACTGCAGCCGCGCGTGCCGGTCGACTTCGACCTCTTTGCCCACGCCAACGAGCGCACCGCCGCCCTCGCCCATCTGCGCGTGCTGAGCGCCCCCGACCTGGTCGTCTACGATCGCGGCTACTACTGCTTCGAACTGCTCTGGACCCATCAGCAGCGCGGCCTGCAGGCCGTCTTCCGCCTCGCGCGCAACATCTGCCCCGCCATCGACGACTTCATCGACTCCGACCGCAGCGACGCACGGATTGCCATCCTGCCCGGCCGCGACACCCTGCGGGCCCTGTCGGCCAAGTACCCCGACACCCGTTGGCGTGCGCTCCCGCTGCGGCTGCTGAAATACACCCACGCCAGCACTACCTACGTGCTGGGCACGACCCTGCTGGACTGCCGGCGCTACCGGGTCGCCGAACTGGCGGACCTGTACCACGCCAGATGGGGCATCGAAGAGATGTACAAGATCAGCAAACATTTCCTGGAAGTGCAGCAGTTTCACGGCCAGAGCGAACGCTTGGTGAAACAGGAACTGTACGCCCACTTCAACCTGATCGCGATGGCTCGGCTGTTCACCAACCGCGACGCTGACGCTAGCCGCAGAGCGCAGCCAGCGGACGGCAAGCCCGCGCCGCAGGCCAACTTCAAGCACAGCCTGGCCGCGTTGGCGCAACATCTGGAGGGCCTGCTGCTGCGCCACTCGGCCTATGTCAGCGAGACGCTGGAGCACATCTGCGCGTGGGTCGGGACGGGACGGCGCAAGCCGCGTCGCAACCGCTCCTACCCACGCCGTTCGATGCAGCCGGCCCCGAAGTGGTCGCGTCGCAAGGCCAAGCAGGCGGCGACAACAGCGGACCCCAGCGCAGCGGCACTGCCCGCCACGACTCCATGACTTGAAGGCTCCAAACCCGCCGAATCTGCTGCTAGAAAGCTACAAGTCCTTAAGTTAGTGCCCAAACGCTTAAGTTAGTGCCATTGGGCCGCAGGGGCGGCCTCGCGCACCGCTGGGCCGCATGGTTCGCTTCGGCTGGCCCGGATACTGGGCGCGTATCAGGCGGGGTCGTGCTGCAGGGTCGCTCGAAGCCTTCCTGCAGCATTGCAGGCACCGGTTTCATGGCTGGCAGGCTTGGGCGGATGCACGGCAGGGTGCAGGCTGGACCCTGCACCGCCCGCAGCGAATCCGGCATTCTCGGGCGGGAGGCAAATCTGCCGGTGTGTGGGGACTTTGCAGACGATCCAGCAGCGCATCCCAATGGAGGAATCCTGACCGTCAACGACCTCTCCGCCGGCAACTCGCTAGAGGTCACCGCGAGGATTGCCAAGCCTCTTCGAGCGGCCCCTCTCACGGTTGCTCGGTCGAAATTGCCCACATCTACATCCCCGACCGAGAGCTGCATTCGCCAAGCGACGAGCCTCCCCGGCAATCTTGGGATTCGCCCAAGTCGATTTGCGACGATGGGGGTCTGGAATTTGCTCGGCCGAGTTTTCCAACCCATTCTCTACAGCTTGGACCCGACGGCGGCAAGGGACTGGCTGATGGTCGCGAAGGCCGCGTGCCGGGCTGATCTCGGCCTTCGAGCTGACAGGGACACTTCGTGACCGAGCGGCAAGGAAACACATCTGAGGTCGTGCTTAATGCCGAACTTGCAGCGCTGCTGCGCGGGCACGGCTTGGAAGCGGAAGCCGAGCAGTCGCTTCGCCTGCAGTCAAGACGGCACCAAGTCGACCTTCTGGTAGAACTCGGTGAGTTCGCTGTAGCTATCGAGGCCGAATTTGAACCCGGGAGGACGGTGCTGGCAGATGCCGCGAAGCGCCTGCCCGAGAAGCCTCTGCATTGGCGGGGACTCGTCGTTGATTCTGTGTTCGCGTTGGTTTATCCCAAGGATCTGCAGCACCTGCCCGAGAGTCGCGCTCGGGCCGAGCTGGCCAAGCGCACGGACCTGATCTTTGAACGTGTAGATTCGCGCGCTAGCGGCGATGCGTCTGTCGATAGCCCAGATGCGCAAGCGGTGCGGACCAAACATACCGGTTCAGTAGCGACGCTGGCGGAGTTCCTGCACAACTTCTGGATTCAAAGCTCCAAGGCCGGGTCAGTCGAGGACGCGGTCGAACAGGCTTCGTTCGCGATTGAGCAGGCTAGTGCGATGCTGCGCAGGGCCGCCCGCCCGCATCCGCTACAAGATGTTGACAGCGACCCTGAAGCAACCAGCGCCTTGATTTGGCTCAATGCGCTGTTGTTCCAAGAGTTGCTTGCCCGGAACTTGGAAGTCAGCAATCTGCCCGGCGAATTCCGAGACAGAGTTATCCCAAGACCCGAACCTAGCGGACACCCTCGGAAGGTACGAGAGCAGTGGGAGGCAATCCTCGAGATCAATTGGTGGCCTATCTTTCACGTCGCCTGCGAGTCCCTCCGCGCCGCGCCGCCTTATGAGGCATCCCAGGCTCTGCAGCAGTTAATCGCGGTCGCGGAGGACATCGCCGTGAGGGGTGTCATCCGGCGTCACGACGTGGCCGGGCGAATCTTCCACCGTCTGCTCGGGACACGGAAGTTTCTCGCTACCAACTACACGACGATTCCGGCCGCGGTATTGCTGGCCACCCTCGCCTTCGACGGTCGGCACGCGCTCTGGGGCGATATCGACTGGATGTCGCCGAGTGATTTGGCCAAGCTTCGCATCGTGGACCCGGCCTGCGGCAGCGGGACGCTGCTCATGGCGTCGCTGCAAGAGTCGCTCACGCTGCATCGGCGGGCGGGAGGCGACAGCCAGAGCCAAGGGGCGGCCATTCGGCTCCTGCTTGAGAACGCGCTGCATGGCTACGACGTGGTCCCGGCGGCTGTGCACTTGACGGCCGCGACGCTCTCCATGGCGGAAACGCGGCAACTGATCGGCCCGATGCCGCTGTTCTGGATGCCGCACGATG
>JAJDTX010000134.1 GCA_022826925.1 Bryobacterales bacterium
TATGTGACAAGTTTAATGGGAAGAAATCCCGGAGAGTGGGATCCGAAGTCCAAGCGGGAGGTGACTCTAACCCGATGTGCGACAGACAGTTATGCCCGGAACAAGCTCCTGTCTCCACCCACCGATGTAACGAAGTCTGAGATTCGCCCGATCCGCCTTCCACTCCGGTATTCCCGACTGCTCCGATTCCGAGGACGCCGGACGACTGGGGAACCCAACCGTCCGCCACGATGTCGGCCACGAACCGATCCGAACCGCCGTGCGGAATCGCAATGGTGAATTCTCCACTCCCATCGGACACGTCCGTGGAATGGCTATCGATGTAGATACGCCGATCGGAGTCGACATTGCGGACTTGGACGGATGCACCTTCAACGGTCCTCCCGGTCGGATCCCTCAGCGTTCCCCGGAAGTACCGCAACGGGTGGAGCGTAAAGCGAACGCTACCGGGAACCCCGCCGGAAAGATCGACCTCATGCGATGAGTGATTCGCGGCCGACGCTGCGGCCGCGACTGCACCGGAGCGGATCTCGATGGAGAACGCTCCATCCTTGTCCGTTTGGTGCGCCTCCAGAGACACGCCTTGGGAATCGTACAGAACCGTCACGGTCGCGGCGATCGCTTCGCCACCCCCCGTGCGGACGGTGCCTTTCAAGGTCGCCCCGAAAGCCGGAACCCCGGCCAGCATCGCTGCGAGTCCCAGCGTGATTGTCCCTCGTTTCAACAGATTCATTGCAAATCCTCCTTCCCTTCATCCAACTCGAAAACAATGGCCCCGCCGCGCCGGTCAGCGCGCTGGGCGATCAGGTAGACCGCGGCCGGGAGGGCGAACGCCAAGGCGATTCCTTGCCCCGCGTTCCTGTTCTTATACCATCGGCCTTCCGGTATCCCGCCCGGGATGGAAAGGCCGAACGTCAGACCGACGAGCCAGAGCGGAAACGCTGCCCCCCCGGCCAACACCCTCCACATGATCGGATTCCCCCGCCTAGGCGACATGCGGACGGAATGCACCCTTTCCCGGTCGATCAAGACATGCGTGGAGGCTGATCGTCCTTTCTTCGAGATCGTAATGCCCGAACCAGAAACTCCCACAAGCTTCCCGCGAATGCGTTCACGGCCTTCCGCCCCCGTCCGAACGGTCACTTTCTCGCGGAACCTGACGAGCTTGGCCACCTCTTGGAAGTCGCCCCACTCCAGAGCGACGACTGTCGGCTTGGCCGAGACCGGGAAGATTGCCAGTAGGAACAATGCGATCAGTCGTCGCACGTGGGATCCTCGATCGGGTCGCAACACTGTCCTTCATCAAGGAACGTCGCGCTGAGAACGCGGACGGCTGCCTTGGCCGATACGGCGCTCGTTCCAGGATTTGCTCTTGTACGATCCGATTGAAGTGCCATCGCATCCGTACGCATCGCAAGCACTCGTGTTTGCCGGGGCGATAAGCGCCGGGAAGTACATCGTCCCTATTTTGTCGTCCGCCGGACGCCAGTGATCCAGCTCCCACAGCTCCATCTTGTGGCCGGTCAGGTAGAGCGGGTAGTCCAGAACCTCTTTGCAGCCGTCCGAGTCGGAGTAGTGATCACCATCATTATCGACAGGACAGTTCACGCCGACATCAATGGTTCCCGTGCCGTGCGAGTTCACCGCACCCGTGCCCTGCGGATTTTTGCCTGTACCCGTTCGCGTCGCTATAGAGGGTGGTGTTCTGGGGCCGGAATCGCGGCCTATCCGACGTGCAACTGTTCCATTCGTACCATCGGTCACGGCACGCCACCCAGCAATCGCCGTTGTTATCACACACGGTTTTATCGCGACACCAGCCCGCGAACTGAAAGCCGTTCTTGCGACCACTCGTTTCCGTCTCGACACCCCAATTCCCGAACGGAGCCGAATTCCCTTCGTCGGGAAGTCCCCATTCCTCGTTCACCGGCCCGGGGACCTTGTGGTCCCTGTTAAACACCTCGTACTGAACCCGGCAGACCTGGCCCCATGCCGAACCCGCCACCACAGTACTCACCGCCAGCACGGCGAGCGTCAGGTTTGTTTTCATGTACTCTCCTTCCCGCGAGTTGCGGGGCTGAAGTCTAGCGTGCGGAAACGGCGGGGGTCAACCTCCGACTCCGGAGCTCCCCCACGACCCGCTTGACAAGAAACACGGGAGTAGTTGCCGCACCGGAAAGTCTACGGACGTCTACGGACACGATAGAATCAAGGACAGGAAACGTTGCGGCATCCAGTTCAGCAGGGGCGTTGAGTGGGGACGCCAGCCTTATGATCAGCTTCAGCGAAGACAGACACGTTCTAGACTCCATGTGACGAGCGCCGCGAACACCTCCTTTTCCGTAGCGCATCCCTTTGCGGCAATGAGTAGACCCCGACAACACATCAACCCAAGACGCGATCTGGTTCGGTTTGCCGATAGTAATGGCAAGTTTCACTACTATCGAAAGGATCGTGCTGCTAGAGGGATCGACTACAGGAATCCGCGATCTGTAATGCGGAGAAAGGGTTACTACGACCTTTCTGCACCCAATCCGGACGAACATACTGGATCCGTAGAGCACAGCTTGCAACGGTCCGAAGAAGAGGCCAATCGAGTGATTGATGTTCTGTTGGAGCAGATAATCAATTGGAAGTCCACGATTCCCTTGGACAGTTCGAGGCGCGTGCTCGAGAGTAGGATTTGCGAGGCCGAGAAAAACACTCCGATCGGATTGAGCGATGGCGAATCCGACATCCTGAAGTGCTACATCGCTTGGAAATTCATGCGAGGGGACAGGAGATTCGAGTCCGAAACCAGCGCCCTTGCGACCTTGAAGGAAGAGGCCTCTATGCAACTCGGCCAAGAGGCAGTCGACGCCCTTGATCCAGACTGGTTGCGCCGGTACGCTCGCGATTGCTCCAATCGGGCTTCGGGAGAAGGCCCAAGCTCCCATCTCCGAGGAATTTTTTCTCAGAAGGGTTTGCTCGTCTCTACAGCGGCTAGGCGGTCCATCACCCCCCTAGTGGCTGGCGACGATCCGGTGCTCAAGGCTATTCCCGAAGGACTGCACCTCCTAGACGACCGTTCTGAAATCAGCATGCCAATCTCGAAGGACGTCGTGCTGAGCATCTATGGACCTCCAGGCGTACACTTCAATCCGAGCCTGAGCAACAACGACGTACGGCACATCAACGAGGGGACCTTTTTCCAGTGCAGTGAACTCGCGTGCAGCAGCAAGCAAGTTCTGAAGTCGTTGATTCGCGCTTATGGCAAAAACAGGCTATATATGCAGAACTGATTCTCGGGTGCCGGAATCTTGCTGTCCCGGCTCACACCTACGGCCCCAAGCGGGGATTGTTCACGAGAAGGTGGATCCAAATGGGGCGGACCGATCAGCGTTTCGCGGATCTACAGATTTCAGGACATCTCCAGTGACCAAGATTGCGAATGCGTAGTCAACCGCTATGGGCGGCTCGCTCTCAGGGACCGTCCGCTCCTACAATCAGCGCTCGTGCGTACAAATCTCACGTCCGTTCATGTCGGCTGGGATTGCGCCGTGTACCGCAGCAACCCCCGCCCAAGGGCCACGGCCTCGATGCGCCACAGCGAGAGCTTGGTCAACAAGAGAGACGCGAGACTTGAGATGGTTCTGATCAGCGAGAGGGTGCCAAAACACCCAACCGTTCGAAACCTAACCGGATACAATCGCAAGCATTGATCCGCGTGATGTCAGGCGAAAAGCCAAATAGTCAAGACAGGGGGGCCTAAGCAGTTACGGGTTTTCAAGAGCTGGCAGCCCCAAATAAGCCAGGAATGTCAAACATGCGCAAGGCATTTGGCCATCTCGCGTTGTCTCTCGACAGCGAGTTGTCAAGAATGGTGGCTGACGCTCGCCATGGACGCTACGCCGGGCAGCCTATCTCAGGAGAAAGCAAAAGTCGTGCTCGACTGTTGGTGACGGCCTAGCACCGCGAAACGCGTTGGCTTGAGAGCGGCCAACCAAGGAGGAAACGCCAGAATCCGCGAGTTCAACGCATCGCTTTGTTCCAGATTCTAGGGAGTCCCAGAGGGCTGTTCTGGCCTCATCGAAAGCTAGCCTGCGGCCGCCGATCCTCACTACAATCCGGACTTCGGGAGCGAGCAGCGGAGCGATGCCGGCCCATGATTCGGTCAGAAAGGACTTGTATCGTTCTAAGTTGCAGTGTCGGCCATCCCCGCTTCGATGCCTAGTGGTTGCCTCTTCCCCTAGAAACCACAATCGCAACCACTGATCTTCACGGTAGTTCGTCGTGTCGATGTACGGAGGCGACGTGATGACATCCGTTACCTTTTCCGCTAGATGCGGAAAACTGCTAGCAGCATCTCGAGCGTCTGCCAGCGCCACCTCACCGCGAGCGTCGGGTGGCCGGGTCCGGAAGCGATAGTCATTCATTCGCCGAAGAATTGAGAACACCTCCCTAGCTGGTGGTTCGCATCCGTGTTCCCTCCACCATCGCACCGAATACGCCGGTTTCGTGCTAATTGTCCTGGGCATTCGATTGCTGAAGTAGTTGGGGCTTCGATGGGACTCACCATGAAGGGCCCCCAAGCACAAGGCAGCAACGAACCTGTCGGTCCGGTCGGTACGCCAAGCTAGGCGTTCCCTTAGAAAGCGCACTTGGTAGTAAGTCGGTCTGGCAAAGCAGACCTGGAAGAACTCAGCGAGCTCGTGGTCGTCTTCGGCGGCCGTGTACGACCTGCTCTCCCGTTCTAGGTTCGATAGCCTCTCAAGGACATCGGAGTGGGCGGGGGGATCGCTCTTGGCCGCGGCTACGCAATAGGCGACTGCATGCACGTCACAGCCCGCCGATTCCCGTTCGCGGATTAGGCTCTCAAATATTGTCGTCCCCCGGCCGCAATAGGGATCAAAGACTACTCCGTCGAACTTTGACACCGCGAGGTGCTTTTCGACAAAGGTCTCGGGGAACATTGCGAAATATGGGCAGATCGAATGAAATCGATGTCTCATGCCGCCCTAGCCCTGTCAATAAACGATCGAATCCACTCTGTTGCCTCGCCCAATTGGTCGAACGCCTCGATAGCTACACCGCCGCGGGCTAGGCCCGCGGCCTCGGCAACTCGCCGCGGGACACGAAGCCTGTGCAGCACGTTGCCGAGCGTCAAGACATCATCGCGGAAGCAGTCGTCCGGGCGGGCGAACGGTATGACGTGATAGATGACCATTTCGGTGACGGGCTGGCGGCTGAACCAGCGAGCGGGGAAAACGCGGGCTGCATGCTGCTTGAGCGGCTTCTCTTTCCAGTTGCGACCCGTAGCCACCTGAGCGGCTACTAGGAGAAAGCCGGGGAGACGGTCTCTCGGGTCGCGCCAGGCAAAGATATCGACCTTGTCATCCTTTGGAGAGCTTGGTGCTGACGGGTCGGGACAAACCGTCCCATCTCTCAGAACGGCCCAGATCTCCGAGAGCTTTGTAACGAATCCGGAGCCGTCAGGGCGTGGGAAACCGAAAGACCAGGCCGGTCCGCCAATCTCGGCAGCGATCGCAGCCGTAGCGAAGTACTGAAAATACTGCCTAAGGAGGCTGGCCTCGGCGTCCGAAGGGTGCGCATGGGACGATTCGAGGAGCGGTGTCACGGCGCGAAGGTTGGACAGCAGAAGCGAAACCAGATAGGCGGCCTGCCCGAGGTCGGGCTCTGTGGCGGTGAAGGAAACCACCCTTCCGCGCGCATCGAGTTCAAACGGATACGCTCCCTCAAGAGCGAGTCTCCGCGACGCCATGCGGTTCACGGCTCCCGCCGCTACTTCCTCCCGCGCCTCAATCTCGGCATTGACGTCCTCGAATCTAGATTCAGCGGCGAGTTCCAGCGTGTCGACGATGTCCTCGCTGAAGGACTGCCCTTCACTGGAGAGAACGGCCTTCAGTTCCAAGTAGTCGGCTGCGAGATCAAGATTTGGCGGCGCGGTGCCCGCGAACTCGTCTGATGGAAGGTAGACCGGGGGCCTCATTCTTCGCCCGTATCAATTTCCCGCATCTTCTTTTTCATGCGCTCGTGAATCATCTGGGCTGTTTCGGAAACGTCTTCAGCGATGTCCACTAGCGCACTGTCCCGGCCGTCGAATCCACGAAGGCTATTGGCGGCTTCGCGGACCTCTCGCCTCGCTCGCAACAAAGCATCGGAGAACTTCTGGCCTGCGGGCTGCGTGCTCAAGTGGGCTTCTAGGAGCGAGCCGGTGCTCCTCAAGACCACCAATGCCTCGTTGCTGAGCAGGACCTCCCCCAAGTGCTTGATATGCGGGTTCTGAGACTCAACCACCGCCGGCACGCGATCTTCCCGCGACCCGTAGAGCCACTTCAGGACTTCATGTAGCCGTTCCAGATGCTTAGCGGGCACGGGGTTCGGGGTCGGGTCGTAGCTCGACCAAGCGGCCTTGAGGCCAAGGAACTGCATGTACGGCGCGCGGGACAACGCCGTGTACAGGTGAGAAAAGTTGAACCGCTCGCTCGCTCGATCCTCAATGCTGAAGATGCCCGCGTGCTTGGCCTGATCGAGGACATAGATCGCGTTGACCATCCGTTTCACGGTGTCGTGCTTGTCGCCGATTCGGCTGGCTATGTCCGCGAGCGACCCTACGCCATCGCGGTACCAATCAGCCGCAAATCTGCCCTTGGCGTAGGATTCCCACTTCGCAGCTCCGTTGATGTGCTTGAAGCCGATGAACGGGCGCGCATCATCGCGGCTGGCTACTCGATATACGGATACGCTATCGAGCGTTTTTCGAAACTTCTCCGGAAAAGTCGGAACCGTGATTCTGACCTGCCCCGCCTCAAAGACGCGAGGCGCGAGGCTCGGATCGCGGAACAGGCGGATAGCCGCCAGTCGCCGGTTGCCTTCAAGCACGATCAGGTGTTCGGAGTCGAGCAGGACGATGAGTGGTTCGATGTCCAGATATCCATTGCCCGCAATGGACTCTAGGAGTTCCCCAAGGTCTTCCGACCGATAGAGCTCCGCGATGATTTTTGCATCTGTGGTTCCTTCACCCGCACCCATCAATCGGGGGTTGTGGTGGTCCAAGCTCAACCACTCGACAGGAACGGAAGTAGGCTGTTCGAGTGGCGGCGCGCTCGGCGATTCAAACTTGCTGATCATTGCTGGTGGTCCTTGTTCACGCACGCCCCGCCGTTGAAGAACCTAACGCCGGCGGACTTGAGGGCCGTTTCCAGGTCTCGAACAGTCCTGGGGTAGGGCGACCTGATGCCCTTCTCGAACGCGGCGATAGTTGCCGACGCGACTCCTGACCGCCTGGACAATTCGGCCTGACTCCATTGCAAGCCCGCTCGGGCCATACGGCACTGTTCAGGTGAAATCGGCACTCTCGGAGATGCTCAGAGGGTCACACCTAGGCCCCACATGAACAAAATACACTAATGTTGCAGGATTTTGCCATCCCCTTGAAGATGCGGCGAGGCGGCGCGAGAGGCTGGAAGCTACCCTAGGCGGGCGTACGGCGGAGTGAAGAGTGGCGGTCGGTGGCCGTCTGCGCTAGCCACCTCTGTCATCTGAGCCGAATACTCGCTATAGTTGAACGGGAGCACAGGATAATTCGCAAGAATGGGCGGATTGTGTTCGACGTAGTGTCAAACGATGTGAGCATTGAACTGGATCACTACTGTAAGCCCCGTCCACAGCAATAGTGTCGGGACGGACGATCAAACGTAGATTGACCGAGGGGATGTCGTGAGGCTCAAAGCTGAAGACCCGATCATAATTGCACTCGTCGCCTTGGGCATTCTGGGTGGGCTTGTAGCGCAATTCATGAAATTTCCGCCGATTCTGGTTGCGGTGTTGGTAGCACTAGGTATCGCCTCCGCAATCTATCGATTTCTTGGAGGAGTCGCCGGCGCATCGATAGCAACCGGGTCCCTGCGTCTTGGCGGTACAGCAGCAGTGTTTCTCGCGATCGCTTGGTTCGTTAACGACAATCTCGTTGTTCAAATCGAGATTCAGCCGAATCCTGCAACTTGGCTAGCGCTCGATCACCAAGACGGCATGCCTATTCCAGTGTCAGTCGGCGGTGTTGAGCGAGTCTCGGTGCCAAGAACAGACGTATTGGACAATCATCAGTGGAGTGCGAAGCTTCAACCTGACGGGCTTCGATTGTCGTCCAAGGCTTCCCGCGCCGACGGTACGGCAGTCGAGGAGAGACGATTCTCGTTTGGGCAGGTGTCGTCAAGTACGCTGGAGTCTCTCCATCTGTACAACACGCTCCAGGCAGGGATTCTTCGATTCACCGGTCCGCTTGCCGCAGGAGAAGGCGGAGTGAACTTAGCGCCGTACCCACTTGTATTGCACGTCGGCGACTTTGGTGATGGACTGTCCAATTATGAAATCGATTCAGGCGGAGCTAGCTTGAAAGGCTCTCTGCGAAACAAGGCCGGCGAAGTCCTCAAAATTGATCGTCGGCATTTTCTGCTCATGGTTACCGCAGCGGACCACGCTCCCCGGACTGAAGGCAGTCGTGTATCCCGGGAACCGTGGGTTCAATTCGGGGTTGTTGAACTCATGCCTAGGCTCGATACGCGCGAGGAGTGAAATCAGGAACGCTCGCGGGCGCTGGTGCTCTGGAGTATCCCGGCGATACCAACGCGAAGGCACGATCAGAACGCGATTTCCGCGAACCCGGTGGCCTATCGCAAGCGAGGCTGCACCGTGGACCGACGAGCGCGACGGGGATGTTCGTGGCACCGTCAAGGGTACCGCTCGGCAGCCATGACCGCCCAATTGTCGCTCAGGCAACGGAGCACGTATCATTACGGTTTTTTGGGAACTCATTACCTGTAGCCCGTGCCATGACGGTAGCACGCCACGCCGCCGCCATCGCCTACCATGCCGCACTCAAGGTCGATGCACTCGACCTCAACCTCACAGCCTACTATCCTCAGCTACAGATCTCTGGCGGCATCGCCTCCTTCGTCCGCAGATATCGCCGCGAACAGGTAGCCTTTTCCGTGTTGATGGCCCCAATGACACACGCCTTCGTGACCGCCGTTGAGCGCCTCGCCGCAGACGACGGCTTCGACCTAGCACCCTCCCCAAGGGCGAGCGCAAAGGCGACTGCAACTAGGACTAGCTGCGCCACTGGCACGGCGGCGAGGACCTGCTGTGCATCGGCAAGAGCTAGGAGAAGCCCCGCGTGCCGCGCACCCGCGCCGAGACCGGCCCGGCAAGGGGCTTCCGCAGTGCCACGCTGTATTTCTCGACCGCGATGGTGAACGATTACTACTGCTACTTCGTGGACGAGGACTTCGGGCCCTGCTTCCTCAAGTTCTGCTCATGATTCCCATTCACCGCGTGACTGTGCCTCAACGGCCACGAGTTTGCCAAGCGCCGGCTACGGTGGCACGGTATCGAGTTCGAGGCGCTCGACCACGGCATCCGCAGCTATACCAGCCCTGTGGAGATGTGGCTCACGCAGGTCTTCGACTGCCCGCTGCAGGGGCGCCACTTCTTCGAGGAGGTGACCCGCAAGCACCTCGACCTCGGGAGGCCGGAGTTCGTGCAGCTAGTGTTCGGCGGACGCGTCGACTCCCGCACGCCGTCGCGGTCCTGCATGCGGGTGCTGATACCCGACGTGGGGCCCCCCGCTGCATTTCGACTACAGGAAGCTAGAGTGATCCCGTTTCCGTGGACAGTTGAGCTTGCGTTGAGAATACTGGATCGAAGCCTGACGATTGGTTGAAAGAGTCGGGTGACTCAAGGTTGCGAAATGCGAGCAGGAGCACCTATTCTCCGCCTAGTCCGAAGGAAATCCTAGAACAGGACGTGAAGCTCGCGCTGCGCTGAGTGCGGCTCGGCGGGTTGATCTGCGATATGGAAAGGATCTGCTGACTAAGCACGAACAACGAAGCACTGTCGGGCTGCCTGCGGTGGAAGACTCCGCGCGAGGCTTGGTCCCAATGTGGTCCCAAGCCTGTGTCTACTCACACATAAATCCTTTGAATTCAATAAGATGGATCGATTCACGAAAGGGTCTGCAAAACCTTTATTCGTGGGTTCGATTCCCACCCGCGCCTCCAACCTGCAACTCGTTGACTAGGCGTCAATTAGCTTTATTTTCAATCACTTACGTGCGTGATGGCGAATGTTCCACGCGTTCCGTTCGAGAGCAGTCGAGAGCGGTCGGGACCATTCGAGAGCACCTGAAACGCAAAATATGGTCCCAATATGGTCCCGCGAGCCGATGTCGCGTTCAGCCTCGTAACCGAGATGTGTGGGACTACTAGGTCAAGGGCCAGCCCGAGCGAACACGCCCCAAGACTGCTTGTCGAGGCGTGCGAGGCGTTGCCGCGCTCCCGCTGGAAGTAGTAGCGGAGAGGGATCGCAAAATAGGACCGGTCCGATAGTGGCGAGAGGCGGGCGGGCGCTGTATCTGTGCCGTGCGTTCCGGAGACCGGCTGCTCATCAGGCGACTGCGACGATCTGGGCGGAACTGGACCTCGGGAGCAACAATCCGACATATCCGGATGTTGCTTGGCCCACCGACGCAGCGATCCTGGGTCGAGCAGTTTGGGCAGGAAGGATTCTGTAAGCCAGCATCGTCCGTAGACTGGAGTTGCCAACCCGACTCAGTGACGGTTTGGACCATGAGAATCCGGACTATGTCGAACACCCGAAATAGAGTCGTACACCCGAAATAAAGTCGTACACCCGAAATAAAGTCGAGAAACTGCTTGACCGAATCAAGAGAGTATGATCCTCTGAACAAGATTAAGGTTCCGTTAAGATCGCCCAGGTTGTTCGATCGCAGGGAACACGACGAAGGAGTCACGTCATGAACAGAACATCGGGAACACTAAGAGCCCGTCTGGCGCTCGGATTGGCCAGCGACAACTACTTTGGCCGGCGTGTTGCCGGTCATTGTCGCTGGCCACTCGGATTCCTGGCTGTGGTGATACTCAGCAGCGGATCCGCTTGGGCCCAGGTGGCTCCAACTGCATCACTGGCCGGCACAGTTATTGACAGCTCCGGTGCCGTCGTGCCAGCTGCCTCGGTAACCGTCACGAATCGCGGCACGCAGTTCAAAAGGACCTCTACGACCGGCGCAAACGGGAGGTTCCTCCTTACCCTCCTGCCCATCGGGAGTTACAGTTTAGAGGCCAGCGCGCCCGGCTTTGCAACCTATCAACAGACGGGTATCACTCTAAACGTCGATACCACACACAGCCTCAACGTGGAGCTTTCGGTTGGCGAGATCGTTGAGGTGGTCACCGTGACCTCCGAAGCCCCCATGACAGCAACGGAATCTGGCACTCTGAGCCAGATCGTCAATACGCGGGCAGTGGAAGACCTTCCACTCAATGGCCGCAATGTTGCCTCGATGGTTTACCTTGTTCCTGGCATTGTCTACGGGACGAGGACCAGCAGAGCGGGCTACGCCAATACCGAAGAGGCGCTGGCGATCTCGGCGAATGGAGCGCGAGGGAGCGAGGTGGGCTACAAGCTCGATGGCGGCACTCACTCGGATGTCATCTGGCGCAACAACGCGATCTTCCCCAACCCGGACGCCATCCAGGAGTTCAGTGTTCAGACAAGCAACTACAACGCCGAATACGGCAACTCCGCTGGAGCCATCGTCAACGTCGTCACCAAGTCTGGAACCAACGAGTTCCACGGAGCGGCGTTCGAGTTCCTGCGCAACGGAAGCATGAATGCACGCAACTTCTTCGCTCGAGCACACGACAATCTGAAGCGCAACCAGTTTGGAGCCACTCTCGGAGGCCCCGTACTCGCTAACAAGTTGTTCTTCTTCGGCAGCTACCAGGGATACCGGATCAAGAACACCTCCTTGTCAAACACGGCTTTCGTGCCCTCGCTGGAGAAGCGCCAAGGAGACTTTTCGGCACTGAAGAAAAAACTGAAAAACCCTTTCACCGGAGAATTGTTCCCTAACAACCGGATACCGGAGGAACTCTTCACGCCCGCCAGTGTGGAGCTCCTCGGATTCTTACCGCCGCCTCAATCCCCGGATGGGCGAGTTTTGTTCGCTCGTCCAGATGACCGTAGCAATAACCAGTACCTGGGCAAGCTGGACTACAATCGCGGGCTCCACATGATCTCGGGGAGCTTTTTCTATGTCCGGCACGCAGAAGATGGCTGGGACGGGGCAAATACCCTTCTCAACTCGAGAATGGCTCAGCTGCAGACGACCAAGAGCTTCACTGGTCGATGGACCTGGACAGCGTCCCCGAACCTTGTCAATACATTTATTGCCAAAACACTCTTCCTCGACTCCTTCAACATTCGGACGACACCATTCGACCTTACGGATTTTGGCGTCAATGTCGCGCCGACTGCACCTGAGCGCCGCGCACTCTTGCTCAGGATCACCGGATATGGCGGTTGGGGCAGCGGCTCGGGACCTCCAGGCAGCAACTGGATCCGGCAGAATCACGAATTCTCGAACACGGTCAGCTACATCAAGGGAAAGCACTCGATACAGTTCGGGGCAGAGTTTGTTCCCCGGATCAAGTTCGAGTCGAACACGGGTTTCCGCCAAGCCCCCAGTATTGATTTCAGCGGTCGTGCAACCGGCGATGGTTTCGCAGATTTCCTTACCGGTAGAGTGGCGCGGTTCCGGCAGAGCGGTGGCAAAGCCAAGGACATGCGAGGTTTCGAGATGAGCTTGTACATTCAGGACAAGTTCAATGTCGCCCGTGACTTTAGCCTTAACGTCGGACTGCGTTGGGACCCCTGGTGGCCCTACACCGACGAACTCGGCCAGGTCACCGGTTATCGTCCGGGACTTCAGTCGGAGCGATTTGGGAATGCTCCGCCCGGCCTTGTTTTTGCCGGTGATCGCAACTTCCCGGATGCTGGCACGAACAGCAATCTAATGAATTTAGCTCCACGGTTTGGATTTGCTTGGAACGTCGGCGGGAAGAATCGGACTAGCGTTCGGGGAGGTTATGGTGTCTTCTTTTCGCGGCTTCCCGGCGTCATGTACAACAACTTTGTCGAAGCAGCGCCGTTCTCTCCGTCGTTTGAACTTCGGGATGTGGATTTCATGGATCCGTATGGGTCCAAAGGTGTACAAGATCCCTTCCCAGAGGCCTTTGCTCCCTACACTCCGCCATCCGACGTAACCTTTGCATCCGTCGGGAACAATTTCACGATTCGTCCAGACTTCAAGACCGGCTACGTCCAGCAGTGGAATCTTACGATTGAGCGACAGCTGGTAGCAGATCTCCTGTTTCGAACGGCCTACGTGGGCTCTAAGGGCACGCGACTGGTCAGTACCGACCAGCTTAACCCGGCCATCTTCGGGGCTGGAGCGACCCTCGGAAACACGAACAGACGACGCCCGCTGTATCCCAATTTCGCCTCTCTGGTCCAGCTTGGCAGTGACTACTTCTCGACGTACCACTCGTTGCAGATAAGCTTGGAGAAGCGATATCGGGACAATCTGTCGTTCCTGACGTTCTACACCTTTTCCAAGTCCATCGATCAGGACTCCCGGGATCCTCAATTCAATCAGCCTCACAATCCGTTTGACCGAAGCGCGAACCGAGGATTGTCCGCCTTCAACGTGCCACACAACTTCCGACAGTCGTTCATATGGGACCTACCGAGGCTCGCGGGTCAACACGCGTTGATGAGACACGTGGCGGGTGGCTGGAGCTTGGCCGGCATCTGGACCTGGCAAAGTGGGAACCCGATCAGAATCCGAACCGGGAGAGATCGATCACTTGCAGGCACCAACGACGATCGGCCGGATTTGATCGCCGGTATGAGTCCTTTCTTGCCATCTGATCGACCTCGAGCCGAGGTTATTCAAGAGTACTTCAACACCGATGCCTTCACTCTGAATCCACTCGGTACGTTCGGCACCACCCCGCGGAACCTCATTCACGCCCCCGGGGATTTCAAAGTGGACGTGAGTCTGCAGAAACAAATTCTTCTTTCAGAAGGACACACGCTTCAGTTTCGCGCTGAGTTTTTCAACATGTTAAACAACGTTAATCTGGGCAGCCCACAGCGGACCATGGTGAACAGGCGGTTCGGCAGGATCACGAGCGCAGGGAGCCCGAGAATCGTCCAGCTCGCGTTGAAGTACATCTTCTGATCACCTCCAACCAGTCAGCACACGCAACCAGCTGGCCTTGGGCCGAGCCGGGTTTTCGGTCCAACGCCAGCGGAAGCAGGTCGGAACCAAGATCCTTGAGGTAGGGAAGCCGGTTACCCAGCTCCCCCCACGCAGTTCTGAGCATGCCCGCTAAGCATTGCCGAGGTTGTAAAAGGTAATCTTGTGCATGTGTTGGACTCCTTGCCTACGCACCGACGCAGAGTGCCACGGCGGCGCTGATTTCTTGCAGATCGTCAGCGGCGATAGAGCCAATTTGGGATACGAATCTGGTGAGTTATACCGACTTCACTTGAAACGCGTCCGCAGCAGAATCCTTGGCCAGTCCATTTCTCCTGATAGCTACAATCCGGACGAGCCAAGGGAGTCGAGAATAGTGATCCTTCCACTCGGTGACGGGAGCGACTATTCGCAAGGGAAGCCTACCTACTGCTGGAATGCTTATTACAACTGCGGGCCGGATCTTCGTAATTTCAGCACCCTCGCTGGGGTCGAAGCGCAGATTCCAAATCTCGCCTCGAGACGGAGTGCTAGCGCTCCTCGAGCGAGATGTCATGGTGGTCTTCCTCCGCTAGGGACTCGAAGCCGGAAAGAGCGCCGCCTTCCACGTACTCGTCTTGCGCGAGTGCGACTGCCTGCTCAAGAAACAGCTCGCGTTCTAGTCGTGGGAGTTCCATGAGCCGGCGGATTCGCATGCTGCTCTGGGAAGTCACGCTTGCGGCGCCGAACTCTTCTTGAACGCCTGGAAAGAGCCTTTCGGCAGTAGCTGAGCTAATGACTCCTTCTGCCAAAGCCCGAACGGCCAACTGCTGAAGGCGCATCAGGCGCTCATGACCATTGAATGCTATCGGCTCCCGTCTTCGCCAACCGCGTGCGCTCATTTCGGCGAAGAGGGTGCGGGCGTGGGATTGATCGATGATCCCTAGTGTCCCGTACCTCAAATGATGGCAATTAACCCTCGCTCTGCTGCAAGGCTTGCCTCGCCCGTTGGATCTTGGCGAGAATCTCCGCTCCGCTGGCCTTCCAGCGGTATGGCTTCGGAGCCCGGTTACGCTCCTCCAAGTACGCCACGATCGAGTCCTTGAGCTCCTTCACGCTGGCGAAACTGCCGTCTCGCACGCAGTCCTGGGTCAGATCGGCGAAGAAGCGCTCCACCAGGTTCATCCAGGAACTGGAGGTCGGCGTGAAGTGCATGTGGAAGCGCTTGTGCTTGTCGAGCCAAGCCTTGACCTTGGCGTGCTTGTGCGTGGCGTAGTTGTCCGCGATCACATGGACCTGCAGACCGCGCGGCACCTCGCGCTGCAGCTGCTTCAGGAAGCGCAGCCATTCCACGTGGGTGTGCTTGTGCTCGGTGCGGTAAATCAGCTTGCCTTCCAGGTAGCTCATCGCCGCGAACAGGCAGATCGTGCCGTGCCGGATGTAGTCATGGGTCTTGGTGCGCACATGCCCCACGCCCAGCGGCAGGGCCGGCTGGGTGCGCTCCAGCGCCTGGCATTGCGTCTTCTCGTCGCAGCACAGCACCACGGACTTCTCGGGCGGGTCTAGGTACAGTCCGATCACGTCCCAGAATTTCGCCTCGAAGTGCTTGTCGCGGGAGAGCTTGAACGTCTTGCTGCGATGCGGCTTGAGGTCGTGCTCGGCCCAGATGCGCTGCACGGTGGAATGCGACACGCCCGTGGCCGCGGCCAGCGAGCGGGTGCTCCAGCGCTGCCGCCCGGGCGGCTTGCGGCCCGCCTCGGTGACGACTTTTTCCACTGTTTGCAAGGGAATCGATCGCCGGCGTCCCCGTCCCGGACGGTCCCGCAGGCCCGCGATGCCGTCGACGTCAAAGCGTTGCGACCAGCGGTTGACCGAGCCAATGCTGACACCGAGCTGCGCGGCGATATCCTTCTGCCGCACGCCTTGGGCGCGCAGCAGGACGATGCGGGCCCTTTCCACATCGCGCCTGGGGGTCGTGGCCGCACGGACCCTGCGTTCGAGTTCCTGCTGTTCGGCAGGCCCGATTTCGAGGGCTCCGACAGGTCGCGGCATAGGGCGTGGTCCGTCCGCCAACGAGTGTAGCACAATCGCCGCGATAATTTCTATTAATTACGTTACACTACACTAGGTCCGCCGCCCGGTATATCCATGCCTGCATGCTTAGGCCATGCTTCTGCTTAAGAACTGCTAGTTCCCGAAAATCCAGCCGGCGCCGGCGCTCGCCGAGTTCCCGCCTAGCTGTGCTGGACGTCACTAAGAATGCCGCGGCAAAGCGATGCGCCAGCTTCTCTTCCGTCGCGGAGTCGATCTCGCCAACGTCCATGGCCAAGTGGCCGAGTTCATGGGCTAAGCTGAACCGCTTCCGGTCGTCGGAAACTGACGAGCTTACGACGATGACCGGCGTCTTGTCGTCTAGCCACCCCGACAGTCCGTCGAAGAGGTCTTCCTCGTCGCCCGATTCAACGACGATCCCCCCGGCATCTTCGATCACTGAGGTCACGCTTCCGATCGGACGATCTCCGAGCCCCCAACGCTCACGGAGTTGATCGGCCGCCGACTCAGCGTCAGCTGGAACTGTTACAACAGTTCTGATCATAGGCCTAGGTTGGCGGTTCGGTTCCAGCGCGCGCCGTAGCGAATGCAATGCGGCCACTTGCACAAAAGCAAGGGTCTTGATTCGCTCCTGCTGTTTCTTGCCGAGCCGGGAAGCCTTGCGAAACGCGAGCCACTCTATGGAAACCGCCCGTTCCTCGAGGAAGAATGCAGTGTCGACACCAAGCACCTGTGCAAGAGTTCGTAGAGTCCTAGGCTTGGGAACGCTGCCTCCGCGCTCATACTTGGACAGTCCTGCCTTCGTGAGCGAGACTCCATGCTCTGCCAAAGAGTCCACGACCTCAGTTTGAGACATGCCTGCGGCGACACGAGCTTGTCGCAGGCGGTCGCCGATAGCAGGTCGTGTTGACATTGCCGGCACGTCGATCAAGAAAATCTACATTGACAATTTACCTCGTTAGATGCAAAAAGTCAACCGTTAGCTCGTCTGGAAATTTACAGAATCGCGTACTAAGGACACTCGTCGAGAAAGGCGGGTGTCCAATCACTCCGTGTGGGCCAACTTGGCTAAGACTGACAGTCAGTTGGTTCATCAACCGAGTCTAGCTCCTGCACCGCCTCGCCCCGCACGGAGGCCCTGCCGAGCCACACCGTTGTTTCCACAAGCCTTCGTTCACCCCACCTCGCAGGGCGAACGGCCTCAAGAACAGGCTGGCACACGCTACAATTGAGTGCAGTCCGTAGCTGCGGCGCCAAGCTCCGCCTACTAGAAACGATGAAGCGAGAATGGCTAGAACAGTAAATCTAGATGCAATGATTCCGCGTGCCGATTTCTGCGAATCCGACGATAACGCGGCACAATCGGAAAAGATTCAGTCAATGGGGTTGAGCCAATTGGACCAAGGATCATTTCTTATTCCAAGCCTTCGAAAGCCGGATTTTCAAAGAGAAACCAATCAATGGACACCCGAACAAGTTGTGATCTTCTTAAGTAGTTTCTTGGATAATGAGCTAATACCCTCGGTTATTCTTTGGAAATCACCGGGAAAAATATTCGTTATAGACGGCGCACATAGACTGAGCGTCTTGATCGCCTGGATCCGAGATGACTATGGGGATGGACCGTTATCTACTAGCTTCTATGGTGGACAGATTCAGAAAGAACAAAAAACTACAGCAGACTACCTGCGCAAGAGAATTAGTAAAGAAATCGGTAGTTTCACGCGCATGAAGAATGCGATGCTGGACATCACTAGCGTCGAGTCGGACTTGGTCTTATCTAGACGCGCCAGCAACGCGACAACTCGAACATTGTCCTTGCAATGGGTAGAGGGCGATGCCGAGAAGGCAGAGTCCTCGTTCTTCAAGATCAACAAACAGGGGACACCGCTGGACAAAGTCGAAGAACGCTTGCTCATTAATCGACGGCGCCCCATTGCAATTGGTGCACGATCCATTGTACGAGCGGGCTCCGGCCACAAGTACTGGTCGCAATTTGACGCGGATAAGCAGGGGACGATCGAAAACTTAGCGAGACATCTCCATGAAATCATGTTTTCCCCCGAAATCGAGTTTCCTGTACGGACCTTAAACCTCCCTCACGGGGGCAGAGCGTCACCAATCGCAGCCTATGACATCCTTATGGATATTTTTGGATATGTAGTAGAAGGGTCCAATAAGATTACGGATAATAGCGATTTGTACATTGACGATGATACCGGAGAAAAGACGATTCAAGCGCTCCGTAAAGTAGATCGTGTGATGTCAAGAATCACGGGAAATGAGATCTCAAGCCTAGGCCTCCATCCTGCGGTGTATTTCTATAGCTCAACCGGACGGCACTGGGATACACTGTTTGTTGCAATGGTTAAGGTTATAGCAAAGGCAGTTCGCAATAACGATGATGGATTCTTCAAGAAATTTACCAAGAATAGATCCACACTTGAGAAATTGTTTCTTGAAAACAAGGCGCTGATAGGTCAAGCAAATATTGCAATAAGGAGTCAGAATAGGGTTGAAAAATGGGCTAAACTCATCGAAGACACCGCTAGAGGAAACCTCTTCAACGATGGAATCACAGCGGATGGCATACTAAGAGCATTAGACTTAGAGGGAAAGGTTGTGGCGTCAGAAATCAAGGAAGTGGGGACAAACTTCTCTTCAACGACGAAATCTGCTGTGTTCTTGAGAAAGTCCGTAGAGACTGCACCGAAATGTCCAATCTGTAATGGTTTAATCTTGACAGAGAAGTCAGTGTCTTTTGATCATGTTCAACCAAAGAAGAGTGGTGGACGAGGTGATATCAATAATGCACAGATAACACATCCTTACTGTAATTCGTTGAAAGACAACTAGCGTCCGCTGGGGTTACTCCGCTGGCGTTTCGCGCAAGATCTCGGAGATATCGGCGTTTCCTGAGTGAGGAAAGAGGACTCGGATCACATCATCCCGTTCGAGGCTCGTCTTCCGAGGCCCGAGATCTCTCCGAAGTTGGAAGACGAAGTCGGCCATCAGCTTCCGGGGCTCCTCGATCTTGCTCCTCTCCGCTTCGGGGAGAGCCTCGCACATCGATGCCGCAAACATCAGTTTGCTGAAAGAACGGATGAGATCATCAGAAGCCGTGATCGCGAACTCGTACAGCGCAAGATTGTACTCGGCTGAATCGGCAGAGCCAGCTAGCGCTTGCACTGGATCTTGGCCCGCACGGGCCGCCGCCAAAGTGGTTGCCCAAGGCCGGAGGAGTTCCCGGTAGAGCGGGGTCCTCGCCTCGCGGAGTGCTCTCGCTTCCTCACGGCGCCTCCGCGCTCGGCGACCCAGCCACTGACTGATCATAGTGACCAATCCACCGCCGCCCAGAGCACCTACGACTAACTCCATCACATCCATAGGGCCACACCTCGCTTCTCCTTCGCACAAGCTAGCCAGACAATCCCGTAGGGGCCTCAGTCGGTCAGACTATGAGCGCCTTCAGCGCGTACTGTAACCGATGATAACCATGCCTGCCCCTACAGCCTTCGAACCCGTCAGTGTAAGCGGACTGCGTTGTTCGCAGTGTGGTCCGCTAAGAACTCCTGTAGTGAGTCATTGGGAACTTCTATCGCCCCTAGCCAACATATTGGTCAGCAATCTTCATGGCGTCTTCGGGTGAAATTGCGATTACTTCCACTGCCTGCAGTAGCCGGGAACCTCCGATGGCTGTTGAATCGGTCATCTGTACAACTCCGCAGAGTCCTCCGGAGCTATCCGTTCGACATTCTCGCAACCCCTAGACTTGGCTTTAGCCACTGTGCTTCGCTCTATCAGCCGCTCCTTCACAGGGCTGGCTTCCCTAGCCTTGGCACCGACGCCTAGAGGAGGTCAGCGCAGTCTGGCGGCGATCCCCCGTAGCGTCTGACTCAGCAGAGCCTCCCGGCTCACCGCAAGGTCGTCGCCTCGGTTGTCGTTGAGGGTCGCTGCCAGCGTTTCCAGCCCAGCAGCGAGGTCTTCGTCGCTCCCACCGTCCTGAAGCTGTGCCTCCGAGCGATCGAGCACCGCCGTCAACTGGGCCCCGAGAGACGCCGACAGATCCCCGCCACGCTCAAGCTGATCTAGGTAGGCCCGCGCTACGACCGGCTCCGCGGGCCACTGAACAGGGAACTGTTGCTGCGGGTTGAAGACGCCGCCCCCGTCGGCCAGTGCCGCTGCTGCGATCTCGCTCTCGCTCAGGAACTGACTGGGGGTCAGCGCAAAGACGTCGAGCCCGCGCGCGATCTCGGTACCGTAGATGTGACCGTGATACCAGTAGGTTGACCAGTATCCGCCCATGACCAGTTCCTCGGCGTCGATGGGGCCGCGGTCAAAGTAGGCGATCTCGACCGGGTGGGCGGAATCGGTGAAATCGATCACCGACAGGCCACCTTGGTACCAGGCTTGGACGAAGATGTCGCGACCCGGTACCGGGACGATGGAGCCGTTGTGCGCGACGCAGTTCTCCTGCTCCAACTGCGGCGCAGGCAACTTGTAGTAGCCGCGGAACTCGAGGTTGCCGTCGACAATGTCGTAGATCGCATCGGCGCCCCAGTCGAGCGGGTCGTAGGCGCGGCAACGCGGCCGCATGCCGCCGCCCCATTCGTCGGTGAAGATGACCTTGGTGCCGTCGTTGTTGAAGGTCGCCGAGTGCCAATAGGCGAAGCCCGCGTCGACGACCGCGGCGAGCCGCTGCGGCTTGAGCGGTTCAGAGATGTCGAAGAGTATGCCGTTTCCCGAGCAGGCACCCGCGGCGAGATGGCGCTCGGGGAAGACGGTGATGTCGTGGCACTGGTCGGTCCGCCTGCTCTCCTGGGTGTCGTCCCCGTGGTCGCCGCCTCTCCACAGCCCGGCTAGGATGCCGGTCTCGGGATCGGCGAAGACCGCAGGCGAGTCGACGATGCGCGCCTCGGACGGGCGGTCAACCGGGATTTCGATGACATCGATGCGGAACAGCGCGGTGCGGTCGTCGCCGGGAGACTCGTCATAGCAGCCTTCCAACTCCTCCTCCTCGCGTACTGAGGAGGTCCCGGAGTTGTATACGACTATCGTGCCGCTGTCCGCGGTTCCGGAGACTACCGAGTGGGTGTGCGAGCCGCGGCAGGTCTGGACCGCGCCCACTTGGACCGGGCGCGTCAGGTCGCTGATGTCGAGGATCCGGAGACCGCGAAAGCGCTCGGGGCTGGCGTCCTCGCTCACGCCTTGGAGCCCGCAGTCGAGCCGCCCGCGCGTCTGCTCGACCGATATGATCAACAGGTCGCCGACGATCGAGACGTCGCCCTGTCCTCCCGGGCAGACCACCGAGCTGAGCAGCTCCGGCCGTCCGGCATCCAATAGCCGGTAGATGTTGAAGCCATGGTAGTTGCCGACCACCATCACATCGTCGGCGAAAGCCATGTCGGTATTGGAGAAGCTCAGGAGCGGCGACCGTCGGTTGCCTTTCCCCTTCTTGTCTTTCTCGTCTTCCTTATCCTCGTCCTTGTCTGCGACTTCCTTGGCTTCGGGCTTGTGTTCGACTTCCTTGGCTTCGGGCTTCTCGGCGGACGACTCGCCCGCCTCCGCTTCGGCGGCGAGGGCCTCTAGGCGCTTCAGCGGCAGATTCGCCGGGTTGTTCGGATCGAAGAAGCCGTCCGGCTTCGGCAGCGAGGCGACGAGTTCCAGGTTTAGTCGCGCCTCGCCGGCATCCCGGAACCCGGCAGACAACGCGGAACGCGGGTCTGCAGACAGCTTGACGAGCAGCACGTTCATGCGCTCGATCTCCGCGGTCTGACCGTTGGTGACTTCGGAGGTGAACTCGAACAGCACCGGATCGTAGGCCGACCCCGGCTGGTCGAGGAGCTCCTTGACCATGTCTACCGCGCCCTCGTGATGAGGGATCATTAGCTCCAAGAACAGCCGGTCGAACGCAGTGCCATCGGACGCGGCGAGCTCGGCCATCTGCTCCGGCGTAGCCATGCCAGCCATCTTGTGGCTCGTGTGCATTGCATCGTGTGCAGTCGGATCCGGCACGTGCTGACCGCGCTCTCTCAGCCACTCCTGCATGAACTCAATCTCGTCTCCCTGCGAGGCGTTGATCCGGCCGGCGACGTCGATCACCTCCTTGTGGTTCGTGCGGTCGGCCACGAGCGCCGCCATCTCAAGGGCCTGGTGATGGTGCGGGATCATGTCATGCACAAAGCGAACGTCGTCCGGCGAGTAGCGCGATTCGGCAATCTCGATCGCCTGGTCGGCGCTTAGTTCCTGTGCCGGCTCGCCCGGGGCGCCGGGCTGGATGATGGGCGTCTGGGCCGTGCATACGGCCGCCAGCAGGAACGCCCAAAGACAGGCGCAAAGAGACAGGCAAACAGAGTTTCTAGTCATGGAGTTCGCTCCTAGGGCAGAGATGGGGTCGTTGAGCGGCGCGGAAAGGCGACCGGCTTCAATCTATCAACTTTAGCGAGCCGTGGTTGAGAACTGAGCCACGGATCGAACCGAGCAAGGGAGTAGGAGTCTGCCCTCGACTGAGTGCGCAACTCATTGGCCACTCTCAGCCCAGCGATACGGTCCAGCTGAACTGCACTGCGAGCGGCCAAGATTTCCCTAGAGGGTACTGTCAAGTTGGCATTGGTGGGGGCAGCCGGATCAGCGGAATCCTCGTATCGAGGTCACCGCATCCCACCCGAGATCATCACTCACGCTGTCTGGCTCTGGACATTTTGGTCACGCGCCGCAAAGACGGGAGAGCCGCCGAGCGCTTCTTCCGCAAGCTCTTGGGGGTGAAAGGGGGTGCCATGTCAGCTGGTTACTGACAAGCGGCAAGGCTATGTGCGGCGGGCCGGGAACTCGGCCTGTCGGCTATTCATCGAACCGGGCAGTACAAGAAAGACAGGGCTGAGGTGTCCCACCAGCACACCAGGTCACGCGAACACCGAATGTATCGTTTCAAGTCAGTAGCGCAGGTGCGGCGTATTCTCACAGTCCATGCGGCCACCCACAACGCATTTAGGCTCGCACGCCATCGTCTCAAGGCGATCGATCATCGACTCCTTTGGCAGCGAGCCCTCACCACTTGGAAGACCGCGACGGGCGCTTGCAGGGCGAAGATCTAGGCACCGATTCTCGAATGATGACCGCTTCGGCGAAGACAACTTGACAATTCCGGAATGAAACCTAATGACCCCACAGTACAACCGCAAGCGTTCGTACAAGTTGCAGCTCGCGCAGACGGCCTGGGAGTGACGGTAACAATAGCTCATCGACAAATGGCCTCACAAACGGGTCGCCAGCGCCCGCCCATGATTCAAGAGAAAAAGATTGTCGGCTCAGGCCTCAATCTGGTTGACGCGCTCGGCTCTCTTGCCTCCGATGCCCGCAAGTGTGACCCCGCGTCCGACACGGTTGTCACCCGCTCCAGCAAGGCACCTGGCTTCTGTTTGGGCAAGACCGCCTGTCCGTCCCGGACGGGGCCGACTATCCGTTCGCCCTAGCGTGATGGGATTCCGGCTATGAGCCCGTAGTCCGCGTCGCTTTGTCCGCGTGCCACAGAGCAAGGAAGGATCCGGGTCCAAAGATCCCGCTGAAATCGTCGCGCTGATTACTGGAGATTGAAGAGCCGCAATTATCCGATTGGACGGCCCGGACGCGTCCACGCAGACCAGAAAGAGTTGGGACATGCTGGTCATATCGAGACCATCCCTTGACATGCTTCGCCTCGCCTGCATCATTGCGCCCATCCGCACGAACAGTCCGTTCTAGAAGCCGATTCGACCCGAACCGTTCTGGGATGGACTGGGGACACTTTGCGGGCGCTAGGTGTGGCAAGATTGGAATTTGATCGCATGTCTCGGTTGGGGGTCATTGATTTGGGATCCCCGTGAACTGCCAATCCGCCGCTGCTGGCACGAGGACGGTCCACTTGTCAGGGTCGAATTCGCTCGGTTGTCGAGCAACGGGCGGATAACTCTCGTGCTCCATGAGAGTGCCGAACCCGTTCGCAGTCTGTGGGCGCTAATGACTGTCCATGATGTGTGGAATGCGAGGAAGCGCCTCGCGAAACGCGAAGGGATCTCCGCCCGCAACGTTGACAAGGACACGGGTCATTGGCCCGGATCTGATCCGAATCCGACCTGCATCAGCAGTCTCGACACATGGGCTGGCTGCAAGGGCATCACCGACGTGATCTGGACGGCGTTGCCTCCAAAGTTCCCTGGAGTGGGGCACGGCTACCCTTCCAGTTTCCAAGTCGTCAAGTACTTGTCAGGGCTCCATGGGCCGGGACGCGACGCTGCTGAAGAATACGTCCGGAATGCTCCAGCACAAATCGACACGGAGTACCGACGTCGCATCGAGGCCGATCTCGAATGGAGAAGGCGAGCATAGGACCACTCCAGCAAAGACGAGACCAGCGCAAGGTAGGTCTTGGTGCAGGCCGGTTGCTGATGCGAAACACTAAATTCACAGCCCGACCACTGGACGTGTCGCCGTCTCGAGGTAATGTTCGAGTTGGCAGACACCCTCAAGTAGTACCTCGAGACGGCCAGCGAGATCGGCGCGCAACGGGCAGGGGGGCTTGGCTCACACTCCGCCCAAGAAGCGGAAGCAGTGGGCGTACCTCAAGAAGTAGCCAATGAAGCAGTCTACAATTGATATTGGAGCTCTCGGATCGGACTCGCGAGAGCACGGAGCGAAAAACCATGAACTACAAGGATCTGAAGAATGCAACCGATGAGGAGCTTGCCAAGCTTCATGATGAACGGGACACTGGTGCGTGGGGTGATGCGAAGTACTTTCTCGAAGAGCTTCGACACCGCGAGATCATGCGTGCTCTGCACAGCATAGCCGGAGTTGTCGAGCATGTCGCTCATATGTCGCTGTGCGCTGACATCGTCGCTAACCACCACCTAGCCCCAACTTACCCCAACTAGTTTATGGCTGTACGCCATCGTAAATTCCAGCCTTGGGCTGATGTACCTCGCGATGGATCAGGCACTTAGGTGATTTCGTCGAGTCCCTGCTGCGTACGCCATTGGGCGGAATAGCCGCATTT
>JAJDTX010000099.1 GCA_022826925.1 Bryobacterales bacterium
CACTTTGCCAGCCTTGCGGAGGGCCTCGAGCTTGTCTTGGAAGGCCTGCAGTTCGGCGCGCAGGGACTTGTCGTGGACCGTCGGCATCACTCGGCCTCGACCGCCATCAGGGCGGCCAGCACCGCCAGCCGCTCGCCCGGCTCCATGGCCGCGTAGCGCTTGGCCCAGTTGGCGGCCTTGCGCTTGATGCACTGCCGCTGCGTGAAGTTCTGGCCCGCGTACGTGTGCCAGTGCGCGCGTCCCGGGGCGAAGTTGCACCACAGCTTCTCGGTCACCACCCCGGCCTGGTTCATCACCTGCAGCGACAGGCTGTGCCAGCCTTCCAGCGCCCGCTCGTACAGTGCGGAGGGATAGCCGGAGAGCATCACCGCACAGGGCAGGCGCTTGAGCAACGCCAGCAGTTGCTCGTGATCGGCCGGCGTGTAGTCATAGCGGTAGCGGCGCTGCGATTTGCGCGCGCCGAGCAGATAGGGCGGGTCGGCATAGACCAGTTCGTCGCCCGCAAACGGGAACTGGGCCAGGAAGCGGTGGCAGCAGCCGTGCACCAGTTCCACCTCGTACGGGCAGCGGAACGCGCGGATCGAGCGGGCGTTGCGATCAATGCCGATGTTGCGCAGCGCGGGCGGCTTGCGCTGCATGATCGCGCCGCCGCCGAGATGGGTCTCGATATAGGTGGCATGCGGCGGCATGGCCGCGATCAGCGGCTGGCACAGACCCGAGGTCGCCTTCGATCCGTACCAAGCTCCCATCGCCGCGCGCGCTGCCGAAGGCTCCCTTAACCAGCAGCATAGGCGGCCCCAACCAGTTTGTCAAGCACGCTCTGGGCCGGGCCCGGCAGGACCCCGCTGGCCGGTCAGGACGGTTCCCGCTCAGCGCTAGGATCGCGCCACGAGCAACCGTTCGAAACCTACCCGGCCCCAACCAGCGCAAGCATCGCTGCGCGTGATCTCAGGTGATAACACATATCGAAGTCAAAAAAGGCCTGAGCAGTTACGAGTAAAGAAGAGTAAACTTCGTGACCGTTCGTACTTGCTTCTCGCCGAGAATCTAGAGCAAGGCAAGGCATCCCACTATGAGTTTGCAAGGACAAGTGCTCGGGCACGCGAACCCGAAACAGTAGGATCGAATTACCGAGCAGTGCTTGATTTGGGTTCAATTGTTCAGTCAAAGGAGAAATACTTGGTATGCATCCAGCCCTCATGTGACGCCTTGAGGCTGTCGGGGCCATCGCAGTTTATCTTTGCTTCCCTGTCTAAAGATGAACAACGAGAGTCTTTCGACGTCGTCGTGAGAGATCCAAAAGGGAAGGACATTTGTCTCAGTTTGAATCCCAAAGCCTCCGAGATCAAGACCGTGTCGTTTGCCCCCGACCAGTCCACCGGGACAGTTTCAACTTCAAGCGAGAACGGTGTTCGAAAGTTCAGAAGCACATCGAATGATGAGTTCACTTGGATCTGTGACCTCAGAATTCGTTTTGCACAGCGCTTCGTTCATCGAATTGCTAGCAATCTTTCCCGTATCGGTCTCGACGAATTCGAATGGCAGAGACGTCGGTCATCTTTAGGCTAGAACTCTAGGTGGAGGCATTGGGTGCCTTGACCAATATTCAAGACTTTGGTTCGCGAAAATCTCAGTAGACGGAGGCTCTTGCAAAGCTCCATTGATCACAGCGAGGAACTCAAGGCCTAATAGGCATGTCTCTTGACAACGCGATATATGGACGGCTCTAACTCCGCGGCGCGAATTCGTCGTGCTGTGTTTGCGACTGGCCGACGACAATTACTTTGGGAGCGCGTGTTGCCTCGCAACGGCTCAACACGTGCGCCGGTACCCTGGCGGATGTGCTTTGAGTTCTGTGTTTTCGGCGGAGCCCCGCATCCAACCACACTCTTCGTTGCAAATCGCTTCGTTCACACCGTTCAGCTGAGCCGAGGCGAGTGGCTTTAGCGGGACTTCCACATCAGCCAACACGAAGAGTCGATTGCCACGCAATTGGGCAAGTTCTCGTTCATGGCCTCGGCGTGTCATGTAGCCGCTGCCTAGGACGGCGTGCGTACCCATCCAGCATCCATCCGGTGAACTGGGACAGCAGAAGCGAGGAATACCGTCCGGCCGGGAACAAATCCAGCAAGATTGAGACCTCCACAATGATGCTCGTCGCTGCGTCGTCGCGGAGTGGACTCAACCAATTGCCCTCCTGTCTGATAATTCCCGGCTCGGCCCTGACCCCATCTACAGGTTTGTCCGCGTGGTAGGACCTGTCCGAGCGGGTGCGTCGACTGGTGGACGATTCGGCCGCCTACCTTGATGGTGCACGAATCAGATTCCGAGACTTTCCACTGAATGCCGCGGGTGGGCTGAGCGGCTAGCCGCGATGAGGTTCGAGCATGACGTCAAGCACTTGATTTCCGGCGCCAGCGGGTAGTTCAGACAACGGCTCTCCGTCACAGCCCAAGTCAGATCGCACTGGTCGACTCGGCGCAATGAGAACTCGAGCATTTGTTGGGTTGATCACGCCCTTGGGCGCGAGCCGAATGAAATCCCGAGGCAGCGTGGTCGTCGGCAAGGGGTTCGAGGGGAGCGCAGCATCTCATCGCTAGGCTCGGTCGCAGCCGCCCCTTCGCTCTTCACTATCGCCAGTTTCTTGTGCTGCCGGTCGTGTGGGCGGCAGACCCTCCCGGATACGCAACGCGTCGATCTGATCCAGTGCTAGGACGGCTGGTTGCTGCCGCCACAGTCTCATCTTGGTTCGACGGACGCCAACCCATATGGTGGATTTGTGAGAGTCTTGGAAGACATGCTGACGGAGTTCGAGCTTCTCATAGACACCAACACCGTCCCCTGCGTCGAAAGGCTCGCATTGCCTGCTCAGGCGGAACGATCGGTACCGATACCGGATGCGTACAGCAGGGGATCGGCAGGCCGGTGGCTATTGAACGACGCGAAGCTCGAAGGGCGGTTGTGGTTGCACCAGGCGAAGGCGCTGACGATCGCCGCCGAAGGCCGCAATCTGGTCATTGCGACGGGAACGGCGTCCGGGAAGTCTTTGGTCTTCCAGTCGGCCGCATTCCGGGTGCTGGATGAAGACGAGGAGGCGGCGGTGATCGTCTTCTATCCGCTCAAGGCGCTATCGAATGACCAGTTGATGTCCTGGCAGCGGGCGGCGAGATTGTCCGGGTTCCGCAAACAGGACATCGTAAAGGTGGACGGCGACGTTCTTCCCCGCTCCAGTCGCGCGAAGCTTCTGGCACAGGCACGTGTGGCCCTGATGACACCAGATGTCTGTCACTCATGGCTCCTGAACGAGATCTCGAACCCGGCGCACCGGGCGTTCCTCGCGCGCACGAAGCTGGTCGTGATCGACGAGGCGCACGTCCTTGAAGGAGTGTTTGGAAGCAATTTCGCCTACCTTTTCCGCCGGCTGGGGGTGGCTCGGTTCCTGGCGCAGGGCAAGGGGCGACGCACCGACCTACAGGTCATCGCGGCGAGTGCCACGATTTCCTCGCCGGACCAGCACCTGCAGGCCTTGACCGGTCTGCAGTTCGACACGGTCGGCGAAGGGTACGATGGTGCCCCGCGGCATGAGCGCTCCGTTCTACACCTTGCAGCTGCCGACCGCCAAGAGGCCGACATGGCGGAGCTGATCCACAAGGCGCTAGTCGAACAAGCGACGAACGGCAGTTTCATTACGTTCGTTGACTCGCGCCAAGGGGCGGAGCGATTGGCAGTACGGACCGGCTACGACAGCGTGGTGAAGCCTTACCGAAGCGGATACGAGGCAGCGGACAGGTCGAACATCGAGCGTGCACTGCGAGACGGCATTTTGAGGGGGGTCGTTTCGACGTCCGCGCTGGAACTCGGTATCGACATCCCCCACTTCACCGTGGGACTCAACATCGGGGTTCCGATAACCCGGAAGTCGTTCCGGCAGAGGCTGGGCCGCGTGGGGCGCCACCGTCCTGGGAGCTTTGCGGTGGTGGCAGAGCCGCACGCGTTCAGGCGCTTCGGGAGCACGTTGGCCGAGTACTACGCCAAATCGGTTGAGCCCTCGTATCTTTACCTGCGGAACCGGTTCGTGCAGTTCGCCCATGCCCGGTGTCTGGCGGAGGAGCTGGAAATGTTGGGGGTCTCCGGCCGGAAGCCGTTGCCACCACTCGTGGCGTGGCCAGAAGGCTTCGCGGAAGTGTTCGAGTTCGCGTATCCCGGCGGACCGGCTGCCCGACCACGAGAGTTCGACCAAATCAACCGCCTCGGCGGCGACCAGCCACATTTCAACTATCCCCTCCGAAAAGTCCCCGAGGACGCATTCAAGGTGGTCCATAGCCGTAGTGGCCCTGTCGGGTCCACGGACGTGGCTCGATTGACCGTGCAGCAGGCGATACGCGAAGCGTTCCCGGGGGCGACCTATCTGCACATGGCGAAGGGATGGCGGGTCCACGAGTGGAGAACCACCTCGTTCGACAGGACAATTCGGGTGAGTCCGGCGAAGTCGCCGATTCTTCCTCAGCCGCTGATCCGCACATACGTGAACTTCAGCCTCGAGCGGGACGGCATCGTAGAGGGCCGATTGCGCCAAGGCGAGCGTGGATTTCTCGCCGAGTGCCAGCTCCAGATCAACGAGCGTGTAGAGGGCTTTCGGGAAGGCGGAGAGCGGAAGCTGTACCGCGATCTGCGGCAGAGTAAACCCGGGATGACGCCGAAGACGAGGGACTTCAGGACCACGGGCGTGGTCATGAGGATCGATGAGGACTGGTTCCGGAGGAAGGGTGTAAAGCAGGGGGTTGCGGAGAGTCTTCGGGACCTCGTGCTGCGCGAGTACAGCATATCGCCCCAGGATGTCGATGTGACCGCCACCAATATCTCAATGATCCTAAACGGGCAGCGCCAACCGGTATTGGACGCGCTGGTCCTATTCGATGCGACGCATGGAACCCTGCGATTGACCGAGCGGGTATACCTGCAGCTGAGCGCCCTGCTCGCGCAACTCGCACAGTCCGTTCGCATGATGCCCCGAGACGAGGAGCGTGTCTCGGCGGAAATCGTGGCTGGCATGGAGACTTGGCTCGGACACCTCGGCACGGAACAGGGGGCGACGCCGGAAGTCGGCGGCTTCGATGACGGTGATGGCTGGGTCCAGGTGTACGACGTGGGCAGCATCGTTGCACGGAGAGACAGTCATGGGGTCCTCCACGACATTGAGGTTGAAGGTCATGAGTTCAGGGTGTTTGAGGACAAAGTGCAGTTGTTCTACCTCTACAAGACTGGCAAGCCGTTGACGGCGATGACGGCGGCCGAATCGGTCGAGTCGGTTGGCGACGAATGGTCCATGGTGTATCTGAACCGCGACACAGGGGAGAAGCGAGAGTCCTTGGATGATGGAGACTCTTAGGGCGAATGCCGCACTTGAGCTGTCTGGCAGCCGAAGATTACGCAGACGCCACGGCAGTTGCTCCGACGTCTTTGACGACGCAGTATCGCCGAAGTCAACAGTCCACGAAATCGGGCCTACTCGCCCGTCCAGGAGTCACGCCAAGTGCATCGACGTGTGGCTCCTAATCGCGGCGCAGACATCCGGTCGCCGCACCTGCAACACCTCGTCGAAGATCTTGCTTATTTGGGCAATTCGCAATGCTGCCTCACAAGATGGACGCATGGCAGCGTCGTGTGGTTGGGAAGGTCGCGGACGGCGTCTTCGTGCGGATGGCAGGGTGTAACCGTACGAACACGATCCACTACACGATGCGTCGCAACCCAAAAAAGGCATTCAATTTGACCGGGGACGTGTTCTTGAGCAACGACGAACAGTCAGTGTCGCCAGGTCGCCAGTTGAGATCAATGCAACTGGGCTAGGTACTTGACTCCACACACCACTATATGTTGTGGTTAGGTCATGAAGCGAGATTACCCGAAGACACAGGTCGAGTTTGAGCAGCGATTCGCAACCGAGGAGGCTTGTCGCGGGTACATCGCTCAGTTGCGC